>CAMVEB010000096.1 GCA_947166385.1 uncultured Clostridia bacterium | reverse complement strand
TACGACGATGACTATCTCGAGAAAGTTATCCGGAAGATTCATGCGTGAGCCGTGTCAGGAAGATGCTGGACTATTGACGAACTGGATTCTGGGAGGAAAGCGGTCATGCGGAAAAAAGGCAAAGAAAAAGGAATGATGTGAAATCTCATCTGTATCCTGTTAACGGCACTTTTGATGCCGGTTATATCCCTGGCGGAGGAGGAGTATCATATGCGTGAAATACCTGTAACCGAAGTCGGTCCTGTCTGCATCGGACAGACCGAGAATACCGAAGCCGCCACCGGCTGTACGGTGTTTATCGCGCCGGAAGGGATGCGCGCCGGACTGGATATACGGGGCGGCGGACCAGCCAGCCGGGAGAGTCAGCTGCTCAATCCTCTGATGGCTGCCCAGCAAATTCACGCGATTGTGCTGGCGGGCGGCAGTGCCTACGGTTTAGGTGCGGCGAACGGTGTCATGCAGTATCTGGAGGAACACGGGATCGGCTATGATACAGGCTATGCTCTGGTGCCTTTGGTAGCTCAATCCGATATTTACGATCTGTCCGTAGGAGATTCTTCTGTTCGCCCCGATGCGTCTATGGGCTATGAAGCTGCCCGGTCAGCCATGGAGGCTCCCAACTATCAGGATGGAAATTACGGTGCCGGCTGCGGCGCGACAGTGGGCAAATATGCCGGAATGGACTTCTGCATGAAGTCCGGCATTGGCAGCTACGCGATCCAGATCGGCGAACTGAAAATCGGCGCAATCGTGGTTGTGAATGCCCTTGGAGATATTTATGACTGGCGGACAGGAACACAGATTGCCGGTATGCTGAACGAGGACAAGACCGGCCTGCGCTCCACCCTGGCATATATGCGCGGCAGTTATGAGGTCGTCGAGAACAAGTTCACAGGCAACACGACTATTTGTGTCGTTTTTACGAATGCCCTCTTCGATAAGGCACAGCTTTGCAAAATTGCCGGGATGGCTCACGACGGATATGCCCGTTCCATCAACCCTGTACACACATCCGCCGATGGTGACAGTATCTACGCCGTATCCATCGGCGATATTGAAGCAGATCAGGACCTGGTCGGGACGCTGGCCGCGGAAGTTGTTAGCGAGGCCATCACACGGGCTGTGACCAATGCGGAGGGCGCATATGGATATCCTGCCATGCATGATCTTCAACCAGGGCCTTGAGGCATCTTTGCCGGAGTGCAAAGAGATTGATTCTGCGCTCTGACCATTATATGTAAACGGCGTAATAATGACATGGCCCTGAAGGTGATCCCACTGTCTTATTCCTCCACATCCTGCGACATCGGTTTGCCGCTTGGTTCGGTTCCGCGCTCCTCATCCTTCCAGACCGTCCTGTGGCACTTTGGGCAGTAGTATTCATACTGATGCTGGCTCCAGAAGATCCAGCGGGGGTCTTCCCGCTCCCTGCCTGTCCGCACCCGGTACGGGTGTTTGCAGCACTTCTTGGGACATAAGGAGCTTCCGCCGGCAATGTTTTCCATTTCATTCTTATTCAGTTCGGTTTTTGGACCAAATGTCTTTTTTCATTGATCCATTTTTTGTGAACCGGGGCCCGATTCTCAACGGATAAGTCCTGAAATAAGCATTTATCCGAAACGATGTTTTTATATGCGTATTGACTGCTGGCAACCTCAATCGGCGCAAGTCCGCTTCATGCGGACATTGCTTGTTTCGGATGATCTCACCGTCGATAAAATTCCGTCACAGGCGGTCATCGACGGTTCGTCCCCTTCCGAGAAAGCCATAAAAGGAACTGGAAAAAGCTTTTCGACCTGCTTCCCTTCTTTCTGGAAAAACTTTCTCATGGGCTGGGAGCACATTTCCCCACAAAGATTTGCATTGAACCGAAAAAGGAATGAAAAAAGCTTCCTTCCGTGTGTAACCTGAAAGGCACAAAGAGAGCTTAAAGTCTGCCCTTGTTTTGGATTACTTTTTGGGATATACCAACAGGGAGATATCATGCATATAAGGCATGGTGAGGATCGTTCCCTCGGGAATATCACCGATGGTGTCGCGCACGCTCTCGCCGGTAGCTGAGAAAAAGTCAAGTATCGCTTTCATTTCCTCCGGGAAAACTTCGGTATCAATCCCGATGGCCTTGGAATTTGCGGAACCCACCCGGGCCCAGAATACCACGTCAATACTGCCGCTGGTGAGGGCAAGCGCGCGGGAGGCGGAGTCAATGCTCACCAACTCAATGTTTTTGTTGATGCGCTTGCTGATTTCCGCCAGAATGGCCGTGTTGTAGCCGGCAGGTTTTCCGGAAGCGTCCATGAAATCAAAAGGAGGCAAGTCGCCGGTCACGCCCACCTTGATGGTTTCCGCGCCTTCAATCATGGGCATTTCCACCGCGGCGGGCTCACCGCTCTCCCTCACCACGGCGGCCAGCGCGGCCAGGACGCCATCCTCCAGCATGGCGGTAATCGCCTGGTCAAATTCGTCCCGCAGCTCCGCGTCCTTCTCCTGCATCATAAAGGAGAAGTCCGTACCCATCATGGCATCGGAAATGAAAACCATTAAGGCAACTGTAGGAGAGGATAAATCAATCGTCCCGGTCGCTCCAGGAATTGGTCCCTGGGCGGCCACGCTGTATTTGCCTGTGACAGCAGCAAGATAGTCGGCCACAGAGGAATAAAGAACCATGGCATCAATCTGTCCGGCATCCAGCGCCATCTGCATACACGGTGAACGCATGAACTAAAAGAATGTGACAAGGGATGGCCCAAAATTACGC
>CAMVEB010000095.1 GCA_947166385.1 uncultured Clostridia bacterium | reverse complement strand
TTGAGCTTCCTGGCTTCCACAAGGATGAAGTTCAGCTCAGCCTGGAGAACGGGTACCTGAACATCACGGCGGCAAAGGGCCTTGATAAGGATGAGAAGGACAAGAAGACCGGAAAGCTCATCCGCCAGGAGCGCTACGCCGGCAGCATGAGCCGCAGTTTCTATGTTGGCGAAGATGTCACAGAAGAGGATATCAAGGCCAAACTGGAACATGGTATTCTGTCACTGCAGATCCCGAAGAAGGAAACAAAACCGCAGCTGCCTGAGAAGAAATACATCGCGATCGAAGGATAATCCCTTGACAGCTCCCCACCAATCACGGTGGGGAGTTTGCTTTCAGGAAGGGAGATGTTCATCATGATGACAAGAAAAGCTGTATCTGTAATCCTCGGCGTGCTGATGATTATAGCGGGTGTGTATTGTTTCTTCACACCTGTGGAAACATCAACTGTAATCCCGTTTGTGCTGGGAATTGTAATGGTCGGTGACGGTATTGGGCGTATCGTTACTTGGTTCGATATCCGCGATATTGTGCGGCAGAGCGCTTGGGTACTCGTGAGCGCCGTTGTGTCCCTGATTTTTGGTCTTATGCTTATGTTCTCGCCGGTGCTGCAAATGTCCATTGGTGTGGTTGTAATTCTGCTGACAGGCTGGTGGATTCTGGCCCTTGGTATCATTCGTATTGTTCATGCCTTCCATTTGCTGAACATCAAGAGAGAATCTGAAGGATTTGGCTTCGGAGAAATAATCGGCTCTAATTGGTGGATCGCGCTGATTCTCGGTATCCTTCTGACCATTTTTGGCTTGATCGTTATTCTCAACCCCATGCTGGGACTGGGCGTGATCGGTGTGCTGGTCGGCTGCAGTGTGATCACAGCCGGCATTAATCTGATCTATTTAGGCTGCAGCCCGTGGTTGCTATAATTGCCTGTAGAAAAGCAAACAGCACAAAATGAATGAAGGTTTGTTCTGGCATGTCTTTACTAAAAAAGATCGATACCCGTTTCGGTGACAATACCATTTGGCAGTTTGTAAAGTTTAACCTGGTATCCTTTAGTATCACGCTGCTGCAGCTTGCTCTTGCCAATTTGCTTCCGCTGATCTTTGACGGCGTTACGGCCAAACTGCCCCCGGTTATACGACCGGTATTTCAACCGGACACGCTTTTTAACGGGCCTTCCCCCTATGTGGTTGACGGTGTTGTAACCTGGGGATACGTGCTCCCATTTTTCCTGTCAAATTTTATTGCCAATATTTACGGCTATTTCATGAATATGAAGACCACATTCCGCGGCAAGGGAAGCCGCAGCGGTCTCATCGCCTATCTGTTGATTTTGACAGCGCTGATCCTCTTCTCCACTTGGCTGCAAGGATGGATCACTGCCAGATTGACAGCAACTGCCTTTGCGAGGCTGGCCAGAACCATTGCCGCCACAGCCGCAGGGCTTGTACAGGTAGCGGTGTTGTTCCCATTGGAAAAATACGTGTTGTTTAGGAAGGAATAAAGAATGGAAAAGGTCAGTGTCATCGTTCCCGTTTACAACGGAGAGAAAAGCATTGAGCGCTGCGCGGGCAGCATTCTCAACCAGGACTACCCTGAGTTGGAGCTAATCTTGGTAGATGACGGCAGCCGGGATCGCTCCTGGGAAATCATACAGGCGATTGCCGCTGCGGATCACAGAGTTAAGGCGATCCACCAGGAAAACGGGGGCGTGTCCTCCGCACGAAACCGGGCCCTTGCCGAGGCGAGTGGGACGTATGTGCAGTTCGCGGATGTGGATGACTGGTTGCCAATGGACGCAACAAAGATGCTGGTGCGGGAGATGGAAGCACAATCGGCGGAGCTCGTGGTAGGTGATTTTTACCGGGTCGTTGATGGAAACGTGTCGGAAAAGGGCTCTATCGAAATGGGAGGAGCCCTTACTCTCCAACAGTATGCCAATGCGATGATGCTCTCTCCAGCGGACCTTTACTATGGTGTCCTGTGGAACAAGTTATACCGAAGAGACATCATTGAACAATACAGCATACGCATGGACGAAAACATCAGCTATAGCGAGGATATGATTTTCAATCTGGAGTACCTACTCCATGTCAAGTCCGTAGCGATCCTGAAAGCACCCGTTTATTACTACCAGTACACCAAAGGCTCGTTGGTAGACCAAAGTTTGAATCTAAGCAGCACAATCAAAATGAAGAAAAGCGTCATCGGTTATTATAACGAGTTTTTCAGAAAGACCTTTGACGCACCCTCCTATCAGGAGCGGCTGCCGGTGATTTACGGCTACCTGCTGGCCGTCAGTCACGATAGTCTGGCGCTGCCGTTCACGCCGGGAACCCGAAAGCTAAATGCGGGCATAGACTTGTCGGCCCTTTCCGGTGAATGCGGCGCGGCCATCCCGATGCGCAGTGCGATTCTTGAAGCACGGCTGCTTGGACGCTATCTGGAAACGCTGGCTCGAAAACACGGAATGGATGAGGCCAGAATAAAGCTTCTATACTTCATGGAAAAGATGAAAGAACCCTGCAGCGTTGAAAGTCTGTGTCTGCTGACTGGCATGGGAAAACCTGCTGTGATTGTGGCAATGGCCCGACTCCTGGCGGATGGTCTGGTGAGACGTGAGTCACCGCTTGGAGGCAAAGAACGCTTCTCTTTCTATGCACCGGAACTTACAAAAGAACTGCAGCAGTTGGATCAGGATGTAGACACGGTGTGTTTTGCCGGATTCACAGATGAAGAAATTCGGCAGTACCATAAACTGGAGGAGCGAATCGGCAACCACATTCTTCACCATCTGCAGGCTGAGAAAGCAACAGAATCATCCGTGCCAGTTTGACCCGAATACTTCGTCTTGAT
>CAMVEB010000094.1 GCA_947166385.1 uncultured Clostridia bacterium | reverse complement strand
GTAACCGTCCAATAATCAGTGTCTAGAATCAGTCGCCCCAATATGCTACTGTGAGTGCGGATCTTTCCGCACTTTTCGCACTCTGTACAAAAAGTGTGGATTCGCTCCACACTCTTGCACACCAAGGAGGCCACATCATGGTGACCATTGGCAATGTACAGGTTTTAGGCAGATTCAGAAACGGTTTTTCGTTTTCGTGGTGTCCGCGGTCGTTCATTGCTTGGCGGGGCCTGGGCTTTGACCAGGTTCATCCGTTCGGTTGTTTCATATCGTCGGTAAACGTCCGACCAGGGCATCAGATCTTGCATGTATTCACGTCCTTTGTCGTAGAGATGTTTCGGCATTTGTTCCATCAGATACTTCAGGTAGAAGTAGGGATCAGCATTGTTGGCACGGGCAGTTTCAATCAGGGAGAAGATCGTTGTCATGGATTCTGCTCCCTTTACAGAGAAACTGAACAGACTGTTGCGGCGGTAAAGGGCCACGGGTTTCACACTTCGTTCCGCGATTCCGTTATCTATCGGGATGCTTCCATCCGTCAGGAACCGGCGCAGATACATTTCCTGGTTCAGCGCGTATTGAGCCGCATCCTTCATTTTCTCACTGACCAGCGGATTGTTCAGATCAATGCCGCTGACAAAATCAAAGAAAGCATTCACCTTGGGGAGGACTTCTGCTTTGCGGCGTTCCAGACGCTCTTTCGTTGAAAGATCTTTCAGCTGACCCTCTGCCAGATAGATCTCACGAATCAGCAGAATGGCCCGTGTTTCCGGAAGGTTTCGGATCTGTTCATCCGCCAGACCTTTCAGGTTAAGAATCAGCAGTGCTTCCACGAACCGTCTTCTGCAGTGCATGAAACAGCCGGTCAGAATAATCAGACCGTTGCTTTCACCAGCATAGCAGGGATATGCGCTGTACGCATCACAGGTCAGATAGATCATTTCCAGCAGACCGGCATAGAAATTCCGGAGATGGTTTGCACCTCTGGTCTTTTCGTAACAGTACACCACAATCTGCGGAACATCCGCCAGATCTCCGGAACGGTGGACCCAGATAAAGCTCTTGGCTCCGGGACCGCGCTCATCCAGTGTAACGGAATAATAGGTTTCATCACAATTCTGGTGTCTGTATCCTTTCAGTTGCTGACACAGATATTCATAAACCGGTCGAAAATGTGTCTGAGCGACATACAGGATCCACCAGGACATGGTCTGGCGAGACAGCGCAAAGCCGAATCTGTTTGGATCAGACTCCTGCCTGTACAGCGGGAGATACATTCGGTTCCAATCCAGCATAATCTGGGCAAGCAGTGAGGGAGAAGCAACGCTTTTCGGAATCAGCGCGTTCTCAGTCGGAATTCGGATCAGCCGGTGGTCCAGCCCGACAGAAATAATCGGCGTGTAGGTGACCTTCAGATAAGTGGTATGGTGAATCAGCTCAACCTTGCGGTCTTCTTTCCAGTAAGCAAACCGCCAGTTTCCTTCTCCGTACACCCGGTTCAGTTCGTCAATGTCGTAGTCGAAGAAACTCTGGACATCGAGGCCGGAAAGATCCATCCGCTTCTTCCGTCCTTCGGCTTTACGGGAATCAAGGTTATCGAATAGCGGGATAATTTCCCCGACTCGGCGGCGGTTTACCCGCTTTTCTTCCTTCTGTTCCCTGGCATCTTCCGCCAGCGGATCTTTTGTCGGGAGGTTCCCTTCAAGCACCTGGTCCAGAATATCTTCTGTCTTCTCCGTGCTTCGACCGAAAAGATCGTTTGTCTGAATTGTCTGGATCCCGGTCAGATGCTGGTTCTGTTTCCGGAGCGCGTCAATCTCCTTACGGGCGCCGTTCAGTTCATCCTTCATCCGCTGGTATTCAAGTGCCATTGCGCTGCTGGCATTCTCTGTTTCCTTCAGACGAATCTCCAGCTCCTTCTTGGCACAGAAAAGGCTGACAGCAATCTCGGTGATTTCCGCCCCGTCCTTTCCCTCCAGGGAACGACGAAAGGCTTCCATCGTTGCTGCCAACATGACGGCTTGCTCCTTTTCACAGATTGGAGAAGGAATTCTTATTCAGCGATCAGTCCGCGGATTTTCTGGATGGTACTGGCCATCCGCTGGTTCTGCCTTCTGAGATCGCTTAGCTCCTTTTCCATTTCCGTCAGACTCAGCCTCAGCTTCGTCGCTTCCGTCTGCGACTGCTCATACTGGCCCCGGAGCTTGGTATATTCACTGGCGGATACCTGTTCTTCTCCGGTTTCCGGACCCTTCTTTTTCGGGCCCCGCTTTCCGCAGGGTATAATCTCGCCGGTTGCCGGGTCAAGTTTCCCCAGCAGCTTTCTTCTTGATCTGGATTGCTTTAATTCCGGAACCCAGTAACTCTCGGACTCATAAACATATGTAGTGTCCGTATCTTTGCGGTACTGCTGGACAATGGCCATCCAGATCACTCCTCGTTTTAAATCTCGAGGACATTGTATCACTTAATCGGAGAATTGTCAATATCAATCGTTATATAGCGCCGTTCATTTTATAACTATTTTCGAGGTGAGGAAAGCTGGTGCAGATCGTTGAATTCTGGGACTTTGAATGGGATTCGTCCTCCACCTTTTTGTAACTGCGAATGCTGGATTCAATCGTGAATCCATCCATCAATCGGTGATATTGTTCCATAGTAATGTCACGAGCCTCATCCGGAGTATTGGGCCATTGAAACCGGCCGTCTGTCAGGCGGATCGTAAGAAGACAGAAACCTATCCCTTCAAACACCAATCCTTTCAATCTGTCCTTCTTCACGCCGCAGAAAAGAAACAGCGTTCCTTCTTCCAGCGGATCAAGACCATACGCCAGGCGAACGAGAGCAGCCAACGAATCCAATCCCTTGCGTAAATCAGTACG
>CAMVEB010000093.1 GCA_947166385.1 uncultured Clostridia bacterium | reverse complement strand
CTGTTTCCCAGAGTAACTTCAGCCCCAAAACCGGAATTTAATATGAAATTTGAGGTTTTTTTTCTGATTTTTCTGATTTTGCTGCCATCTTAGTGTCCATGCGCGTATAATCATATGTGATTGCAAAAGCAATCATGAAGAAGGAGGAACAGACGATGGAAAACAAGGAATTAAACACAAATGATATGGAACAGGTGAGCGGCGGCTCCATTTTTAACCGTGAAAGCTCCATCAGAGATGCCGGGATTGAATTGCGGAATGAAGACGGAACGCCCGGTTCATTTGGAATCTTTTATAACTCTGGAGACTATTATTTTCAGAATCAAAAGATTGATCAGAGGGATGTTGACGCGCTCGAAAAATACTACGAAAAATTTGGCACTGTAGCGCCTTCTCTGGCGGAAGCAAGGAATAAATATCCAAAGTTTAACCATAGAAGGTATGAAATGTAACACTGGAGACTATTATTTCCAGCTGCCCGGGAACAATCCCGGGTTTTTTTGCGGTCCTGCGTGCCGCTGCGTGCGTCCTCAATCGTCGAGACATTGTCATTAGATTTCGCCTGGATTAATCCGCCATATGGATAGATCTGTCAAAACTGGAGTGAAACAAACAGGGTTTTCCCCCGCCGCCTTCGGGCGGCATTTTTTTTTGTCCTTTTTCCCCCAACCGTCAACTTTCCCTCTTTTTCCCTTTGTATATCCCGCAAGGTCGCTCACCTTTGCGGAAATATCTCAATGTGATTGCTAAAAAAACTTGTTTCTGGGGTGTCACCAAAGTCGTTTACTATCAGGGGTAAAGATTATTATGGTTGGTGTAAATATGATCGTAATGGCTTGCCAGATCAATATTTGTTTATAGATAAGGGAGTTGAAGTAATAACAGCAGGCCTTGAGAAAGTTTTAGTGACTTCTATTAAGCTGAACAAAAGTAAAGCATCAATAAGAAAAGGAAAAACATTGTCGCTAAACATTAAAAAGATTCTTCCGGAAAATGCAACAAACAAGAATGTATTGTGGTTTACAAGCGATTCAAAAATAGCTACTGTTTCGTCTACAGGGAAAGTGAAAGCCATAGGGAAGGGGACCTGTATTATTACGTGTATGGCTGCGGATGGAAGCGGTGTTGCTACAACGTGCACAATCAAAGTGAAATAGCGTAGACTTTATTCCTGCCGGCAGACGCTGGCAGGATATTTTTTCTTTTATGAAGAATTATGCAGTTATGATATGAAAGTGTAGATTTTTCACGTAATGATGGTTGTGGCTAATAATAGGAGGGGAAAATGAAAAAGCTTACTTTGTGGTTTGTTCCCCTTGATATTTTTCTACTATACCGTATAATCATATTGGACAGGGAGAAATACGCGGATGAGTACCTGCTGGACGCAAGGAAGGCAGGTGGTCGATATGAGTGGATATGAAATCACAATGATTATTCTCGCATCCATGACCCTCTTGCTGAAACTGATCGAAGTTCTTAAAGACTTAAATCAAAAGTAAGTAATTGAAAACCACCGCGTATTGGCAGTACGCGGTGGTTTCGTGATAATCACCAGCAGGTGATTCATCCGGGCCATCACTCCCTGTCTTTATTATATATTTTTTCCTCCGGAAGTCAAGACGGTTTGAATACGGCTGGCAGGAATTTCCACTGTCAGAAAAGAATTCCTATACGGTTGATCTGAAAAGCGCATAGGAACAGGAGGAACCCTGCATGAAAAGGAAAATCGGCTTTCTGGTTTGTCTGATCCTGGTATTGTTCTGCACTGCCGCGCTGGCAGCGGATATAAAGATCAATGAGAAGAATTTTCCGGATCCGGTTTTCCGGGATTATGTAAAACAGTATGATAAGAACAAGGACGGAAAGTTCAGCAAGGAAGAGATTGAAAAGATATACAGTATTACAGTGGACAGAAAGCAAATTGCCAGCCTGAAAGGAATAGAGCATTTTTCACAATTGTCTGATCTGTCCTGCCAGTTTAATCAGCTCAAAGAAATCAATGTGAGCAAAAACAAAAACTTAACCTCTTTAGAGTGTGACAACAATCAGCTGACGAAACTGGATGTCAGTAAAAACAGCAAATTGGTTTATTTGTCTCTGATGTACAACCAGATCAGGAAACTGGATGCCAGCAAGAACCCTGTACTAAAAGTATTGAGCTGCCGCAATAATCAAATCACAGAACTGAAATTGGGCAAAATCGAAAGCCTGAAAAATCTTACATGTTCCGGCAATCATATTCAGCAGTTGGATGTCAGTATGCTCAGTGACTTATCATTTTTGAATTGTACCGATAATCAGCTGACGAAACTGGATGTCAGCAAAAACCCGCTATTGGAAGAACTGCAATGTGAGTTCAATCAGCTGACAGAACTGAACCTGAAGAACAATCCCAAACTGAAGGCGGTTGATTGCTGCAGCAATCGGATCAAACTCCTGGATGTGACCCGCTGTCCGATCCTGAATGAACTGGTCCTTACAACATCTCCGCGCTATGTCAGCAAATATTACCGGTATGGATGGTGGAAGTTCAAGGACGAGATGCACTATCCTGAAATCAGAATCGTGGTTGATCAGAATGTTAAGGTAACGGCGAAGAAAACCGTCGCCGTGAAATCCATCCAGCTGAGCAACAAGAAAGTAAAACTGAAAGTCGGGAAGACGGTTCAGCTTTCCGTCAAAAAGATTTCACCGGTCGATGCGACCAACAAGGACGTGACCTGGTCTTCCAGCGATGAAACTGTGGCCACGGTTTCCGACAAGGGCAAGGTCACCGGTGTGGGCAAGGGAACCTGTGTCATCACCTGTACTGCCGCGGATGGCAGCGGCGTCAAAGCGATGTGCACAATCAAAGTGAAATAGCGCTGACTTCGCTCACGGTGAACGCATGAACTAAAAGAATGTGACAAGGGATGGCCAAAAATTACGCCGAAATTACGAAATCATTACAATTCTGAAGCCAAAAGGATTCATCACCCTGTAAAGC
>CAMVEB010000092.1 GCA_947166385.1 uncultured Clostridia bacterium | reverse complement strand
ATGTTTTTGTTAGCTTTTAATGTCCTATTTTGTGATTATTTAATGTCTTTGTACATTTAAAAAATATTTTCACATTATAGAGGTCGAATCTTGACGAAATAGGATTTATCCTATATCATGCAATTGGGTGATGAGCTGGATGGCTCGGTTTGTAGCTGAGTTCTACGAGAGAGAAAACGGCGAGCAGCCGGCCCGTGAATTCCTGCTGTCCCTGGACAAGAAAATGCGCGCCAAGATGCTGATGATCATCGGCGTGCTGCAGGATAACGGGTATGAGCTGAGAGAACCATACTCCAAGCATTTGTCTGAAGGCATTTTTGAACTGAGAGCACAGGTCGGTTCGGATATTTCCCGTGTACTCTACTTCTATGTTGATCAGCGCATTGTGCTGACGAACGGGTTTATCAAGAAAACACAGAAAACACCGCCGCAGGAGATTGAAAAAGCGAAAAGGTACCGGGCGGATTATCTGAGCAGAAGAAGGGAAACAAAATGAGCGTGAAGTTTGATGATTTTCTGAAAGAACAACTGCAGGATCCTGAGATCAAAAAAGAATACGATGATCTTCAGCCGGAACGGGCTATCATCCAGGCACTGATTGACGCACGCCTTCAGACCGGCATGACCCAGAAAGAGCTTTCCGAAAAAACCGGGATTGCCCAGGGCGATATCAGCAAGCTGGAACGCGGCAATTCCAACCCCTCCATCCGTACGCTGCAGCGCCTGGCCGCCGGCATGGGAATGAGCATTCAGCTGAAGTTTATTCCTAATGGAAACGCGTAAAGAATCCTTGTTGCTCAATGGCCGTGGCTTTTGCCACGGTTTTTTCTTCGCGGAATATTCTCCGTTGTAACCATTTACAACGCGAAAAGTTGCAAATCGGTAAAACCGCGTAACAATTTCCCAAAACTGAAAACCGGAGAGCATTGTAGATCAATACTCTCCGGAGTCGAAGTGGCGGGATTCCCCTTCAGGCCGCGGCCTTTTGGTCCCGAACCAAAGATTTAGTCCGTTTTTCCGGTTCTCGCCGCTTCTTTCCCAGAGATACCGTGAAATGCCCGTTTTCTCCGGCTTTTTCCGCCTGTTTACCCGCTTTTCCGCTTCTTTCCGGTTGGCTTCAAACCGGACATTTGGGCATTTTTCTCACTTTAAAGGTTCAATCATCCGTTGCAACCCCGTGCGTCGCAGCATGCTCGCAGGCTGTGCCTTGCCATTTGGTTTATTCCGCCCAGTTTGCCGTCTTCAGGTTTTTTACCCTGCAAAGCTCACGTGTATTGTTTGTCACAACAGTATAACCTAATGATCTGGCATGTCCTGCTATGAGCATGTCTAAAGGGCCGATTGGAATTCCTCTTTTTTCAAGATCTGCCCGAACCTTTCCATACTCATCCGCTGCACGTGTATCAAAATCCAGGATTTCTATATTCGCAAGCAAAAGAGATAAAGCCAGTCTGTTTTTGTCAACCGCTTCGCTTTTCTCTACGCCGCAGACAAGTTCTGCATATGTTACTGAGGAAATACAAACATCTTTGGGCTCCATTTTCCGCAACTTCTGAAATACCTTTTCGGGTTTGTGTTTAATTGCATAAATGCAGATATTGGTATCCAGCATATACCTCATAACGCTTCCCGCTCCTGAACTCCCTGATTGTCTCTTCCGTCTTTCATAAAGTCATCTGAGAACATATCGATTGCCTTCATAAAGGATTCCCATTGGTTTGTCTTCGGCATCAAAAGAACGATCTCACCAATCCGGTTTATTATCACTTCATCAGAAGAAAACCGGTATTCCTTTGGTAATCTTACAGCCTGGCTTCTTCCATTCTCAAAAACCTTCGCTACTGTCATATTCATCACCGTCCTTGCAATAAAAGTATATACTATGATATATACTCTGTCAACTGCTTAATTTGTTCCTGTCACGATTTACAGATGTTATTCATTTTCCGGAAAACTCCTGAAGAAAACCATATTGTTGTCCGGATCATAAAAGCTCATGTTGACCGCGCCCCATGGGCGTTTTGTCGGAGGTTCTATGATTTCCGCCCCAAGGGCCAGGACCTTCTCATATTCCCTGTCAATATCATCCACCGTAAATGCCAGACAGATATTCTGGTTCCGATTATTCTTTTGAAGGCCTGAAGAATACAATATTGTGATCATAGCTTTCCTGGCAATATGCTTTTTATCCCTCTGCGTATTCAGGGCATCGCTTGATCAGCTGAAGCATGATTTCCTCCTCAAACGCCGGTTTTTTCAGGTTCCCTTTACTTTCCCTCTGTTACTCAAACGTCTTGCTGATCAGTTCATATCCCCACACGGCAGGTTTTTCAGCGCCTTCCGGCAGCAGATTGTGCGTATAGCTCTGCTCCTCATGCCTGCGGATAAATGTATTGGGACCGATACAGTACAGTTCAATATGGATATTCTGGTTTACACGCACAAGATACAATTTCCCATCCTTTACTTCAATATGTATTTTGCCGGGAAGATATGTGCCGGTGAACTTCCGGAGACCCTCCTCCAAAACCGGTACCTCCTCCGGCCTCGCTGCATGTTTCGGTTCTTTTCCATAAAGGATATCAGCGATGCCTTCTCCCAACCGGTACTGGTTCAGCGATTCGTTATTGGAAAGAATGATGATACAAAGATCGTCCTCAAAGAAGTACTGCGTATACGCGGCAATCCCGTTGGCATCACCGCCATGGGCATACATCGTCACGCCGTTCCAGTCATGCCGTTCCAGCCCGTAGCAATAATGATTCATGTTCTCTGCAAAGAACCGCTTATACGCCTTTGCAGACAGCAACTTTCTCTCCTTCAGGCACTCATACCACTTCTGCAGATCATCGCAGTTCGAAACCAACGCCCCGGCTCCCAACAGAAACAGGTTGTTCACATACGGCACCCGAACCGTCTTCCCGTAATCATGCATATAATTGTATGCCTTGTTTTCGTGAACAGCCAGGACGTCGTCAAACACGGTATTGACCATCCCCAGCGGAAGGAAAATGTTCTCACGCAGAAAATCCCCGTAGGTCTGTTTTGAAACATGCTCAATGATCCAGGCCAGCAGGTTGTAATTTGAATTGTTGTAATTGAACGATTCTCCCGGGG
>CAMVEB010000091.1 GCA_947166385.1 uncultured Clostridia bacterium | reverse complement strand
CTGCGTCTGCGCCATGACCAACAAAGACCTGAAAGGCGTGCTGGAAGAAGACTGAGAAGCAAACATCAGAAAGCAGAAAGGTGGAATACAAATGAACAGAAATCACATGAAAAAACTTTTCGCGCTCCTGTTAGCAGCCGCAGCGATGCTGACATTCACCTCTGTTGCACAAACATGCGGCACAGGGAAAGCATCCCAAAAAATCGAATCTTTCGAGATTGTCACGCTCCGCCTGAGCGGCATGCGGTTTACCACCGAGTATGAAATTGTAATGAAAGGCAAGGATGCCGAAGTCATTGAATATGCAATACGGTATAATAAAAATGAAGATAAGCGCGTGCCCGAGAGACAAACGGTGTGCAGCGCTGACAAGATCCTGAAACTGTTGAATGACTGCGAGCTTGTTTCCTGGGATGGCTTTCACGGGAAACACCCGAAAGGCGTTAAGGACGGAATCATGTTCTCTCTCCAGGCCACCGTTAACGGCGACAGGAAAATCAGGGCGGAAGGCTCGGAAAACTTTCCGAAACATTTCCGGGAACTGAGGGACGGACTGCACGCCATCCTCAGTCAAAAATAAAAATTTAATTATGTGTGAAACCAAAAACGAAATTAAAATCAGCTAACACAGTCAAAGAGCCGGACAACAAAAACTGCATGTTGTCCGGCTCTGATTTTATTTGTTCTTGCTTTCCACTTTAAACAGCTTCTCAAACTGGTGCATTGTCATAGGTTTGTAAAAGAGAAAACCCTGCATCTCGGTACATCCCTGGCTCTGTAGGAAACCGGCCTGTTCAACCGTCTCAACCCCCTCGGCGATCAGTTCCATCCCCAATGATCGTACCATCTGTATCATATGACTGATAATGATACGGGCCTTTTCCGCATCGCCTTTGTTCGTCAGAAAACGAAGATCCAGTTTGATGCGGTTTACCGGTACTTCTTTGAGCATATTCAGGGACGAATAGCCGCTGCCAAAATCATCCATTTCAACCTTGAATCCGCACTCCCGCAACGTTTCCGTCGTACTGATCAGCAGGTCCGGATTCTCGGCATAGGCCGTTTCGGTAATCTCGATCCGCAGCTGGTCAGGGGTCAGGCCATAGGTTCGGATCAGATTCTGGAAATGACCGGCAAGATCCCGGCCCTCACGAACGTCACAGCGGGACAGGTTTACCGAAACAGACTGACGGATCCCCTGTTCATTCCAACGGCACAGGTCCTGGCACACCCTTTCCCAGACGAAACTGTCCAAATCATAAATGAGACCGGTTTTTTCCAGCGTGCAAATAAAATCTGCAGGCTGCAGACAGCCCAGTTTGGTATGAGCCCAGCGGCAGAGAGCCTCTGCGCCGATGATTTTCCCTGTTGCATAATCAACCTGGGGCTGATACCATACTTTGAGATCTTCCGACTGGATGGCAGCAGGCAGGTAATTGATCACTTCCGCAACATGTTTTCCTTTTTCCCACTGCTCCGGATTATAAAACGCATAGTCGACGATACGGCTGCCCCGGACTTTCTGCTCTGCCAAACGGGCATAGTCCAGCATGCGGTCAACATCAATATTCCGGAAGTCCTCCGGTGTCAGCACATAAATGCCGCTGCATATTTGGGCCTGCTTTTCCTTTCCCTGACTGATGAAATAGTTCTGCACCGGATCGAGTACGTTCTTCTTATCCAGTTGCATCTTCTCTTCGCTCTCAATACGGCGGAGTACAATGAAACGATCGCTGGCAGCCCGACCTATCGCTTCTTCGTCGGAAAGATTCTCCAGCGATTTTTTCGCCCAGAACTTAAGAAGCTCGTCCCCGGCCTCCCGGCCAAGGCTTTCATTGATAAACTTGAAATCCCGGATATTGTTATAAGAGAGGAAATACGGCGTATCCGGATGCGCCCGCAACAGTTCCTCTACCCGCTTTCGGAATCCGCTCATGCTGAGCAGTCCGGTCAGCGGATCGTGATCCATCAGCCTGTGCATCCGTTCTTCCTGTTCCATGCGGAGTGCGCGTTGTTTCATCACAAAAATAACAATCAGGGAAGCCAGGAGGAGTACTGCCAAAAGAATGACAAGTCCGTATTCATAAAGATAATCGAAAATGTCATACCGGTACAGCTTCCTTGACGTATAATCCAGAATAATAGCCCGATGACGCATATCGCTCAACGCAGCGATGCCGCTGTTCAATCGTTCAATAATCGCCCTCCCTTTCGGAGTATCCAGCGTACCGGCCCGGAAATCTACAGAAAACACGGCCGCAGGCTGGACTGCCAAATCGGAATAGGAAGGTTTCTGTAACACATAACTCCAGACATAGGAATTGTTCAACAGGGCGTCGACCTTTCCTTCACGCAGAGCATCCACGCTCTCGGCCATCGTCTCATACATGGTAATTCGAATGCCGGGATACAGCTGATGAATGGTTTCCCCAACGCCCCCAAGAGAACGGAGCATGCCAACCCTAAGTTTATTCAGCGGCGGCGCTTCATGCCTTTCTCTGGTAACCAGGGTAAACGGGGTCTGCATAAACGGATCCGAAACAATGCTCGGATGTCCGGAACTGCCGGTGATAGCGCTGCCGAAAGGCAGAACCAGATCGTACGATTTATTATCCAACGCATCCTTCAGGTTCTTTTCCTTTACAAACTGAAAGGTAACATGATACCCTGTCTTTGCCGCAGCGGAGCGCATCAGATCCACGCCAATACCTACAATCTCGTTCGTCTTGGGATCCTGATAAAAAATCGGGCAGCGATTCGCAGGAATCCCTACCGTTAACGTCTCACCGCCCTCTTTACCGGAAGCGGCTGACAGGTTTGCAACAAAGCAGAACAGCGAAACAAAAACACAAAAAAGAGAGGCTATCCATCGTTTTGAAATACCTGTTTCTTTCATAGCTGACACCTCTCCTGCCATCGGTTCTGATAACAAAACACACCATACTATAGTAATAAAAGTATTGAAAAACAACTACTGTATCCACAGTTATATCTTATTATAACAAAACTTCCATGGAAATGAAAGACCGCAAAGCATTGTTGGCGGCAAGGCGAACATTTCACAAAACTCATGCTCAAAACTCAGCAGTTTTGAACAGAAAAGACCTGAAAAAATACAGGTTAAAAAAACAATAAAAAAGGCGCGTTGGAGTCGCTGCAAATGCGATAACCACGCGCTTTTTTAAACTTTTACAAACCTGTAAAAATTGTGCTTTTCGATGGTGGAGATGAAG
>CAMVEB010000090.1 GCA_947166385.1 uncultured Clostridia bacterium | reverse complement strand
CGACGATGACTATCTCGAGAAAGTTATCCGGAAGATTCATGCGTGAGCCGTGGACCGGAGCCCTTCCGCAATTGAAAAAGCGTACTTATCATGATATGATAAAGCAAGGTTTTTGAATATCAGAGGGATAAAGCATGGCTGATCGCTAGATGAAGTCCGGGGAGCGCGTGACGAATCACGGCGAGGTGTTTACCGCTGAACACGAAGTCAATGCCCGGCTGGATCTGGTTACAGGGAACGAAAAGGATTGCCAGCCGCTTTCTGGATATAAAACCCCCGGCTTTGGCGAATTTTGAAGTGGACAGAAAGAAAAGATTACAAGTCGCTCATTTGTAATAGAACGGGGTAAACGACGTGACATATTCAATCATTGGTATTCTGGCAAGTATTCTCCTGCTGATTATCAACCATGATATTATTTTAAACCACGGCAGGGATACGCTCACCAAGACTCAGCGGAGCTACCGCCTGTTTCTGATGGGGGTGCTGGTTTATCTTATAACTGATTTACTCTGGGGAATTCTGGATTCGCATCACCTCATCGGGCTTTTGTATGCCGATACATCGATTCATTTTGCCGCCATGATCGGGGCGGTCATGCTCTGGACACAGTACGTTGTATCGTATCTTAATACCGGCAGTGCATTTGAGCGCATGCTGCAGGCTGCCGGTCGCGTTTTTTTTGCCCTCGAACTGACTTTTATCGTTATAAATTTCTTCTGGCCCATACTTTTCCGGTTTGATGAGAACGGTGTTTATCAGGCGGGTGTTGCCCGGTATGTAACGCTCGGAATTCAGATATTAATGTTTCTGGTAACAACTGTGCACACCCTCTTTATCGCCTTCAAATCAAAGGGCAGGGTTCGGCTCCGACATCTGACCATCGGTTTCTTCGGCGTAGCCATGATGACGCTGATTACGATTCAGGTCTTTTACCCGCTGCTGCCCCTGTATGCGATAGGCTGCATGCTGGGTACAAGTTTGCTGCACAGCTTTGTGGTTGAGGATGAAAAAGAGGAATACCGCCGGGAACTGGAGGAAGCGGCAAAAAGAGACCAGGAACAGAAAAAGGAGCTGTCGGAAAGCCGGGAAGCGATGAAAGATGCCCTGGCTGTGGCAGAGAACGCAAACAAGGCAAAAACTTCTTTTCTCTCCAATATGAGCCATGAGATCCGCACACCCATGAACGCGATTATCGGCCTGAATAACATCGCCATGAACGATCCGACGGCCAGCGATCAGGTAAAGGAATACCTGACCAAAATCGGAGCTTCCGCCCAGCATTTGCTGGGGATTATAAACGACATTCTGGACATGAGCCGCATCGAATCCGGGCGGATGACCATTAAGAAGGAAGAGTTCTCTTTTGCCAAAGCGCTGGAGCAGGTCAATACGATGATCAGCGATCAATGCCATGTGAAAGGGATTGTTTACGACTGCCAGACGGTCGGGCGGGTGGACGATTATTATGTCGGCGATGTCATGAAGCTCAAGCAGGTGATGATCAACATCCTCGGCAATGCGGTCAAGTTTACTCCGGAAGGCGGAACCATACGCTTTCTGATAGAGGAGGGAAGACGTTTTGACCGGAATGCGGTTCTGAAACTGATCATCAGCGATACCGGTATCGGGATGAGCGAGGAATTTCTTCCACACATTTTTGAACCTTTCAGCCAGGAAGAGTCCGCGTCAACCAGCAGATACAGCTCAACCGGTTTGGGTATGCCCATTACGAAAAGCATCATAGAGCTTATGAACGGGCACATCGACGTCGTCAGCGAAAAGGGAAAAGGAACCACATTCACGGTTACCGTTACGTTGGGTGAGTCTGAGAGGAAGCAGCAGATTGATGAAGCCGGTCTGGTTCCGCATGAGATGAGCGTCCTTGTAATTGACGACGATCCCATCGCCCTGGAACACGCGGAGATCGTTCTCAGTCAGGTCGGTATCGGCTGCGAAACGGCGGAGTCCGGGTGGGAAGGCGTAGATAAAGTCCGTGTCCGCCATGGACGCAGGGATGACTACAACCTGGTCATTATCGACTGGAAGATGCCTGAGATGGACGGCCTCGAAACCACACGGCAAATACGGAAAATTGTGGGAAATAATACGCCGGTCATTATTCTTACCTCATTTAACTGGGACGAAATTGCGGATGAAGCCCGTGAGGCAGGAGTAGATACATTCGTGCCGAAACCTCTTTTTGCCAGTACGGTAATGGATGAGTTCGCAGAGGCGTTCCGGAGCAAGAATGAAGCGCTCGCAGAAAGAACGGTGGATCTGAAAGGCCGCAGAGTGCTGCTCGCAGAAGATATGGCTGTGAACGCCGAGATTATGATCATGGTGCTCTCCATGCGTGAGATAGAAGTGGATCTGGCTGAAAACGGTAAAGTGGCTGTGGATCTGTTTGAAAGCCACGAGGCCGGATACTATGATGCTATTCTAATGGATATGCGTATGCCGGAAATGGATGGTCTGGAAGCAACGAGGACTATTAGAAGCCTTCAACGGGACGACGCAAAAACGATTCCTATCATTGCTCTGACAGCAAACGCTTTTGATGAAGATGTTCAGCAAAGCATGCAGGCTGGATTGAATGCCCATTTGTCGAAACCCGTGGAGCCGGAAACGTTGTTTGAGACCTTGGAAAAAATGATCATATGATAGTTAATACGGTAACTTCTGATGAATTTATGAAGAAATATCGGTTATGATGAATCAAACCACGCATCTGTCCCTGTATGGTACGGCGGTACAGGTAGTTCCTGAGGCGGAATATCAAGCTGAAATAGAGAAAAAACGCAAGGAAAATGAGGCACAATTAGAAGCACAGAGGAAAAAGCTCGAAGCACATCAATCGCTTATGCTCGATCTTGAAGCAAAGAGAATGCGCGGTGAAGCCACACCTGCGGATCAATTTATTGCTGAAATACGAAACATTGATTCCATGATGGAAGTGTGGAAGATCTGGCAGGGCTACGGTTTTGACGAGTCGTATGAGGAAGTGGATAAATTCATACGTGACGCAAAAGAAGTTGAACGTATGTATGGACGCTCAAGCGCACGGGTTGAAGAAAAAAAGAGCAAGATTAAAGAATTGCTTGGAGTACAGGATTGACCAAAAGGCAAGGCATGACCCGGTGAATGCTGCAACCGCCCGGGTTGCACCCCGAATTGCACCTTTAGAATTAACCGGATAAATGAAATACTCCCTTCATGTGACAGCTTTTCTTTTACTGTCTCTCATGAAGGGA
>CAMVEB010000089.1 GCA_947166385.1 uncultured Clostridia bacterium | reverse complement strand
AATTGGCCCTTTTAACCCGGCGCAAAATGGCCCTTTTTGCCCGGCTCTAACAGAAAAAAGAAGAACTGACTACCATTCTCTGATAGTCAGTCTCCTGTGCCCTTTGCCTAATGTCATTATCTGAATGACATTGCGCGCAGCGCCGGGGTCCTTTTCCACGTGGTGCCATCCAGATTCAGTTTATTGAAAACCCCGGCGCGCAGCGCCGGGGTCCTTATCCACGAGGTGCCATCCAGATTCGAACTGGAGAATAAAGGTTTTGCAGACCTTCGCCTTACCACTTGGCTATGGCACCGATAAAATGGAGCGGTAGACGGGACTCGGACCCGCGACATCCACCTTGGCAAGGTGGCACTCTACCAACTGAGCTACTACCGCATAAATTGTGCCTTGGGGCGGAATCGAACCACCGACACTGTGATTTTCAGTCACATGCTCTACCGACTGAGCTACCAAGGCAGATATGGCGACCCGGAAGGGGCTCGAACCCTCGACCTCCAGCGTGACAGGCTGGCGCTCTAACCAACTGAGCTACCGGGCCAGGTGATTGGTGGGAACAACAGGGCTCGAACCTGTGACCCTTTGCTTGTAAGGCAAATGCTCTCCCAGCTGAGCTATGCTCCCTCATACCGATCCGGATTTCTCCGGACAGTTCCGCCTTGCAAGCGGCTTTGTTATGATATCTCATCAGTTCCCGTTTGTCAAGAATAAATTTTCATTCCGATTCACTTTTCTCATCTGTCCGCTTTTTCATAGAATTGTAAGGATTTTGGACTTGTTTCCTCCGCGCTGCCATGCTATGATTTTTCAGGTGGGTCTTTAAGACGGCACGGGATGCCGACAAGATGCGACCGTGGGCCTGTATGGCCGGAATCATTGAGATCGTAGCTTGCCGATGAAGCCGGCAGGCTTCTTTTCATGTCTGGGGCCCTCCGAAAAAACAAAGGAGGATCTTTTCCAATGAACCTTGTCTACAAAGTCAATGACAGACCGAAGTTCGGCCAGCTGATTGTCTTCGCCTTTCAGCAGCTGCTCGCCATCCTGGCCGCCACGATCGCGGTGCCCAGCATTGTGGGCAACGGCATGAGCCAGAGCGCCGCTCTCTTCGGCGCAGGTGTCGGAACCATTGTTTACCTCCTCTTTACGAAGTTCAAAAGCCCAGTTTTCCTGGGATCCAGCTTTGCCTTCCTCGGATCTATGTTCGCCGCGTTCGGCGGAGCCGCTTCCGTTTCCGTCGGTTATGCCGGCCTTCTGATCGGAGCTGCCTTAGCCGGTCTGGTCTATGTCATCCTCGCGATCCTGGTCAAGGCCATCGGCGTCAAGTGGGTCAACAGGCTGATGCCCCCGGTTGTCATCGGGCCCACAGTAGCCATCATTGGTCTGAGCCTGGCCGGCAATGCCGTAAGCGACGCGCTCCATGGCGCCGTGAACGACGGCAGTGCCTTTATCATGGATCTTCCCGCCTGGATCAGCCTGATCTGCGCACTGGTAACCCTGCTCAGTGTCGTCTTCTTCTCCGTTCATAAGCGGAAGGCCATGAACCTGATCCCCTTCGTACTGGGCATTATCGCCGGCTATGTGGCAGCACTGGCTTTCACCTTGATCGGACAGGCTACCGGCAATGACGCGCTCAAGGTCATCGATTTCTCCGCTTTCTCTTCCATGAAATGGATCCCTGACTTCTCCTTTGTTGAAGCTTTCAAAGGCTTCAGCGCTGTAGACGGCAAGTATATCGCGACGATTGCGGTCGCTTATGTTCCTGTAGCCTTCGTCGTTTTCGCAGAGCATATTGCCGATCATAAGAACCTGTCTTCCATCATCGGCCAGGAGCTGCTGGAAGATCCGGGCCTGCACCGTACCCTGCTGGGCGACGGAATCGGCTCCATCGCCGGCGCTTTCTTCGGCGGTTGCCCGAACACCACTTACGGTGAATCCATCGGCTGCGTCGCCATCACCGGCAACGCTTCCGTCATCACAATCCTGGCCACTGCCATCCTGGCCATCGCCGCCAGTTTCTGCGCTCCCTTCGTAACTTTCCTGAGCACGATCCCGAACTGCGTCATGGGCGGCGTATGCATCACCCTGTACGGTTTCATCGCCGTCTCCGGTCTGAAGATGCTCCAGAAGGTTGACCTGAACGACAACAGGAACCTCTTTACCGCTTCCGTAATCCTCATCGCGGGCATCGGCGGGATGACCTTGAAGATCGGTTCGGTCACCATTACGGAGATCGCCTTCGCCCTGCTGTTGGGAATCTTTATGAACCTGCAGTTCGCACATCCGTCGAAGAGGAGCAAAAAATTAAAATGATGCGCCTCAAATCCACCATTATGGACGAGGCCGCCGTCCGTCGCAGCATGACCCGCATCACTCATGAGATCATCGAAAAGAACAGCGGTGCGGGCAATCTGGTACTGCTGGGAATCCGGCGGCGCGGAATGCCGTTGGCCGGAATGTTGAAAGAAAACCTGGCACGCTTTGAGGGCCGGGATGTGCCCATCGGCAGCATTGATATTTCCCTTTACCGGGATGATCTCACCGAGCTTTCGGATATCCCTTCCGAAGGCGCCAGTGTCATTCCATGCGACCTGACCGGGAAAACCGTAATCCTCGTGGATGATGTGATCTATACTGGACGCACTGCGCGCGCGGCTATCGAGGCCGTGATACATCACGGACGGCCGAAAATGATTCAGCTGGCCGTCCTGATCGACCGCGGTCATCGGGAGCTTCCCATCCGGCCGGATTATGTCGGGAAAAATATCCCAACCAGCCATACAGAGATCGTTTCCGTCATGGTCGACGAATTTGACGGAAAAACCGGTGTTTGTCTGTATCAACAGGATTAGTGCCGGGATTTTTCAGGATTTTGTCCGCGTTTTTCATCATTTTATGGCTGTGAATAGTTTACAAAACTGTTTTCTTTTGGTATTATCTTTGTTGGCTCGCAAATGAACCGCGTACTCAGGTTGCCGAATCTCCGACGCTTCTCTGTGTTCACGGCGATTGGCAGGGCCGAATATGCCGCAACGCGGCAAAATTATAAGGAGGATCCCCATGAACAAATCCGAGATCATCGCCGCCTATGCCCAGCACGAAGGCGACACTGGTTCCCCCGAAGTACAGATCGCTCTGCTGACCGAGCGCATCAATCACCTCAATGAGCACCTGAAGCTCAATAAGAATGACCATCATTCCAACCGCGGTCTGCTGCTGATGGTCGGCCGCCGCCGGAATATGCTGGAGTACCTGAAGAAGACGGATATTGAGCGTTACCGTACCCTGATTGCCCGACTGAACCTGCGCAAGTAATTCTTCATCGGTCTCCGGTACCTAAATTGTCTTTAGAGCCGCCGGTTGGATCCCTTTCCTGCCGGCGGCTTTAATCGTGTTTCGGGGTTTCGTATGTTATCCCTTGAAAATCCCCGGTGGGGTTTTCATATGATAGCATACGGCGCTCCGG
>CAMVEB010000088.1 GCA_947166385.1 uncultured Clostridia bacterium | reverse complement strand
GCGTTTGCGGGCATTCGAGGGGTATAGGAGGAAAGCCCTGTTTTCGTCTCCTAAGATGTTGACCGTCAAGAGACTTTTGATGGAAAATGGAAATTGTCAGGCGGCAGGATGCGGAGGGAAAAACTTCCGAATTTGCCAAGGCATGTTCGGAAAGGCTCCGAGAAATGTCCGTTCCAGTGCGGACAACCTGCAAACACACGTTAGAAAATGTTTGCAAGAGCGCTCAGCGCAAAACGCTGGAAGCCTTGAAAATCAAGGGCACTGAAAAAGGAGTGCTTTTCATCAAGAAAGGCACTTCTTTTTCAATTGTGCTGTAAAATCTGGCATTTTATTATTCAAGAATCATCAGTCTACCCATAAGGAAAGAAGAATACTCGCTATTAGACGGATATGGCAGCTACAATCCTCTTCATATTTACCACAATCGCTGTCAGATAAGCTTGTAATCGCATGGCAACCATGCCCACGGAATCTGCTCTTTGGAATCCATGGGCTGTTTTCATCTCACCGTTCTTTTCTTCGATCCTGTGTCGGACTTCAAGCTTTTTGTTGAATTCCTCACTGTTCTCGAATTCCAACCTGGCCCGGTGATCTTGGTTTGGCTCCGTGTAACTGTATGTATACTCTGTTCCTTTATGTACTGGACAAGTGTCCCAAAGCGGACAGCCTCTACATTTCTTCTTACTAAACGCATAGGTGTAATGCGTATTTCCTGCTTCTCCAATTCTTTTGCGTTCTCTCATGGCCAAATGACCAGCTGGGCATTGAAGCATAACTTACAAATTGAAACTGACCGGTGGTGATATCAAGGCAGTTCAGGGAGACTCCGGTCATTCTCAAGCGCAAATGGTTACCGATCAGTATTCACACATTCTGGACGAAAGTCGAAAGGAAAACGCACGACTTCTCGAGAATGCATTTTACCGGACTAATGACTCAGAGCCTCGGAAAAAAGAAGAAGCGAATGAATCTGCAAAGGCAAATACAGAACCAGATCCAGAAGTTGTGAAGCAGATTCTTGGTGATCCGGATATGCTTCAGCTGCTAATGAAGCTTTCAAAGACTTTAGGTAAATGAGGTGGAACATGATCCTGCTAACCGGTGATATTCACGGAGATGTCAGGTCTCCATTGTGGGTAACACAGAAATATGGACTGACTCCTGACGACATCCTTATTCTACTCGGCGATGTTGGACTGAATTATTATGGCGTTGACCAAGGAGATCGAAAACGAAAAAAACTTCTCAATAAAGCTGGTGTTCCAATCTTCTGCATACATGGAAATCATGAGGAGCGGCCTTTCAATATACCATCCTATCATGAAACGATCTGGCACGGTGGAACAGTCTACGTTGAAGATGATTTCCCGAATCTTTTGTTTGCAAAGGATGGAGAGATTTATGATCTGGATGGTAAAGAAGCAATTGTGATCGGAGGAGCATACTCTGTAGACAAGTACTACAGATTGCAGCGCGGAATGAATTGGTTTCCTGATGAACAACCTTCCGATGAAATCAAACAGCAAACAGAGAATCAGCTTTCTGCCATCAACTGGAATGTTGACATTGTTCTAACTCATACTTGTCCGCAAAAGTATGTACCCATTGAAGCGTTTCTACCAGGATTGGATCAGTCCATGGTTGATCACAGTACTGAAGAATGGCTGGACAAAATTGAGAGCCGGCTGAATTATAAAGACTGGTTCTGTGGCCACTGGCACATTGATAAACGAATTGATAAGATGCACTTCCTGATGCACAGTATTGAAGCTTTATAACCGCTGTTATCACCGCAGGAATCCCTGCGGTTTTGTCTATCCTTTTCCCTGCAGAAATGGTATACTTTTCGAGAATCCAGAAAGACTGGACTAGCCAAAATATTTTTTGAGTTAAACGACTATAGTTTTTGCGGAGAGCGGTCATGAAACTGATTATCGCCAGCAACAACAAAGGAAAGATTCGGGAATATAAAGATATTTTCGAGCCCTTTGGTTTTCAGGTATATTCCCAGAGTGAAGAAAACATCTGCCTTGAGGTGGAGGAAACCGGAACCACCTTCGAGGAGAATGCTGCCGTGAAGGCGCGGGCAATTTACGGGATATCCCATTGCTGCGTCATTTCAGATGACAGCGGGCTGGAAGTGGAAGCTCTGGGCGGAGAGCCCGGGCTCTTTTCTGCCCGCTACAAAGGTCTTGAAACGGAACATGAACGAAGGCTCGCCGTTCTGAAAGGACTGGAAGGTTCAGACAACCGAAAAGCCCGTTTTGTCACATGCATATGTTTTATTGATGAAGCAGGTGAAGAACATCTTTTTTCGGGTGTCTGGAACGGTGAAATTGCCTTCGAAGAAGAAGGCACAAATGGTTTTGGCTACGACCCGATCTTCATTTCTGAAGATGGAAACGGAAAGACAACAGCCAGCCTTCCGCTCTCGTTTAAGGAGACATACTCCCACAGGGCAAAAGCCGTTCGCAAGCTGATATTCTGGCTTCAATCGCGAAGCAACTTTTGATTTTTCTAATTATCGAACAACAGGAAGGAACCTTTTGCATGAAGATCGTAATTGCCTGCGATGTCCTTGGAGAAGAAAACAATGGGACAACGATCGCTGCGATGAATCTGATTCGATTTCTGAAAAAGCGCGGTCATGAGGTTCGGGTGATCTGTCCGGATGATGAACGTCGGGGCGAGGAGGGCTTCTTTGTCGTTCCTCAGCTGAACGTCGGCCCGCTGAACGCGTATATCCGGAAAGTCGGCGTTTCGATCGCTGTTTCTGACAACTACGTTCTGGAACAGGCCATTCGCGGAGCGGATGCCGTTCATATCATGACGCCGTTCTTCCTCGGCAAAGCTGCGCTGGATTATGCCAGAGATGAAGACATTCCGGTGACGGCAGGTTTTCACTGCCAGGCTGAAAACATCACCAGCCATCTGCACCTGATGAACAGTCAGCTGATCAATAATCTGACCTACAAAGCCATGTATCAGCTTGTCTACCAGTATGTTGATGCAATTCATTACCCGACTCAGTTTATTCGGGATATTTTTGAAAAGGAAGTCGGAAAAACAAACGGTTATGTGATTTCCAACGGCGTAAACAGCCGGTTTAGGAAAATGAAAACGGAGCGTCCTGAAGCCTGGAAGGATAAGTTCGTCATCCTGTTCACAGGACGCTACGGATACGAGAAGTCCCATAAGGTACTGATTGACGCCGTAAAGGAATCAGTACATGAAAAAGAGATCCAGCTGGTTTTTGCCGGAGAAGGTCCCCTGCACGATGAACTTGCTGCCTATGCAAAAAAGCTGACCAATCAGCCTGTTATGGAATTCTTTTCCCGGGTCGAGATGCTTCAGGTGATCAACAGTGCTGATCTGTATGTTCATCCCGCGGAAGTTGAAATCGAGGCAATTTCCTGTCTGGAGGCGATCTCCTGCGGGCTGGTCCCCGTGATTGCGGATTCACCAAGAAGCGCAACCCGGTTCTTTGCGCTGGATGATAATAACCTTTTCCATTTCAATAATCCGGCAGATCTGGCCAGCAAGATTGACTACTGGATTGTTCATCCTGAGGAAAAAGCAGAATACAGTGAAAAATACCTGGGATACACACAGCAGTTTAAACAGGAACATTGTATG
>CAMVEB010000087.1 GCA_947166385.1 uncultured Clostridia bacterium | reverse complement strand
AATCAAAAAAGGAGCTGCCCGGGCAGCTCCTTTTGCCTGTCATCAGAACTCCGTGAAATACAGCGACCCATCTTTTCCGCTTGAGTCAACGGTATAATACCGGGTCTTGCCCGTGGAGTCTGTGTAAGAAATACCATTATTGGGAATCGAGCCGAAGAAGGTGAACTTCACCAGCAGCTTCCGGTCCGGCCGGAACACATCTTTTGTGTATAACTCATGGAACAGAAAGACCGGCTTATTGTCTTTAAACTCCTTGAAATGCAGGGACAGTACTTTGAAATTCTTAATGGGTTTTTTGACGGAAAACACTACACCCGCGTACGATTCTCCTTGTCCGGCCACAAATACGTCGTGGGGCCCCAGCTGGTTTACATCCTTTTCCCACTGCCCTTCAATATCCGGCGCCGCGTTGTTATAGGGATTGATCACTGCCAAATCCGTCCTGTCTCCTTCGGCAGCCGGTACAAACTCACACACTCCGTCTTTGCATTCGGCTGCATACGCATAGTTCCGTCCGCAAGTATCAACGTTGTATCCGTCCCGGCAGTAGCCTGCATATCCATGCCTTTCGTAATCTCCGCAACCGTATCCGCCGCGTCCCGGGCAGTGAGCGCTGCACACCGAAAGACCTGATGCCAATACTAAAGCTGCAGCCGCCAATGCTAATTTTTTCATTTTCATAGCTATGCCTCCCCCATATATCCTTCCTGTCATTACGCTTTCAAACTAAGGAAACGCTTATTAATCCGTCTCCCTAAATGTTTCTGATAATATTATATCACACAACGGACAATTACTCCAACCGTACCGCTGTGCTTCAGTCAAAAACGCGACATGAAATACTTCTGTTCCTAGCATATCCCTTCCACTTTTTTGTATATAGCATCGCACAAAATTATGTCTTCTCCGTGTCACTTTTTCCTAAAAAATCACCTACTTTTATTATAAATTATGGTATAATACTTAAAATAACTATCACGTTTTTGTCCAAATGAATCCGTTTTTTTGGGAACAAATCCAGAAATTCCGAATCCCCTGATTCTAACACGAGAGGAATGATAGTATGACTGCGTTGAACAACCCTGAGTTTTTACACGCAGATTTCAGCAAGCAGTATATCGCCAACGGGCTGTCCCACATCCCCGGAGGATTTTTCGTGTACAAAGCCCACGGCAATAAAGAACTGCTGTATGCCAATCATGAACTGCTGAGCATTTTTGAATGTGATACTGCAGAACAGTTTCTCAATCTGACAGGCGGGACTTTCCGGGGACTGGTGCATCCGGACGATATCAGTGCCGCGGAGATGTCCATCAAAAAGCAGCTGGAATCCGACGTCGACCATCTGGATCATTTGTATTACCGCATCATCACCCGGACCGGAAAGATCAAATCCATTGTGGAATTCGGCCGCATGTACCGGGATCCGAAGCAGGGCGAAGTGTTCTATGTGTTTATCGTAGACGTCCAGTCCAAGCAGCAGACCATCGACATCGACAAGCTGACCGGCCTGCCGGGCATGCGCAGTTTCGTGGAAAGCAGCGAGATGATGCTGCATCCCGCAAACAACGAAGAAGCGGCCGTCAGGCAGTCGTTGATCTTTTATGATATCGCCCACTTTAAATATTTTAATATTAAATACGGTATGACCACCGGCAATGAGATCCTGAAAAGCGTTGCCGCCCTGCTGATCAAACATTACTATAATAATTTTGTGTTCCGCCTGGCCGACGATCACTTTGTGGTGCTCACGGAAACGGAAAACCTGATGGATAAAATCAACCGATTCCATGAAGCCGTGCTGAATCTTCGGGATGAAGACAAAGTGGATATCAAAGCCGGTATCTACTCCATAGAAGACGATAAAACCTCGCCCGCGCTGATTTGCGACCTGGCAAAGATCGCCTGTGATATAATCAAAAACAGCGAGATTGAGTATTACAGCTTCTATACGGAAGACCTTAAGGAGAAGCTGGAACGTAAACGCTATATTATCGAAAACCTGGATCAGGCCATCAGCGATAACTATATCCAGGCCTATTACCAGTCCATCATCCGCAGCTCAACCGGCGCCATCTGCGCCAAGGAAGCGCTGGCCCGCTGGAACGATCCCACCCTGGGCATGCTTTCCCCCGGGGAATTCATCCCCGTTCTGGAAGAAGCCAAACTGTTGTACAAGCTGGATCTGCGCATTGCGGAACTGGCCCTGCAGGATATGAAACGACGCAAGGAACTGCATCTGCCTATAGTCAGATTCTCCGTCAACATTTCCCGGTACGACTTTGAATGCTGTGACATGGTATCGGAACTCAGCAAACGGGTCAGGGACGCAGAGCTTTCTCCCGAAATGCTCATTATTGAAATTACGGAAACCGTACAGGGCATCGACCAGGAGTACCTGAAAGAACAGATCCGGCGTTTCCACGAAGCCGGCTTCAATGTCTGGATGGACGACTTTGGCACCGGTTTCTCTTCCCTGGATGTGCTGCAGGATTTTGACTTTGACCTGATCAAACTGGACATGCAGTTTATCCAGAGTTTCGGGCTCAACCGGAAGAACCCCGTAATCATTAAAAAACTCGTGGAAATGGCCTATGAACTTGGCATTGATACCCTGGCAGAAGGAGTGGAAACAAAAGAACAGATTCAGTTCCTGAAGGAGATCGGCTGCAACAAGCTCCAGGGATTCTATTACGACAAACCCCACGCGTTCATGTCGAAGCCCGAGGTTACTCTGGACGGAGTGCCACTGAAATATGAAGACAAGAACACAGAACCGTTCCAGACCGGGAAAACGACGTTCCACTTTAACCAGTCGGTGGATTATGATTATTTCAAGCTGAACGCCTACCGGGATATCCCCCTGCCCTTTGCGTTGTACAAGGTAATTTTGAACGAGGAAGGCACGGAGTGCGTCGATACGGAGTATGTGTTTGTCAATCAGAAATACTGCGAGCTGGTAAACAAAACGAAAGACGAACTGATCGGTCACCGTTTCTCTGAAAAGTTTGCCGACACCGGCTCAGACTGGTTCCCCTTCTGCTACCGGGCCGCAATTCTGGGAGAAGAAATCAACGAAACCGTTTTCAGCACGGAGACACAGCTCTGGCTGAATTTCACCATCGCGCCTACTTCCATACCGAACCACTGCGCCTACACCTTTATGAATATCGACAAAGAGCACAAGGACCGGGCTCTCTTCGATAAGATGGGTAACACGGACAAAGCCATCATCCGGATCGTGGAGACCCTTAACAAACGTCTCCCCTACAAACAGACCATCAATGCCATCCTGGAAGAAATCAGCAAGGTCATCCATCCCGACCGCCTGTATATTTTGGAAACCGACGGCAAAACGGTGGACAACACCTTTGAGTGGTGTGCGGAGGGCATCACGCCTTCGATCCAGATGCTGCAGGACATTCCCTATGAAGGCTATCTGGATGTCTGGGCGGAAGCGCTAGGCGATCAGAATTCTTTCGTGGTTGAAAATATTGAGCAGTACCTGGAAAAAGATCCCCAGCTCTACGAAATCCTGAACGCACAGAACATTCATAACCTGATTGAAGCGCCTCTCTATGACAACGACAAGATCATCGGGTACCTGGGAGCGGACAATTATCAGGTAACGGAAGAACTGGACACCCGCCGGATCCTGGAAACGGTGTCCCGGTTTATCGCCAA
>CAMVEB010000086.1 GCA_947166385.1 uncultured Clostridia bacterium | reverse complement strand
AAGTTGTGGCCCGTAATCGCGCAGCAAGTGCGCGATTCGGCTGTGAATAGTAACGATCGGATAACAATGTGGAGCAGAAATCAGGCCGCGAGGCTTTGATGATAAACAAAAGAAGGAGAAGTGCTTTTTGAAGACATTTAACAAATCAATGGAGATTGTGGCATAACCGGGAGGTTTGCCAACGATCTCGCAAGCCTCCCAGAAGGTTTATGATTTTACTTTTAGGAGGACAATCCCCAATGAATCGGGAAAACAAGAAAAAATCATTCGAGAAGAATTACTATAAAACACACCCATGTAATGAAACGTTCGTCTGTAAGGTCTGCGGGAAAACCGTGGTGCCGACAGGCGCAGGGAGCGATCATCGGAACCATTGTCCGTATTGTCTGTCCAGCCAGCATCTGGACAACGAGCCCGGAGACAGGGCGGCAGAGTGCGGCGGCGTGATGGAGCCGATTGCTGTATGGGTAAGGAAGAACGGCGAATGGGCGATCATCCATCGCTGCAGGATATGTGGAGCGTTAAGCTCTAACCGTATTGCAGCAGATGACAATCCCATGAAGCTGATGTCGCTGGCCATGAAGCCGCTCTCCTCCCCTCCGTTCCCTTTGGAGCGGATCGAAGAAATGACGCGGCTGATGGGCGGCGACGGAGAACTGAAGTGGTAATACAGCAGGCGGAGCCGATGCGTCTCATTGACGTATTGGCTCCAATTATTATGAGCAATTTTGAAAAACTCCTGTGTTAGGTATTGACTAACGAACGAACGTTAGGTATAATAAGCGATGAAATTGAGTATTACTACTATATTGGAGAAAGGGCGAAAAGTATGGAAAAGAGCAACACACGGGAAGAAATACTGGAGGCAGCGCTGGATCTGTTCGCTGTCAATGGATATGAAGCAACCAGTATCTCGCAGCTCGCCGATGCGGTGGGTATCCGTAAGGCATCCCTCTACAGTCACTTTGCCAATAAACAGGATATTTTGGACACGATCGTCGAAACCGTATTGAAAGGCTATGCCGATCATTCGATCTTTGTCCGTGCAAACTGGGACGATCCGGAATTCACAAAAGATAAGACCGGCATGAAGGCGGAAGATGTAGCTAAGCTCGTGCAGGGACAGCTGCGTTACATCCTGCATGACCCGCGTATCAGCAGGAGCAGAAAGATGCTTACTATCGAACAATTCCGCAATGCAGAGCTGGCAGAGCTGCAGACGAAACAGAATTATGAAAATGTCCTGAACTACTTTATGGGTATGATGAGATTCCTGATCCGAGAGGGAACTTTGAGAAATGCAGATACCGAGATTATGGCCGCGCAGTTTTCGTCTCCGATCACAGTATGGATCAATCTGTGCGACCGGGAACCGGATCGTGAAGATGAAGTGATGGAACTGGTCAGGAAACATGTCATGCAGTTTTTTGAGATCTATCGGAAATAGATCTGTTTGAACGGGGATTTACGATAGCCGGTCAGGTCGGAAACGGCTGGCCGGATTTCTTTCCGACACGAGGCTAACGAACGATAGGACGCCAAGGAGGAATCAACGATGAAAAATAAAGTGTTTCCGATATCAATGACAGTTTTATGGGGTATGGTATTCGGTTCAGCCATGCATAGCCTGACAATGGGGATATGTATGGGTCTGATGATGGGAATTGCATTCGGGCTGTTCGATTCCGATAAAAAGGAGAACCAGGAAAAAGAGTAGAGGTTAAAGTCAAAGGAAATGAATTACAGGAGCAGAATATTTGGTTCCGGTATGTTTTATAAAAACGCTCTGGTCATCGCTGTGCCGATCATGCTGCAGCAGCTGATCCAGAGCCTGGTATCACTGATTGACAATTTCATGGTTTCCGGATTGGGCGACGTATCCATGTCGGGTGTAAATGTCGCCGGGCAGGTGCTGTTTGTGTTTGTGGTCTTCCTCAATGCGATCTGCATGACAGGCGGCATTTTCATGACGCAGTTCTATGGAGCCGGGGACCGGGAAGGGATGGGACAGGCCTTCCGCTATAAGCTCATCCTTGGTTTTGCGGCATTTGTCCCATACTATCTGGTCTGCATGGCGTTCCCGCGGCAGGTACTGTCACTGATGCTGATCGGGAACAGCCAAGCGGGGCCGATCCTGGACGAAGCGGTGAAATACATCCGCATCATGTTTTTCATGGGGATTCCGGTGACCATATCGATGTGCATCGCGAGTTCCCTGCGGGATATGGGGAAGGTCCGGATTCCGCTATACGTGACCATAGCAGCTACGCTGACCAATACAACGCTCAACTGGCTGCTGATCTACGGGAACCTGGGATTCCCGAAGATGGGCGTCGAAGGGGCCGCATTGGCTACAGTCATTGCAAGGATACTGGAATTTGTGATCTTTGCGGTGATTTATGTTCGTACAAAGCCTGAATTCGCCGTGAAGGCCGCTGATTTTGTGAAAATCAACAGGAAACAGTTCAAAGAAACACTTGTGAAAGGATCACTTGTCCTGTTCTGCGAGATGGTATGGGTGCTTTCCGAAACCATAACGACGGCGATCTATAACGGCAGGGGCGGCGCGGATGTCGTATCCGGTATGGCATCCGGCTTTGCAATCGCCAATCTGTTCTTCGTGGCATTCGGAGGTATTTATTCCGCGACCGGCGTGATTCTCGGGAAAACGCTGGGTGCCGGAGACCTTGAGGAAGCGAGGAGGGAAAAGACCTGGCTGCTCTCCGGATCCGCTGTGTTCGGCCTTCTTATGATGGCATTCGGGTTCGGGACAACCCTGATCGTCCCTGTCGTATTCGGAAGGCTGAGCCCGAGCGCGGTCACCATCTGTCGGAACATGGTCATACTGATGGCGCTGTTCATGCCGGTCTGGGTCTATATGAATACCCAGCAGGCCGTTGCCAGGGCAGGCGGGGACACGGCCATGGGAGCCTATGCGGATTCCCTGCTGACGCTGTTTGTGATGATCCCGATGGTGATCTTGCTTGGCCGGTATACGGTGATCGGGCCGGTCGGGATGTACGGCTGCGTGAAGCTTATTGACCTGATTAAAGTAGCGGTCTTCCATGTCTGGCTGAAGAAGGAGCGATGGCTTAAGAATCTGACAGGCAGGGAAGCATTAGTGAGGAGCTGATTTTATGGTATTTGGCATTATCGGAGAAAACTGCAGCGGGAAATCCACCCTTGCAGAAAAGATAATGGAGACCCTTGGCGGTGAGATCATCACTGGCAAGGACTACCTCCGGATGGCAAAGTCGGAAGGCGAAGCCCTCTCCCTTTTCAGGGAGAAGCTCCGCAGGGCCGTTTCCGGAGACAATATCATCTATGTGATTGCTGATCCGGAGCATGTGGAACTGCTTCCGGACGGGGCAGTCCGGATTCTCGTGACAGCAGACCTGGAGACGATACGGAACCGGTTTGCAGCAAGAATGCATGGAACGCTGCCTAGAACTGTTGCTCTCATGCTGGAGAGAAGGCATGGGATGTTTGATTCCGGGGAATATGATTATCGTTTTGACGGAGCCGCAGGAGATGCGAATTCTTTTTGTGAAGTCCTGAAAAGCGGTACGGCAGACAGAGAAAAAGCCTTTACGATCCGCAGGCTGTTCGAAGATGAGAGGCAGGCCGCATTGGATCTGGCGTGGGTCGTGTTCTCGGAATATGAATCCCCGGATTACTCTGCAGAAGGGACAGAGGAGTTCCGAAAATGTCTTCACGATGAAGCGTATCTTTCCGGTCTGCATTATTACGGTGCTTTCGATGGAGAAAAGCTGATAGGGGAGATCGCCATCAGGCCGGACAGAAAACACATCTGCTTTTTCTTTGTGGACGGCAGGTATCACCGGCGCGGAATCGGCACGCGAA
>CAMVEB010000085.1 GCA_947166385.1 uncultured Clostridia bacterium | reverse complement strand
AGAACATGGTGATCGCCCCGCTGACGGTCGACACCGAGGAAACCCTGACCTATGGAGACCTGCAACTGGTGGCTGGCGCTATTGAGGCGACCATCACTCCGGACAATGCCGATCCGGATATCCAGTATGCGGACGACATCGAGTTCGATGTCCTGTACCCTGATCCTGAACTGACCTTCACCACGAAGATGGCGGACATTCCGCTTGCCATCCAGGAGATGATCTTCGGCAACAACATCGACGACAATGGCGTTCTGATCCGGACTTCCACGGACAAGCCCCCTTACTTCGCGGTCGGCTTCAAGAGTGAGAAGTCCAACGGCAAGTTCCGCTTCGTGTGGCTGTACAAAGTGCGGGCGAAACCCCTCACTGAGAACTATGCCACAAAGGAAGGCACAACCATCAACCGCCAGACCGGTGAGGTTGAATGGACCGCGATTAAGCGCACCCACGATTCCCGGTACCAGGCTGTTGCCGATGAGGGTGAAAACGGCTTTACCGCCGCCATGGGAGAAACCTTCCTGACGAGCGTGTACACGCCCAGCTTCACCCCGTAATCCCCATAACCCCGCTGCCGCATAGACATGACGCTGTGCGGCAGCTTTTTATTCTGTGATGGAGGAAATAAACATGATCACATGCACTCTCGGTGAAAAGAAATACACCATGGACTTTGTTTCCGGCAGGGCGCTGCGGGAAATGGAGCCTGCCGCGAAGACCTATGGCAAACTGGTTCGCCTGTCCCAGGATGCCGTGGAAGGCAAAGACATCGCTGAGGAACAGATGACGGTGACAGACGCTTTGGACACCATGGTGAAATGGTTCTGCATCCTTTTCAATAACCAGTTCACCCCGGATGAAGTGTACGACAATTATCCCGCCGACCGGCTGATGCACGATATCGCGCTGGCCCTGATGGCGGTTCAGACCCAGACCACTGAGGTGCTGGATTCTTTCCCTACGATTCCGGTGACGCAGGAAGCGGAGGAGATCCTCCAGACGATCACTCCGATCGCTCCGGAACCCTGACGCTGCCGGAATACGTTTATGCCACCTATAACGAACTGATGAAGAACGGCTGGCGAATGAAAGAAATCGACGAAATGGATATGCTGGGTTTCCTGCGACTGCGGGCATGGGACGCACAGCGGGAAGCGGAAAAGAAAAAACCCCGGCAGCGCTTCATTGATGAAGTCTGGCCGGGGGTAAAGCCGTAACTTACTTTTCTATTATCTTCCGAGATTCCTTGCCAACATGGGCCCGGTCAAACCGGGATTTGTCAGTCAAACAATACTGTCCAATCATCGGCACGATGATATGCTTCAAAACACATTCGAACCTGTTCTTCGTTGCATTTTTCTTCGGCTAATGGAGGACATTCATCAATTGAAAAAAAACTGCTTTCAGATGTCTCATGATTTGCAATATATTCTCCGCCAATAATCTCACACAGATAAAAAATTTTTACTACACCATATGCATATGGCGGAGGGTTGTGTTTATCTCTGTCCTGTACCGCGATGACCATCTTAACGGAAACATCCAGTCCTGCTTCTTCCTTTGTTTCTTTGATTGTATTCTCTGCCGGAGAAAGGTTGTACTCACACCAGCCTCCGGGCATTGACCATTTGCCTTTTTCGCAAACCAGCAGGATTTTTCCATCTTTAAAAATTGCTGCGCGTGTGTCTACCTTCGGTGTTTGGTACCCTTCATCCCCACAAAATAAGCCGGTGATCTTCTCAGCAGGCACATCTGATCTCGTCAGCATCATTTCTGCTGCGATATCCCGAATACGCTGATAACGTTCTTTATCGTATATATCATGACCATAGTAGAGCCCTGCTTGTGCAAGACTCTGGAGTTCCTTAGCCCATTCAACTATCTGATCCATTATTCTCTCCTGCAAATCACGGTTTGTCTTAGCCAACAATTTCAAAAGTTAACCCTACTAAGCATCCGTTTGAATGCGCTATAAAGCGTGCTCTCATTATATCCTCCTAAGCCTATAATTCGCAAGAAAAAGAAGGTGAAATCTCATGGCTGAAACCCTGCGCGAACTGGTGGTCGCGCTGTCGCTGGACTCCAGCAATTTCTCGCGCAATATGCGCTCCATCAATCAGCAGATCAAGGAAGCCGAGTCCACCTTCCGTCTTGCAGGCGCTGGCGTGGAGAACTTCGAGAAGACCGTTGCCGGGACAGAAGCAAAGCTCTCCATGCTGGGAAACAAGCTGACCCAGCAGAACCGTGCTGTGGAACAGTACAGCCGTGCCCTCGTTGCCGCCAACGATAAACTGAAAGAGAATTACGACCGGCACAAGGATTATTCCCAGCGTTTGGAACAGGCGAAGGCTCGTCAGGAAGCCCTGCGCTTTGAGGTAGAGACCTCCAAAGCCGCCTATGAGCATTACCGGGATACCCTCGGGGAAACGGACTCCGCGACGATCGCTGCCAAGCAGAATCTGGAGCGGTACCAGCAGGAGCACGCTGAAGCGACTGCCGAGGTTACGAAGCTGGAGGGCCAGGTCAAAGCCCTGCAGAAAACCATGCAGAACAGCGCGGATGCCGCTTCTAAGGCCGCGACGGATCTGAACAACGCTAAAGCTGCTGCCCGGGAAACGGATGCGGAAATCAAACGGCTGACGGAAGAACTGTACCGGATGAAATCCGCATGGACGCAAGCCGGGACAACGCTGACGAACTTCTCGAAGAAATGCGGTACCCTGTCCAAGGCCATGACCAAGGCCGGGAAGACGCTCACAACACACATCACCACACCCATTGTGGCGCTGGGAACGACAGCGGTCAAAGCCAGTATGGACTTTGAATCGTCGTTTGCGTATGTCCGGAAAACGGTCAACGGCACAGAAGAAGACTTCAGCAAACTGGCAGATGCCTCCAAGCGAATGTCCACCGAGATCGCCACATCCACGGATGAGATCAATGCCGTCATGGCCACGGGTGGTCAGCTGGGTATTGCAACTGAGCATATCGAGGAATTCGCCCGGGTCATGATTGACCTGAGTAACGCTTCCACAGACCTGGATGCGGATACCGCCGCGACTCAGCTGGCGAAGTTCGCCAACATCATGGGCACCAGCCAGTCCCAGTTTTCCAATATCGGCAGTACGATCGCCATGCTGGGTAATAACTTCGCTACGACAGAAGCTCCTATTGCTGAAATGGCAATGCGTATCGCTGGCGCGGGCAGGCAGATCGGACTGACGGAAGCACAGGTTCTTGGTCTCGCGACAGCTCTGTCCTCTGTCGGTATTCAGGCGCAGGCTGGTGGTTCCTCCATCTCCAAGGCCCTGATCAAAATGGAAGTCGCTGCCACGACCGGCGGTGACGCCCTGAAGGACTTTGCCCGGGTCTCCGGAATGGCAGAGCAGGAGTTTGTCAGCGCATGGAAAAGTGATCCGATCAAAGTATTCCAGCGGTTCATTGAGAGACTGGCTGAAATGAACGAGGATGGCATGTCCTCTGTTGCTGTTCTCGATGAAATAGGTATCAGTGAAATCCGCCTGCGTGACACCATGCTCCGTGCGGTGAACGCGACGGAGCTGTTCGCCAACGCGCAGGACATGGCAGCGGAAGCCTGGGAAGAGAACACTGCTCTGGCTCAGAAATCCAGTGTCATATATGGTACTACCGCCAGCAAGCTGAAAAACCTGAAAAACACAGCGCTCATGTTCGCCCAGCGGATCGGTGATGACCTGAACCCTACGATCCAGCAGATCATTGAGTCTGTGAACGGCCTGCTTGAGAAGTTCCTGTCCCTTGACCAGAGCCAACGGCAGTCCATTGTGAAATGGGCCGCTTTTGCCGCAGCCATCGGTCCAGCTGTCCTGATTCTCGGGAAAGTAGTCGGCGCTGTCGGAAAGGTCTCCGGCGCTTTGGGTACCGCCTTTACCGCTATCGGAAAGTTCTC
>CAMVEB010000084.1 GCA_947166385.1 uncultured Clostridia bacterium | reverse complement strand
CGTCAAGTGGTTGGGTGCGGTATTCCTATCTACACACCAACCATTTGTCGCTTACACTGCTTCCGGAATAGTGGCTCTTTAGAACCGGAATATCCATTTGCATGCTTGAAACCTCTCCTTTTGCCGCCGTATATTTACAAGTGAAATATCAGAAAATATCTAATTCTAGATTGACCCATAAAGCAGGACGAATACAGCAATTGAAGTTGAGGACAAAGTGCTGAGGAGCGAACCGTCGTTGTACACGTATGCAGCACTGGACTGAGTGATGCCGGTCGACCGTAGCCACCACAACCCGGCATCACTTCCGTCCTCAGTCTTGTTGTTGCTGCTGATATATGCTCCTTGAGTCTTGGCATGCTTTTCAGTTTTTCGCAGTTGTAAAATGCGTAAATCCCCAGTGTGCCAACACTGTCCGGAAGAACAATATTTCTCAGATTCTTGCAGTCGGAAAAAGCACAACTGTCAATTAACACCAACCCTTCAGGGATTGTTACTTCTAACAGATTCTTGTTATCCGCAAATGCATATATGCCAATCGTCCTGACTTTATCGGGGATCTTGTAAGACAGGTCATCTAAGCCTGCGGGAACAATAAACTATGACGTCTTTTTCAGAATGATGAACAGCTTCAAATCATAAAGTTGCACATGACAATAAACTACTATAATCAATTTACCGATTTTTTGCGAAACACTCTGAAACTCTGAGGTTAACGCGCACATTTTTATTGAATCATCAAAATTGTGCGCGTTAAGGCTGCTTGTGTTCCGTTATTTGATGATTTGTGGCTTTGAGACTTTGCAGGCCGGCAATTTCCCAATAAGAAAACTGCCCTAACTGTCTTATGATAAGCGCTGTAACATTGGATGATCTCTCGAAAAAGAGAAAAAAGTCTCAGTTCACATCGCCAGAACGCTCAAAATGGATCATGCAAAAAAGGAATTGATCAGATCCGGCAAGAATAGATTAATAAAGTCATCAGTCATAAACCTGGAGTCTGTTGTTCATGGTAGTTTAGCCGATGTTTTACGGAGGATACGACAATGAAAAAACAATGGATAATTTCTGCGATTCTGATCCTTTCTTTGATCTTTGGTTTATCGCAGGTAGCTGCGGAAGAACCCGTCAATCCATGGCCCGTCCTGGAATTGGAGGGAATGAAGGTATCTCTTCGGCCTCTGGATGAAGAAGGACGCCATCAGGCTTACTTCGGCCCTGACAACAGCTATAGCGGGGCAGGAGCTTATAAGCCGGCAAAAGTCATTTCTGCAAGAGCTCTTTTTCAGGAGGGACAATATATTCTTGTAGACATGGATTATCGGACCGCCGGTCGCCGTTGCGTGTATTTCAGGTATTCTTCGCTGAATAAAGCAAACAGTATTGAAATGTTGAACCCAGAAGCATATCCTGCAGTCACGACAACTTTTCTGATGCCGCTGCTGGGACCCGGCAATGATTATTCAACGGTCGTACAAACGACCCCGTCAAAGTATGAGGGTTTGTCTCTTGCGGAGCTTGCCAGTCTCTTTGGCGGCAGCTACGAAATTATGGAAGCTTTGAAGGCTGAACGGAATACGATTGTCCTTGATCAAGGCACGGATGTTTCTGTATTCTTCGAGACATCGAACGGATGGGTTTTCGCAGAATTCAGCTGTGACCTTGGGCGTATCCGTGCATGGCTTCCTGCAGAATTCATTTCAGCAAAGTAATCGAGACAGATCAGGCGTGAATCATCGCGTATCGTTTGCTGTTCAGTACCCGGAGCATATGCTCCATCGGGGTAATATTTCCATCAAACTTATGCCCCATCATGTGAGTGCTGGCTCCGCTGGACAGCGCTGTTCCACGGGTATGTGCTGTCACCGGTGTCTGCATCTGCCAGCTGTTCACATTGTGAAATACTACGGCGGGCATCTGGTATCCGGCTTTTTCAAACCGTTCCCGGGCATTCTCGTACACGGTTTTGTCTGCATTGTACATGCAGCAATTAAACTCCATGTCCGAGAAAATATAGATAACCTTTGGTATTTCTTCCTGCTTCGCCTGGTATCTTACCGCCGTGTTCAGGATCAGGTCAAATACTGCTTCCAGGTTCGTGCTGCCGCCCCATGCCAATGTACCGATATACTTCAGTTTGTCCCGTAGAGTTGACCCATGAATCTCAATCAGATGCGGCTCGCTCTCAAAGGTGATCAGGTGATTGTGGAATATTCCCTGACACCGTTCAGCACAATATAATCCCATCGCCTGGGAGACTAATGCCGGGATAAGCGGGCCGCTGCTGCAATACATGGATCCGGAAGTATCTACGACGCTGATTGCGTTGACATTAGCAACCGTTCCCGGAAGATGATCCCATAAATGCTCAAGGACAGGCACGCCTTTGACGTCACCACGTTCCCAATAGCTCACAGTGAAAAACGGACGAAGAACTTCATAAGGAAACAGTGTTTCCGCGTGCATCTTCTTTGCTCCGTAGCAGACATCCCGCAAGTAGGCGGAGAAGCGGTCACCGTCTTTCTTTTTGAAGACATTCCTGTACTTCAACATGGCTTGTGCCGGAACCGCTTCATAGTTCACCTTTTCTGGCTGTTTCCTCGTCAACTGACATTCCGTCAGTCCAATACGCGCACGGAGAGCCGTTATCAGGCGGCGATATTCCTTCGGTTCCATCCCCAGAGCATTTATGAGTTGCTTTGCGGCTTTTTGGGTTCGTGGACTGGAAGCATTGTCTGAAGGCAGCCATTTTGCCAGAAGGGAAATATGAGCGTCTTCTTCGCCGGCTTCCCGGCGTTTCAACGCTGCTTGATCCTCCGCAAGCTGCTTTCGAATCACTTCCACAGCCTGCTTTCTGGCTGGCGTTCCCAGCAGACAAAGCACATCATCCCAACGACCAAATTCAGAAATATACTCAGCGTTCTTTCTGGCTGATTCCGGCCAGGTAAAGGCTACATGTCGGAGCAACGTCCGAAACAGCTTTCGTTCCCCCATGCCTTCGCGAATATCCCGAAGATGGAAAAGCAGTTTCATCGCCAGATCCGGCGTCTCGATATAAGCCCGGTCGAACAGATTGATCTGGTCAGCGGGTTTTCGATATCGCATCCCGCCGGATACGGCAAAGAAATCCAGGCAGGCATCGCCGGTACTTCCATGGGTTTTTGCCCCGTTCAGGGTGCGAGTATAATTGGCTTCAGTCTTCAAGTTTTCCAGATAGCTCATCCTTTTTTCCTCCTTTCCTCCGTGCTGACAGCATTTCAGCTGTCGCAAGAGCAGTAACTTCCTCCTCCGGTAAGTCTTTGGGAAGGTGTTTCCCCAAACGTCATCCATGCAGAGCGCGCATTATCACCTGATCGTGCTTCCCATGGCAGACAGCCGCAGCCCTTCCTTCGCCCTCAGAGAAACCGGACACCCTGGACATTTCAGCCCATGCGCCGTTGCGGACTGTCTGCAGAGAACCTTTCTCGTTCCCCGATGCTTACCGGATTTGTTGTCGCTGTTCTCCCCATTTCGGGAAGGGAATCCTGGCAGAGAATGCGTTGCATCCTTCGTTTGTTCTGCCGTCTGCCCGTCATGTTTGGTGTAACTGCCCTCTGTTACCGTTCCGTATCCTCGGGGCAGTCCATGACCGGTTCTCGGTTTCACTTCCGTCCAGATGTTTCGCTTACCGGCCGTGGCGGGTGCAATAATGAGCTGGGGAAAATGACCCGGATATTTGGAATCAGACGCTTTGATAAATCAATATGTATCATCTTCTGTCAGATGTCCATCAGCGACCGCGCCTCCTTTCGGAACGGTTCATGGCAGATGGTAACGGGTGTCACACGGCCTGGGTTGTTATCCCCTGGAAATGTGTTTCCTGATAAATCCCTTTTCTGACAGCGCTGCTGTATGCGCCTGTATCCGGCAGGAAGTCCCTTGCTCACCGAAGCCTCTCTGCCTGACTTCTTCGGAGATCAGTCGAGTAGACAGCTCGACACTCCTTTCAAGTATTTTTCATCTTGTGAAGGGA
>CAMVEB010000083.1 GCA_947166385.1 uncultured Clostridia bacterium | reverse complement strand
GGTGAATCAAAACTAACTCTGTGGATGGTTCCTGAAGACTTTCTTATTGTTGGTACCAGCGGGAATAGAAGCCGCAACTCTGTCGTTTGGCGAAATGGTATTGTAAACAGATAAGTTATTCTAGGATGCCATGGACTACAAGGGCAGCACCGAAGAAAAGAAAGCTCGTCTGTTCCTCGCCAACCTTGGCATTGACTACGATGCACTTACCATGGAGCAGTTTACAAATCTGATTGAAGTGCTGAAACTGTCCAAGCACATGAACAGCCCGATCAGCCAGCGTGGTAAATGCAGTATGACCCATGGCAAGGGAAAAAGAAAACGCAAATAATACTGGATTAACAAAAACCGCTACAACTTTCATTCTCGGCTAAGATGAAAAATGTAGCGGTTTTATTTTATGTTTATGATCTTGTATCAAACAGAACAGAAATGGTGGTTCCCTTGTTCAGCTCACTTTCCACAGCGATCTTGCCATGATGATACTGCACGGCGTGCTTCACGATGGACAGACCAAGGCCGGTGCCGCCGGACTGTTTGGAATGACTCTTATCCACACGATAGAAGCGTTCGAACACTTTGTCCTGATGTTCGGGAGAAATACCGATACCGGTATCCTGCACGCTCAGCAGCACTTCACCGGGCTTCTGAGCCACATTCACTTTCACGCTGCCGCCGGGGTTGTTGTACTTAATGGCATTGTCGCAAAGGTTGTAAACGACCTCATACAGCAATCTGCAGACACCATTGACAACACCATCATCGCCGGTCACTTCCAGAGAAACATCTTTCAGCTTTGCGGCATCTGCAAGTGTTTCACAGACCTCCTCAGCAAGAACTTTGAGAGATACATCTTCGTGGGGCATTTCTGCTCCTTCATCCAACTCAGTCAAGAGGATAATATCGTCGATTAGAAAGACCAGTCGAGATGCTTCCTTGCGGATATGTCCCACAAAATGGGGAACATCTTCGGCTTTTACAATGCCGTTTTCCATCAGTTCCGCAGAACCGATGATGGACTGCAGCGGCGTTTTCAGTTCGTGGGACACATTGGCTGTGAACTCCTGACGGTGCTTTTCGGCGTTTACCTGCTCAGTCACATCAAAGGCGAGGATCACCATGCCGTGACTATTGCCGTCAGAATCAATGCGGCTCAGATCGAATTGATACTCTCTGCCATTTTCCTTGGCACGGAAATCGGCGTGCCCCTGTGTCTTTGCTTCTTCCAGAGCCAGCCGCATATTTTGCTTGCGGTCAATGGTCAGAAAATCTTCTCCTACGCAGGCAATACCGGCTCCAAACAGCGTCCTTGCCGCAGGGTTGATGCTAATGATCCTGCCCATGCTGTCCAAAAGAACAAGACCTTCTTTCATGTTACCGGTGATCTGGTCAAACTCATCCTGCTTGCGCTTCAAAGTGCGTATCTGACTTTTGATCTCCGAATGCTGCGCATGGATACGATGAAGCAGAGGGGACAGTTCTTCGTAGGCTTCATTTTCCATGGGCTTTTCCAGATTCAGTTTATTCAGCGGTTCTACAACCTTCTTTGCCATGCGGTGCGCAAGCCATGCGGAAAGTGCAATGGCGATCACAAGCACAATAGCAATCGGTTGGAGCATACCGAGAACCAGAACCAATGCGGTTGCACGGCTGACGGAAATCAGCGGCATAATGATCTCAAAAACTTGCTTGGAATGAGCATATCGTTCATCGGGTGAAGGGGCCATGCTGCCTTGCAAATAGATGGGTTTTGCCTGCTCAATATATGGTTTCAGTTCCTCTGACGGCTCCTCCGGATCAAGCATGGGATACAGGAGATCTGTACACACTACGTTCAGGAACTCCATGACAAGATCCAGCTTGTGTTTTACTTCCAGATCTACAGCAGTCTTTTCGTTTTCTTCTTTCATAGACCTGGAAGCCGTGCCCTCGGAAGGATGCGACGCAAATAGTCTGGAAACCCTACCGAAACGCAGATAGAACTCCATGTTGTCATAAACGCTGCATCCGACTGCCTCAATATACGCGTCCTCGATGATGTTAGCGATATGCGCAAGGATCTTCTTTTTGAGTTTTGTATCACACAAAGCCTCTGACGCTGCTTTCGGAGGAAAATCAGTGTACAGCACATGTAGGCACTCATGAATGGTCTGCGCTCTGGTAATAATTCGCAGCGCGTTCCACATATCAGAGAGTACGACAGAAGGCCAGTTCAGGAATGCTCCTGTTTTTTCTAACGCAACTTTGTCGCAGAACAATTCATCGTGGGCAGGATCAACAACGATAGCAAAAAGGATGATTGCCTCGCCAATTGGCTGGCACAAAGTGGTGGTGCCACTGTAGGACTGATTATCCGGATGCACATAATACTGAGTTGCATCCGAGAGATGCTTAAACCCGAAAGCCTTGTAAATCTCCTTTGAATTGTCGCGTACAACCTTATAGGCCACCTTAAAGGCGTTCAGTGTTTCAGACTTTTTGACCGATGCCATACTGCTCACCACTTTCCTCCGTAGTTATCAACAACCTTGCTCCAAATACCGAACTGGCTTGCTGTGCGCTTTTGCATATTCGATCTCGGATCTGGTACTGGAACCGATATAGCCACCAACGTTGATGACATAAATCTCATCCGCCATGTCGATTTTCCGTTTATGCATACTCTTGGTGAGTACCGGGGCTTCTCCATGAGCGTCATGTACAATCCCATGTCGCAGATGTATCAGCTGACGCTGAAAGGTGCGATGTCTCATCAGGTGGAGCTGGGCTCTGATCCGCGCGGCAACATCACCAGAATTGATAATGCCCTGGCTGGCATTCCGAGGCGTATGCAGAATGTGGAGAACAAGCTGAACGACCTGAATCAGCAGATGGCTACGGCCAAGGCTGAACTGGGCAAGCCCTTCCCACAGGAAGAGGAGTTGCGATCCAAGAGTGCACGCCTGGCAGAGCTGGACGCAAAGCTGAATCTGGATCGCCCCGCCGCGCAGGCTGAAAAGAAAAAGCCGGAACAGAAACGGTGATGCGAATGACGCTTTTTGAAACAGTAAAGTCCAACGTGACCACCCTTCAGGCCGCTGAACGCTACGGCCTGAAGGTGAAGCACGGAGGAATGTGTAAATGTCCTTTCCACAATGACAAGAATCCAAGCATGAAAATTGATACACGATTTCACTGCTTTGGATGTCAGGCGGATGGTGATGTGATTGATTTCACCAGCCGCCTTTTCAGTCTGCCTCCCAGAGAAGCCGCGCTGAAGCTGGCGAATGATTTCGGTATCCAGTATGACGAGCATCAGCCTGTCCGTCCGGTCAGAAGAGTCCATGAGATCAGGCCCGACGAGATCATGGATCACAGGCTGTCCTATTGCTTCCGTGAGCTGACCGATTACAGAAACCAGCTGGTCATGCGGCGGGAACTGTATGCGCCGAAATTCCCAGAGGAAGAATGGCATCCGCTTTTTCTGGATGCCATAGCACAGCTGGAGCTGACAGAATATCAGCTAGATGTGCTTCAGGAAGGAACAGACGCAGATAAGAAGCAGATCGTTGATGAGTTCATCAACGAAAAACGTGAACAGGAGGATCACCTGATGGAACCGATCATCAATACACCGATTTATCATGAATCTGGCAGCCATGCACGTAAGTTTGGCGAGCTTGAACAGTTCAAGGCATCCCACTGGGCGAATATCGACTGTAAAAAGGATATCGAGAAAGCCATTTCCAGTCACTTCGACGGTTTCCGACTGGATCGGAAATGCATCGATGATGTAATGGAGAAGTATGGCCCGGAACGGGTCAGCCTCGTACTTGCGGCGACAGTTCAGGTGAAATCCTGGGACGGCCGCTTTTCTTCTGCCAACAAAGATTGGGCCTTTACCTTTGACTTTCCGGAAGCCAAAGATGATCTGGGCTTTGACCGCAGAGACAATTATGCGGTGACATCCCACCCAGCGATTCTGGACGGGTTCATCAACCTCGCCCGGCAGAAGATCCGAGAACTGGAACAGTCTGCCGGCAAGGAAGCAAGCACTCCCGTGAAGGAGGCAGTCGTAACTGCCAAACCACAGAAAAAGAAAACGCACAGCATGGAACGATGAGGAGGGATCAGGATGGACGAAAAGAAATTTGCGGTCATGCTGACCGATACGCAGGAAATCAAGACACTGGAATGTGATCCTCAGGAAGAACTCTTTGAGATTGCCCGCGGCACCATCGGCTGCGAATGGATCGAGCTGGTGGAAGCAGAGCCGCTGGCTCAGGACGGATATCTGATGCTGATCGACGAGGAAGGCAAACTGAAAAAGGGGCCGGTCTCCATTAACTGCCTGGCCAGTGATCTGTACGGCGCTGATCGTCACGGAGACGCAATCGTCGGGAATGTGATGATTGTCCGGGCAGAAGACGAGAGACTTACGCTTTTGACAAAGGATGAAGCGGACGTACTTGCCACTGGCATGGAGGCAAAACGCGATCAGGCTGTAGAGAAAATATCAGCTGCCTTCGGGCTGAAACCCATCGTGAAGCCTGAACTTGAAATCGTGGATTTGT
>CAMVEB010000082.1 GCA_947166385.1 uncultured Clostridia bacterium | reverse complement strand
GGGGAATAAGCTGAATTGCCAGCTTTTCTGCCTCTTCGGCAGAGATAGCATCCTGATCGGGCAGCATAGGACGCATCGATGGGTTCCAGGCATATCGCCAGGATTCCTGTTCAGCAAATGCAGCATTTATCTGGTAATCCCACAGCCGCTGACCGCCATATTTTTCTTCCCATTCACGGATTTCCGCATCCGGATCTTCCTCCGCAAAGACAACTGAAGCGGAAAGGATCATGATGAGCGTGGCAAGAAGCAGCAACAATCTTTTCAAAATAACACCTCTTATATTTATTAACTAATACGGAACTGATCAATGTATTTACAGGATACGTACAGACTCTGGATTTGTTTTATATGCCTTCGATCTGCTGATTGTCATCTCAATGAGACAACCAGCTGAAACCAGGTTTTCCAGGATGCTCTTTCTCAGATAGGTAGAATCGCTGATACCCAGATAAGCAGCGATCTCTTTCGTTGTCCGCGCCGATGCGTAGCAGTATCCAAGCACTGCTTTATCGTGCTTTGTTCCGTTGGCAACAGGAATAAACTCCAGTGCGGGAATATCATCATCCTGTGTTCCTGCCTCATACGTCAGATCCGGAAGCACAAGCTTGAAATGGTCTGATTCCGTACAGATATACGGCTTATGTCGCTCATCCGCGGAAAGATATGCCTCTTCAATCTTTTCAAACCCTGTCCCGGAAGCTTCCATGGCATTGCATTTAACCAGCACATTGCAGATTAGTTCATTTCGCCGTTTTGAAATGATGGAAGACAGATCATAGGTCTTCTGTATCTTCTCGCGCTGATAGAACCCGCCCGGAGACATGATTTCCAGCCGATCCCGGAAAATGCTAAGCTGAATCTGCGTGCCGTCCATCTCATAATCCCGGTGAGCAATCGCGTTGATGATTCCCTCAAACAGGGCTCTTTCAGGAAAAGCATCAATATTCAGCCTTGAGTCAGCAAGCTTGATGATGGAATGATTCATCCGCTGCCGGACATATTCCAGCATATACTGGATTCCGCCGGTGATATTCCCGCGGTATTTATTCAGAGAGACAATTCTTTCACTGCCTTTTGTAAAACCGGAGAATACAGAACAGTGGATTTCTGTCTTTCCTTCTCTATATTCGTCGCGGAACAGAAGCGCGCCGTTTGTCAATTTGCCGTTCTCTGTGAAGAAACCCATAGATGCCAGCGCTTTATCGGTCAGCGTGTTTTTCCCTTCATTTCTTTCCCTGCAGAAAGCAAAGAGATCCTGAAACTCTTCCGTGTGATAATCCACATCTGTAGGAAGCACATCATATTGAACCGCTTTGCTGCTGCGGCTCATTTCAACAATCTCTTCGTATGTCGCACCGTTGGTAAACCCCTGCCTGCGCATGTAGATGGATGGTACTCCATCATACTTTACAATCACAGGCTTATACGGGGACTCGGCTACATCAATTCTGAGAATGAACAGCTCTTTCTGATTTACCTCATACCGAAGAAACGAAATGGTGTACTGCGGTCTCGGCGAAACATGCTCGTTAATCTGATTGTTGAAGTAGTTCCGTTCATTATCGGCATCCTTACGCGTGAAACCGATCAGCTTGAAAGTCTTGTCTTCAGCGCCGATGTAAAAGGTTCCGCCCGCGGCGTTTGAAAAGCCGCCGACTGTTTTAATCCAGCTTTGAGGATTGTTCCTGTCCAGCCGTGCCTTACATTCTACCTCAAGGTTTTCCAGCGTGATGCTTCCTGTTAGCTCTTCCAGATACATGGGCTGCACCTCTCCTTGTTGAAGTCAATTCAATATTACTTCAATATTACTTCAATATTACTTCAATGTCAACTTCAACATTACTTCAACAACTACTTCAACAAAACTTCAATTTATCTTCAGCGACAGTGAAGTGGATGGGAAGCCTTTTCTCCACACCCCCGATTGCTTTCGGGATGTTCGATGATGATTATTAAAGCGGTTATAAATGGGCTGATTAGAAAACACTCAAAACCATTAGAACGCATGATAACTAGTCACCACGCGGAAGTGTTTATTTCCAACAGCTACACAGGTTAAGAAAAAAGATCATCCTACCGCTTATTAAGCGATAGGATGGACTGCTTCATAATACCTCGACACCGTGCAACATAGAATGGATTTTTTCAATCTTTAGCCTGCTTCTTCTGGAACAGTCCCATTAGTTCGGCATTCAGATGCCACGATCTCATCAATGGGAACTGAGAGGATGCATGCCAGAGCAACAAGGTTCTCAATAGTGGGAATAGTTTCCCCGCGCTGCCATTTATAGATGGACTGTGGTGTTGTGAAACCAAGAAGATTCTGCAGGTCACGGACAGATAAACCACGTTGCTCCCGGAGAGCAGAGATGTTCTGTCCAGTAAGCTTCATATGATCTGCAGTATCTATATCAACGCGATCACTGGCGAAATTGAACCTACTGTCAGTTTTTAGTCGAATACAATGTCTTTACCTGTTAATGTATTGCTTCACAGTCACAATTGCTGTCTGTGCTGCATAGCTGCTCCCTTATCCAAGCACTCAAAAAAGGCGGGAATCCTGTGAATAAAAGATTCCCACCGCTTCTATTAGCCGTTTCCGAGCAATTCCATTCTAATCAAGAGCACATTGCCATCTTCGTCTAGAATACTGTTTCCCGAAGGAATCTATGACCATTATCCGTTTCCATTGCCCAAGCTCGTCATAGGAATGAAACCAACATTTCCGTCCTTCAAAGAATACACAACCACATATTTCTGATCGTTCTCCACTTCGCCGATGATGAGACATTCAGAAAACTGCGCTGCGGTGATTATTCCGGTTTCTGAACTGATAAACGGTTCAACAGAATGGATCAATACCTTTTCGCTGAGGGACTGTATGGCTTCACGGTTCACCTGCAGCATTTCATCGCCGAAAGCGAGATCTTCAGTCCGCATCCAGCCTGTCATGGCACCTGTACACGATTCCGACCCAATCCTGACTTTCGTCCATTCTGACTCATGTTCCAGAACAAACAGCGGAGTCCCGTTATAAAAGTTTCCGAGCGGCAAATCTTCTCTTCCAGCCTCTGGCAGCAGTTTTGTTGTCTCTCCAGGATCATCTTGCGCGGTTACAGCCCAGCCTGTCCGATCCACCATGGCGCTAAGCGTCTCCTTTGTTTCCTGTATTCCGAACTCCTCCGGCGGCAGGGAGGACCAGTCAATGGCGGTAATGTCTCCCCAGGCATGAGTGCCAAAGAACTGTGAATTCGTCTCAGCACCGTACATGCCAACCCAATCCGGGCCGACAAAAAAATCATAGCTGTTCACATAGGATAAACCCCATCTGCCTTTTCCGTACCTCCGCACACCAACCGCGGCTCCGCCCTGCCACGCATTCATATTGACCGCATCAGTGATGTTCGAGTCTCCAAAGTGCGTCCCTTCCGGCAGCGGAGAGCTTTCAACCCACTCCCAGCCGGCCTCTCCCTCATCTGTTCCACAGAGCAGCACCAATTCCCCGTTCTCTTTTCGCACGATAAAAGACAGCGTTCTGTCTTCCTGAATGTAACCATCCACATACGGATCCCCGGAAAAGAATTGGGCATACAGCTTCGGAAGGATTGTCGGATCCTCATACGCGCCATAATTTCTGCTCCAGTTATATCCTCCGGCATTGACCGGCGGTGTATCAAAATTGAAGCGTTTCAGAAACAGGCTGTCCTGCTCCAGCACATTCGGATAGGTAACGTCCCAATACGTGTAAAGGACTTGCTGTGTATCAGCATCCTTCAGTCGTTTGGTCGTATGAACCGCATCCGCTGTGATTTCGGTGATCCATTCTGTAATGATTTTATCTTCGTCAGATTCTGTGCCTGTATATTCAGTTTGCTCCGCCTGGACAAGGATCCAGGCTTCTGCTTCCTCTTCCCAGTGAAATACCCATTTTGTCTGAATGGTTCCGTTCTGATCCTCCCGGGTTAAGTACAGCAGATCTTCCTCTTCATCCATCCTGCTGTCGAAGCGACTGGGAATCTCAGGTTCATACTGATCCATGGCGGAATGAACGACGCGGTATCCCTGGTCTGCTGCGCTGGAGCGTTCCGGATCCTTCAGAATGGCAAGCGCGTTTTCACAAAGTTCCTGCGCGGCAACAAGGTTAAATTCTGAAAAGCTGAACTCCTGCTCCACCGGCCATTCGATTCTCGGATCCACCAAAGGTGAAATGACCGCTGTTTTTCCATCTTCACTCAGGCGACAGAAAACCATTTTGTCTTCCTGCCCATCGCTGATTGTATATTCAAGGTTAACGATTTTCCAATTCTCCTGATCATCTGCCTGAAGCGTCAGGTAATCATTTTCTTTCGGATCCTCCCACCCGATTTCAATCGAATACTCCGGCGTATGGTCATCCAATCGAGCTGTTGCACTGCTGCCTTTCATTGGAATCATCCGGTTATTCTTTTCCAACACTGAAAACCCGTCAGAAGGATTGTATTTCAGAATGGCAACTCCGAATCCTGACTCAGCTGAATAGATCGCGATCACTGTATCAGGCACTGTTTTTGCCCATTGGGCATCAAATACAAATGCTGATAAAGTGCTTTCGACGTCTTTTCTCAATTGATAATCAGATAAATG
>CAMVEB010000081.1 GCA_947166385.1 uncultured Clostridia bacterium | reverse complement strand
GTGAATGGCCTTTTTAACCCGGCTCTGATTGGCCCATTTAACCCGGCCCTAACAAAATAAACACATACGGCTTATACTGTGTTTCTTTTATTTCTAATGGGTTTAACCGTTTTCTAATCACACTGACGCCTGTGTTTTATAAAGGATATTTGCAGGCTCCTATCCACTCCCTTGCCATTGAGATCGCAACTCTGACTCGCAGGCAGCAGAAGGGCCGGGGGCTGCGGATGGCGTAATTCAAAATTCATTCACGAATCTTTCAAGTTATTTTTAAGTTTCGGATATAGAATGAATACATGATATCGAGCAGCGAAAGCGTAAGACCGGATATCGAAATCAATGATGGAGGATATTCCTTATGAAAAAGATCATCTCAATGGTTCTTGCCATTTCGATTCTCTGTACTGTCGGCGCTGCTTTTGCCGAAGGCCCTGGCGGACGCGGCGGCAATGGCGGTCCCGGTGGTGGACAAGGCGGTATGCGCGGTGGAAACGGTGGCGGTACAGACAAATCCAGCGATACCGAGCTCCAATCCATGATTACCGAAGTTGCCCCCAAGTTTCAGCTGCTCACCTATGAGGATGCGGAAACCGGTACCAGTTTGCAGTATCAGTTGTTTATCCCTGAGAATTATGATGAAACCCAAAGCTATCCCATGATCCAGTTTATTCCTGATTCAAGCGCTGTCGGGCGCGGCACGGATTATGTGCTGACCCAGGGCTGGGGCGGGCTGATCTGGGCAACAGAAGAAGAGCAAGCCAAGCATCCCGCTTTTGTAGTGGTGCCTGTCTTTACGGAAACTGTGGTGGATGACAATTTCAATCATTCCGGCCAAATCGATGTGGCTATGCGCCTGCTTCAGTCACTGACGGAGACCTACCCCATTGACACGGACAGGATTTATACAACCGGCCAGTCCATGGGCGGTATGACCTCATTCCATCTGAGTATTGCGTATCCTGGCTTTTTCGCAGCCTATCTGTTTGTCGGGAGCCAGTGGGATGCGAGTCTGCTGAATGGCCTGGAGGATGAAAGCTTCTTCTACATCGTTTCTGCGGGTGATCCCAAGGCCTCCGCCGGTCAGGCCGAACTGCTCGCCCTGTTCGATGCGGACGGCGCTGTGTACAGTCATAAGGAATGGAGCGCACAGGATGACGCTGACACTCAGAACGCAGCTGTGGCCGCTATGCTGGCGGAGGGCTATCAGCAAAACTTCGTGACCTTCACGCTGGGGACGACGCTTGCGGAAGGCCAGACTGCCGGAAGCGGCGCTGGTGAGCATATGACCTCTTTCGATTACGCATATAAGCTGGAAGCTGTCCGCGACTGGCTGTTCCAGCAGACGAAATAAGGAGGATGGATTCCATGAAAAAGTTTCTTGCCTGCATGATGGCGTTTGCGTTGATGCTTTCCCGCGTTTCCTGCTTCGCGGAAGGTGAAAGTGTTCCCGCAAAGATCGATATGACCAAGTGGCAGTATGAAGCCGCAGATGACGTATATTGGCAGGTAGGCTTGTCCTACGCAGCCACCCCGGCCGACAGCAGTTATGAGACCATGGGCATCTTCGTGCCCGGCGCTTACTTTACCGGAACGGACAATGGCGACGGAACCTATACCTGCACCGTGAATGAATCCGGTACCGTCGGTCAGTATACCGCCGTAACAGCCCCGCTGATCATTCCGGTCAATACCCCCGGTTACTCCGCCATGGCCGCGCCTACCGGCTATTCCAGTTCCATGGGATATGGCAGCATTTCGGACTATACCAGTGAAGGCATCATTGTACTCTTTGCCGGTGCCCGGGGCCGTGACGCGGGCGCTCCCGCCGGTGTGACGGACTTCAAGGCGGCGATCCGGTATGCCCGCTACAACAAAGACCTGCTGCCAGGCGATATGGACAGTATCTTTTCCCTCGGCATGAGCGGCGGCGGCGCACAGAGTGCCCTGATCGGCGCATCCGGCAACAGTGATCTGTACACGCCCTATCTGGCTGCCATCGGCGCGGTCATGACGGAAAGTGACGCGGTGAAGGGCAGCATGTGCTGGTGTCCCATCACCAATCTGGATATCGCGGATGAAGCCTATGAATGGAACATGGGCAATACCCGTTCCGGCCTCAGTGAGGAGGAACAGGCCTACTCTGACGGCATGGCCCTGGCTTTCGCTGAGTACATCAACGGCCTGGGCCTGACGGATGAAAACGGCACCGCCTTGGTGCTGGCCGAAAGTGAGGAGGGCATCTGGCAGAGCGGCACCTACTACGACTATGTGAAGGATGTTATTGAGACGTCCCTTGAGCATTTTCTGAGTGATACGGAGTTCCCGTATACTGCTACTTCTTCCGGCGGATTCGGCGGACGTGGCGGCAGGGGCGGTATGCGCGGCGGCAACTTCGGCGGCACAGAGGGCGGCTTTGCGGGTCCCGGCAACGGCGAAATACCCGATTTCGGGAATGGGGAAAAGCCTGACTTTGCGAATGGTGAAATACCTGATTTCGGCGGCAAGAACGCCGAACAGGAAACCGCCTATGAGGAAATGGATGGCATCACCCGCGCCGAAAGCACATCTTCCGCGCTGTCTCTGAGCGGCACGTATGAGACGAAACAGGATTATATTGCTGCTCTGAACGCTAATGGAGAATGGGTTACCTGGGATGAAGAAACCAACACAGTGACGATCACCAGCGTCGCCGCCTTCACCCAGGCGCTGAAGAACGCCTCCAAGGGCATTGCTGCCTTTGACCAGCTGGATCGCGGGCAGGGTGAGAATACGCTGTTCGGTTATGGCGACGGCAATGGTGCGCACTTTGACGCGATCCTGGCCGAGCTCGTGCAGGGCAGCGAATACGAAGCGGCCTTTGCGGAGGATCTGGCGAAGCAGGACGCGCTGGGAAATACGGTGGATGTGCGCCTGAACATGTACAATCCCATGTACTATCTGTCTCCCGCTTACGAAGGATATCAGACCAGTGAACCCGCCACCTACTGGCGCATCCGCACAGGCATCAACCAGGGAGATACCGCTCTGTGCACGGAGATCGACCTGGCGCTGGCAGCTGAAGCCTATGCGGAAGGGACGCAGGTGGACTTCGAGACGGTCTGGGGTCAGGGACACACCGAGGCTGAGCGCACTGGTTCCTCTACTGCTAATTTCATCGCTTGGGTGCAGGAATGCATGAAATAAATCAATCACTAATCACAGAGAAGCGTTGCCCATCTGAGCAGCGCTTTTCTTATTTCCGCGAAAAGTCAGCGCTTGGCCTGATTTAACTTGACTTTCGGGGCGGTCAGAGTGAGTAATACTGCCACCCCAACGGAAGGAGGGAACGCCATGGGATTCATGCTTCAGATCAGGCCGGATGTGCTGAAAAAGCTCCGGGAGGATTATCCACCTGGCTGCAAAGTGGAACTGATCGAGATGTTTGAGGAACCCCGGAAAGATATGGTTCCCGGACTAACCGGAGAAGTACTGATGGTGGACGACGCTGGCGGCGTACACATCGCCTGGGCCAACGGCTCGACGCTGGCGGTGAGCCACGGCATCGATGTCATCCGCAGAATCGACTGAAAAGAAGAAGCGGGCGCTGAATTCGTCAGTTCCCGCTTCTCACTTATGCTTTCTGTTCCCGGTTGATCAGCCAGGTTCCCAATGCCATGATGATCAAGGCAATGAAGAACATCAAACCTGGTATTTCTCTGAAAATGATGAAGGACAGCAGCACCCCGATAAAGGGTGCGATATCATGAATACAAGAAGGCCGCTAGATTTATCAATAATATCCTGATGGTAGACTCCAATCTTCAGCAGCGAGACGATATTCCACCAACAGAGCGTGCAAAAGCGTACCAAATGAAGATGGAGGCTCTCTCACATCAAGGAAAACGGCAGGATTTAACTTCTCGCCAACTTGGCGAGAAGTTGTCAGTGGCGCGAATTGCTGAGGATTCAGGTGATAGTGAGCGTCAAGTTCACCGTTATCTTCGTTTGAACAATCTCAATCCCGAACTTCAAGAAATGGTTGATGAGGGTAGATTAGCTTTCACACCTGCTGTGGAGCTTTCATACTTAAAAGAGGAAGAGCAGAGAGATCTGGCAGTTGCCCTTGAAGAAACCCAGAACACGCCATCACTTTCCCAGGCGCAGCGCATCCGTATGTTTTGATGTTGATTCCGTTTTCTTTGCACCAAACCGCTATCGTTTTACCACTGTTTCGGCATTCCATTACCCGACCACGCCAGAGTTTGAGGTATGATTCTGCTATGACCGGATTCATCCCACCCAGTATGTGTTTCACGAAGACACGGAAACCTGTACGCCGGTGTATACCACCTACAGCGAAGACTACGCGGTCTTTTACCGGAACGCCCTGGCGGATGTGGAAGCAGCAAAAAAGACCAGGGAGTACGGCCTGGACGCGGCAAACCATCCGAACTGGTTCGACGCCTCCTATATCTCCTGGCTTTCCTATGACGCGATGCATATCGAACTGCCGGACGGCTATCTGTATTTCCTGCCGATTATAAACTGGGGAAAATACCGGGAGGAGAACGGCCGGCTGATGATGCCGGTCAGCGTCCGGCTGAACCACGCGGTTGCAGACGGGTACCTGGTCGCGAATGTGTTCCGGCTGCTGGAGAAAGAAATGGGGATTCTCAGCTGTTCTCCGTGTTCCATGGCTTAAGCAGAGAAGTCCCGCTTTCTGAAACCTTTTCTTTTTCTCCGGCATATGGTAAAATAAAGGATACAATGCAGATGAATATTTGTGAATGCAGATTGTTCTGCATATGGAATAATTGACTTTGAACAGGAGATGTTTGCACTGATGAAGACTGAACAGGGCGTCGGAAACCGGATACGGGATCTGCTTTCCAGATCCTATTCACTGAAGCGGCTGGACCTGGGCGCGGACGCCCGGCTGGCCAAAAAGGGCTTTACCTTTGAAACGGAATCCTATGAGGTTCAGGAGCTCGGACATCTCTGCATCATGCGGATGAAGGCCATGCTCGGGCTGATGCGGATGGAGACCGTCATCCTGTCCGTCACACATAAGGA
>CAMVEB010000080.1 GCA_947166385.1 uncultured Clostridia bacterium | reverse complement strand
ACCGTAGAGGAATTGCTTGAAGCGGCCAAAGAACAACGTTGCTCTTTTTCTATATAAATCATACTTATGTTCGCAGAGGATATGAAAGATGCTGTACCTTGATATCGCTGTTGTGGTGGGTGAACTGGTGGGGCTGGTGCTGGCTTCGCTTGAAAACGGATGGGGCCAGTTTGTTTTCTACACGCAGCTCAGCAACTATTTCCTGCTGGCCGCGACGCTGGCGCACCTGTACTTTCTGCTGAAGAAGGAGCCCGTGCCAAAGACGGTCAACAGGCTCAAGTACATCGCGACGTGCACCACAACGGTTACCCTTGCGGTGGCAGTGGCGGTGCTGCTGCCGATGTATAAGCGCCCGTACATCACCTTCCTGAACGGGGCAAACCTTTTCCAGCATACGCTGTGCCCGATTCTGGGATTTGCCACCCTGCCGTTTATGGATCCGGTCGAAAAGCGGGACAGCAGACTGGCACTGATTCCGACCGGACTCTATGCTCTGGTGATGGTGCCGCTGAATTATTTCCGTGTCCTGGAAGGGCCTTACCCGTTCCTGAAAGTTCATAACCAGCCGTGGTACATGAGCATTTTATGGCTGGTTGCAATCATCCTTGTGGCGTATGGGATTGCTGTGCTGCTGAGGAAGGTCTGCGGAAAAAGAGCAAAATGACGGGGTCACCGGTTTTCATCTTCCGTGAAATGCTATTCCGGGAGGGCACAAAATGTGCCCTCTAGCCGTCGCGGCGTTTTTCTGCTATAATAAAATGGTGTTGTTATCTGCCAGATGATCATTGATTTTCAGTCTCCGTTTTTTGGAGGAAACCGATATGAAGAAGATGAAACGAAAATTACAGGTATTGGCTGTGTTGATATTCACCCTTTGTCTGGCCGGAACAGGCATGCCCACTCACGCCGAAAACGCGGAAAAGGCAGAATCCGCTGTCCGGTTCGATCTGACCCTCGATTCCTATGTTCCGAAAAAAGATCACTACAATTTCTTCTTCACCTATAAAACGGTTCATGCCTGGTGGGACGCGGTGGCCATGGGGATGGAGGACGCGCAGAGGCAATTTCTGAACCGCGGGATCGTCGTTACCTATGAATATCTTGCGCCGGAAGCCGCCTCGGCCGAGGATCAAAAGAACCGTCTGCTTGCGGCGGCCCTGAATGACGAGTATGACGTGATCGGTGTCGATGTGGCGGATGAATCGATCATTTCCCCTGTGCTGGACCAGCTGGCAGACATCGGGATCCGTGTGATGACCTTTTCCAGCTCCGACGCGGCGCCCGGGTGCAAGCGGATCGCCTATGTCGGAAACACCCATAACTATACAGACGGCGCTAATCTTGCCAAAGCGCTGTGCGAAAAGCTCGGCGGAAAAGGTAAAATCGCCGTGCTGGTCGGAACACAAGGCGCACCGTGTCACGAGGACCGGGCAAAGGGCGTCCGGGATACCATAGCAAACTATCCGGAGATGGAGATCGTCGCCGTGGAATATGATCAGGACAGCATCAGCCTGGCCTATGACCTGACGATGAAGATCCTTAACGATCATCCGGATCTCAGCGGGCTCGTCTGCTGCAACATGAGCAATCCGGTGGGCGCCGCCCGGGCAGTGAAGGAAACAGGGCGGGATACCGTTATCGTCGGCATGGATCACGACAGGGAAGCACTCCGGGATCTCCGGGACGGCGTGATTTACTGTCTCGGCATTCAGGACTGCTATTCCATCGGGTTTGATACGCTGCAGGTTGCCGTCAAAATCGCGGACGACGTCCTGCCCGGAACCCTGTATCCGGAAAAAACAGAAAAATCAACCACCATCATATTCCAGCAGGACGCAGAAAAAATGCTGGAACTCCTTTACGGTGAATTCTGAGAGCAGAAGGTGCAAGCATGAAACGGTCGAACCTTTTCCCTGTCCTGATTGGCGCAGTCATCGTAGTGCTCATCGTGACAGCCGCGACACTCTGGATGAGCGCCGGCGCCCGCAAGGCGACGGACGATGCTGTGGGAAAAGTCAGCGAATTTTATCTGGAAGAACTGGCAGGGCGCAGAAGCCAGGTTGTGACCCGCTTCTTTGAAACAAAGGCGGATCAGATGCAGCGCGCGATGGCATTGATGACGCAGGAAGACCTTTCCTCCCAGAAAGCGCTGAGAGCCTTCATCGGGCGTGTGGAAGCCCTGTACGGACTGGAACTGTTTGCCGTTGCCGACGAGGATAACGTCGTTTATACAGAGCTTACAACCTATATGGGCGGGAGCCGCTACGCATTTCTTTCGGACGAATTATCCCAGATCCGAACAATCACGACGAACGCCACCTACGGCGGTGGCAAGCAGATCTGCCTTTCGCTCCCCATCCGGGACCGGGTTTTCAACGGGAAAAGACTGAAGACCTGTTTTATCGAGATCAGCATGGATGACATTGTCAGCATGCTGGCCTTCAACACCCAGGGGAGCGGGACCCACTTCAGCCTGTATTATGAGAACGGAGAAAACCTGACCGGGTTTGATTTCGGCCCGATCAGCGCAAAACAGAATCTGTTTGCATTCATAAAGCAATATCTGACGGCAGATGAAGCCGAAGCCCTTTCCGGGAACTTCAAAGAGGGAATCGCCGGCAAAGCGCAGTTTTCATTCTCCGGCGTCGGGCAGCTGCTCTACTATTCACCGATTCCCGAAACCGACTGGATGATCACGGTGCTGATTCCCGAAAATCTGATTTATGACCAGATCGGCGGCATCCGGAAAAAAACGATGACACGCAGTACAGTCCAGATTCTGATCACCTGCGCCGCTCTGCTGGTCTTCTTCGGCGTGCTCGCGATGAGAGCTCAAAGGGAAGCCAATGCCCTGCTGGAACAGGAACGGAAGATCGCAGTACGGGATTCTCTGACCGGCGTCGGGAACAAATATGCCTATACCCAGAAGGAAAACGAGGTTGACCAGGAGATCCGGAACGGGAACGTCAGGCCGTTTGCCCTTGTGGTCTGCGACCTGAACGGGCTGAAGCAGGTCAACGACACCCAGGGGCATGCCGCGGGAGACGCCTATATCCGCGAAGCATGCCGACAGATCTGTGACCAGTACAAACACAGCCCGGTCTACCGGATCGGCGGAGATGAATTTGTCGTTTTCCTGGAGGGCACGGATTATGAGCAGCGCAACGAACTGCTCGAGAGTCTGGACAGCCAGATGACCGAAAACGCCAAAGGCGGCGGCGCGGTGATAGCAGCCGGCATGGCGGAATATGAGGCAGCAGATGTGCATCTCCATGACGTCTTCAGCCGCGCCGACGAACGGATGTATGAACGAAAAAAGCAGCTGAAAGAAGGGTAAAAGTCAAGTATATCAGGAAAACCCTGTGGCATATACTATTTCAAGGGATTTCGCTCATTCACTACCCACAGGTTCTAGTGATGAGCCGCTTATGAAGACGATTATCCCGAACCGCCGGCATGACAGAAGAAACGCGCATCTACCCCCGGACGGGCGTCACGTCAGGCGAGTATACGTGCCTGATCACCAGGGAGGAATGGGAATCGCAGCCGGCGGCGCGGGCTTCCGGTGAGTTTTTCCTGCAAAAAAACGGAAAATGTGGTATCATCTGAACAGGAAACCAATCAGGAACCCATCCACTGCCGAAATAAACGGCTCCGCGGTTCACCGCGCCGTTGTCCGGGAGGAATCGTTGTGGAGGTGATCCCGCCTTGACATATGCCATGACCTATCTGGGTGCCGCCCTGATGGCATACAATATCTACCGGTACATCCGCTTTTCACGGGACGCGGGCGTCCGGGAAGACCTGAAGCAGGAAACAAGGATCCTGAACCTTCCGATCCTGCTGCTGGTCCTGTTCCTGTGCGGCTACCTGGCCGTGGGGTTGATCGGCAAACCGGATCTCATCGTGGCCTCCATCCTGCTGGGGGGAAGCATGTTCGTTTTTATCATGCTGCTGCTGGTCCAGCGCATTACGAACCGGATCCAGCATAGTGAGCACATGCGGGCGGAAATGGAGGCGGCGAAGAAATCCAGCGAAGCCAAGACCTGCTTCCTGTCCAATATGTCCCACGACCTGCGCACCCCGCTCAACGCGATCATCGGGTATACCACGCTGGCGGGCCGGGAAGAAACATCCCCGCAGGAAACGAAGGCGTACCTGGGGAAAATCGAAACCGCCGGGCACCAGCTGCTGGATACGATCAACGACGTGCTGGAAATGAGCCGCATCGAAAGCGGCCGGCTGGAGCTGGAGCCGGAACGGTTGTGCCTGGAAACTCTCCTTTCGCAGGTCGGGGACCTGGTCGTTCCGCAGATGGACAGCAAGCAGATCACCTTCACCCGGGAATGGGAACCCGGGGAGACGTGGGTCATGTGCGACCGCAGCCAGCTCAGCCGCGCGCTGATGAATATGCTCAGCAACGCCTGCAAGTTTACCCCGGAGGGCGGCCGCGTCACCCTGGCCATGCAGCAGGCGGAGAAAACGGACGGGGCCGTATCCTGTGAATTCGCGGTCCGGGATACCGGAATCGGCATGAGCCCGGAGTTCGCGGAACACCTGTTCACACCCTTTGAACGGGAGAAAACGAGTACCGTCAGCAAGGTGCAGGGAACAGGCCTGGGCATGGCCATCACCAAGAGCTTTGTGGACAAAATGGGCGGAACCATCGACGTGAAAACGAAGCAGGGAGAAGGCACGACGCTGACCATTCGCCTCAGCTTTGAAACGGCGGCGCCGGAAGAGCAGCCCGACGAGGAAACGGAGAAAGGGAACCGGACGGATTTCCGGGACGTGCGCCTTCTGCTGGTCGAGGACAATCCCATCAACCAGGAGATCGCGGTCATGCTCCTGTCCCATGAAGGCTTCCTGGTGGACTGCGCCGAGGACGGGCAGGCGGCTGTGGACGCTATTCTGCAGGCGGAGCCGGGCACCTATGACGCCGTGCTCATGGATATCCAGATGCCGGTCATGGACGGCTACCAGGCCACCCGGACCATCCGGGCCCTGGACGATCCGGCGCGGGCCGGCGTCCCGATCGTGGCCATGACCGCGGACGCGTTCCAGGAGGACCAGAAAAAAGCGTACGACGCCGGAATGCAGGGGCACATCGCCAAGCCCATCGAC
>CAMVEB010000079.1 GCA_947166385.1 uncultured Clostridia bacterium | reverse complement strand
GCGGCCTGGAAATCCCCGGCCAGGGTGCAGCAGATGCAGCCCGCGTTCAGCTCGGTCACGGTAATGCCGGCGTCCTTCATGAAACCGCCGTCAATACCGATTTCCCCATATTCGTTTTCAAGCAGAACCACCTTTTCGTTCCGCAGACTGCCGGTGAGCAGCTTCCGGATCAGCGTGGTTTTCCCGGCTCCGAGGAAACCGGAGATGACATTGATTTTTACCATTATATTGCCTTCTTTCCTGCCGGCCTGTTTTGCCGGCCTTCCTTATATAACGCAGTCTTTCCTTTCTGTCAAGCCTGTCGGCCCTGTCAGCCTGTTTTGCCTATTCCTCCTCTTCTTCCAGGAAAACGTTGCGGGCGTTGCGGTTCGTATTCAGGACATGATTGACGATGGCGAGCTTGGAATTCTCGATATGGCGGAGCATGGACCGGGAGGCCTGGGCCCATTCGCCGCGGATACAGTCCGCCGCGATCTCATAATGCTCCGTCTGGGCGATCTCATCCCGCGGGCCGTTGGCTGTCAGAACCCGGTAACGCAGGACCTGATCGGCGATCATGGCATAGACGGAACGGAAATAACGGTTATTGGAGGCAGTAATGAACATCTGGTGGAACTCATCATCCAGGCGGTACAGTTCCTCGGTGGTCATATCCCGGCGCATGAACTGCTGGGTGTAGCGGGCGTAGACCTCATCCGGGATCCGGTTGCCGAAATGCAGCACCGCGGCGGGCTCCAGGAGGCAGCGAACCTCAAAAAGCTCCCGGATGCTGTTCATGGACACCCGGTTCACGCGGATGCCCTTCTTCGGCATAATGGAGACCAGGTGCTCCTGCTCCAGGCGGGAAACCGCATCCCGCACAGGAGTCCGGGAGGCATTCAGCATCTCGCAGAGCATATCTTCCGTCAGCGTGGAACCCGGAAGAATTTCACAGGAGACAATCTTCTGCTTCAGCGTTTCATAAGCCACCTGCTTCAGGCTTTTGGAGAGCGTCGCTTCATTTTCAGACATGGGCGCCATTCCTTTCATAAATCCTTCCTGCGTACAGGATAACAAGGGCAGATACTGCCGACATCACGGATTATAGTGATGTATACAACAAAAGTCAACAACCCGCACAAAAAATGCAAAAATTCCATAAAATAATATTTTTATATGCCTGTTGACAAAGAATAACGCCACGTTGTATACTTCATGTATCCGGCAGGCGGAGGCCTGCCCTGAAAAGCGGGAGGACGCGAAGATGGAACAGCTGAATTATCAGGTTTTGAAGGAATCCGGCTACCAGGGATTCATTCTGGAGCACGGAACGGAGAAAGTCATGCAATTCGGGGAAGGAAACTTTCTCCGGGCCTTTGTTGACAACTTTTTTGACCTGGCGAACGAGCATGTTGGATACAATGGCAAGGTCGTGCTGGTACAGCCGATCGCCCAGGGGCTGACCGAGCTGATTAACAAACAGGAAGGCCTGTACACGCTGTACCTGCGCGGGAATGAGAACGGGCGCAAAGTGGACGACAAGCGCGTCATCAGCTGCGTCAGCCGCTGCATCAATCCCTACGGGGAGTGGGAGAAGGTGCTGGAGCTGGCCCGGAGCGCCGACCTTGAAATCGTGGTCAGCAATACCACGGAAGCCGGAATCGTCCACGAAAGTGAAAGCAAATTTGACCAGGAACCGCCGATCAGCTTTCCGGCCAAGCTGACCCGCGTGCTGTACGAACGGTGGAAGACCGGGCTGAAGGGGCTCATCATCCTCAGCTGCGAACTGATTGACAACAACGGGAAGGAGCTGCTGCGCTGCGTGGAGCAGTACATCAGCGACTGGAAGCTGGAGGATGATTTCCTCCGCTGGACGCGGGAAGAGAACACTTTCTGCAGCACCCTGGTGGACCGCATCGTGCCCGGACGGATCCGGGATGGCGAGGAGGTCAAGGCCCTGGCGGAACAGAACGGATACGACGATCCGCTGACGGACGTGGGCGAGGTTTTCGGCATCTGGGTGATTGAAGGACCGGCGGGACTGGAAGAACAGCTTCCTTTTAAGAAGGCCGGAGCGCCGGTGATCGTTGTGCCGAATGTGACGCCCTACAAGAAGCGGAAAGTCCGCATTCTGAACGGTGCCCACACGGGCTTTGTGCTGGGAGCATATCTGGCCGGGTTCGACATCGTGCGGGAATGCATGGAGAATGACACGGTCCGCGGGTTCATGAACAAGATGCTGTACGACGAAGTGATTCCGACGCTTCCGCTGGACAAGAAAGACCTGGAGGATTTTGCCCGGGCAGTGCAGGACCGGTTCAACAATCCCTTCGTGAACCACGAGCTGATGAGCATCAGCCTGAACTCCACCTCGAAGTGGCGGGCAAGGAACATGCCCTCCTTCCTGGAATACATCGAGAAAAAGAAGGAACTGCCGCCCTGCCTGACTGCGAGCCTGGCCGCCTACATCGCCTTCTACTCCAGCGAGCCGCAGGAGCTGAACGACAAAGGTCTGGTATGCCGCCGTCCGAAGGGAAACACCTACACGGTGAGCGACGACCGGGATGTGCTGGAGTTCTACTGGGCTCACCGGGATGATTCCGCGGAGGACCTGGTTCACGCGGTGCTGACGAACGAAAAGATGTGGGGACAGGACCTGACAAAGGTGGCCGGACTGGAGACAGCGACCGTCAGCCTGCTGAAGCTCATCCGCGAAAAAGGCACGCTGGCTGTGTTCCAGAGCTGCCTGTAAGACCGGGAGGGAAAAACCGATGAACGATCTGGTTCGCATCGCGCCGAAGGACCTTGTCGCGGTGGCGCTGCGCCCGCTGAAAGCCGGGGAGACCGTGAGCTACGGCGGCGGGGAGGTTACCCTGCGGGACGACCTGCCCATGGGGCACAAGGCTGCCCTGCGGGACATCCGGAAAGGGGAGGCCGTGATCAAATACGGTTTTCCGATCGGGGAGGCCACCGAGGATATTCCGGAAGGGGCGCATATCCACACCCATAACCTGCACACGCTGCTGAGCGGGGAAAAGGAATATACCTGGCATCCGACATATCCGGGAACCCGGAAGACGGAGAAGGCCTTTTTCCTGGGCTATCCCCGGGAAAAGGGACGGCCCGGAATCCGGAACGAGCTGTGGATCCTGCCGACGGTGGGCTGTGTGAACGATGTGGCGAAGGAGCTGGCCCGGCGGGCCCAGGCCCTGACCGGCGGGCCGGTGGAAGGCGTGTACGCCTTCCCGCATCCCTACGGATGCAGCCAACTGGAGGAAGACCAGGACAATACCCGGAAGGTGCTGGCGGATCTGGCCACCCATCCGAACGCCGGGGGCGTACTGCTGCTGGGGCTGGGATGCGAGAACAGCGGGATTGAGCAGATCAGGCCCTATATGGGCGCGTATGACGAAAGCCGTGTCCGCTTCCTGATCTGCCAGCAGGCAGAGGATGAGCTGGAAGAAGGCATGAAGCTCCTGGAGGAGCTGGCGGAGCGGATGCGCCGGGACCGGCGGGAAGAATGCGGAGCGGATCAGCTGGTGATCGGCATGAAATGCGGCGGATCGGACGGGCTCAGCGGGATCACCGCCAACCCGACGATCGGGGTGTTCAGCGACCTGCTGACCGGGATGGGCGGAAGCACGATCCTGACCGAGGTACCGGAAATGTTCGGCGCGGAAACGATCCTGATGGACCGGTGCGGTACGGAGGAACTCTTCCGCAAAACCGTGCGGCTGATCAACGACTTTAAAGGCTACTTCGAATCCTACCATATGCCGGTTTACGAAAACCCTTCTCCCGGCAACAAGGCCGGGGGAATCACGACCCTGGAGGATAAGGCGCTGGGATGCACCCAGAAGAGCGGATCCTCGCCGGTCCGCGGAGTGCTGGGATACAGCGAGAAGGTTTCGGAGGCGGGGCTGAACCTGCTGTCCGCCCCGGGAAACGACCTGGTGGCCTCCACCGCGCTGGCAGCCTCCGGCGCGCAGATGGTGCTCTTTTCCACCGGACGGGGAACCCCCTTCGGATGCCCGGTGCCCACGGTCAAAATCTCCTCCAATACACCGCTGGCCGAGAAGAAACGGAACTGGATCGACTTCGACGCCGGCAGGCTGCTGGAAGGGAAGACATTGGAGGAACTGGGAGAGGAACTGATGGCGCTGGTGCTGGAGACGGCCTCCGGCGCGCAGACCCGCAACGAAAAGAACGGATTCCACGACCTGGCTATTTTCAAGCAGGGCGTTACGTTATAATTCATATCATAAGGAGGATAAGGACCATGACGGAAATGATGAAAAAACTGCAGGAGATCGGGATTGTGCCGGTGGTCGTGCTGAACGATGCCGAGGATGCGCTGCCGCTGGGCGAGTGCCTCGTGAAAGGCGGACTGCCCTGCGCGGAAGTGACCTTCCGGACCGCAGCGGCGGAAGAATCCATCCGCCGGATGGTCAAGGCCTTCCCGGATATGATCGTCGGCGCCGGCACCGTGCTGAGCACGGAACAGGCGGACCGGGCGATCGACGCGGGCGCGAAATTCATCGTCAGCCCCGGATTCAACCCGAAAGTGACGGAGTACGTGCTGAAAAAAGGTGTTCCCATGACACCCGGCATCTGCACCCCGACGGAGATCGAAGCGGCGCTGCAGTTTGACCTGGATGTGCTGAAGTTCTTCCCGGCGGAGCCTGCCGGCGGGCTGAAGATGATTAAAGCCCTGGCGGCGCCGTATGTGAACGTGAACTTTATGCCGACCGGCGGGATCAGCGCTTCCAATGTGCGGGATTACCTGGCATACAATCGGATCGTTGCCTGCGGCGGGAGCTGGATGGTCAGCGGCGCACTGGTGAAAGAAAAGAAATTCGACGAAATTGAAAACCTCGTGCGGGAAGCCGCCGGGATCGTAAAAGAAGTCAGGGGGTAAAAGAAAATGAATCTGAACCTTAAAGCTGCTGAGGAATGCCGCTACGACGCGGTCTCCCTGGGGGAGATCATGCTGCGACTGGATCCCGGCGAAGGCCGGATCCGCACCGCCCGGGAATTCAAGGCCTGGGAAGGCGGCGGAGAATACAACGTGGTCCGGGGACTGCACAAATGCTTCGGCCTGAGGACCGGCGTGATGACCGCGTTTGCTGACAATGAAGTCGGGAAGCTGCTGAAGGACCTGATCGAACAGGGCGGCGTGGACACCAGCCTGATCTGCTGGAAAAAGACGGACGGAATCGGCCGGGTGTGCCGGAACGGCCTGAACTTCACGGAACGCGGGTTCGGGATCCGGGGCGCCGTGGGCTGCTCCGACCGGGCGAATACCGCCATCTCCAAGGCGACGCCCGAAGACTTTGACTTCGAATATATCTTCGGGAAGCTGGGCGT
>CAMVEB010000078.1 GCA_947166385.1 uncultured Clostridia bacterium | reverse complement strand
TGTACAAAGACATTAAATAATCACAAAATAGGACATTAAAAGCTAACAAAAACATTAGTAAATAACAAAACAGTGAATTGTGAGTTTTAAACATCATAAAATAACAATAAAATACATTAGAAGAAAACAAAAGCATTGAAGAAAATACATTAGTTTGCTATAATAACTGCATCATCTACCGAAAGGAGCGGGATGCAGTGGCGAAGGCACGAACCAAGTGGAACGGAGATGTTTTTCACCGCAGGATTGATGAAGGCCGTGGAATTGGGACGGGAAAGGATTATCATCCCTTCATTCAGATTCATGATTTTCCATCTCTCGGGATTTGCACCAGAATAAAAAGCGAAACTGTCGGTCGGGTTCATCATCTGTTCTCCAGAAATGAACTTGCCTTTTTCTACATTCTTGATTTTGATGATGATGTGATCGACATCCGAGAGCAATATCCGCTGCTGGATCCAGAAGATCCTCATGATCTGAGCGGGATTGTGGAGATGATGGAGGGCTACGGGATCAAGTATCCCCGGGAGCCCCGTTCCCGTTATCCCTATGTGCAGACCAGCGATTTTGTTGTGACAACAAAGACCGGGCACCGTGTTTACAGCATCAAGGAATCAAAGGAATATGACAAGGAGCGGGTGCGGGAGCTGCAGGAGCTGGAGCGCCGGTACTGGAAATGGCGCAATGTACCCTGGAGCATTCGGACCGAACAGGAAATCAATTACGCGCTGGCTTCCAATATTCGGTGGATATACCATGCACGGGATATTGGCGGTTTCTTTCAGGATCTGAAACTTTGTTCTGAAGTCATGGCATATGAGAGAGACCAATTCGAGAGAACAACCTGGTCGATTGGACGGATTGCCAATGATGCGGAAGCGTATTTTCGGATTGATTGCGGGCTGGGACTGACATCCTTTCAGCGGCTTTTGTTTGAGAAGAAGCTGGTGATCCCCCTGGACAAGCCTTTGGATTTGACGGCGCCAAGGCTGTATTGCAACGAGAAAGGGGGATGGCAATCATGCTTGGAAACGTATCAGTGAACCAGGTGCTTCATGACCGTGCTTCAGGAATTGATTCGAGGATCCTGTATATTGCACCGGATGAATCATACCTTTATAGGATCGAACTTTCGAAGCAGGGCGGTATGCCGAAGAAAGAAAGTATGGCAGACCTGGAGATCCGGATGCTGACCGGCGATCTTATGAAAACAGAAGACACATGGCTGCCACCTCAACGCGAAGCTAATGAAAAAGGCCGGCAGCACCGGGACGAATGCTGGGAAATGTTGGGCAACGCCCTGATGAACGAGCCGGCGATTTACGAAAAAGCGGCCCGGGCAGGGATCCTGCAGCCCATTGCTGATGCAAGTGGGAAGCTGGTCAGCAACATGTATCCTCTGATGAAACGGTATTGGCGCTATGGGAAAGTGAAAAATGCTTTCCTCCCGGCGGATGAACGGAAGGGCGGCAAGGGGCAAAATAGATTACTCCAGAAGAATTCCGGGCCAGCACCGAGTGAAAAGGCAACATGTTCAAAGATTCTGACAGAAACAGATCTGGCGATTTTTGAACGGTACTACAAGAAGTATTATCTGGACGATGGCGGTTTTTCTCTGCAACAGGTTTATGACAAGATGACCACTGCGGAGTATTCCACTGTGACTGCAGATGGGAGCGGGGTGGAGCAAGTTGTTTCCAACGGTCATGGGGAAGCTCCGACATTCCGCCAGTTCCAGCATTGGCACCTGAAGAACAGGGACAGAAATCTGGAAACAGTGGAGAGAGAAGGCCAATCCACCCTGAATCTGAAGGAACGGGCTACCCTGGGGAAAGCGGATTTCGGCATGCAGGGTCCCGGTGCACAGTACCAGATTGACGCTACGATTGCAGATGTATATTTGGTCTCCCGGTTTAATCGGGCCAATATTATTGGAAGACCGGTTGTTTATTTTGTGAAAGACGCCTTCAGTCGAATTGTGACAGGCCTGTATGTTGGGTTGGAAGGCCCTTCCTGGATGGGGATGGCCATGGCCTTATACAACGCTTTTACGGACAAGGTGGATTTCTGCCACCGATATGGGATTGAGATTACTGAAGACCAGTGGCCGTGCCACCATATTCCCTTTGCTTTGATTGGCGACCGGGGCGAGCTGGAAAGCATACATGGGGAAAGACTGGCCAACCGCCTGGGGATTCAGATTGACAACACGCCACCGTATCGCGGCGATCTGAAACCGATTATTGAGCGCCATTTCCGGATCCTCAATGATACGGTGGTTCACAGACTTCCGGGGAATGTGAAACCGGACATGTCCCAGCGCGGCAGCAAAGATTACCGTCTGGATGCGATGCTGGATCTGGAACAGTTCACACGGATTATTATTTTCAACACCTTGACCTATAACAAAGTGACAATGCAGTCCTTTGATCCCAGCGCGGAGATGATGAAAGCCGGGGTGGAACTGACACCGCTGTCCCTTTGGAATTGGGGGATTCAGAATTATTCCGGCGCGTTGCGGACAATGGATGAAGAAACATGTCGTTTGACTTTGATGCCGGAAGACTGGTGCGATATTACCCGGGAGGGCATTAAGTTCCACAAGTTGTTTTATTCCTGTGACAGAGCGGTTCGGGAACAGTGGTTTGAAAACGCCCGACGGGATGGCACTTACAAACTGAGAGTCTCATATGATCCCCGCGACGTACATGCTATCTACGTGTGGAGCGAAGGAGAAAGCCGGCCGGATAAGGCGGTGCTCCTGAACTGGGAACAGAAGTTTGACGGCAAAACCAGTGATGAATGCGACTACGAGATGGAAGTCATTGACACATTGAAGGGGAAGCGGGCCAAGCAGGACAAAGATGCCCTGCTGACAGCTGACCATTTTTTGGATTCAGTGTTGGCGGAAGCCAAAGCCATGAAGGCAGATACATCCGGAAAAACAAAAACGGAAAGACTTTCCGGAATAAAATCCAACCGGAAGCAGGAAAAAGAAGCCCAAAGAGCAAAAGAATCCTTTGTGAAGGATGAGGAAGATCCTGACAGCGCACCAGTGTCGCTTGCGAAGTCAGGCAGCCAGGCAAAACAGGAACATTCCTCACAGGATCTTCGTCCAAAGCGGAAAATGACGGATCTTGAGAAGCTGATTTGGGGTATTGAGGATGAATAAGAACCAGCAGCCGGAAGAGCAGAAACCGCTGATTGCCCAGGCAGTGGAAGCACGATACAATGCGGAAAACCTGCCGCAGGAATATGTTGGGAACCCGTTTGTCGAAGCCCTTCCGGGGATTATTTCTCACGAAGAAGTGGTCAAGTCCCTGCGGGTCAGGCCTCTTTTTGACGAAAGTGAGCGGTCTTTTTCCAATGAATCACGGTTCCATTGTATTGCCAGACTATTCTGGCACTTCTTCCAACCAATGGAGCAACACATCCGAATCTGGGATTACCTTTCGATCTGCATACGGCAAGGATATATCCGAAGAAACCCACTGGACATTTCCTCTGCAAAAAGGGCTAACGAACTGTATGCCGCGGCAATGGAGCGGCGGAAACCGACAGTACCAGACGAATATATTCCCAATTCTGTAGGCTTTGCTATTATTGGGGTATCCGGTGTTGGAAAAAGCACTGCGGTTTCCAGTATTCTGAACAAGTATCCTCAGGTGATTGAACACACCCATTACAAGGGCAGGATGCTGGATTGCAAGCAAATTGTCTGGTTGAAACTTGATTGCTCCCACAATGGATCCGAGCGCGGACTCTGCCTCAGTTTTCTCCGGGAAGTGGATCGGCTGGTTGGGACCAACTACTTTGCGGCCTACGAGAAACGAGCTACGGTAGACACCCTGCTGACGGAAATGACAAGGGTCGCATCCGCATATTCTCTGGGAGTATTACTCGTAGACGAGTTGCAGCACATAGCTGACGCGCGGAATGACAGCCGAAAACTGCTGAATTTCTTTGTAACGCTGGAAAATACAATTGGCGTGCCGGTTGTCCTGATGGGAACGCCCGGAGCATTGCCACTGTTGCAGGGTGATTTTCGGTCAGCCCGGCGGTGCTGTGCCCATGGCGATATTTTCTGGAATCCACTGCAGTGGGACGAGACCGTTCAATACAGTGAATGGGAAATGTTCCTGAAGCAGATGTGGCAGTACCAGTGGATCCGGAAGCCGGTTGATCTCTCGGTTGCGTATGTCAGAGCAATGTATGAGGAAACACAGGGCATTGAGGCGCTGGCAGTCATTCTGTTTATCCTGTTGCAGGAAGAGGCCATTCGGAACGGAACAGAGACGATTCAACTGTCAGATGTATCCCAGGTCGCACAGAAAAACATGAAAATCGTCCAGCCGATGCTGAACGCACTGCGCTCTGGAGACCCGAAGAAGATTGCCCAGTACTCAGACATTATCTCCACATTCATGAATGAAGTCCGGAGCAACCGGAATACATTTATGGAGCCGGAACAGCCGGAGAAATCCCGGAAGAAAGTCGGAGAAAAACTGGTTGCGGAATACCTGCGGGAGATGGGTGTGCCTCCGGAACTGGCAGAAAAGTACGCGCATGAAGTTCTGAAGAAGAATTCCAAAGAGAAGCCCATGGTACTGGTTCGGAAGGCTTTGGCGCTGTATGAGGCAGATGAAGCAAAGAAGGCCGGAGAAACTGAACCAACGGCTCCACCGAAGAAGAGAAGAGGAAGACCACCGAAAGCAGAGAAGGCAAAAGTGGAAGATTCCCATGATCTGCGAAATGCTTCCTCATATGAAGGAATGAAGGAAGAGAACGGCGGGAATGCATGAGCAGACGTTTTCTACCGATTCCACAGTTTGTTGAGCCGTATCCGGACGAAAGCTGCTACAGTATTCTGTGTAGAAGCGCTGTGCGGGCAGCAATGTCATCTACCAGATTCTGTAAGGAAATGTTTGAACGATGGATGAATCTTGCGGCATATCTATGGCAACCGTTCCGTCCTGATGATGTGGTCAGATGGTTTGGTGAAGAAACTGGCAGGATGGCAAATTACTCCCAAGAACACAGCATCTTTCCATATCGTTATCCAATGGTAAACAGAGCATGCAAATGGCGGCTCAGAGAATGGTCGGACGATGAGTATTTGCCGGAAGGCAGATTAACCGGAATGACTCGGGATCTTGGACACAGATTCTGGACGAAAGAGTACTTGTATTATTGTCCAGAATGTGCGAGGGATGACCGCGAAACATATGGTGAAACCTACTGGCATATGATTCCACAGCTGCCGGGAGTTACAGTTTGCCACACGCATATGATTCCGTTGGAGAAAAGTCCTCTGCTCATGAAGAATGCAAGGTGGGATTTGTTGCCAGCAGAATACTGGCTACCGAATAAGGGAGCGATGAAGGAGGCAATTGACTATGCCGAGCTAAGAATTGCGGTTGACTCGAAGTGGCTGATGGAAAACGGATGGGGAAAAGAGGTTGAACTGGGTTTGCTGGTTTCGGATCTTTCCCAATGGGATTTTGAACAGGCAGAAGCGTTTGCAGCGCGAAGTTCCCGTAGACCAACCCTAAAGAACGAGAGCCTGTACTATATCCGACTGGCGAACTCGAAAGGGGAATCGATTGCCGAATTCGTTGATGATGAAATTGGTCGCTACTGATGTACGATACTGTTTCAATTTTGTTGGCTTTTAATGTATTTTATTGTTGAAATTTAATGTCTCTGTACAT
>CAMVEB010000077.1 GCA_947166385.1 uncultured Clostridia bacterium | reverse complement strand
ATTGAAAAAGAAGTGCCTTTCTTGATGAAAAGCGCTCCTTTTTCAGTGTCCTTGATTTACAACGCTTTACGGCTTACCTGAAATACCTCTCCAGCAGGCCCTTGAAGTCTTTGCCGTGGCAAGAAGGGAAATCAGGGCTCTTTACAGGCTGATAGTGATGCATACTGTTCCTGTGCATCAAGAATACTGTCCGCGATTACTGGGCCGATTCCCCGGATGCGCAAAAGATCGTCTCTTGACAGAGTACGTAGCTGTGAAAGTGTATTCACACCAGCCTTCAGCAGGCAGCGCTTTGAATGGGAACAGGTGATTACCAGATCCAGTTCAGAAGGCGGAAGAACCGCGCATGTTTTTTCTCCTGAGGTTTTCATGACACAATCTCCTCTCTGCCTTCATGAATAAAGAGGATGGAATTCCACTCTCTCTGTTGATGCTTACTTGAAATACCTCTCCAGCAGACCTTTGAAGGCTTTGCCGTGCCGGGCTTCGTCGCGGGCCATTTCATGCACGGTATCGTCGTGGGCCTTCGGCCCACGGCAGGTAACGGAAATGCCAGAAGTCTGCATTGGAATTACCGCCTTTCAAGGTATGAATCGCTAGAACGCTTGATTTCATTGATATTGTAAGACGTAATCAAGCACCTGTCAAGGATGAATCAGGGAAACATCTGGGAAGCATCTTTCTAACATCTTATGTACAAGTCTTGTACATCTCTGAAGCATGTTTATCTCATCTTTTTGTACCAGATGAGTACAAGATTCAGGGGTGTTTATCATGTCAGACAGGAACTCGGCAGGCGTCTACCAGAAAAAGAATGGGTATTGGAAATACCGATTCGGCATCGTTGTCAGTGGGAAAACCATCGTCAAAAGAAAATCCACTGATGAATATGGTAACAAGTTTCCGATCCATCATTTATAGAAAACGTTATATGTCAGGAGTTTGAACTGTCCTCACCAAAGACTTCCTTCATATGCGCCTGATCCGTCTCGTCCGGTTCATATCCGGCATCCAGGGATTTCCGATACCATTCCGCGGCAGCTGCCGTATTCTGTTCTGTGCCGGTTCCAAGATAATAGCAGTCTCCGACGGCAAACATAGCGACAGGGAATTCCTGATCCGCCGCTAGCTGATAGAGCCGGAAGGCTTCGTCATAATCCTGCTCCACCCCCAGCCCGACATAATAGCAGAACCCAAGATTGAACTGCGCGTTGGCGTTTCCCTGATCAACGGCCAGCTTGAAACACTTCAGCATTTCCCCAAAATTCTGCTCAACCCCTGTCCCGTCCCGGTAGCAACATCCGAGATTGAACTGCGCCGTGGGTTCGCCCATGTCGGCTGCCATTCTGTAATATTTCAGCATTTCGTCCGTATTCTGCGCTGTTCCGATTCCCTGGCCATAGAAGAAGCCCACTGCCGTCAGCGCTTGCGGATAATCCTTCGCGGCAGCAAGACTGTAGTAATGGAACGCCTGATCATAATCCTGTTCCACGCCCTGTCCAAGCTGATACATAACACCCATTTCATACTGTGCGGCATCAATGCCATAGTCAGCGGCGACCTGGAAATACTCCCCTGCCTTCTTTAAATCCTGTTCAACGCCCCATCCGTTCTTAAAGCAAAGGCCCAGGTAATAGCACGCCGGAGCATATCCCTGGTCTGTTGCCAGCTGCAGGTAACTGACTGCCGCTTCCCGGTCCTGCTTTAGGATGTCGCCGGATAGATACAGACTTCCCAGGACATTCTGTGATTCTGCGTCCCCCTGATCAGCGCAGGACCTGAAGAGTTCTTCCGCTTTTTCTGTATCCTGTTCCACGCCGGTTCCATACAGGTAACAGAATGCGAGATTATATACTGCCGGAATATCTCCCTGGTCAGCGGCGAGCATGAAGTATTTCACTGCCTCCTGGTCATTCTGCTCTACACCCAGCCCCCCGGCATAGCAGTTTCCAAGCAGGCGCTGCGCCTGAGCGTTGCCCGTATCTGCAACTTCCTGAAGAAGCAAAACGGCAGTCCCGTAATCTTCGGCATCAAAAAGCGCTTTGGCCTGTTCCATCAGGGAATCTGCGGTTCCCGCAGCATTTTCTGCAAATCCTGAAACAGCCACCAGGCAGAGCATCAGACACACAATCAGAGCAATCATTTTTTTCATTTTCTTCCCCATCCTTCCAATTCGGCATCTTTGTTATCCACTTTCCAATTCGATGCCGGATACATAAAATCCTGTATGGACTTCAGTGTTACCACTTCCCGCATATGGTTTGCTGCTGGTGGCACGGCTCATGTGATCCGGATTGACGGGACGCTGCCGGTTAAGCAAAACGTGGATTATCTTGTTGCTGAAATAAAACTCCCGGCCATCTGACATTGTGTTCTGCTCCATTCCCGGCTACAATCGATTGCGGTTCTGATCAATCCAACGAGGTGACCGTTCCCCGTCTTCTTCGTTCTGCCACCGGGCTTCGCTGTTCAGCCAGCTGTTATATCGGGCTTGTGCTTCCTGGCTTTCCTTCTTCTCCTTCCAGGTTTCTATATCCGATCGAATCGCCAGCATCTCATCGATGATCATCTCCACAGTTCCGGGTTTGGCCTGATACAGGTACGAAGTCAGCCTGTCAATGGCCTTCGGGCTTCCCAGCTGTTTGGCCAGAAGATCCGCAAATTCCTCCGGATATCCCAGTGAGGAAACGGCTGCTGCGAGATGGTCCCGGGACAATGCCCATATTCTCTGATTCGGCGTCATATATCTTTGCCTTACTTCACCGTCATTTTGCATACAGCTTTCCCTCCTCTTCCGTCCGCTGCCGGAACTAAAGCTGTTTGCGATGATGGAACTGATACCGTAAATGCGGTGTTTCGCCGGATCACAATTCTCCGACGATCAGTGAAACCAGTTCCTGATACTCCGCATCAGTGAGCCTGACCTGCCCGGGATTCATCGCGAACACGCCGCCCCACTCATAACCGTCCCGGTATTTGGGCACCAGGTGAAAGTGCAGGTGATGCATGGTATCTCCGTATGCGCCGAAATTGATCTTGTCCGGGTGGAAGAGCCGGTGGAGTGTTTCCGCAACATGGTTCACATCCTCCAGATACTGCTGCCGCTCCTCCCTTGTCAGCATGGTGATATCGTCCACATGCTTTTTGCAGGCCACGATCACCCGTCCCCGGTGGCTTTGTTCCCGGAACAGGATCACCTTGGACATGGGCAGTTCGGCAATCTTGATGCCAAAGGCGTTCAACAGCTCGCCCTCTGCGCAGTAGGAGCAGTTCTTCATTTCTTCATTCATTGCAATGCTTTCCTTTCCATAAAATAATGAGCGAAAACCGTTAATCTGAAACACAGTCGTTCGGATTGTTAATTGTATTATACTGCTTTGATCATTCGAGGGGAAGTGAAATCAGTAGAAAAGTTCACCTGACGAAGCCGTCGAAAAGGCCCACCTGCATCAGGTGAGCTTTTCTACTGATTTGTACTTGCCTCCTCGTATTGCTTACTCTTCTTACAGATTGATCATATCTATAACATCTCACCTATTCTCCAGTTCCCTGATCCTCTTCGCGATGAACCCTCTCCTGGGATTAATCCCGCAGTAGCGATACAAATGCTTCCAATCCTCCAGGGACAGGCTTTCTTCCAGCGATCTCATCGCTTCCACAGCTTCATGTGTCATATATTCGCTGTAATAAAACTCCAGCGCGATCAGTTCCCGGCAGCGCTCGGACGGGGCGGTTTCCCAGTATTCCCGCCAGAACGGGTTCTCCATCCATTTGGTCAGGCTGCTCTGTACGGCTGTGAGGTTGATCATTTTCGCGTCTCTCCTTTTTCGTTTTTAACCCATGAAGAGTGCGAAAAACCAGTCCCATCGTTCCGACAGGACTGGCTGCGTATGTTTCATCCTATCGGTCAAGCTTTGGCACCTTACCTGGCGGCAGGTTGCCGTGCGGTCAACGGGCTTGTCCCTCGCGCACTCTTCATAGGCAATATTCAGTTCATGGTCATCATAACGGCATTTCCGTCAGATGTAAAGCAATCAGTAACATTCCACTTCCAGGATTCCGTACCATTCGCCGTCCGGGAGCTCCCTGGCCTCTGTCGGCGGCATCATTTTCGCGGTCTCCTCCCCTTCCTCCGCCGGAATCAGCTGCGCAACCAGCTTATCCGGATTCATCAGTTCCCAGAGTCTGGACCTTTCACAGACATACAGCCAGCTGCCCCAGTCCATCTGTTTCCCCATCCCGTACTTCTTCGTCCAGGAATCCGGGAGCCGGTAAATACCGGTATCATAGTAGGTAACGAAGACATCAAAGGGTTTGTCATAATAAGCTTCCAGATTCTCCCTTACATCCGGCTTCAGGGGACCCGCAAAGACTGCCCACATGTTCGTTATCCTCCTTCCCCGCCTCTCCCGCGCAGGAATATCGTATCAGGAAAAGCGGGAGAACACCAACAGATGCAGGTTGATATTCAAAGGAGTTTTTCAAGCTGGAATTGAAACACCTGAAAAGGCGATAAAAAATCAGCTCCGCAAAAAAGCGGAGCGTAATGCAAGTCCCAAAGCAGGCCGTGTTAGCGACAAAGCCCGCAAGCATCAAGTCTTCGATTATACTACAAGTTTACAACATTTAGCACAGAAAAAACGAAATTCGGTACATGACGTTCAAAAAGCGTGCAATGAAGAACCTTCATTATTTGATTTGAGACGATACAGTTAATATGCACCCTTTTATACTTCTTAATCGATGCTTGTAAAGATGACAAGATTCAAGCATGATGTACTGATATGATCCGGTGCCCTGGTGAGAAGGGGCATCGGCTTTTTTGCCGAATATGATAGTGGGATCACGTTATTACCGGAGGTTGCCATGAAGCAGATTTCGAATAAAAAGTATGAAGCCTACCAGCAGTACCAGACCGACATGCTGCACGGACGGATCCTGACACCGGATGGCCTCCGCGTTCTCTGCGCTAGCCTGGATAATGATCCCGAGAAGATCGGAAAGCACATGCTGGAGATTCAATCAGTATCAATTCGTCTTCGATATTTGCAAAAAGTATCTGCAATGAAGAATAAGCCGGACTGTTCCGGTTCGGGGAGAAGGACAGATGGAATACAGAATCGGTGATCTGACAAAAGAAGAAGCCGAATATATCGGCGGGAAGATCAATGAAATCGTACCGCGCGAAGCAGACGCGGACAAAGAAGAATTTATTCTTAAGGTCAAAAACGAAAACGGTGAGATCATCGGCGGATGTATTGCAGAAGCATATGAATACCACTGGTCGAGAATGTTCCTGGACACCCTTTGGGTGGATGAGCACTGGCGCCGTCAGGGGATCGGCTCCATGATCCTCCGGGAAGTTGAGCGGATTGCCGGAGAGAAGGGCTGCCGGGTCGTGACGCTCGGCACCGCCAGCTATATGGCAAGGCCGTTCTATGAGAAACACGGCTACACGGTATTTACGACGCTGAAAAAACCAAACGGCTATGTCAGTTATTCCCTGGTCAAGTATCTTGACAGAGACAATCCGATATATATGCCGGCAAACAACAGCGGCGCGAATTGCAGGGTTTCGCCGGGCAGCGAAGACGACGCGAAGGTTATCAGGAACGGCATTCAGGCATACAGCGAAGCCTATGAGCAGGAATACGAGAGCGTTGATTGCAATAAGAAACTGGTGGATAAAGACGGCAGGTTTGCCGCGGGTGTGATTGCGGACCTGGGCAGGGA
>CAMVEB010000076.1 GCA_947166385.1 uncultured Clostridia bacterium | reverse complement strand
TGATCATGGTGGACAGGAAGCTTCTGAAAAACCCGAACGGCCTGATCCTGGGCACGCCGGGTTCCGGTAAATCCTTCAGTGCCAAGCGTGAGATCACCAATGCCTTCCTGGTGACGGATGACGACATTATCATCTGCGATCCGGAAGCAGAGTATTCCCCGCTGGTGCACCGGTTTAACGGTCAGGTCATCAAGATCAGCCCTACCAGCACGCAGTATATCAATCCCATGGATATCAACGCGAACTATTCGGAGGAGGATAACCCGATCGCCCTGAAGGCGGACTTTATCCTTTCCCTGTGCGAGCTGATCGTCGGCGGCAAGGAAGGCCTGCAGCCGGTGGAAAAGACCGTCATTGACCGCTGTGTCCATCAGATCTATCAGGGCTATTTCAATGACCCGAAGCCGGAGAACATGCCGCTTCTGGAAGATCTCTACAACGCCCTTCTGGAACAGGAAGAGAAGGAAGCCCACCATGTGGCGACCGCGCTGGAGATCTATGTCAAAGGCTCCCTGAACCTGTTCAACCATCGGACAAACGTGGATGTGAGCAACCGTCTGGTCTGCTATGACATCAAGGAACTCGGCAAACAGCTGAAGAAGATCGGAATGCTGATCGTGCAGGATCAGGTCTGGGGCCGTGTCACAGCCAACCGTGACGCAGGCAAGACCACCCGCTACTACATGGACGAATTCCATCTGCTGCTCCGCGAGGAACAGACGGCGGCCTATTCCGTGGAGATCTGGAAAAGGTTCCGTAAGTGGGGCGGCATCCCGACCGGCATTACGCAGAACGTGAAGGACCTGCTGTCCTCCCGCGAGGTGGAAAATATCTTCGAGAACAGCGACTTTCTGTATATGCTCAACCAGGCTTCCGGCGACCGTGCGATCCTGGCCAAACAACTGAATATCTCCCCTCATCAGTTATCTTATGTGACGCAGTCCGGCGAAGGCGAAGGGCTGCTTTTTTATGGCAATGTCATCCTTCCTTTCGTGGATCACTTCCCGACGGATCTGGAGCTCTACAAGATCATGACCACGAAATGGATCGACAACTCCGTCCAGAAGGATGGGTGATATGGGAGGTGTGAATGAAGAAGCAGACGACAAAACTTCATTTCACCGGGGAAGACCTGAGAAATGAATCGGTAAAGAAAGCCGCTGAAAAAGCGGAAAAGGCTGCCGGCAAGGCGGATGAGGCGAAAGCCCGTCTTCCGAGCAGGAAGCTGCGTACCAAGAAGGCATCTGCGGAGGCAGAAGGTGCCAAGCTTCGTTTCGGCAAGAAAGAGATCGTGGAGGAAGTAAAAGCGCCGACTGCCCTGAAACAGAAAGTCATCATGAAAGGTGCTGTCTTTTCCGCAACGGCTAAAGCCCACCAGGAAGTCGCTGAGCATGAGGACGACAACGTGGGTGTGCAGGCCGTGAATGAAACGGAAGGGGCAGTGGAGACTGCGGCGCAGACAGCGGATACCGTCCGGTACAGCCATAAGCTGAAAGCCTATAAGCAGGCAGCAAAACTGGAGAGCAGGGCGGACAAGGCCAATATTGAGGCTCTGTATAAGAAGCGGATGGCAGAAAACCCGCAGGCGGCTACGAATCCGATCTCGAGGTGGCGGCAGAAGCAGGCTGTCAAAAAGGAGTATGCGGCGATCAAGGCCGGACAGGCATCTGCCGGAACGGCTGCTGCATCTTCGGTCGGAAGCTCCGGGGCGGCAGCCGGTGCCGGAAAGGCCGTGAAGGAAACCAAAGATATCGGTACGGTCGCTGCCAATTTTATAAAGCAGCACAGCCATATCCTTCTGGTGATCGGAGGCCTTGCCATGGTCATTGTCCTGATCTCCGGTTCTTTGTCTTCCTGTTCCATGCTGTTCGGCGGGACGGGAAATGCGGTCATCGGTACTTCTTATACAGCAGAAGATGAGGATATCCGGGGCGCGGACGAGGATTACAGTGCCATGGAAGAAGCCCTTCGGGAACGGATCCGGGAGATCGAGGAGGACAATCCGGACTATGACGAGTACGACATTGATATGTCGGAGATCGGCCATAACCCTTATGTCCTGGCGGCTTTCCTGACAGTTCTTTATGAGGACTATTCAAGGGCAGAAGTCCAGCGGACGCTCCGGGAACTCTTTGCGGCGCAGTATGAGTATTCCACCAGCCATCACACGGAAACCGTGACGGAGACCCGGCAGGTACGCGTCGGGGAATCCCTGGGCCAGGTGGTGACGAGCGGTTACTGCAACTGCCCGATCTGCTGCGGGATCTGGTCCGGCGGACCGACAGCCAGCGGCGTATATCCGACAGCGAACCACACGATTGCCGTGGATGCTTACAATCCCTTTGTCCCCATGGGAACAAAGGTTGTGATGAACGGCGTGGAGTATACAGTGGAGGATACCGGCAACTTTGACCGGTACGGTGTGCAGTTTGATGTTTACTATGACAGCCATTCAGCTGCTTCAAACCATGGACATCAGACCTGGGAAGCCTATGTGGCGGATGATAACGGATCCAATACCGTTGAAGTGACGCAGACGATCACGAAGAGAGTTTTGACCGTGGAAATCACAAACCACAGCCTGGAGACCGTGATCGAGAACTGGGGCCTGACGGATGACCAGATGGAGCGCTACCGGCTGCTGGTTCAGCAGAAGGGCAACCGCGATTATCTCTTCCCGGACAGCATGTATGTCACACCGGGCGGAGGGATCCAGTACACGATCCCCGGAGAAGCCCTGACTGACGAGAAGTTCGCAAAGATGATCCATGAAGCGGAGAAATACCTGGGATACCCTTACGTGTGGGGCGGTTCATCCCCGTCCACCAGCTTTGACTGCTCCGGCTTTGTATGCTGGGTGATCAACAACTGCGGCAATGGCTGGAATGTAGGCAGGACGACAGCGGAAGGCCTTCGGCAGATGCTGCCGGCGATCCCGCCCAGTGAGGCGAAACCGGGGGACATCATCTTCTTTGAAAGAACCTATGACACGGTGGGCGCTTCGCATGTCGGTATCTACGTGGGTGACGGAATGATGATTCACTGCGGGTCGCCTATTCAGTATGCCTCGGTCAACTCTGACTATTTCAGGTCACATTTCATGTGTTACTGCAGGCTGCCATAAGGAGGGATGATTTTTGGACGATACAAAACTGAAAAAGATCGGTGCGGAGCTTTCCAAAGCCCGTGCCAAACGGGACGAATGGGACAGGAAGGTAAAGGATCTGGAGCGCAGGTACCGGGAGGCGGAGAACACCTGCATCCATGACATGGTGCACGCGGCAAACCTGTCCCCGGAAGACCTTGCGGAACTGATCAAAAAAGCATTTCAGGCAGCTCCCGTCGGGGACGCTGCAGCTGTGATCCATCAGAACGAGGAGGATGAATAAGACATGAGAAAGAAAATGAGACTGATCGCAATGCTGTCAGCGATGATTTTAAGTGCCGGAACCATGAGCGTTCCGGCATTTGCAAATACTGGGGAAAATACAGGCGGTACCACAGAGGAAACAGTTATCTACGCTGAGGAGTTCGACGATGCAGATGGAGTAATCCCGGCAGAGGAGATCGGAAGCCCGGATAATAATATCCAGGCAGAGGAAAGTAAAACTTCACAATCTGATCATTCTGATTCTGGAACAACAGAAAAACCGGCAGAACCTGCCAATCCTGTCGAGGATATTACGGGAACAAAGCAGCCGGAAGGAACAATCGACCGCTCGGTGACCATCACGGATGACACCGGCAGTGAGCTTACCATTCCGGTTTCCAATGTGGAAATGCTTCTGACCCTGATGGAAAAGCTGCAGGGCAAGGGGGAAGGAAAGCAGACCGGGACTGTCACCACGAACGGCGATGTCCTGAATGTCCGTACCGGCAGCAGCACGGATTATGACATCATCGACCAGCTGCGCAACGGCTCCATCGTGGAGGTCCTCGGTGAGGAGAACGGCTGGTACAAGATCCGGATCCCGGACAGCACGGGATTTGTCTGCGGCGATTATCTGTCCGTCAGTACAGCCCAGGAGGAACTGATCTCCAGGGATGATCTGAAGAACCTGCTGGAGATGGTGATGTCAAAGGAGGGAGCCGGAAAGTCCCTGGCTCTCACTCCGGAAGGAAACCTGACGCTGGTGGATGACGTTGGCAAGACGACCGGAGCGGGAAAACAGTTTGTCACGATGGTTACGAAGAACGGGAATTACTTTTACCTGGTCATCGACCGCGACGACAAGGGCGAAAGCACCGTGCATTTCCTGAACCAGGTGGATGAAAGAGACCTCTTCTCCCTGATGGATGAAGATGAAGCGGCAGCCATGAAGGAGGAACTGGCGGCAGAGGAAGCGGCAAAGGAGGCGGCGGAAAATCCTCCGATTGCTACTCCATCCGAAACGGAAACCGAAGTGCAGGAGCCTGAGAAAAAGCCTGCAGGCAGCATGCTTCCGGCACTGATCGTCCTCATTCTGGTCCTCGGCGGAGGTGGAGCCTTCTTCTTCCTCCAGCTGACAAAGAAAAAGAAAGCGGAAGCGGTCAGACCGGATCCGGATGCGGATTACGAGGAAGAGGATGACAGTGACTTTGACTATCCCATGAATGATGAGGATACCGGATCTGATGAAACCGGCGAAGATGACAGCGATTACTATGACGAGTCCGGGGACGACGAGCCTGTCTGACCAAAAAGGACATCGCCGCTGAAAAAAATGGATCAGTCATGAACATCCGGGCAGGGATTTTTCCCTGCCCGGGGAAAGGAGCAGCAATGGAAAAGCAGGAAATGACGATTGAGGAACTCAGGGAGTATATAAAAACACTTCCTGATAACGTGATCGTCCGGGTAACGGTGATGGAGGGAGACGATGGCAGCTCAGAGCGGGAAGCAATATGAACTGAAGGAAGTGGTCCTTCGGCTGGCGGAAGGGCGGAGCCTGTATTCTGACCAGGCAATCTCCAATGCTGATGCAGCCGTCGATGTGATGCGGAAGGAACTGATGCAGCAGGATCGGGAAGTACTTTGTGTGGTCAACCTGAATGCAAAGATGAAGCCGATCAACTTCAATATCGTGAGTGTCGGAAATCTGACCCAGACGGTCGCGGATATCCCGTTTATCACAAAGAGCGCGATCTGTTCCGGAGCGTCGTCCACGATCCTTCTTCATACCCATCCAAGTGGCGATCCGACCCCGAGCAGGGAGGATGTGGAACTCACAAAGCGTGTTGTGGAAGCCGGGAAACTGATCGGGATCAGCTGCGTAGACCATGTGATTGTCGGGTGCGGCACCGGACACACCTTCAGCATGAGGGAACAGGGAACGGTCGATTTTGACCCGACATATCGCGGCATTGCAGCGGAAAGCATTATGAACGTTGCCGAAGAAAGCGGCAGCTATCACGGAAAGGAGCAGAACATGGATAACAGGACGGAAAAGAAGATGGAGGAAATCAGCATCAAGTTCGGAAAGGGACTGGCAGAGCCGTTTACAGGTAAAGACGGCAAGGAATATATGCGCATTCTGATCCCGAATCAGGACAAAGGCGACCATACGCCCTGGGCGTCCTTCGCACTGCCGGCCAAGTCCGTGCATGAGAACAAGTACGGGAAAGGCCTCTGGGCGAAGATCCCGGCTGATGGAACCACGACGGTCACGAAAGCGGTGCAGGTGGGCGAGCAGGATGGCAAGCGGATCTGGGAGAACCAGAAAACCGCAGTCCCGAACAGGGAGCTGAAGGCCAGAGTGGAAGCTTACAAGAGCAGGGATCGTGAATCCGCACGCGGGAAGTTGGAACAGCTGACAGCGCAGGTGGCGGAAAAGCTCTCTCCAAACACTGACAGACCCAGAGCGAGGGCGGCAGGGATGGAGAAGTGATCAGAAAGGGCGGCCGGTGCCGCCCGGTACATATTTTTCGTTTTGTCATATCATATTCAAAAAGATATGCTATGATGCAAGTGCTGATAAGAAAGACGTTGGGAGTGAGTATTATGAATCAGTACGATTTTACTTATGAAATTCCAGATGACATCACAAATCAGGTGATTCGCTTTCTGCAGATGAATGGAGAAGATGCACTTGCAAAGGCTTTAGTTTCATGCAGGATTGAATACGAAGATCTGGGTCTTGCGTACTACGCAGGGATGAAAGGTGATAATTGGAATAAAAAGGCGCTGGATATTACGATTGAAGGACCTGA
>CAMVEB010000075.1 GCA_947166385.1 uncultured Clostridia bacterium | reverse complement strand
TTTTCAATTCCGGAATTTACTTTCTGAAAACCGGAACTTACTTTGAAATTTGACCCGCGTAAAAATTTCGAGAGAGCTTCAAGAGAGCTGTTGTAGCTTGTTGTATTTACATCCCTAATCCCACAATGAAAAAGAAGGTGAACTTTTATGGCTGAAGCCCTGCGCGAACTGGTGGTCGCGCTGTCGCTGGACTCCAGCAATTTCTCGCGCAATATGCGCTCCATCAATCAGCAGATCAAGGAAGCCGAGTCCACCTTCCGACTGGCCGGGGCTGGCGTGCAGAACTATGAAAAGACCATCGCGGGCACAGAAGCAAATATAGCTTTTATAGTCCAGATGTTCATATTGATTATATGGCGACCATCCTGGAAGAGATGGGCGATACGATCGCTGTCTGCGTCCTGGCAGGGATTCCTGTGCCGGAGGCGGCTTCCTTCAATCTGGATCAGATTTACCGGAGTCTGATCTATACAGATCTGGGGAAGTATGACAAAGATCTTTCAGGACGAAATTTTTACCTCCGGGACGAAAACGAACGGCCCACAGGAGACACCACCATGCCTGGCAAAAATGACTGGGGCAAGCCGGGATACGCGATCTATTACCTGTGTGATGTGATGGCGGATACTCTGGGGCTGGACGCGGATCTCGAAGAAAGCTGCAAGGGGCAGGTATGGGAACAACTGCATTTTGAAAAGCTGTGCGACCAGCTTCTCCGGGAAACGAACGGCGTCATCACAGGCCAGTTCTTCCAGCCCGGAGAGAATTACTTTGTTTCCGGTGAATTGTTCATGATGCATAAACTGGCGGAAGCCTATGTGCTGCAGAACCGTCAGACGGAATAGTTCTGTGCCGCTGCCTGCAGTCCGGCATAGAGAATCTTGCCCGCTTCATTTCGGGGAAATTCGGGAACCGTCAGCACCCGGAAGCCGGCGCGGACCGTGCTGATCCGGCCGGGAACAAACGCTGAGACCAGTTCCTTCTCCCTGTCGTCTGTCACAAACACCGTCAGGTGATCATCCTCTCCGACGCTTACGCTGCGGATATTGAGCTCGTCCATGATCATGCTGTCTATCTCGTCCAGGCTGATCCGGTGACCGGCCATCTTGATAAAGCGTTTCAGCCTTCCTGTGATGGAAAGATACTGATCTCCATCAAATTCCGCGATATCTCCGGTTTTCAGCACCCCGTTCCATTCATCCCCCAGCTGCAGATCTTCGCCGCGCTGCGCATATCCCATCGCCACATTGGGGCCGCGATAAACCAGTTCCCCCGGCCTGTGCGCCCCTGTCACGGGATTCCCCGCCTCATCCACAAGGCTCACACTCCCGCCCGGAATGACCCTTCCGATGGATCCGGGTTTCCGCAGCGTATCCCCGGAAGGCAGCCAGGAAACAGCGGCTGTCGCTTCGCTCTGCCCGTACATGATGATAAACCGCTTGCCGTTTTCTTCGGCGTATCGGCCATAGTATTCCTGCAGCTCCCGGCTGAGCTTTCCGCCTGCCTGGCTCATCGTCCGCAGGCTCGGGAAATCTTCTTCAAACAGTTCGATATGACGCAGCATCTCATAGGTGTTCGGTACGCCGTGAAAGCACGTGACTCCCTCGTTTTCAAACAAATCCCAGAATTCGTTGTCCATCACGCCCTGCTGCGTCACCACCATGGCGGCGCCCCGCAGCAGGCTGGCATGAAGCACCGACAGGCCGTAGGTGTACTGAAGCGGCAGGGACGTGATTGTTTTATCCGAAGCACCGATCTGCAGGTATTTAGCGATGGCCGCGGCGTTGAACCGGAGGTTTTCCCGGCTCTGCCGAACAAATTTGGCCGATCCGGTAGATCCGGAGGTGGTGATCAGCAGGCTCAGCTGCGGGTGAACGGGAAAAAACTCCGCATAATTTGTTTTCAGCAGCACGTAATCCCGGATTTCGCAGACCGCTTTCATCGTCGGATATCCGCCGCGCATTTCCTTCGGCAGCAGGAGAAACCCGGGCCGGTAGGTATTCATCACCTCCCTGCGCATCTCCCCAGGCAGTTCCACGGAGCAGGGCAGTACGGGATAACCTCTGTTGGCCAGCGCTGCATATCCGGCGATGGCTCCCGGTGTATTGCGGCACACAAACATCACCAGCGGCCCGGATGCGTTATCCCGATCAGCATGCTCCCGAATCCCGGCTTCCATGTCCCCGGAAAGGGACTCCAGATCCCGGTAAGTCAGGATTGCACCGGTGTCCGCGATCAGCGCCGGCGCATTGGCAAAGCTTTCAAAATCCCAGAAAACGCCCATGTCTCGGCCCCTCTCATTTTCCTTCGCCCGCGTTCCGGATCTTTTTCCTGACCAGTTCCAAACCCGCCCGGTACGAAGTGATTTTCATCGTCTCCCTGCCTTTGAACGAAATATGGAAAGCCTCTTCCAGCCGGCAGATCAGATCCATCTGCACGATGGAATCCCAGCCGGGATCGTGGAAATGAAAACTGACGGGATTGAAATCCGTATGGGAAAAGCAGCCGGAAAAAACATCCCAGTAAAGCTCCGCGACACGTTCCGGCGTCAGTTCTTCCGCTGCCGGAGCACCCGCGGGCGCCTTGCTCTCCGGATCCGCCGAATCCGCCAGCTGACAGCTCGGCGCGTACAGCAGACCCTGGCTGCCTTCATTCGTGATCCGGGCCGGGTTCCCCATGACGGTTGTATGATCCGCAACATCGCTGAATACCGCGCTGGCCATCGCCACCACGCTGAAATCGCCGATTCGGATCCGGTCCTTCAGCATCGCGCCGCTTCCGATGAACGCGTTTTCCCCGATCACTGTATGCCCGCCGACAAACGCGCTGACCCCAACGCGCGTATGATCCCCGATCACCGCGTCATGGCCGACAGCGGCGCCCATGGCGGCATAGAAATCTTTCCCGATTCTGGCCAGGGAGCCGATAAAGGCGCCGGGCCCGATGAGCGCGCCTTCCCCCAGCTCCGCGTCCGGGCTGATGCAGGCAGAAGGATGAACCAGGCGCGCGCCCTGATAGCCGGCCTCCGTCATCCGGTCGAAGGCTTCCCGGCGGTATTTCGGTTCCCCGATCGTGATCACGAAGCGCGCCTCTTCCGGTCCGAAACGCCTGCGAAACTCCTGAAAGCCCATCACCGGGCACCCCAGCAGGCTTGCCTGTTCAGCGTGATCGTCGATAAAAACCATCTCCGGCCACTGCCCGGTCTCATCCGCTACGTATTTGAATTCCCGGCCCATCGCTCCGGCTCCGTACAACGCAAGAATCAATGCTGTTCCTCCTTCCGGCTGTTCTCTTCCAGAGAAACACCCCAGGCGTTTTCTATCTCGCGGCGCAGAACGCGCAACTGCGCTGTTTCCCTGTCGGTCCAGATCAGATTGCCCTGTCCGTCCTTTTCCGCAAGCAGGGCGGAAAGCCAGCCCTCTTCCTTTACCGTCCGGCGGCTGATCTCATATTCCATCTCAAACGCCATGCAGCAGTGGGAAATATGTCCCTCAAAGCGGGAATGCCGGAGTTTTGAGGGGACACACCGATGCTCCAGAACACATGCCATCACTTCCGGGTTTGCTTCCTCCGTCTCCGTGAAACTGGCCCGGCTGCTTCCGACCCGCTCCTCAAAAGGAATCGTGGCAATCACACGGAAAATGTCTGTCTTGTCCGCGTCGCGGATCAGTATGGCAAACCGCCGCGTCCGGTCATCCAGCGTTTCCGGCAGTTTTAGTTTGTTATGCAGGCGGATGGCTGTTTCCGCGACGGTCTGCCAGTCTTCCGGCAGTCCCTCCCGCGGAAAGCTGTCCGCCAGTCCCTCCCTGAACAGGATATCCGCGCTCAGCTCCGCGTGATCCACCGACAGGGAATCCACAAAGGTGCCATAGCGCCGAGCCTGTTCAAAACGCCCGATATCGTGCATCAGGCCGATCAGCCAGGCCAGATCCGCATCTTCCCCGGGCATTCCGAGCGCTTCCGCATACCGCCCGGACAGCTCCGCCACCCGGAGGGTGTGCTCCACCTTGTGGCAGATCAGCGTATTCCGCGTGTCATACCGTTCCGTATAGGCGCGAAAGATCTCCGCCGCCTGTTCTCTGCTGTACATGATTCATCCCTTCTTTATCCGATTCACCCATGACATTATTTACGACATCCTCCGCCTCATCTCCTTCCTGAGACCAAAAAGCCGGAACCTTCCCCGAAAACGTTCCCAGGGCAGTCTCATTTTAAGAGGGATTGGACCGCCCCTTTTTCGCTCCTGAATCCAAAATACTGCAGAAGAACATGGCAAATGCTGTAAATCCCTGTGAAATGAGCGCGTTCCGTATGCTATAATCATTCTATACAGTTGATATGGCTTCAGCCGGAGAAAGACAACCATAAACGGGGAGGAAAAAGAAGATGTTATTCTACCTGAGTATTTGCGTTTGTACTTATCAAGTGATTATTTTGTGAAGATGGCTTCAAAACGTGTTACAGGCAGTGTTATTCAGGAAATTCGTATTGCTGATTTGTTAGATATGGATGTCATTATCCCACCAATGGAAGTACAGTTATATATTGCACAATGTATAGGTGCTATAGATAAAAAGGTTGAGCTAAATAAACTATAGTTCCGCATAAATTTTCGACTTACAATAACAACTGTTCCAACTCGATCTTGTGAGGGCATTTCATACCGAAGATATCATAGATCGCATTCACTTCTTTTCTAGGTTCCTGTGGTATTGTATAGTCCTTATATACTTTACATTTCTGATTTCGCAGATACCAGAAGATACTCTCCGCATTTAACGCTTTTGCTTTCTTTGATCTACGCTTTAAAAGTTCCTGCTGCAACTTCTGGATAATAGCTGTTGCCATGAAACATATCAGTAAATGTCCTGCAAAAGCCTGCTTGCTCTCTACTCTGATCGGGAGCAGATCCGCATAGTTCTTGGTAATATCAAATACCTGTTCAACCTGCTGACGTGTATAATACAAAGGAAATAGATCCGATTCTTCCAGGTCTTCTGTAGCCAGAATAGCGAATGCCCCAAGCTGCTTGACAGCGGCATCCGTCTCATCAGCGCCTTTCTTATCATCTATGGCATTGAGAATCGTTTTCTTATGCTGCATTAGGTACATATCCTCATCGATGCATAGAAAGATATTGGCATCATAGTCACCAATCTTGATGGGAACCTTCTTTATAAAAACAAGGCGTTCACCATATCGATATGCATACTTCTGCGACATGAGATCATCAAGATTCCCAGCTGCTGCATCTTTGAAGAGTGGCTTGTTGGGAGCCAGACGGGTCATGAAGGGGACTCCACTTTCCAGCAATTCAATCGCGTTCTTCTCCGAAAAGTACCCTGCATCCAATATGGCATGATTGACAGATATACCGTATTGCTCCAGTTCGCTTACTGTCGTGATCAGCGTTGTCACATCTATGATATTACCACCAACATACCGAAAGTAAATTGGCATGTTGTTTCTCCTGTCAATCACATAGATCACTCTGACTTCGCGGCTTATATCCCCGTTGTGATTGCTAATCTGCGTGATATCCATCTTGGTTGCATTGGGAACCCCTGTACTATCGATCAGTATTCCGGCCGCTCCAGACTCTCCATAGATGCTTGCCAGGTATTTTTCGAAGAAGTCCCTTTGCACGTCCTCTTTTCCAAGTTCTTTCAGGATCTTGCTGATGTTCTGGCTAGTAAGATTCGCCTCGGGATACGAGAGATATGCATAGTTGCCTTCATACCATATCTTTGCATGGCAGTTTGCTCCCTTATGTGTTAGCAGACGGAATAAAACGAGCGCCATCACGGTGTCATTCTGATCCGGAAGTACATCCCGGAAGCATTGGAATATCTGCTTACCTGCTATATATTGCTCCAGAAACCAGGAATCACCGAAATCAAGAATCAACTTCTCTTCTTCGGGAATTATTTCCTCATCTGGAAATACTTCTGGTGTATCATTCCGCCCACCTTCAATTGTGAACTGATAAACACGACTTTTTGACGGAACAAACCCTTCTCTTTGTCTACAACACGGCCAAGGTTTTCTTTCCTCCTGGTTTTAACACTGCCTCCTTCACGATAAGATTCATATACTGATGCATAGATTGCTCCGTTGGGTTTCTCATCGTAGTGAATGTATGCCATCGTCAAACGCCTCCAATGTAAGTCTACTTGCTTCGACTTGCATTGTATATCATTCGACGCACAAAGTCAATACAAATCGTCCGTATTCCTTTGTTTTATGCAGTTTTCAAAGCCCTCTGTCTGCTGCGTAAGTCTAAAAAATGCTGCGGAACTATAGTTAATCCGCAGATAATGGAATCTACGATGATAAGCAAAGCGTTGATGACACTGGAAAAGGTAGCGCCGGCCAGCATGGAAAAATACTTTTTCCGAACCATAATAAGCCTCCTGCTGTCTTCACAGTCCTGCGATATCGTGGCGAATCA
>CAMVEB010000074.1 GCA_947166385.1 uncultured Clostridia bacterium | reverse complement strand
GTTCAGGGTTTCGATCTGCTTCGCCTGATCCTGCGCGGCGGTATTCTTCTCCGCGATCTGCCGGTTCAGGGTTTCGATCTGCTTCGCCTGATCCTGCGCGGCGGTATTCTTCTCCGCGGCCTGACGGGTCAGGTCGTCCACCCGGGTCTGCAGAGCCCCGGCCTTTTCCGTCAGGGACTCAATCTCCGCGAGCTGCTCGGCGGCATTCGCGTCCATCGATACAAGGCGGGCGGCCTGGCTGGCTGTGCTGCTTTTCAGCGTTTCGATCTGCCCGCCGTTCCGGATGCTTCCGGAGACAAAAAGAACGCAAAAAACAACGGCAACGGCGGAAACCATGGCCATCAGCAAAATCCACGTGCTCTTTTTCATCCGGGCTTTCTCCCTTCTTCCCAGGCATGCGGGCTGAGCGGTTACTGCTTCAGCTTCTCCCGCGCCGAATCAATCGCCAGCTGGACCATGTCCGGCGCCGGCGCGCCGGGAATCCGGCGCTTTTCCACGCAGGCAATCATGCTCAGGTCGTCAAAGACATCCGCCTCAAAGGCAGAATGGAACTGCTTCAGTTCCTCCAGGGTCAGATCCAGGAGCGCTTTCTTCTCATTCAGACAATGGGCCACCAGTTCCCCCACCACCCGGTGAGCATCGCGGAAGGGAACCCCCTTCTTCACCAGGTAATCCGCGCAGTCCGTCGCGTTCGTAAAGCCGCCGGAAGCGCCGCGCTCCATGACATCCCGGCGGAAGGTGACGGTTTTCAGCATGGCGGTAAACACCGTGAGGCCTTTGACCAGAGTGTCCCGGGCATCAAAGAAGGCTTCCTTGTCTTCCTGCATATCCTTATTGTAGGCCAGGGGGAGCCCTTTCATCACAGTCAACAGGCCCATCAGATGGCCAAAGACCCGGCCGGTCTTGCCCCGGATCAGCTCCGCCACATCCGGATTCTTCTTCTGCGGCATGATGCTGGATCCCGTCGCAAAGGCGTCATCCATCTCCACGAAGCGGAATTCATTCGTGTTCCAGAGGATCAGCTCCTCGCAGAAGCGGGAAAGATGCATCATGCAGATCGAGGCTGCGGCCAGGTAATCCAGCATATAATCCCTGTCCGCCACGCCATCGAGGCTGTTTTCGGAAATCACGGAAAAGTCCAGCAGTTCCGCCACGCGCTCCCGGTTCAGGGGATACGTGGTGCCCGCCAAGGCGCCAGAACCGAGCACCATCACATCGGCCGCCCGGAAGGCCTGGCGGAAGCGGTTCCTGTCCCGCAGAAACATCTGGACATAGGCCATGAGATGATGCGCGAGGGTAATGGGCTGCGCCTTCTGCAGATGGGTATAACCCGGCATGATGGTATGAAGATGCTGCTGGGCCGTATCCAGGAGTGTTTCCAGCAGCTCCTCCAGCATGGCTTCCGTTTCCCGGCAGGCCGCCTTTGCGTACATCCGGGTATCCAGCGCCACCTGATCATTGCGGCTGCGGCCGGTGTGCAGCCGCTTCCCGGCCTCCCCGATCCGCTCCGTCAGGAGGGTTTCCACATTCATATGGATATCTTCCGCATCCATGCGCCAGGCAATCTTCCCCTCCCGGGCATCCCGCAGGATCCCTTTCAGGCCCTCCACAATCTTCTCCGCATCCCCGGCAGGAATGATTCCCTGCTCTCCCAGCATCGTCGCATGGGCAATAGATCCGGTGATATCCTGCTCAAAGAGACGCTGATCAAACGAAATGCTGGAATGGAAATCATCCACCAGACCATCCGTCGCCTTTTCAAACCTTCCGCCCCACAGTTTCATTGCTTCCCTCTTTCTCCCGGCGTGCCGCCGGCATGCATGCGTATTTCTTTCTCCTTCATACATTGTACACGAAACCATCGTTTTCGCAATAGGAAACCGCCGGACCGCAGGAGAGTGTTTCCCCCAGGAGATGAAAAAAAGCGCAGAGTGTTCGCCTTGACTTTCTCCGGATGAACGTTTACCATGGTCTTAATCTGCATGAGAAATGAGGCGGGATGTTGATCGTTCTGGGAATCGACCCGGGATACGCGCTGATGGGCTGGGGCGTGGTGGAAGCGGAGGGCAGCCGGATGAGACTGATCAATTACGGCTGCATTGAGACGAAAGCCGGCCATCCGATGCAGAACCGGCTCCGAACGCTGCAGCTGGGGGTGCGCGACCTGCTCACCATCTACAAGCCGGACGATGTCGCCTTCGAAGAGCTTTTCTTCGCCCGGAACGTGACGACCGCGCTGATGGTCGGAGCGGCCCGCGGCGCCGCGATCATCGCTGCCGCCGAATACACCGAAAACCTGTACGAGTATACCCCGATGCAAATCAAGCAGGCGGTGACCGGATACGGAAAAGCGGATAAAAAGCAGATCCAGCAGATGGTCAAAATGCTGCTGCGGATGGATGATATTCCCCGTCCGGACGACGCGGCGGACGCCATCGCCTGCGCCATTACCCACTGCCAGACCGGCGTGGCCAAAAAACAGTTCCTGATGAAATAGCCCGTGACACCGGACCGCGTGGAACCGGCAGAACGGGAAAAAAGGAGTTTCTGCATGTACGCTTTTATCGAAGGCGAAGTCTGTGAAAAAGCCAACGGCTCGCTGGTTCTGCTGGCGGGCGGGGTTGGCTGGCAGCTGAGCTGCTCCAACAATACACTGCAGGCCGCTCCCGCCCTTGGGGAAAAGATGCGCTGCTACACCTTCCTCTCCGTGCGGGAGGACGCGATGGAGCTGTTCGGTTTTGCCTCAAGGGAGGAAAAGGAAATGTTCCTGCAGCTGACCTCCGTCAGCGGGATCGGGCCGAAAACCGCACTGGGGCTCCTGGGATCCATGCCGCTGCGGGATCTGAACCTGGCGATTCTGCTGGGGGATGTCAACGCCCTGTCCCGGGCGCCCGGCATCGGGAAAAAAACCGCCCAGCGGATCGCGCTGGAACTGAAAGATAAAGTTTCCCAGGCGGATGTGTCCGACGCGGGTTCACCGGCCGCTCCGAGCACAGCGGCCGCTGCGACCAGCGGCGCGGTCGCGGAAGCGATTGAGGCGCTGATCGCCCTGGGGTATTCCTCCACCGAGGCCCGCAACGCCATCAGCCAGATCCGCGATCAGGCGGACACGCCGGAAAACCTGATCCGTCTTTCCCTCCGCGCCATGGCAGGGATGTAAAAGGAGAATCGCAGCATGATGGACGACAGATTCATGAACAGTTCCTTCCTGGCCGAGGACAGCGCGGTCGAGCAGACGCTCCGGCCGCACACGCTGCGCGACTACGTCGGGCAGAAAGCTGTGAAAGACAGCCTGGAAATCTATATCCAGGCGGCCCTGTCCCGGCACGACGCGCTGGACCATATCCTGCTGTACGGCCCTCCCGGGCTGGGGAAAACAACCCTGGCCTGCATTGTCGCATCAGAAATGGGGCAGAACATCCGCGTCACCAGCGGCCCCGCCATCGAGCGGCCCGGAGACCTGGCCTCCATCCTGAGCAACCTGAACGCCGGGGACGTGCTGTTCATTGACGAGATTCACCGGCTTTCCCGCCAGGTGGAGGAAGTGCTGTATCCCGCGATGGAGGACTACGCGATTGACATCATGATCGGCAAGGGACCGACGGCGCGGAGCATCCGGGTTGACCTGCCGAAATTTACCCTGGTCGGCGCGACGACCCGGGCCGGGCAGCTGTCCGCTCCCCTGCGGGATCGGTTCGGCATGCTGTTCCGGCTGGAAATGTATACGCCGGAGGAACTGAGCCGGATCGTTGAGCGGAGCGCGGGGATCCTGGGGGTGGACGCGGACGCGGAAGGGCTGCTGGAAATCGCCCGCCGCAGCCGGGGGACGCCCCGGATCGCCAACCGCATGCTGAAGCGCGTGCGCGATTACGCCGAGGTGAAGGCCGGCGGGCACATCAGCCGGGATGTGGCGCGGGAAGCGCTGAACATGCTGGATGTGGACGAGCTGGGGCTGGACAAGGTGGACCGCAACGTGCTGGGGTGCATGATGGACAAATTCGGCGGCGGGCCGGTGGGACTGGATACGCTGGCCGCCACGACCGGGGAGGACGCAGTGACCATTGAAGACGTGTACGAGCCCTACCTGATGCAGCTCGGTTTCCTGATGCGCACGCCCCGGGGCAGAATCTGCACCCCCGCCGCCTGGGCCCATATGAAAAAGAGCATGCCAGCGGGCGCTGAGGCACAGCTCAGGATGGAGATCTGATACCGCCATGAAAACATCCGACTTTGACTACGAGCTGCCGGAGGAGCTGATCGCCCAGACGCCGATCGAGCCGCGGGATCACAGCCGGCTGCTGGTTTATCACCGGAAGGACCGGTCGATTGAGCATCGGCACTTCTATGACATCATCGACTACCTCCACGCGGGAGACGCGCTGGTGATCAACGAAACGCGGGTGATTCCGGCACGCCTGCTGGGCGTCAAGGAGGAGACCGGCGTCCCGGTTGAGGTGCTGCTGCTGCGCCGGATCAACGCAACGGACTGGGAGGCGCTGGTGCGCCCCGGCCGCCGGCTGAAACCCGGAACCGTCTGCACCTTCGGGGACGGGATGCTCACGTGCGAAATCCTGGAGAACGTGAAGGATATCGGCGGGCGGATCGTGCGATTCCGGTATGACGGCGTTTTCGAGGAAATCCTGGACAGGCTTGGGGAAATGCCTCTGCCGCCTTACATCCACGAAAAGCTGCAGGATAAGAGCCGGTACCAGACCGTTTATGCCCGGCAGGACGGATCCGCCGCCGCGCCGACCGCCGGCCTTCACTTCACGCCGGAGCTGCTGGAGCGGATCCGGCAGAAAGGTGTGATTCCCGTGCCGGTGCTGCTGCACGTCGGGCTGGGGACCTTCCGCCCGGTGAAGGAGGAGAACGCCGAGGACCACGTCATGCACAGCGAGTTCTGCCAGGTCACGGATTCCGCCGCGGAAACGATGAACCGGATCCGGGCCGCGGGCGGGCGGATCGTCTGCGTCGGGACGACCTCAGTGCGGACACTGGAGACCCTGTCCACGGCGGACGGCGTGGTTCACGCCGGGTCCGGGGAAACCGCGATCTTCATCCACCCCGGCGTCGCCCTGAAGGCCACCGACGCGCTGATCACCAACTTTCACCTGCCCCAGAGCACACTGCTGATGCTGGTCAGCGCCCTGATGGGCCGGGAGGAGGCCCTGCGGGTCTACCGGGAGGCGGTGAAAGAAAGATACCGGTTTTTCTCCTTCGGGGACGCCATGTACATCGAATAAAAAGGAGGCCGTTTTATGGAAAGCCGTTTTATCCCCACCGACCCCCTTTGCGCTCCGTTCGCATGCCATCTGTTCGATACAGAAAAAGATGAGTTTCCCGTTCCGATGCACTGGCACTGCTTCGGCGAACTGATCCTGGTCAAGAGCGGAACGCTGAAAGTTGTCCGGGACACGGTGCCGCACCTGCTTCGCGCCGGGGAAATCCTCTTCATCAATCCCATGACACCGCATTCGCTGGAAAAGGGAGAAGCGAACGCCCCGACGATCTATAACGTCATCCGCCTGGACATGGCCCAGCTGGGCGAGCTGCCGTCCTACACGCCTGACCTGCGCAGCATGATGCTGGAGGCAGACCACCACCAGATCTCCATGCATCTGACCGCGGCGGAAGTGCGCTCCAACCATATGGATTTCATGATCGATCAATGCGTGGAGGAATTCAAAAACCGCGCGTACGGGTATGACCTGAAAATCCGGGCGATGCTGTACCTGATTGTGACGACGCTGATCCGGATCTGGATCCGGAAAGGTTTCACGCCGCAGGTTCAGTCCACCCAGATCGATCCGATTTACACGATTCCTTCCTATATCAACAGGCATATTGAAGAGCCGCTGAAAGTCGAGGAGATGGCAAAACTCTGCGGGCTGAGCTATCCCTGGTTCGCAAAAAAATTTCACCAGCTTTTCCGGATCAGCTGCAAGGACTACATTGAAAAAGTCCGGATCCGGAAAGTGGAGCAATACCTGCTGTTCACCGACTGCGACCTGAACTATATCAGCCAGCACTGCGGATACTCGGACTGCAGCCATCTGGTAAGGAATTTCCGGAAATTTCACGACACGACGCCCATCCAGTTTCGCCACAACCGGAAGCAAAAGAATCTTGGATTGGTACAGATTCCTCAAAACTATTGACAGGCAACAAAAAAACGGATAAAATACACTTTGTTCGCGAGTCGTCAAGGCTTGATGCGGAACATGCAGGTGTAGCTCAATGGCAGAGCTCCAGCTTCCCAAGCTGGTCACGTGGGTTCGATTCCCATCACCTGCTCCAACCCGCATCAATGACTCGGAAGCAAATACGGATTCGCTTTTGAGCGAGATTATAAGGAGGAAACCCCAATGGCAAAAGGACATTACGAGCGGACTAAGCCCCATGTAAACATCGGCACCATCGGACACGTTGACCACGGCAAGACCACCCTGACCGCGGCCATCACCATGA
>CAMVEB010000073.1 GCA_947166385.1 uncultured Clostridia bacterium | reverse complement strand
GCATATTGGCCCTTCAAATCCGACTCTGATTGGCCCTCTATTCCCGACGCTAACAACATGCAAGATATTCTCTGAGAACCAGCACATCTCAAATGCGTTCTGCTATTTGGCACAACGGATTTATTTACCAATTTGACCAAGGAATGTTTAATTCCTGAATCCTTGAAAAGCAACATTGCGGATAGCATTATAGTTTAAACTCCAACGCTCTCATCATAGAAAACAGATTGGTAGTCTTAACATCAAAATGCTTGGCAATATCAGGGATTTTTGCATTTTTCCACGGATTTTTGGGATCGGGATTTGAATTGGGAACTTCAAGAGTCACAATACAATACCCATGACTTTTTGCCGCTGCAACTAACCATGGATCAGCAATATCATTTCTTGACCATTCTTTCAACGCATCGGTTTTGTATAATGGACTTGTTTGAATGTGTTGAAGTATTTGTCCATAATAGGTTATGGTCGATAATTCTCGATGATCAAGAGGATTATTGATGTTTAAGGACTGTATCCAGTCAGTTAATCTGTCATTTCCCTTTAATATTTCTGCCAATACAAGGTCCATGATGACAATTCTACCGATCTCAATATAGTGGCCAAGCTGGGACCAGAATCCATCTGCCAAATCAAAAGGATAATATGAATGATAAGGTGTGATTATAGAATTCGCATCAAGGAGGAAAACATCTTGCATCATCATACACCACCCATCCTATCTTGGACTAATCTGGTGTATGTGGAACGATTGGTGTTTGTTAACCGAAAAGCATCGCTATAAAGAGTCTTTCCTTCCGAGACACTCCTGATCAACATCCGGAAAAAGCGCTGATCAATTCTGCTTGCAGCAGTCTTATAAAAATCTCCCTGGGAATCTTTTTTGCGTTTTTTGTTTTCCCTATAAGCCGTAATAGCACGAGCTGCTATCTTATGATATAATTCTCCACCAATTTTGCGATTATCCAGAGCTTTTCGTGCAATTACGATGGTTCCACATCTGAATACCCTTGCCAAATTTACTATAACGTCTTCCGCTGAATTCTTTTCTATCTCGCTTTCCCATAAATCCAGGAATATATTTAGAGGAACCAGAATCTCTCCCGCAATCGCATTACACAGTGTTTCAATCGCGCTTACAGGGCAAACACTACTCTGTCTATCATTAAAGAAATCGTTTTCTCCAAGACAGATGTGAGCAAACTCATGAATTAAAGAGAATAGACGGCCATTCGTGGAATCATTTGCATTTATGAAAACAAGAGGTGCATATTGATCTATTATCGCGAATGCACGGAATTCGTCAATATCCAATACACGATGTGTATTATTACCGACAACGCCGTTCATCATAACAAGAACGCCAATGTTACTTATTGCTCTTCTAATAAATCGGAAGGAATCATCAGCTGCTTTGCATTTTGTGAACCAATCGATTGGCAAATCAAGTAATTCACGTATCTTTGTAGCACAACTAAAGATATCATTATTTTCAGAGATGAGACTAACGCATTGGGGAGGTTGAATGCCTTCAGATATCAAGTGGTCTCTTGTCCAACTTTGTATCATCTCCATATCGTGGATAGTATCAATCAAATTACGGCTTGGCCGATCAATAGAAAAACTATTTACGGTTCTATATTCCATTAATGGGATTTTTTCTTCTGGAGGAATTTGCAGGAAAAAATAGCCAAGAGGTATTCCGGTTGCCCTACTAGCTTTTTCTACTTGGTTGAAAGTTGGCGTTTTCTCTCCAGATGCCCATTTAACAAGGTTATCTGCTATTTCCATAGGCAGGGAATCCAGACGAATGCTGTGAATAATCCATTGTAAAACTGCATCCGATATTTTTACATCTATTCGCATTGTTCGCCCTCCTTCCCAATATTATTATACCATACACGATGAAATTATGGAGATGACAATATCATCTATACAAGAATCAAAATACTTAACTCAAATGCATTGTCCCTGCAGTCTTCAAATGATCACCAACTGAGCCTATGATAATTCGGTCAAGCTCATGATCATAGCAATAATAGATCCTCTGGTGATCAGCTCCAGTCTTTTGAGGAAGCAACTTCACATGCGGTTCCATGGATAGTTCTTTACCTTCATAAGTATCATTTCGCAAGTTCATAATCTTGCTGTCTTTCCGGGACTGACTTCCTTCGCTCATAGCAACTTCAATACCCGTTGCTTGCAGAAATTCTTTTTCAACGTCTGGCTTGCCTTCATGATGAATATCAAATAATGATGTGGCCATGTGGTACAGATAAAACCACAATCCCTCCGCCTTGATATCACATCTGCAGCCCGTCTTAATTCCACGCTCAGTAAAGGCTATACGATCTCCAAAGACTTTCATAAAATAATTAATAACATCCTCATTACTTCTGGGAAGTTCCGGCATATTCCGGAAGGTTTCGACAGCAGACCGGAGTGCTCGCGCTTCCCGGTTCTCCTGTTCCAATTGTAGATTCCTGGCCTTGGTGATCCGCAATTCTTCCTCATGACGATCATAATCTTCGAACAACTTTTCTGTTCTGAGCTTTTCTGCTTCTTCTCCGCGTTTGAACTCAGACAAAAGCTGTTGCTTCAGTTCGTTTATTTTCTGGACGCGCTTTTCGTTCTCTTCTTGCAGTTCATCAATCTTCTGATTCAGTCTAGCCAGCTTTTCTTCGGTAACCATTTCACCAGAAGCACGGATCTGATCAATCATCTCCCGGTTTTCAATGTTTCTGGCATCAAATTCAAACTGGACATCTCCAAAGGAATACTTTCTGTCTTTGGAATAAAAATGAGCACGCTGCCAAACCTGCTTTGCTGCATCTTTTTCGTCTTTTCCAATGATACGCACATGACCGCCGAAACGCTTGGGTTCCACAAAGAGAATGTCCCCGGGGGTATAGTCTTTCTTCAAGCGTGCTGATATCTGTTTATGCATGTTCTCAGAAGCCTGACATGTAATGGCATAACCAAAGTTGTGAGAAGCAATATCATTCGCATCAAAAGGATAATACTGTTCCAGAATTGGAACGGCTGGAAATGCTGCCGGAAACAACCCAGATGGCGGAGCTGTGAGCTCAATGGGAAAAGGGGGGTTACCAAAGGAAAGCACAGACTCTTCTTTAGGCAATCTGATTGCTTGGGTAATCAGAATGATGGGCATGGTACTTTCACTGCTATCGTGAATAATTCGCAGTTGTTTCAGCTGATCATCATTCTCAATGATGATAGCCTTCTGATAAGGCAGTTGTGTTGCTTGCGTCAACAACAGGTTCGAAGCCTCAAAAAGATACCGTACCAGTTTCGGTCGGAAAGCAAAATCAATTTCCGGTGCTTCTTCCGGGTCAGTAACGTCAATGCGTATTCCAAGCTCAACCTGCTTGTCATTGATAATATGAAGTCCAACATTTGTTGCGAAAAAACGTTCAGGAACTGCTTTCCTTTGCTCTGTATCAGAATCAGGCTCTTTTAATCGCAGAGACCAGATTCCATGGTTTGGCAATGAAACAACATATGCAGAAAAGCCGGAACTGATTGTGAATGATTCCAGATCAGCAGGATTGATTTCAGAAGAATGTTGTCTTTCTGGCAAACGGACAATCTGCTCAGGAATTACATTTGTTTCTCTTAGGCGTTGCTTTAGCCAGTCAATAACACACAATGCAGCAAAACAAAAGCACTCTTCAGCGTTTTTGCCTTGTTTTTGCAAAATACAATAGAACTGATATCCAGGATATTCACGGTTACGGGGAAGTCTACGTGGCAGATAGTTCTCCGGCATTTCCGTTACCTCCGTTTAGTAAGGCCAACCGTTCAGCAGTATTGCATCGTCTGAAATCAGCATTTCCATTGATCTTTGTGATTGAAACTCGATTCCTTCTAGATAACGATCTGAGAGATGGTATACTTTTTGATTCTTTGAGCCAACCCATGGACGTTCATCATCAGGTTGTTGCTCATCGTATCTTCCATCAACTAACAGATCCGTGTTTTGTAGAAGGTCGTCTGTCCCATCCATTTGCATAGACTTCAACTCATCTAATGTGTATCCAGTAAAGACTAATACAGATAGATTATTGTCCCGGCACCATTTTGCAAGCAAAGAGAGGCCTTTGGCTTGTAGGAATGGCTCTCCACCAATAAAGGACACACCTTCAATCTGCTTTGCCTTTACAGTATCAAGGATTAATTGCTCCAAATCCTCGACTGATACGATATGCTTTTGTTCAATTGGCTGCATTTCCGGATTGCAACAGCCTGGACATCTGTTTAGGCAACCTTGGCACCATATAGCAAATCTTTTTCCAGGACCTTCCGATTTTGTGCAAGGACGAATAGATGCCAGATTAAGAAATGCCATCGCTTATTACTCCACTTCAAAATCAAACAAGGCAAAGTTTGCATTAACAAGCCGAATGAGACCATATCTCCCCCTCATCGTTTTTTACATTTTCAATCAAATAAACGTATGTATCCTTTGTAATCGATTTTACTCTTTCTGTTCTTCTAGAAGGGCCTGATCGCACATGAACATTGGCATTTGTATATGCAAACAAATTTATCATCTGTTCAGCAGATGTGGTTTCATCAATTATCTCATCAGCGTCATGAATAGGCAAAGGTGTTTCTTCAACTGTTGCTTTAGGAGACAACTCAGGAGTGGTTTCTTCTTTAAAGGTAGATTCTGTGAAAATTGGTACAGGAGTGATCAAGGAAAGATTATATGTTGAACTGTCCTGATTATTTAATACATTTAGTTTTTCACTTTGAATGTATCCTTCCTGTCCTCTAATTAACACATGAGACCATATCTCTCCTCAGCGTTTTTTCCATTTTCAATCAAATAAGCGTATGTTCCCTTTTTAATCGCTGCTATTTTTTTTGTATCAGAAGAAGGGCCTAATCGCATATTAGCATTCGCATTTGTATATGCAAACAAATTTATCATTTGGTTAACAGGTAATAAATCAGCAGTTGTTTCTTGATCCAAATCAAAAATGCTTTCTTCTGAAAATGAAAGTGAATAAAACATCAATGAGGTCAAAATAATAAACGCCATCAGCAATGAAACTAGTCTTTTCATTATGTATTGTCATCCTTTCTGTGCTTCTACTAACCTGAATTGACCATCAACTGAATTTCCTACATCAGAATAATTCTTTAACAAGAATGTATCATATTTATTGTTTTTTCTCAACCATTCTGATTAATCATATTACACCTGAATGGAGAAATACTGCATAAAACAGAGAGAAGCGGCGTTCACCGGGAACGCCGCTTCTTTGAAAAAAGGATGGGGTGGGGTACCTATCGATACATTCCAACCGGGAGTAGGAGAGAAACCCGGTTGGAATGAGGATCATCTCGTTGGCCGTCGATTCCCGGTCAGAAGAGGAGAGGGATGATCAGTTTTCCTGTTCCCGCTTGAACGCGGCTTCTTTTTCCTGTATAATTATATTGACAGTAAAGGCAGGTGATCCGTTTGGGAGAGAAGGATATCGTCGAAAAGACCCTGGAAGCCTATAACGAAGTATTTGCTGATATTGTCAATGTTCTGCTGTTCCATGGGGAACGCCTGATCCAGCCGGAGGATCTGGTGGATCAGACACCCCGGGCGATGTATAAGGCGGACGATAAGATCCGTGAAGTGGAGCGGGATGTCGCGAAGCGCTGGGTGAAGAACAATATCCGGATTGCCTGCATCGGCCTGGAGAATCAGACAAAAGCGGATCCGTATATGCCGCTCCGGGTGATGGGCTATGACGGCGTAGAATACCAGACCCAGCTGAGAGACCTGCAGGATGGGGAGAAACCCTGCCCGGTGGTCACGCTGGTGCTGTACTTCGGATATAAAGGACACTGGAACGCGCCGCTGTCCATTCAGGAAGCGCTGGAAGTGCCGGATGAACTGAAACCCTATGTGACGGATGTGAAGGTCAACCTGTTCGAGGTCGCTTATCTGACCTGGGATCAGGTGAATCAGTTCCAGAGCGATTTCCGGGAAGTAGCCCGGTACTTTGTCCAGATGCGGGAAAGCGGGGATTATCATCCCAGCGATGATGAACTGGCGCATATTGAATCGGTCCTGCAGCTGCTGAACGTGATGGATAAGGATCACCGGTTTGAGAGCGCGGTGAACGAACGGCTGGAAGGGAAGAAGGAGGTTAGGAAGATGTCTGAATGGCTGTCGAGAGTAATAGATGAGAACCAGGCGATTGGCCGTGTGCAAGGCCGCGCGGAAGGCGAATTTGAAACCCTGACTGATTTGGTCAAAAAGAAACTGCTTTCCATCAAGGATGCCGCCGAGCAGGTCGGGATGACAGAAACGGACTTCTGCAAGAAGGCCGGGCTGCCGATTCAGCAATGATTTTCCGGGAGACAGAGATCGGTTCCAATGTCATTAAGATAAGGGTACCGGAAAGAGAGCTGGAACTCAAAACAAGTTCCCAATGTCATTCAGATAATGACATTAGGCAAAGGGCACAGGAGACTGACTATC
>CAMVEB010000072.1 GCA_947166385.1 uncultured Clostridia bacterium | reverse complement strand
GTGAATGGCCTTTTTAACCCGGCTCTGATTGGCCCATTTAACCCGGCCCTAACAGGGGAATGTAGTAAGACACCGGATAATAGTTCCTCAGGCGAGATTCGAATCCATGATCCTCCGGTTAAAAGCCGGATGATGTACTCCTGAGCTACTGAGGAGTAAGGCATCCCGGTGTCCTGAGTGCGTCCTGCGGGATTTGAACCCGCACCACCATGATTAAGAGTCATGTACTCTGCCGGTTAAGCTAAAGACGCACGTGTTCCCGACAGCTGCCTGCTGGTTGATCAATCCATTCTCTGCCTGATTATTTCCGACAGGCAACTGTTACGGGAAATACATTAGTCGGCTCCCGGCTTATGCGCGAATGCACGCATAACGTTCGCTGTTGAGCGTATCCATCATGGCCTGATGCGGGTTCATCTGACCCGAGAGTGCCATGTTGAACAGCCTGGGAGTGTAGCCGCTGACCAGTGCGACGCCCTGTTCGTTCATATCGACAGGCTGCTGTGTGTTGCGGCTCTGGACATTCCAGAATACGATCCGGGGCAGACGGTAACCATGATCCTCGTAAAGCTTCTTTGCGTATTCGAAGTTGCTCACTGACGCGTCCTGCGTGCAACGGTTGAACTCCATGTCGGAAATGATATAGATTGTCTCCGGCATATCCGACTGATGAATACGGTTTATGATCGCCGTATTCAGAATCAATTCAAAAACCGCCTGAATATTGGTATCCGCCACCTCACTGAAGCTCCGGCAATACTTTACCTGGTCCACAAAGTCACTGCCCTTGATCTCAATCAGCTTCGGCCGCGTGGAAAAGGTGATAAAGTGGTTGCGGAAAGGACCATGGTTCCGCTGCGCGAAATACATACCCAGGGACATTGCCACAGCAAAGGGACAGGGTTTGCCTTCCCAGAACATGGAGCCTGAAGTGTCAACAACACAGAGCGCGTTCCGTTCGTCTGTGAAATCCTCCAGTGCGTTCCAAGTGGTGTTCAGGATCATCCGCTCCTCCTGTGTACCGCGGAAGTCCAGCGCCTTATCCACAAGGTCAGAGGGTGTCAGGGAAGAAGTATGCAGTGTTGCTTCGCCCTGGGAAACCTTCTCCATATATTCCAGATAGCGTTCCTCGTCGTTGCGCAGGAAAGCACGGCGATACTTATACATCGCGCGGGACGGCTGCTTTTCATAGCTAAAGGTATAGTCCCGCTCCCGCAGGCTGTTCTCCAGGATCCGCAGATGCGTACGCAGCCGGGAAAGCGTCTTCCGGTACGCGGAATCGCTCATGCCGAGCTTCCGGGCAAACAGCTTACCCATTTGGACCGCTTCCTTACTGGAAGTGTTGATGGATGGCAGCCACTTCGCCAGCAGTGAAATGGATTCGCCGCGCTCCGCATGATCCAGGTCCTGCTTGAGCTGGCGCTTCACCAGCTCAACCACATCGGTCTGGCAGGATGTATCCATCAGAGAAAACAAATCATCGTAACGGCCCATCTCCACGACATGTTCCAGATTCTTCCGAACGCTTTCCGGATGATTTTCCGCAAGTTCATGCAACAGGACCCGGAACACACGCCGTTCACCCAGACCGCCACGAACATCACGGCCATAGAACAGAATGCGCATCGCGATATCCGGATTCTCGGCATATGCCCGATGAAACCGATCGATGATCGTTTGCTGCGAGGCGTTCCGTAATGCACCGATCGTTGCAAACAGGTCAAGACAGTCAGATCGTGTCGTCATCATTGTTGCCGCACCGTTTTCCGTTACGGTTCGGTTTGCCTGCTGCTTCAGTGCATCAAGCATGGGTGTGAAAACCATGAGCATTGTGTTCCCCTCCTTTGGGATGAGTAAGAATCAAGATGCCGTATTCTTCATTAACAGTGAAGTACAGTGGATTGCTGTAGGCATCTTTCTTTCAAGATCCGGTTCAGCCACGTGGAAAATGGTTTCATCATTGCTGTGCGGATCTTTCCTTGCAGGGCGTTTCCCGCCTGCAACGATACAATACCGCATCAGCAAATCTTATTCACGGAAAAAAAGCTGCGAACTACCAACTCAGTAAATTCGCAGCTTATCAAAGATCGCTTTCATTTGAAGGATTAATGTCGGGGAAAAACGTGTCGATGTCGGAGAAAAAGTCGGAGTAATGCATGAAAATGTCGGAGAAACGAAACAGAGATATTACCAGTTTATCCATATGCCTTCAGGAACCCGGATCGTCTCTCAAAATCTTGCTCTGATGTTTAGAAAATCTATCACGCCTGGAAAGTTTTGTCAATTGGCAAAAATGCTCTCAGCATATTCTTTAGAGCTGCTTATGCTCGGCTTTCGAGGCTTTCATGGCAATAAAACATGATCGCAAGAGTGTTTTTGATTTCCGGACTGTGCATGGAATACAGCAGATCATTTGCTCCAATGAGGATGCCCGTCGGCAATTAACCATCGGTGCGGGAACTCTTCCTCGATTTTTTCTCCGTTATATTTTTCATTGATCAGCTGAGCTTCTCTCGGCCCTGAAACAGGAAAGTAATCAACATAATAGCCATCATCTTCCATACCATGGAATTCAGAGACCTGAAGAAGAATATATCCGCCGCAATTTTTGCAGCGCATTAATACGCGACGTCCATTATCCCAGGCGTGCAGTCTGTTCTTCCCACAGGTATCTCCGTAATCCTTTATTCGTTCTGTGTCCATGTGCCGGCATGCTTTTTCCGCATCATCCATGGAAAAACCAATGCAGGGTTTACCTTCTTCTCCAGGCCGATTGATCCGCACATTGGCTATATCGCACAACTCCGAAATCCATTCCTTTTTCTGGATCGTATCAATCCACTTAGGTGGGATACCGAAGACCCCTTCACGGCCATACCATAAACCGGCAAGCCCTCCGGCAATCGCGCCGACAGTGTCGCTGTCACCGCCAAGGTTGACTGCTTTCAGAAGTGCGCTTTTATAGGAATCTGTATTGATCAGAGACCAGAGGACAGCTTCCAGGGTATCAACTACATATCCACCACTTTTAATCTTATCCTCGGGCGTTTTTGCAAAGGCGGACAGATCGCGGAGGCGATCATAGTATTCCAGATTCTCATGATCTGTAAGCGCACTTTCATAATAAGCGAAACCGTGATCCAGTCCTTCCTGCAGACGTGCCATAAAAGTCGATCCTCTTCCGGATAAAATGGCTTTTGTCATAAAGTAATACAGGCCACAGGCGATATTTGACCGGATATGTGCATGCGTCAGACTTCCAACCAGATGGATCTCTTTTATTGCTTCTTTGTCCGCAAGTCCTTTAACGCAACAATACAAACAGGCGGGCATGATGCGCATCAGACTTCCATTTCCATTGTTCCGTTCATCATAGCTTCCGCACTGGCGGGGATTGCCTCTGTGAATATATCCTCTGATAGCCCGAAAAGTGCCTCTGCCGACATCAAATGCTTCACCATAGGGCGTAAACGCACCATTTTTCAGCCAGTCCGCGAAATTGTTCATGATATGCTTTAAATCCAGCTTCTCTGTCTTGCAGATACTGTCGAGAAGCGCCAGTGTTAAACTGCTGTCATCTGTCCACGAACCAGCTGGCAGATGAAAAGTTCCGTTCCCGCGCATATCTGTGACAGGATGCTGTGCAACCGTTGCCCGATCCTCAAACTGAACCGAATATCCCAATGCATCTCCCACTACTACGCCGAAGACAGCATCTTTCCAAATGTTCTTCATGATCTGATTCCTCCTCTTCCTGGCGGAATGGATATCATCATGGAAGCGTACTCACTATTCTCCGGCTGAACCGCATTGAAATGGTGCATTCTCCGGCTGCTTCAGTCAATCAGGCCAAGCCTTCGAACTGTTCACATTATACACAAACACCTTTCTCTTTGAAAGATAAAACAAACATATGAAAAGCAAGTTCGCAACATTTTTTCCGTGAACAGAGGGGCGGGATATGTTATTGTATTGTTGCAGGCGGGAAATCCCTCTGCGGGGAATGATCGAAACAAGAAACGCTGCTTACAGCTTCTTCCCCTGATTCCATATTCCTCAGTAGCTCAAACTGGCAGAGCACCCGGCTGTTAACCGGGGAGTTGCAGGTTCAAGTCCTGCCTGGGGAGCTTTTTTATTGTCCCGAACGGAAATATGCCATATAATATCAGGGATAGTACGGAAAAAGATCATTCCACAGAACGGAAAGGTAATGATTTCATGATGGAGATTAAAGGGAAAGTAACAACAGCTGTCTGCTATGCTTCGGTGATTGAAAAGGAAGCGATTGAACAGATCCGAACCATGTGCGACTATGAGCTGACGGCGGGAAGCCGTGTACGGATTATGCCGGATGTTCATGCGGGCTCCGGGTGCACGATCGGAACGACCATGACCATTTTGGACAAGGTGTGCCCGAATACTGTCGGAGTAGATATTGGCTGCGGTATGTATACCGTGAAACTGAACGAAAAAGAACTGGATTTTGAGCAGATTGACGCAGCAGTTCATTCGATTCCATCCGGCATGAATGTCTGGGAAAGCAAAACAGAGGAATTCGATCTGATCGGACTCCGCTGCTACGGCGCTTTGAAAGACATATCACGGCTTGAATGCTCCCTTGGCACACTGGGCGGAGGAAATCACTTCATTGAAATTGACCGGGCGTCCGACGGAGCATGCTACCTGATTATTCATTCCGGCAGCAGGAACCTCGGAAAACAGGTAGCGGGATATTATCAGCAGCGGGCAGAGGATTCCCTCATCGGAAAAGACCGGATCACGCGGGAACGGGATGAACTGATCAGGACGATGAAGGCACAGGGGAAGGATCAGGAAATTCATGCGGCGCTTGAACAGTTTACCCGCACATGCGGTCTTTCCACTCCTTCCATACCTGCCGATCTTTGCTGGCTGGAAGGTCCGGCAGTGACAGAATACCTGAACGATGTGGTCGTCTGCCAGCGATTCGCGCGCAGAAGCCGGGAGATCATGGCAGAAAAGATTCTGGAAAAAACAGGATTGACTGTTTCCGAATCCTTCCATACCGTTCACAACTATATTGATACAGATGAGATGATCCTCCGGAAGGGTGCGATCGCCGCGCACAAAGGGGAGAAAGTCCTGATTCCCATCAACATGCGGGACGGATCTGTTATCGCGATCGGGAAGGGGAACCCGGAATGGAACAATTCCGCGCCGCACGGAGCAGGACGGATCATGTCCCGGGCAAAGGCAAGGTCTTCCATTGATCTGGAAGAATACCGGAAAGCCATGCAGGGGATCTATTCCACCTCTGTCAACGAGAATACGCTGGATGAAGCCCCGATGGCTTACAAATCCCTGGACGATATTATCGGGGTGATCTGGGATTCCGTGGATATCGTGGAGATCATGAAACCGGTATACAACTTCAAGGCTTCGGACGATGAACCGTACTGGAAGAAAAAGCAGGCTATATAGCAGATGCCCGCGGTCATATTTCACAATGTAAAAAAATCATACGTATGGCAAAAGATAATCAAGTGATTAAGTGGAAATAGAGCAGATATAATGCTTCCATGGTTTTTTGCTTTGTGGTATACTGTTGGCACTGAATGAAACGGATTCCGGATGCAATGAAGGAAGGTGGATGCTGTGTGTCAGGTTGTTGTTGACGTACCCAAGGCGGTTCTTTATGATACACATATGAATTCCGTGGCTGCGGAAGAGTTTGTGAAGCAGCGGATCGCTCTGATTTATTATACGGAAATGGGCGTATCGATCGGATACTGCGCGCAGATCGCCGGGATGACGGAAGAAGACTTTATCTCGTTTCTTGGCAAGCATCAGGTGGATGTGTTCCGTTTTGAGAATGATGAGGAACTGCTGAGGGATGTTGCGAATGCGTAAAGTGATTGTGAACTCTACGCCGATCATCGCCCTTTCAAAAGCAGGATGTCTGCATCTGCTGAAAGAACTGTATGATCAAATTTCAATTCCGACTGCTGTGAAAGAAGAAGTGACAAGGAAAAACGATTCCGTGAAAGCAGAATTGGAGAGCAGTGACTGGATTTATGTTGAACCTGTTACGGATTCTGCCAGCAAAAGCATGTATAAAGCCAAACTGCACGATGGTGAAGTCGAAGTCATGATTCTTGCGCAGGAACATGAGGGGGATCATTTGGTCATTATAGACGATGGGCCCGCCAGACGGACAGCAGATTATCTCGGATTGACGCTGACAGGAACAATTGGCGTACTGATCAAAGCCAAAGGGAAAGGTTTGATTGATGCGGTCATGCCCGTTCTTGCAAAAATGGAAAAGCAAGGGATCTACTTTTCTAATGATCTGAAAGCCAGGGTAAAACGAGTGGCCGGAGAATAGAATGTCATTATGTTGAAGATTTCCAGCCGTAGAATGTGGTGGAACTAAAAGTGGAAACCAGTAAACGCAAGTCAGGCGGATATGGGAGCGTTGTAACGCATGGATGTGCGCTGGTCAGCAATTCTTAGATAACGGCGAAATAATCAATGAGACCCAGAGCATGACGGATGTCTGTTACGGGTCTTTTCATTTGTGCGTTCTCTAACGAACGAGTTCGCAACTTTTTTTCCGTGATCGAAAATTCCGGGCGTGGTAAATTATGCTCGTCGAAAGGCAAGAGACACGGAGATCGAAAGGAGCAGAGGGTGCGCCAGTTCGGTGCGTGTAAGACAGGACGGTGAAAGTCCATCCCCGGC
>CAMVEB010000071.1 GCA_947166385.1 uncultured Clostridia bacterium | reverse complement strand
AGTGGGAAGCATCGATAGAATACTGAATCAATGCCCAATCATTTTCAGTGCCAAACACTTGGATCCAACCGTTTGTTGAAACCCTTGCTTTTCCATTTCCGCCGCGAAGGGAAGATCTGTCCGGTGCGGAAAAAACATCGTACCTCTTGCCTCCGGTAAACTTGATATCCAGTGCCTCCAAGTCACCCGAAGGGATCTCCGGCGCAGCAGTCAACCCTGTGCGCAGTTCATCTGGAGTCTTCGGAAATGCAGACCAGGAGAAATACCGCAGATCTCTCTGAGTCGTTCCTCTGAAGGACACTTTCCTTTCTTCTGTCCTCCAACCCTGATACTGAATGTTTTCCGCATTGACAGTTAATGTTTCGAGAATACTGGAGTCAGTGTCATGCACAATATAGCTTGTGAGAAGGAATGGCTGCCCGCTTCGTGATTGTGTCCAGACTGTTTCCGTTGTCGGTGATGTTAATTCACGGATGACGAACCTGGCTTGTGATTTCCCGCCATCAGTGCCTTCGAGCAACTGCATTCCATATGCCCGCTGAGAGAGAGCACCTGCGTTGCTCCACTTATAAACCCAGTGACCATCTTTGTAACCGAATGCAACCAACGTGTTAGAGCGGTCTTTGTGGATAGCTGCAAATGCACAGGCAGAAGAGCTCCTCAGTCCTGCCGGGTTAACCCATCCCGTTATTTCCCATTCAGGCCATCTTGAAGTCAGAATAGACCGTACATCATCCGGTGTATTCTCCACACCAGCCGTGTTGTCGTCGTAGGCGAATGCGGAAACTGCGGTCAGCAGACAAACAAGTGAAATGATCATCACAAGTAGCCATCTTTTCATGGTATTGTCCTCCTTGAGTTTATTGGGGTTCAATTATACAGACGTTTCTGATTCCATCTTTTTTCACTAACAGAAGTTTTTTTACAAGCGAAGTGGCCTACTTCTTGCTTACTCATACCCGCCCATGCCGCCGACCCATTCCCCGCCGGGCTCGCGCCAGACATAGAAGACCAGGTCTTCGGCGGTGCCGTCGCTGCCTGCGATCTCGAAATCATAGTAGGAAATGGAGCGGGCCGTGCCATAGAGTTTCATCCATTCGATGCCGTCTGGGACATCGGAGGGCCAGTTCTCCGGGCTGTTGTCTTCGTCACTGTATCGAAGGGAGATCAGGGTATGCCCGGCGGCCCTGCCGGTGTAGGCGTCCGCCACAGCCTGCATGGCGGCGCGGATTTCTTCCTCCGACCACACAGAGGACGGCTCAATGGTTTTCATTGTAAACGCGTATCCATGGCGGGTATCGAGGTCATCCCACCGCACAAAGCCCCAGTACGGCTCGTCGTAGGCATAGATCTCCACCAGCACCCAGCCATTCATCTCGGCAAGGCAATGGATACTGTCGCCGGGCTGCAGGGGGTAGATGAAGTCCTGATCAGACTCCAGCACATCTACCATTCGGGCATTTTGCCTGACCGTGGCATATACATATTCCGTGCCATCGTCCCCGGGGAAGATCAACTCCGGGCAATATTCAAACATCGATGCAGGAAGCCCCGAGGTGCTGATCCAGCCATAGCGAGTGTGTCCGCCGGAGATGCCATAGCTGATGAGCATCCAGTCTCCGCGAACACCATATACCATGATGGTGTCGTTGGTGGAAACGGAAGCCTTCCCATTGGCGCTGCGGCCATAATTCTGCCCGGGGCCGCGATAGACCTCGTAGGTTTTCCCCTTCGGAAACTGTCCTACATCTCCGGTCAGGAACGGCATGGAAAAGAGTGTTTGCTGCTGCTGTGAGGCCAGAGCCAGTTCCGACTGGATCAGCCGGTATGCGTTCTCGTAGATCTCAACCTCCGGGTTTCGGAGGTAGTTCTCATACCAGCTGACCGGGATCTGCGTCACATCTCCGACCTCATCACCCACGCACACGCCGATGGCGCAGGGGGTGAAGCGCAGCGCCACGCGGAAATGGGTTTCGGCATCCCGGCCCCATGCCAGGATGAAGTGCAGTGGACCTTCCCAGTTCAGCCGCGTGCTGACTTCGGTCAGGCCCATGGCCTCCAGCCGGGCGGTCATGGTTCCGTTCATGGCATCCATGGCGAGATTGTCGAAAGCATCCGCTGTGCCGTCGGCGCGTTTCTGTTCGATCTCCGCCATGATGGCCGCTTCGCCGGGCTGCGGTTCGCGGGCGGTGGGGTTCACTTCGCCGGTGAGCATCTGCTGCTCTGCCAGTTCTTCCCGCACGTTTCCCAGGGCAGTGGACGCGGTCTTGTAATACACATGCGCCGTCAGATCCCTGCCAATCCCGCCTCCGCTTGTCCATTTGGATTCGGCTGTCCCGATGGTGACGGTCAGGTCGGACTCCGTAAAGCGGATGGTGACAGCGTCATCCTCGTCCAGCTGCCAGGCTTCCACGATGACGCTCTTCTCCTCCGAGTACCAGTCCACCCGGGCGTTGACATCGCGGAGGTTCAGACGCTCCGTTAGCGTGGGCTCCAGGGTGTCGTTGAGGTAGTCCATGACCAGGGCGTCAAACTCCGTCATCTCACCGCGGCCCATGCGCTCTTCGATCTCCGCCCGGATGGCCTCCTCGTCGAAGCGGGCATAGAAGCCGCCGGCTTCCTCCTCTGCGAATAGAATGCGGGAATCTGCCTGCTCAAGCGTGAACCGTTCGACGGTACCCTGGCTGTCCCGGCAGATGAAGCGGTCCCCGTCCAGCTGCCAGGTAAAGCTGTCACCGGTTTCGTGCAGGTGCTTTGGCGGACAGTGCTCCATGTCCTCGCTGTCCAGCCACCGGCCTGTGCCGTCCGCGTTCAGCCGGAAGCCGAAGCCCATGAGCTCACCGCCGCCTACAAACTGCCAGGTGCCGACGAAGGTCAGCTCGGTATAGATTTCTTCCAAAGCACTTGCCTGTTCAAAAACAGGGAACCTGGTAACATCATAAGTTGCAAGATGAGAATACGCTGAAAGTTGCGGCGCGGGAACGTACTCGACAGACTCACGAACCGTATTTCCATTTTCATCATCTATAAAATGGGTAAGTACGATTTCACCGCCATGGTTTTCGCGCCATCCGATGCACGTCAGGGGATACAGTGCGCCTGCGGCTTCATTGCCTGCGATCTGCGCTTCCACCTGACCCCATACGCCGGCTTCCCGCCAGCTGCTGAAAACCATGGCGGTCTTGCCGTCAAAATTATTGTACTCCCAATAGATCGCTGTGTCGGTGTCCGAATATAGCTCCGGCCAGTCCCACTCCTGAATCAGCGCTGTCGGATTATCGATCACGATCTGCCACACGCCGTCATGCCGTTCCAGCAGAATCAGCCTTTTGACGCCATCCGTCTCGGCGAAGCAAGCAGCCGAGTCGCCCCACTGCGTAAGCTGCACCGGCTCAGTGATGCCTGCCTGGCGGAGTGTATCTGTGATCAGTGCTTCATCACTGCCGGCTGCCAACGCCGAAGCGCTGAACAGCATGAGAATCAGAGCAACAAGGCAAAGGAAGGGTTTCTTCATCATAGCTGTCCTTCTTTCCACTGCTGGTCACCCCCAGCATACCTTACACTATCGTGTTCTTCTGCAAAAGCCGTATTCAGGCAAGCCATCGCAATCATCATCAGAGCCATATACGCCGCAAGTTTACGCATGTTTTTCAAATCCTCTTTTGCTCATCCGTTTGCTGTCGAAGTACTCACTGTTTCCAGCGTAGCATCATCGATTGAAATATACCAATAGGAATCTCCGGCTGGATTGACAGCAGCATACCATAAATGATCCTCTTCGGAGAAATAGATTTCAACAGCATCATCCGTGAACATATCCGCTGTAACTGGTTCACCTGCCACGGTATAGCCGGTTTTCAGCATTTCCACAAAAGATTCTTTGACCTTATCTTTTACTTCAAGCATTTGATGCCTGGGCATATATCCTGTTTTGGCATTGATCCAGACCTCGGCTTTCACAAGCGAGTGATCATAGAAACGAAATACCCAGTATGGTGCAATAAAGTCTCCTGTTTCACGATGCCCGGTATACAGTGATACGGATACTCTGTTCTCACTGCAATCCAGATCATACGATGACATCAGGAAGTCAAGCGCCATTTGTCTGGCTTCATCTTCCTCAATCATTCCCGGTTCTCTAACGCCGTATTTCCAGGAAAGAATCTGATCTGCAAAGGGAACAGACGCAATCCAATCTGGATGATATGTTTGGATTCTTTGTTCCTCTGCTTCGATCAAATATGGCAGCAGACCGCTGTACCAGTTTTTTTGTTCGACAGTCCAGAAACGAAACGGACCATTGGCATCAACCAATTCTTCCCAGAAGTCTGCAGCTCCGTAGTCTGCATTGAATCTCTCTTTAACAATCTCTTCGGCGTGCCTCTTCACAAATGTTTCCCATTCTTCCGCATATACATTGCAGGTTGATATACCCAAAAGAATCAGTAAAAACGTCAGAAACCAACATGACACCTTTTTCAATGCAACTGTCCTTCTTTCCTTCATTCATTTGTCAGTAATCGGTGTTTGACCTCCACTATAAAGACGAAGCATGTCTACATTTTCTTGCATGCAGCTGATTTCTTTCCAAGCCTTTCGGAATAGAAATCAGTTTTAGTATATCACAAATAACCATGTCTTTACACGTAAATGACAGGCTGAAAAGACTGGGGACGCTCTTGGCGCTGGCTGCCGGACCGTCCCTTTTTCTATGCGCCTCTTCGGAGGCCTTTGTGGTCGTTATGAGCTTCCAGCAATGGTCTTGGATGTATCAAAGAAAAAATACCCCGAAATCTCATGCAAGTGTTTCCAAAAACGATGATTTTCGCCATGTAGATATGAGGAGGTAAACCAGCATGGCTGCCGATGAACGCCATTCAGTGGAAATGCGATAAGCGTACTGCTCAGAAAATTTTCTAAAGCCGGTGTCACTTAGCCTTGATTTTTACATTGAAGGGTGGGAGGTAGCTGGAAAATGCATGGCATGGGCTTCAATCCCGAAAAAAATTTCTGCAGGTGTTTCCAAAATCGATGTTATTTTGCCATTTATGGGTGCTTAGAGGTGATCTTGAATGAACGATGATATGCATCAGAAGAAAGCGAGATGAAGCGGACTGCAAAGATTATTTCCGATGACCGGTGTCACTTTGCGCCTTATTCCCCATATAGGGGGGTGGCGGGGATAACACCAGAGAAAAGAAAGGATGGAAACGATGATGAACACGAGACGAAACGCAGATGCAATCCGGCAGCTCATGAGAAGCCCGATATGGGCTGACGATGGAGCTGTGAAGTTGTATCTTCACTGCCTGGCCATGGCGAGCCACAATCAGTATTGTTGGCGCGGGCTGCAGCTTCAGCCGGGCGACATGCCCCTGTCAGAACGGAAAACGGCAAAAGCACTCTGTTGGTCCAGGGACAAGCTGCGCCGCAGAATGCGGATGCTGGAAGCACAGGGCATGGTAACAATCCGGTCGATCCCTAACGTGGGAACGATGCTGCATGTGGTGAATTGGCCCGATCCTGCCGGTGTGAAAAATGGACCAGAAGCTGGAGCGACCTGTATCCATGATGGAGCCAGCGCAGAGGCATGGGATGCTCAGGATTGTACCGGTTCCCCTTTGGATGCCAGTCAGGCATGGTATCAGGATGATACCAGTTATCAGGAAACCGGTATCACTGTGATACCAACTGATCCTCGGAATCAGACCGGTTCCGCCCAAACCGGTACGCTGGCAAGACCTAACCCATATAAAAAGAATATATATTCTTCTTTAGGGTATGGGACGAAGACTGAACCGGATCGTTTTTCAGAGATATGGCTTGCTTATCCGCAGAACAGGCGGACAAACCGTGAGGCTGCAGCAGTGCTGGTGGAGAAGGCACTGAATGACGGCGCGACGATTGAAGCTATCCTGTCCGCCCTGGAAGCGGAAAAACAAACCGTGGATTGGCTGACAGCGAATGGTCAGTATGTCCCCGGCATTGTGAAATGGCTGCAGCGGGAACCATGGCGGAACTATGTGGATGCAACCTCGATTCCCCAGGTTTCAGATAATGAAGAACAATGGGAATCGTGGTAAGCAATTAACCAAGACGAAAGAGCTGAGCCATTCCCGTCATTAGTCGTTGGCATCGCCAACGAAGCGCACCTTGACAATCAGGGCCACGTTTCCAGATCTGTCCAAACCGCCATGATCTTCCTCTTCGGAAGGGAGCGCCGAAAGGACCGGCAGTGAGCCAAACAAGGTTTCTTGCCAGAGGCAGCAGTGAAAAATAAGCCCGAACCAAACAACAGCAATGAAACAATGCACCTGAGTTTATTGGATTCAGAAAGGAAGATACACATGAGCGAAATGCAAAACCACACTGTTCACTTCAGTTTCGATACCACTCCAGAACAGGCCGCTATCATTCAGCAGAAAATGAAAAATGCCGGCGTCAAAAACAAATCAGGATTCTTTCGCGCGATGGTGCTGAATGGTTATCTATTGCGGCTTGACCTGCCTGAGCTTCGGGAAGCCTCTCGGCAGATGAGTATTCTTTCAAATAACGTAAATCAGATTGCCAAGCGAATGAACGAACATGGAAGTATCTATGAAACAGAAATCGATGAGATCCTGGAAAAGCAGGAGGAGATTACTCAATTGATAAGACAAATCTATGAACGGTTGGAGGTACTTTACGAGTGATAATGGCTTTCCTTACACGGCAATTTTGCTCCGATCCAGCGGAAGCAATCACGTTATTTCATGATATCTGGGACGGGACAAAGCGCAGGGAACCTGCACAACCACAGCGCTTGCGCTGGCAGATCAGGGGCTTGGGGGCGGAGCCTACCAACAAGCTTTTTGCAAAATCTAGCAGATTTGCATTGCTTGCTACTATTCTCCGGGGCTGTTTTCAGGAGAGCATGAAGACGGTCTTCTGAAAAAATAAATTTCATTTCGTGAAAACTTTTGGCCCGGGAACCCCAGTAAAACCGTCATTTTAGAAATTTAGCCAGACGCAAAAATGCCAACAAAGCCTTAAGCTGCAACGCTTTCTGAAGTTTTCAAAACATGAAAACGATTTTGGAAACCATGTGATATGCTGTCAGCGGAAGCCAAAGTCATACGAATTGCCTCTATGACTTCCCGTACAGGAAAAGCTATCCTGTGCGTTCAGATACACACTGCTCTGCGTCATGCAGCCGCGAAGCATGATCCGAACGCAGAGCAGCGCCGCAACTGTTCCTGACTGTGTAATCGGACACACAGCCAGATCATGATGGAAGATGAATGTAAACGAGGAGAGTCCAAAAGAATGAACAACATGTTAATCCGGAATGTCAGAACTCTGGCGCATGGAGAATGCTGCAATTACATCGGTGGGAAATGTATTGAGGATGGAGAGTGCACCATCATCAATCCCCGCTATCCGACGATTCACGACGGCGCTATTGACTGCGATTATTTTCTGGAATGCGTGCTGCCCATCAATCCGGAATTGAATCGGATCATCTGGACAGAACTGCTTCGGGAAGAAGATGTGACCCGGCCGAATGAAAGAACCTGCGCCTGGTGCGGAGGAGCTTTCATCCCCAACAGCGGTCGACAGCGATACTGCCCGCACTGCAAACCTCTTCACGAGCGACTCCGCAACCGGGTCAAACAGCGCAGCTACTATCAGCGAAAGCAAATGAAACGCACGTAATTTGTTACCGGTTAGCCTGTCAGAAAGCCTTCCAGAGCAGGGCTTTTCGTGGCTTGTTCAGACGGGAGATGAAGAATGAATCATCCCCGTTAAAAATCGGATTCTAACCGGTAACAAAACGGCAGGAGCATTCGGGAAAGAGATAGTTTACAACTTTACATCACTTTAAAGCATGAAAGGATATTGCCATGATGAGAAACAGGCTATATACTGAAGAGCAGGTACACCAGGTTGTGGACGAGGTTCTCCGCATGCTGGACAGCACCGCGGCTCTGCAGGAGCCAGAGCACCTTGACAACAGCATACCTCAGCAATCATCGCCGGGCACGAAGATGACATTGTCCGTCCGGGAAGCAGCGGAGCTGATCGGTATCAGCAGGCCAACGATGTACCAACTTATTCGGGAGAATCAGATTCCGAGCATCCATGCTGGCAAAAAGATCGTGATCGCCCGTCAGGCTCTCCTGGATTGGCTGTCGAAAGGAGAAAACAATGGCAAGAAAGCGTGCTAACGGCGAAGGAACCATCAGAAAACGGGCTGACGGA
>CAMVEB010000070.1 GCA_947166385.1 uncultured Clostridia bacterium | reverse complement strand
AGAATTCGGAAAGGGCTTGACTCCCATGCGGAACAGAAATACGCTCTTACGGTACGGTACGGTACGGTACGGTACGGTACGGTACGGTACGGTACGGTACGGTACAGTACGGGATAACTGCGCCCTTTTCCGGGAAACTGAATATCTCATTCGTGATGGATAACCGTCGGATCGGACGGGGTGATTTTGCCCTGTCCGGTTCGGCGGTTTTTTATCTATAAATTGGCTCCGCGGCGGCCATAACAGCTGTGAATATAGAACAAGGAGAGCACGAACAATGACAACGAAGATGAAACGGTTTTTAGGTATCCTGCTCAGCCTCGCGCTGGTGCTGGGGCTGATGCCGGGGATGAGTTTGGCGGTGGTTGCAGAAAATACAAAAAACGTGATGATAGTAACGACGAACGAAAATGGCGTACAGGAAACAATAACAGATTCGACTACAATACCAGGGGCGTTCACGGCTGAAACTTTAATTGGCCGATTGTATTTATGGTATGACGACGAAACCGGAATAACAGTGACTGGAAGCAACGCCAGTATTACAAACCAAACTGCAAAAAAAAGAAATACTGAAATTACCATTTCTGGTGAGGGATCATTTGGCGTAACAGTGACACATCCGTATGGTGCTGCTTCTTTCACTGTTACAGTTACAGAACTTGTCAATGTCACCAACGTGAGCCTGAACCCGACCTCCGCCTTCCTGACCGTGGGCGGCGATGCAGTAGCCCTGACGGCCACCATCGAGCCCAACGACGCCACGGACAGAAAGGTGAAGTGGAGCGTCGGTGGTGATAACGCGGGCGCTGTGAAGCTGTATTCTGATGAGGCTTGCACCACCGAGGTCGGCGCGGATGCCACCAATACCCTGACCGTCTACGCCAAGGGCATCTCGGCGGGCGACGCCGCCGTGAAAGCCACCAGTAATGCGGACGGAACCAGGTTCGATATCTGCCTCGTGACGGTGAACAAGGCAGATCCGGTCTATGTCATTCCCACCGGCCTGAGCGCGTTTGTCGGCCAGACGCTGGCGGATGTGGCGCTGCCTACGGCGAATAACGGTACGTGGAGCTGGGAGGAAGACACGACTACCAAGCTGAATGATATTGGCATGACGACCTATCACGCCAAGTTCACCCCCAACGAAACGGACAAATATAATATTATTGAAAATATCGAAGTGCAAATCCTGGTTACCGAGAAGCCGTTTGCTGTGCCCGCCACCGTGACCGCGAACAGCCGTACATACGACGGAACGGAGAAACCGCTGGTGAACGTGGATGATTCTACGCTGGTGGGCGGCACGATGCAGTATGCCCTCGGAACGAAGGATGCCGCCACAGGCACTTATTCTGCATCCATCCCCACCGGCACCGACGCGGGAACCTATTATGTCTGGTACAAGGCAGTCGGAGATGCTGATCATACGGACAGCGAAGCCAAATGCGTGACGGTCACGATTGCCGCGGAAGAAAAGAAACCCGAAGAAAAGAAAGAGGAACTCGAAGACGATGATCCCACGGATGGCATCGTCAGTGTGAATATCAGCGGCGGAATCTACCGGATCAATATCACACAGGGTTACGCGACCTTCATCAAGCCGAACTCAAATCCGGGGAAGAGTTTCCGTGTCCTGGATGAAGCGGAATACAGCGGAACAAAATATCCGGTCATTGGCATCGAACCCGAAGCCTTCAAGGATCTGAAGGATCTGGAGACCGTGACCCTGGGCGCGAAGATCCAGGAGATTGGCCAGGATGCCTTCGCGGGCAGCAAGGTGAAATACGTCCACTATGCCGGAATCAAGGCCCAGTGGAAGAAGATCAAGATCGGGATGGGCAACGATCCCCTGAAGAAGGCCACGCGGTATTACAAATCCTCCGGCCCGATCACGAAGCTGACCCTGAGCAAGACATCCAAGACCCTGAAGGTTGGCAAAACCCTGACCCTGACGGCAAAGACCACGCCGAAGAACGCGGCCCCGAAGTTCAAATGGACCAGCAGCAAGCCGAACATCGCCAGCGTCAAAAATGGCGTCGTCAAGGCGAAGAAGTCCGGCAAGACCACCATCACCTGCGAAGCGCTGGACGGCAGCGGCCTCAAGGTGAAATGCAAGATCCAGGTCAAGTAATCCGAATCTCCATGGCTGTGGAGCAGGCAACCCCTGCTTCACAGTTTTTTCTTATGCGCCAGGCATTGCCCGGGAAACAGACACGAAAAACAGCAGGCGTTGCTATTCTGTTTTACTTTGTGGCATGATGAGTCTGAAAGCAAGGTGAGGGAATTGCCTATACATTCGGTTTCTGAGTTATGAAAAACGGGATTATCCGAGCAGGATTATACTCAGTATCTTCTTTCCGGCCTGAAGGAGGATCAGCTGGAAGCTGTTCACGCGGTTATTATCGCAATGCTGAAGAGCGGCGGCGAGTTTGATGAAACAGGTTCGGTTCCCTTTCAGCCGCAAATGGAGACCCAGCTTCTGGCCAGGATTGATCACTCTCTTGCGCAGATCGATGCAGGAGAATTCTCGGACGCGGAAGATGTGGAGAATGAGCTTCTTGCGGGGATGGATTCATGAAAACATATCGTGTGGTCGTGACGGATGATGTTTTCTTTTCCCCGGCGGCAAGTCCGCGGTTTTTTTCACACGATTTTCACTTTTTGACCGTCACCTTGATCGTCGCCTTCTGGGATTGATCCTTGGCGTTGTATATTTCGATCGTTGTGTTTCCGGACTTGAGTCCTTTGATTTTCAGTTTGGCCTTGTTCCCGGACCAGGATCCAATTTCAGCGGAAGCTATTTTTTTGTTTTTGACCTTAATCTTAAGATCTGTCTTCGTTCCGGCAAATGTCACAGTCACTGTTTTCTGTTTGCCGATCTTCATGGACAGCTCTTTTTTGGAGATTTTAGGCACGTCCGCCTTCGGGGCGGAACCGTCGACTACATGAACCTTGACTTTGACAACATCATCGTAATGAAACAGTCGGGTAACACCAAACTCAGTATCTCCGGCTTTCAATCCCTTGACAATAATCTCCATGGTCAATTTGTCGGCATTTACTTTTCCGAATTTGGCTTCAATCAGTTTTTTATTGGTATCGAAGATAATGTAAGTGGTTGAAATCGTGGCTTTCAGTTTCAGGGTCTTTGTTTCGCCGACTTTTAATGTGATTTCTTTCGGGGATACTTTGAACGTCGCATTCGCACAGATCTCCTGATTCGCTTTTTCGCCGGATTCTCTGTTTCCAAGCGTTTCAGAAAGCTTCACATATTCCCTGTAATTCGCGTTTGGAAATACTCTTGCGTCGATTTTCGTATCCGCCATAGCGACTGTGCATAGGATTACAAACAACAGACAAAGCAATAAACAGATTTTCTTTTTCATTTTGTTTTCCCCCTTTTTTGTACAAGTAAAAATAGCATCACTTCTTTATGACAGCATATAACAAAATCATGCAAAAGACAAGGTGGGATGGAAAATTTTAACCTGTTTTGTCTGTTCTGGTCCCGAAGAGCGAGATGCTCATGAGATGAATAAATCCGGCGATGCGCCGAAGACCGGAGGCGGAACTGGATCCGGACCGCAGACAAGTCCCCCATCTTCCAACCTTGGCGGAAGAACGCATCCTGCTTTTGGATGAATTTCCGATTCACGGCTTTCTTTTTACCTTGTTTTATGTTATGATGCAGAAAACATCTGGTGAAATAATCATTCTGTTTTCGGAACGCAAAAACGACGAATCCAGTGAAAGCTCATGGACAAAATATATTATGAATGGGGGAGAGTTCTGTTTGAAAAAATGGATTGTCTGTTTCCTTGGTTGCCTGCTGTGCCTCTTTATTGCTGTGGGATCATTTTCGGAGTCTGAAACCCCGAAAACCCTGTCCTGGCGCGGGTATGTAATGAACGCGGTCTGGGCAAGTAGCGTCGAAAACCGGTCCGTTGTTTCCCTGTCTGTATGCCTGGCTTCTCTCAAACCCCATGACCATGGCAATGGTGTCAAAACCGGAAGGTCTTCGGGCGTCCAGCGATCCTTGTTCAGGTCTTTATCGGATTGATAGATCAGCTTCCATATGCCATCCGTACCCCGTCGAAGGACGATATATCCGGATGATTTCCGGAATCCTCTGTTTTCGCCCGTAAGATCCTGATAGTTCTCAAAGTCGACGATGCTCTCCCGGATCACGTTCAGGTTATACGCGGCATCGTCCAGGCTTCCGCCGGCGGAAGACAAACCGAAATAAAGCGACAGGGCTAAGCCGGCAACGGTGAGCACAATGAATACCACGAGCCAGAACCGGAGCGTTTTGTCAGAAAAACGATACATAGGATGTTCCCCCTGACGGCTTTTAGTTAAACGCTTGAAATTTACCGGAAGATTCTTTACAATATAGTCAGAATATACATGGTTTTCCGTTTTTTTTCCAGTAAACCCGGCGAAGACAGTTAATCTTTCAATGATCTCGGAGGTTAAGCAATGAATTGGCTGGTTGTTGCTGCGCACCCGGACGACGAAGTGCTGGGGGCGGGCGGCACGATCTCCAAACTGATCGGGGAGGGGCACCGCCTGGCCGTTGCGCTGATGTGCAAAAGCGTTTCGGTCCGGTCAAACGTATCGAAAACCCTTTTCGATGACATGACCAGGGCGATGAAGTTTCTGGGCGTTCAGCAGATCTTTCATGCTGATTTCCCGAATATCTGCATGAATACGGTTCCGCACCTGGAGTTGGTTCAGTTTGTGGAATCCTGTATCCGCGACTGGGAAGCGCAGGTCCTTGTGACGCATCATCCCGGGGATACGAATATAGACCATCGGGAAACTGGCAAGGCCGTGAACGCGGCCTGCAGGCTGTTCCAGCGGACAGAAGGGGTTCTCCCGCTGCGGGAGCTATTGTATATGGAGATTCCTTCATCCACCGAATGGACCCTCAATCCGGCGGATTGCCCGTTCAGGCCCAACACCTTTGTCCGGATCGGAAAGGAGGGGCTGGAGAAAAAGCTATCCGCCCTCTGTGAGTATTCAGGCGTGATGCGGCAATACCCCCATCCCCGATCCACAGAAGCGATTACCGGGTTGGCCGCGTACCGCGGCGCCCAGGCGGGGATTGACTACGCCGAGGCCTTTGAATGTGTTTTCAGGAGCATCATATGAAGAATGATCCAGATACGATGAATATCGCCTATTCACTGAACCGGTATTATCTTCCTTATACCCGGATCAGCATGTATTCTCTTCTGACTGCGGGAAAAGGAGATAGAAACTTGCGGATTCTGCTGTCGGTGGATCAGGATCTGAACGAGGATGACCTGGCCCCGCTTTTCCGGATGGCTTCCTGCTTCCCGGGCTGCACACTGGAGGCCAGATGGCCCCTTTCCCTGACATCACGCCGCTTTGTATCGGATGAGACGTGCTGCCTGAGTCCGGACGCGGTTCAGGTGGCCTACTTCCGCCTTTTTCTGCCGGAGTTCTTTGATGGGGAAGCGCGCTGTCTGTATCTGGACAGCGACCTGGTGATTACCCGGCCCCTGGCGGATCTGTATGATACGGATATGGACGGGATGTGCATCGCCGGAGTTACTGATAGGCTCTGCCTGGAAGAACCTCATCTCCGTCGTCTGAAAGATGAATGGGGCATCGGGGCAGGGTACTATATCAACGCAGGGGTCGTGCTGATGAACCTGAAGGAAATACGCGCATCCGGCGGAGACCGTGAAGCGCTGGAACTGGCATATCACAAGCCGTTCCGCTATCTGGATCAGGATGTGCTGAACCAGGTATACCGTGATAAAGTCCGGCTGCTTCCAAAGACGTACAACGTATTTCCGGACGACCGGAAGGAAGACCTGGCGTTTCTGCGCGGGCTTCTCCCGGACCTGGAAGACCTTTTCCCGGATCAGGCGCTGGCCGACCCGGCAATCGTCCAGTATATCGGCGAGCAGAAACCCTGGGCAGCGCAGGGAGTGCCCTATGAAGCGTTCTGGCATGATGCGGAAAAAGCATATGAAAAACGCTTCAAATCGCAGGAGGACGGATGAGAAACGTACAATCGGATTATCACTTGATCCTCGGTTCCTTTATCAGGATGCTCTTCGTGGATATGTTTGTGCTGATGACCATGAGCATCTGCGGTTTTGTGGATAGCCTGGTGATCAGCCGCCGCCTGGGGCCGGAAGCCCTTGCCGCGGTGGGCTTTTTCTCGCCGGCAGCACAGGGCATCGGGATGTTCAACATGGTGGTGATCGGGGCCCAGATCCTGATCGGGAATTTTATCGGAGCCGGAAAGAAAGAGCAGATTGAAACCCTGTTTTTCAGCTCGTTCCTTGTCTTAGGCGTTTTCTACACGCTGGTCGCACTCCCCGGCATCTTCTTCCGCGGCAGCGTTGCCGCATTTCTGGGCGCGGAGGGAGAAGTGCATCGTTTACTCAGCGATTACATTCTGGGTTTTCTTCCGGGCATCCCGCTGCAGGCACTTACTGCCCTGCTGATGGCTTTTGTCTCGTTCAATAATGATATGAAAAGGTCCTATATTTCCGCGGGGGTGATGTCCGTCGGGAATCTTCTGGGTGATATGCTTATGGCCGGTATGGGTACGTTCGGTATCGGTCTGGCAACCACCCTCTCCTACGCGGCCGGATTTTTGATCCTGCTGCCGGGATACCTGAATAAAGACAAAACCGTTCATTTTGAACGGACTTCGCTTGATCTGCGCCTGGTGGGGGAAGCCGTTTTGCGCGGGGTGCCCGTTCTGCTGTTTACCATCGGACTGGTGATGAAAAACGCGCTGATGAATCGCGCCGTTTCCGCTGCCTGCGGAGACTCCGGAATCGCCGTGGTGAACGTGTTGGTTTCCGTCTGCGATATCGTGGGTATTTTTACGGGAGGATGCGCCTCCGCCTATTCCGCACTGGCGGGTATCTTCTACGGCGAACAGGATCGGCAAAGTTTTCGCATTCTTTTTATGACAGCGGTAAAGATCGGTCTCTTCGGATGCGCTGTCCTCCTGATTGCGATCGTCTCCGCGTCTTTTTTCCTGACTGGCCTTTTCTTCCAACCGGATTTTCCGGCCAGGACAGCTGCCCGCGATATGTTTCGGCTGGGGTTCACTTTCCTCCCGCTGAATATCCTGATGAATCTGCTGACGAGCTCTTATCAGGCCCAGGGGAAAATGACGCTGGTAAATGTCCTGTCCGTGGCGGAAACCGCAGCGGTCGGTTTGTTTGCTTTTCTCCTTGTCCCTGTTTTCGGCATCAATGCCGCTTGGCTCGGTAACACGGTCGTCGACCTGATCTGCCTTGGCGTGATCCTTGTTTCAGTCTGGATATGGAAAGGCGGTTTCAGTTTCCATCCCGACGCCTTGCTCAAGCTTCCGGATGATTTCGGTGCTGCCCCGGATGAATTATTTGAATGCACTCTGCATGGCAGGGACAGGGTTTGCGACGCTTCTGAATCCGCCGTATCCTTCTGCCTGGAAAAAGGAATCAGCCGGCGCACAGCCTCTTTTGCCGGCCTGTGCATTGAAGAAATGGCCCGAAATATCTTTCAGCACGGAGGGCATCAGGAAAAGAACATCCACGTGGATGTCCGCATGATCGTACAGAACGAGCTGACGATCCGTATTCGGGATAACTGTATTGCTTTCGACCCGCGAAAACGCATGGAGCAGTTTCATCCGGAGGACCCTGGCCGGAACATCGGCATTCGTTTGACGGCGAGCATTGCCAGGCAGATTGATTACTACAATAACGCCGGCGTCAACACGCTGATCATGAAGCTGTAACGGCACAGCCGGGCCATTACGGTTCGAACGCGCGAAGCGCGTCCCGCTGCTGCGGGGAGATCACGGCGTCTCCCGCTTCCTTCAATGCCAGTACGTGTTCGATCCGGCTGGCTCCCACCAGGGCAAACGTGGGGAAGGGCTGACACGTCAGATACGCCAGCGCAAGCGCTCCGATGGATAATCCGGTTACCCCGCGGAGGGTTCGGAGCTTTTCCAGAATGTTCAGATTCTCTTCACAGCCGTAATCGTTTTTCAGATTTTCATTCAGCTGATCCCAGCCTGATGCATCCAGCTTGGTAAAGAATCCGCCCGCCTGGGAGGAAAAGCAGCAGCATACCATCCCGGTCTGCCGGTGCATCCGCCAGGCTTTCGTGTCCATAGTAACCAGTCCGGGATCATAACAATTGACCTGGCGGGCCAGACTGAATTGGAGTTGATTGGCTGTAACCGGCGTCAGCCCATGGGAAACGGCATATCGGTTTGCTTCTTCAATCCGTTCCGGACACCAGTTGGATACGCCGGTCATGCGTGTTCTTCCGTCTTCGATCAGGCTTTGCAGTGTTTCCATGATGTCGCCCACGGGGCGGCTTTCGTCATCTCTGTGGAGCCAGAAAATATCCACTTGATCCGTTTGCAGATCCTCCAGGCTTTCTGCCATGTCCCTGCGGATTTCTTCCCTGCTCAGGCGGCTGCGCTGCATATCCTGGATCGGCGGATGGCCGCCTTTGGTGCTGAGAAAGGTCTTTTCCCGGCAATGGCGGTCTGCGAGCCATCTGCCGATGATCTTTTCGCTTTCTCCGTTTCTTGGCGTGACAAAATCACCGTATACGCGGCCTGTATCAATCAGATTTCCGCCTATGTCGGCATAGGCGTCCATGAATTCCCGGGCCTGGCGCTCCGAAATCTTCCCGCCGAACTCTCCGCTGCCCAAGCCGATCACTGAAACCTGACGGTCTCCGAAAGCCTGTTTCCGCATGTTGCGTTCCCTTCTTTCATTCAGCCTGGACCTGTGCCCGGGCAAGATTTACGTTAGGTTATTCTACCATATTTTCCGAGGCATCCATAGAAGATGTGGGTAGGGACACAGGGACGGTCTTTTTTGTCCCACGCTTTGCTTTTACTTTCTGTCTGTGATATACTTGTTTCAGGTGATCAGAATATGCCGAGAACAGCGAGGAAAACAAGCGGATCCAAGGGGACACAGGGACGGTCTTTTTTGTCCCACGCTTTGCTTTTACTTTCTGTCTGTGATATACTTGTTTCAGGTGATCAGAATATGCCGAGAACAGCGAGGAAAACAAGCGGATCCAATATTTATCATGTTATGCTAAGGGGAATTAACCGGCAGGATATCTTTGAGGATGACGAGGACCGGATGCAGTTTATGACCGTTCTTTACCGCTGCAAGGAGCTTTCCGGTTTCAGACTGCACGCGTTTGTCCTGATGTCCAATCATATTCATTTGTTGATTGGGGTTACTGTTCACGGGATGGGCGGACAAGAAAAATGATATGCCCAAGCCATAGAGC
>CAMVEB010000069.1 GCA_947166385.1 uncultured Clostridia bacterium | reverse complement strand
TTTCTTTTGCCCGTACCGAACAACTGGCACACGCTGAACGACGATGAAAGGGAGAAACTTCACAATGGATCTTCATGCTCATTTTACAGCATTTTTCTCAGCAGGCGGTATGTTTCCCTGCTATATATTGCTCCAGAAACCAGGAATCACCGAAATCAAGAATCAACTTCTCTTCTTCGGGAATTATTTCCTCATCTGGAAATACTTCTGGTGTATCATTCCGCCCACCTTCAATTGTGAACTGATAAACACGACTTTTTGACGGAACAAACCCTTCTCTTTGTCTACAACACGGCCAAGGTTTTCTTTCCTCCTGGTTTTAACACTGCCTCCTTCACGATAAGATTCATATACTGATGCATAGATTGCTCCGTTGGGTTTCTCATCGTAGTGAATGTATGCCATCGTCAAACGCCTCCAATGTAAGTCTACTTGCTTCGACTTGCATTGTATATCATTCGACGCACAAAGTCAATACAAATCGTCCGTATTCCTTTGTTTTATGCGGTTTTCAAAGCCCTCTGTCTGCTACGTAAGTCTAAAAATGCTGCGGAACTATAGATAATTGATACGAATTCCATAAGCCCAAACAAAAACAAAACAAAAACAATTCAGGATTCCTGTTTAAGATATTTGTTACGCTTTTGCAACACTTTGCCAGTTATTATATATTAATATGTCGGTAGATGTTCGACAACAGCCGAATAAAAACCGACACAGCAAGGTATCCCTTCCGCCTCTTTCAAATGGACAACGGCTGGGGAAAAAGAAAGGAAGATTCGATGAAAAAACTGATCGCGTTGCTCCTCTGTCTGTGCCTGATGGCAGGCATCGTACCGGCCCTGGCGGAGGAAAACACCCGCCCCGGCGCCATGTGGATCAATTCCGGGATATACGGAACTTATGAAGGACGGGGTGAGATCCGCCTGCAGGATGATTATGCGGCAGCCGTCAACCGGGAATGGGCTGAAACCGTCAGCATCCACGAAGGCGCGTCCAACGCGTCAGCAAGAACTGAACAAACCGATAACTACAACCGGGCCAAGCTTGCAGTTCTGAAAGGCGAAAAAAAAGACGATCCGGACTTGACGTCCCTGCAGAATTTCTATGCACTGCTGCTGGACTGGGACACGAGAAATGAGACCGGGCTTCAACCCCTAAAGCCTTACGTGGAGGATCTGATGTCCGTTTCCTCCACTGAGGAAATGACGAAATACTATTCTGATCCGGAACGTAATATCTTTGGTACTCCCATGGTAGAGGACGAACTCATGTATCATCCGGAGGATGCCCTTATCAATATCCTGAATATCAAGGGCATGAAGATGCTTGTCACGAATACTGACGAACTCAAGCCGGGGGCGGAAGAAGGCGTCGATCTGACAGCCAAGCGCCTCACCGCCGATTATATGCTGAAGCGCCTCGGTTACACTGATGAAGAAGCGAGGGCGATCTTCGACAACGCAAAGGAATTTGAAAGAAAGTGCCAGCCCTGGACGGAAGCCCTGATCGCAAGATACGCCACAGGAGATTTCACTGATTATATACCAATTGCGGATTTTGAAAGCAGATACAAAAACCTTCCCCTCGCAGCGATCTATAGAGCGCTGGGATTCGATGTGCAGGGATATGTCTGTACGCTGAGCGCGAATATGCTGGACGGCTTTGAAGCAAACTACACAGATGAGAATATCGAATATATCAAAGCCTGGACCCTTGTCAACACGCTGCTGGACTTCACCAGGTACTTCGACAGGGAAACCTATGAGGCGGCTGCCAAATTCCAGGAGCCCGTGACCGGCACCGGCAGCGTGAAAAGCGATGACGCTTACGCGCTGGAAGTCATGGAAGCCGTCGTTCCCACCATGCTGGACCAGATGTATGTAAACTACTGCTTTAACAAGGAAATCAAACCCCAGGTGACGGAACTGACCAGGATGATGATCGACGCCTACCGCGACATGATCAACGAAGAGGATTGGCTGGCTGACGAAACAAAGGCGGGCGCCATTGAAAAGCTTGACAACTTCAAGCTGTACATCTGCTATCCGGACAACCTGCCGGATTACGGCTCGGTAACCATCGGAACAGCGGAAGAAGGGGAAACCGTGTTCAGCGCGATCATGAAAGGGCGGAAATTTCTGAACAAGGTGGAAGCGACCGCACTAACCATGAAAAACGACGGAACCTACTGGAGATACGATAATTATTACAGCACCCTGACCGCGTGTTATATCGCGGAAGAAAACTCCATCAATGTCTATGCCGGGATCTGCGGCGGGGACTATTACGATCCGGACTGGCCGCTGGAAAAGAAGCTTGGAGGCCTGTGCATGGTGATAGGGCATGAGATCACCCACGCTTTTGATACCAAAGGCTCCCAATATGATAAGAACGGAAACAAGAAGAACTGGTGGACGGAGGAAGACCGGAAGTCCTTCCAGGAGCGGGTGGACAAGCTGACAGCGTTCTACAGCAAGCTGGTTCCCATGCCCCAGGTTTCCGACGAAACCTATGGCGAAGCCGGCGCCATGCGGATCAAGAGCGAAACCATCGCCGACCTTGGATCCTTAAAGTGCCTCCTCTCCATCGCGAAGAAGCAGGAGAATTTTGATTACGACCTGTTCTTCAGACAGCTTGCCATCAATCAGAAGCAGGCGCGTTATGAACCTGCGGAAAAGGCATACGTTGCCACTGACACTCATCCGGTGGAGGCTTATCGCTGCAATATTCCTCTGCAGAACTACGACGAATTTTTGGAGACTTATCACATAGAGGGAAGCGACGGCATGTACCTGGCCCCTGAAGATCGGATCAGGGTCTGGTAAACTTCGGAGTCAGTGGGGATGGTTCCTGATTTTGCGCATGAAAAAAGCACCTGCCTTTTTGACAGATGCTTTGAAGGTTGATATCTTTGGACAATCACTCTTCATGTGAATTGTATTGACATTCCGGCAGCGGAATATTTTACCGCTGTCGGTTTTTGTTTTGATATCAGGAATGTCCGGAGGGAGACCTTTGATATCACGGTCCCGGTGGACATCTCCGGTACTTTCTATGCTTGGGTAACCCAGTTTGTCGGAGAGATGACGATCATCGCTCCCGGTCATGTCCGGGAAGCATACGCGGAATATGCTATAGGAAAAAGCAAATCAATTGGAGGGACGAATCCGGGAGACGCTGGAAATGGTGCTGCGGATCCTGAACGAACGGGAAGTGGAATGATGAGAGGAAGGCAGAAGGAGCCTTCCTTTTTCCGTGCCGGTATGGTAGGATACAGGTGGGGTTTGGAATAGTTGAATTTGTAGTTAATCGTGCTAAAGACTATTTACGGAGGAAGCACATGGTCGTTTATCATTATAGTCAGACATTAAAAGAAGGAGATCAGTTAGAGCCGGGCCATCAGGATTTCACGGACTTATGCAGTCCGTTCATGCAGGCAATGACAGTCAGCAAAGATTGCTTTTACGGGATGCTCCTGAACGGAAAGTATATGTTCGCGGTTTTGAACAGATCGAATCTCAGATACTGGGCCGATTATGCAAAATGGGCAACAGAAGGAATTTTTGAGTTTGTCCGCAGAAATGAATTTCAACAGTGTGCAAGTCGCCTTCATTGCAATTATTTCTGCACAGATCTTTCGGAGTGTATCAGGATGTACAATGAGGATTTCGGCGAAGAAACGGATGAAGAGCGAAAAAAAGTCCATTTGTTTGAGGTTGAAGTGGAGGAAGGCAGTCTTGAGAGGAGAGACATCTCCGTCTTCGATGCTGCTTATGAAGCAATCAGTGAAAATCAGGATATTGATACCGCAATTGAATACGCCAGGCAGTACTTTTCAGGGATGAACAATGATAGCCCGTCATGGGAATTCTTGTCTACAGGAAAAGCTGTAGCTATAAAAGACATCTCCTCTTTGCTGCGCGAATAGAAGCAGAGGAAATTTCCTGCTCAAAATCTGGTTTGCTGAGCAAATGACAACCCGGAAAACCGGGAGTTAAAGATTTGCAAATAGCTCTCAATTTGGAGAATCGGATTTACCAGGAAAGCAGTGGAATCCTGGGAAGGCGGCAGAAGCCATCCGGACGGAGCTGCCCGCAGGATGCTGTCGCTGATGAACAGAAACCCGCATTTTGCGGAAGTAAACGGTATTCTGGAATGATGGATGGAGGCGAATGACATGGATGACGAATTGCTGGAAACCATCGGGGAAACGGTGCAGGAGGCCATTGAATCCGCGCTGGAGGACAAAATGGATGACCTGGCAGACGAAATCGCGGATCAGATGGAGGACAGGATTCAGGACATTGTCGATGAGGCTGTCAGCGATTCAATCACCGAGTATTTTTCTGAAGGAATCGAACAATTTCTGTCTGATCATCAGCTGGTTCTGAAGGATGGAACCACGCTGCAGATGCGGCAAAAAACCAGGGTGATGAGCCCGGACAAAAAGAAGGTTCTGATCTGTTACGGTGGCATGAGAGTCGATGGAAAAGCTTTACTGATCCAGACGCGTATATCGTGCTGGGAGCGCATTTATTTCTATGAAACCGAAAAAGAAGCCATTGAAGCGCTTCAGAAAGTGAATGCTGCAATTGAACAGGGTTTGTCATTGATTGAACTGTGATTCCGAATTTCCCGTACGCCCTCTGCTGCAGGATTTCCGTGACGGGGCATAAGAAAAATCCGGGCTTCCCGGACCCGGATTCAGAAGGAGGAGTTCCCATGTTTCTCTGCTCACCTGTTTATACGCAAGAGCAGGGATACCTGTCAGTTGGGAGTTGCTTGCCTGATTGCCGCCTGAGCGGAGCCCGGGAAGGACATTCATCATCTTCGAATAATCTTGTACATGAAGATGCAATCCTTGTCTACACGCGGCCTGAGCCGGGTGTGCAGATCATTCTCTGCTTCTTCTGATAAACGGTTAAAGCCATAATTCCTGCGGTAATTATTGATCAGAGTCATCTTGGGCAGCGCGAAGATGTAAATCAAATAGATTCCGATATGCTTTGCTGCTTCTGTCACAATCGGTTCGACAAATACACAATTTTGCGTTTTCGAACGTGATTACTTTAACAAGTATAAATATACTGTCTTTACAAGTGGTCAATCTCGTGATATGATTTTTCATGGAATGTGGTAGCATGAAGGTGAAGGTGAGGTGTAAAATATGTCACAGGTCTTGGTTAACTTCAGAATGGATGAAGAAGATAAAAAGGGAATGGAAGAAGTCTGTAAGGAACTCGGTATGAGCATGACCACTGCATTTACACTCCTGGCAAAGAAAATGAGGCGCGAGAAGCGGATTCCCTTTGAAGTTTCAATCGATCCATTTTATTCTGATTCGAACATCAGCTATTTACAAAGGATTACTTCTGAGGTGGATTCCGGTCAGGCTAAGCTTGCAGAGCATCCACTGAAGGAGGACTGATTCGTATGCGTCTTCTTTGACATGAGAGTGGCTGGGAAGATTATCTCAGGATAATGCAATTGTGATTGCCAGTTGCAGAAATCACTATGATGAGAAGTAATCCAATTATTTCTCCCTGGTACGAGAAAATGAAATGAATAGTCATATCACTCATCCGTTCGCACCTTTGGCTCCAGGAACATATCAACGATTTTTCTGTTCGCCGGGAACATATCCACTGGTTTTTGCCCTTTGGACGTCCGTGGGAACATGCCGAGAAACTATGATTCATCTGACGATCGCAAGCATCACCACATCATGAAATCCATGACCGTAAGGATAATGGTGCAGCAAGCCTTCTCTAATATATCCATTCTTTTCCAATACGCGAATTGATGCTTGATTCTCTATCCTGACAAGGCCTTGTATCCTCGCAAGTCCCAGCTCATCCAAGCCGAATCCGGTCACCCTTTCTACAGCCTCTGTGGCGATCTCACGGCCCCAAAAAACACTTGACAGGTGATACGAAATCTCAGCTGTTGTTTTCTTTACAAAGCCTCCCAAATCAATACGGCCAACCACCTGATTGCTTTCTTTGTCCCTTATACACCAGGTAAAAACAATCTTCCTTTTCAACAGCCGATCGTTTATATTCCGCAGCCAGTTGCTGATATGCGGCTCTCTGTCAAAAACAGGTACTCCTCCTCCAAGATATTTTTGTACTTTAGGATCTCGCAATATGTCAAAATAAGCATCCATATCTTCTCTTGTAAATGCAGTTAATCGCAACCGCTCTGTTTCTAACTCAGGAATCGATTCAAAATACGAATTGAAGTCTTTCATTTTCTCTTGTTCCATTTACAGTATAGATATAAACCTTGGTTTTCTTCTTTTCCATCAAGAACTCCTTAAAAGTTTGGACCTACCTGCCACGTATAACATATCATATAGTTCTTCTATTTTCAATATTCTCAGGGATAGTCTTGCAGGATAATCGAAGACTTGATGCTTGCGGGCTTTGTCGCTAACACGGCCTGCTTTGGGACTTGCATTACGCTCCGCTTTTTTGCGGAGCTGATTTTTTATCGCCTTTTCAGGTGTTTCAATTCCAGCTTGAAAAACTCCTTTGAATATCAACCTGCATCTGTTGGTGTTCTCCCGCTTTTCCTGATACGATATTCCTGCGCGGGAGAGGCGGGGAAGGAGGATAACGAACATGTGGGCAGTCTTTGCGGGTCCCCTGAAGCCGGATGTAAGGGAGATCCGTGTTCAAGCAATATTTATGAGGAAATGCTAATTAATGATATCCTTAATCCCCCAGCTATGCTGGGGAGAACGGAATGAGCAAAAGCGAGCAGTTGGATAGAAAAGCCTCCTATGGTAATATCGGAATGGTGTCAGAAGCCAATTCCAATACCATAGGAGGCATCCAAGATGGACGAACAAAGCATATCACATACGCGATGGAAATGCCAGTACCATATAGTATTCATCCCAAAATATCGGAGGAAGGTGATATATGGGAAAGTGAAAGCAGATATCAGGGAGATACTGCGGACACTATGCCGGTACAAGAAGGTCGAGATCATAGAAGGGGCGGTATGTGTGGATCATATACATCTATGCTTAAGTATACCGTCGAAGCTGGCAATATCCGAATTCATGGGATACTTGAAAGGGAAGTCAGCACTCATGATCTATGATAAGCACCCTGAACTTGGAAACAAGTTTGAGCGGGATTTCTGGGCTCGCGGGTATTACGTATTGCTCATTTTCCTATATTCCTTTATGCATCAATCACACGGGTATTTCAGCAGCTCCTGAATACTGACCTTTGTGTCTTCGCTGACGATTACATTCATATTTTTATCATACAGGTACATCATCTGCCTGCAGTTTCCGCAAGGAGGAAGTATTTTTCCGGTCTCGCCGCCCAGGACAGCCACAATCGTGTCAAATTCACGCTCCCCTGCAGTAACAGCGCTGCCAATTGCGATCACTTCCGCACAGGCTCCGTGGCTCACGCTGTCACAGTTCACCCCTGCGTATACTTTTCCGTTCCCGGTTCTGACTGCAGCGCCTACAGTATGCCACCAATTGACGTTATCATAGTTTTCCCTGATAACATTTGCAGCGAATTCAATCAGCTCTTTATCCGCCTGGTTCAATGCCATATACATGCCCTCCATGAAACGTAAATTGGTCTGATCCGCCGATTTCCACTCGTCAGCGTTTTTCTTTACGAACTCCGCTGTTTCCTCAAATATAAGAGGATATACGTCAATGCCGCTGCGGAACCATCCGCTTTCAGCGATCCACGATGCGGCGGCGGTTCATCCAGCCGCCTTTTTTGTAATAAATCAGCAGGGCTGTGCTGGTAATGGTCCAGGAAACGGTGTAGGAAAGGCAGAGGGAAAACAGGGTTCCGAACCAGGAGAAAACGGCGATGATCCAGACGACGCGGAACAGGGCGATACCCACGCCGATTATGGCGACGGGAATCACCGCATCACCGACGCCGCGCAGCACCGCGCTGAGCACCTCCACCAGCACCCAGGTAAAATAGAAGGGCACGAAGTAGGACATAATGGTGTAGGTGGTGAGGACGACCTCTTCGTCCGGTGTCAGAACCCGCAGCATGGGAATGCCGGTCAGCATCAGCAGGGCGCTGATCCCGACAGTGATGAGGAACAGTATGACGAGGCCCTGGCGGACGCACTGCCTGACGCGGTCAGCCCGTCCGGCGCCGTGGTTCTGCGCGATGAAACTGGTGATGGCAGCTCCCATGGCGCTGCTCACCGCCCAGTAGAGGCCGTCCGTTTTACCGCTCATGGCCCAGGATGCCACCACAATGGTGCCGAGGGAATTGACGGCCACCTGAATGATCATATTGGAAACGCTGTACATGGAGGACTGCAGCCCCGCCGGAACGCCGAGACGCAGCATGTTGACCAGATAAACGCCCCTGAGCTGCAGATTGCGCAGGGTCAGCCGGTATTCCTCCGTGCCGCGCGCCAGGCGCAGGGTCAGGAGCAGGGCGTTCACGACCTGAGCCATTGCCGTGGCCACGGCGACGCCGGCAATCCCCCAGCCGAAAGCGACCACAAACAGCACGTCCAGGACGATGTTCAGGATGCAGCCAATGATCATAAAAAGAAACGGATGGAAAGAATCCCCCAGGGCGCGCAGAATACTGGATTCCATGTTCAGGATCATCACAAAGGGAACGCCGAGGAAATAGATGCGCAGGTAAAGAACCGCTCCGTCCAGGGTTTCCTTCGGCGTGTTCAGCAGGCGGAGAAGCCCGGGAGAAACCAGGAAGCCGACAGCCGCCAGGGCCAGGCCCGCGATGGCCATGGACGCCACCGCGTTGCCGATGGCGCAGTTCAGTTTTTCCTTTTTCCCTGCCCCGTAGATCTGTCCGATAACCACTGAAGCGCCCGCGGTCATCGCGACGAAAAAGCCCACCAGAACGCTGATGATCTGTGCGGAACTGCCGCCCACCGCAGCAAGGGCGTTTGTGCCGACGAACCGGCCGACGATGAGGCCGTCCGCCGCGTTATACAGCTGCTGGATAATGGTGCCCGCCGCAATAGGCAGAAAGAAGATCAGCAGCTTTTTCCACACTGTGCCGACAGTCAGGTCGGTTCTGCTTTTCTTCTCTCTCATTCTGCTTCTCCAAACCAACGGCAGGAGAAATCCGCCACGGCCTGCGCCAGGTTCCGGATCTCCCAGCCGGAGGCATTCACGGTCAGGTCAAAAGCACTTCCGTCCCCGGAGCTTTTGCCTGTCAGGATTTCCCGGATCCGGCGCCGGTTGCGGTCGATACGGCGGATATTCCGGAGGATTTCCTTCTCCGACAGGCGTTCCGCCGGTTCCTTCTTTTCCTCATAGCGCATACAGCGTTCGATCCGGGCCTGGAGGTCCGCGCAGACAAAAACGCGGAACGGACGATAGTCATGCAGAATCACGTCCGCGTCCCGCCCGACGATGACGCAGTGGTTCCCTGCTTCCGCGACTTCCCGCAGTATTTCCCGCTGGCGCACGAGCACTTCCGTATGCCTCCATGAATCGTCCGCAGGCTGGCGGAAACTGTTCCGGTAAGTCAGCTGGTAATGGTTCCAGCCGTGCCCGTTCACCACCCGGCGGACATATTCCGGGTCCAGCCCCTGCTCGTCTGCCAGGGCCTGGATGATTTCCCTGTCGTAATAATCCCAGCCCAGCAGGTCCGAAAGCCGCTTGCCCAGCTCCCGGCCGCCGCTGCCGAACTGGCGGCTGACGGTAATGATTCTGATTCCCATATTGCCCAAACTCCTTTATACGGTTGACCGGCCTTGTATTTCATCATCAATTATGCCATAAAAGCCATGAAAAGCAAACCCGTCCTCAGAACCGCAGCGGCGGTGAAGCTCCCGCCCCGGGGTTGCACGGCTGTTGCATATACAGCATGTTCACTCACACAGGTACTCTATCGTTTTGTTTCTTGTCCATGGGTGTTACCAATTGGACGCTTTTTCAATCTTCATCGCTTTCCTGTCTCCTTCTGTGAGACTGATATCAGAGCGAATCATTTTGTAAAGCTCGTAGCAGTTGTGTCCTTTGGGAACGTCTTTCAGTTCGCCCCTGAGCAGATAACCGTTCTTTTTGAAGAAATCGACGTTCCAGTCCCCCGCATTCGTTAAAATCATTGAGGTGCCGTTTTCCTTTGCCCGGGCTTCCACTTCCTTCAGAAGATATGTGCCCAGGCCTTGCAGCCGCAGCGTTTCCTCGACAAATACTGCGTTGATAAAGCCACAGGCGTCCCTGCCCAGGTCCGCAATCACACCCGCGGCAAACCTGCCGTCTTTATCCACCA
>CAMVEB010000068.1 GCA_947166385.1 uncultured Clostridia bacterium | reverse complement strand
ATGAGACTGTCCCCATATGTCCCTGATATGACAAATGAGACTGTCCCCATATGTCGGGGAAGCAGTGTTTTGGGGACGGGACAATGGGGACAGTCCCCTTATGTCCCATCAGAGATGTGACAAATGAGACTGTCCCCATATGTCCCTGATATGACAAATGAGACTGTCCCCATATGTCCCTAAATACATTTGAAATTTTGGAATATGTAACCGTTGGCATGACCTGTGATATGGTATAATATTCGTGCGATGGAGGGAAAGGCCTCCGGCGCAGGGAAACGGGAAAGGCTGAGACGGCAACGGCTGCAAGGGCCGCGGCGATCAGAAAGCCAAGCGCGGCGAAGCTGAAAAAAGGTCCGGCGGGAAGATCGGATCCGATGGGAGAGGATGTAACCATCGCCTCCGCGAAGAACAAAAACGATGTAACTGCCGCCGGAAACCGATTCCGAAACCACGAACAGCGAGCTGTTCGGCTGAATGATGACATTTCCTAACTTCTTCATATTCTATCCTCCTTTTTCCGGTACATCTTTCTCCAGATGTGCCGGATCCTTTTTTTATCCTTCGCCTTCGGCTCCGGATGCTATTCTTCACTGCGTTCAGAATGATCCGGGGAGGATGCACTGTCTGCGGATTACATGAGAAAAAAAGAAAAGCTTGTCAAAGTTACAGAGAATTGATATAATTTTATTATGTTTTGATGATGGGAAACAGCGACCCTTTTTACGCTGCTTACGGGAGGGAATGACGTGGCCGATACCATTCGCATCCAGATGATGGACCACTTCCTGATTTTTATTGACGAAAAAAAGACGGACCATCTGGCCGCCAAGTCCAAGAAAGGCGCAGCGCTGATTCAGTACCTGATTCTGAACGAGGGCGCGCCGGTGCCGAACCAGAAGCTGCTGAGCGCCCTGTGGGACGAGGAGAAGAGCACAAACCCGGAGAACGCGCTGAAGACGCTGGTTTCCAGGCTGCGCGTGCTGCTGAACCAGATCGATCCCTCCCTCGGAGCGTGCATTGTATCGGACCGCGGGGCGTATCACTGGGAGCGCATCGAAGGGATGTCGATCGACCTGTACGAGATCGACGCGATCTTTGAGCGGCTGGCCGAAAATAACGTGCCCGTGCAGGAACAGCGGCGGCTGTATAACCTGCTGCTGGAGAAATACGAGGGCGACCTGCTGCAGCACAGCGAACAGAACGAATGGGCGCTGGCCAAGGCCACGACGCTGCACAACAAATACATGGCGGCGGTGTATGCCTATATTGAACTGCTGAAGAACAAGGCCCAGTATGCCGACATCGTCGGCGTATGCCGGAAGGCGCTGGACGTGGACTCCTTCGACGACCGGCTGCACATGGAGCTGATGTCGGCGCTGATCAAGATCAACCGGACCGGCGAGGCGCTGGTGCAGTACAAGCACGTGGTGCAGCTGAACTACCGGTACCTGGGCGTCCAGCCCAGCGAGGATCTGCAGGAATTCTACAAGCAGATCGTTTCCGCCGGGAAGACGCTGGACTTCAACCTGGAATCCATCCGCAACGAGCTGCGGGAAAGCGGGGAACGCCGGGGCGCCTTCGTGTGCGAATACGCCGTGTTCAAAGAAATCTTCAACCTGCAGATGCGGAACCTGGAGCGGCTGGGCGCGACGATGTTCCTGGCGATCATCATGGTGTCTCCCTACAACGACAAGGAGATCGACACCATGCGGCAGGACAACATCATGAACGGGCTGCTGGAGATCCTGCGGAAGAACCTGCGGAAGGGCGACACGATCACCCGGTTCGCCCCGACGATCTTCGCGCTGCTGCTGCCCACGGTGAACTACAACACGGGCGGGATGGTGCTGGAGCGGATCAAGCGGACGTTCTACCGGACTTTCCCCAACAGCAACATCGTATTCAACTACCGCGTCGGTCCGCTGTCCAGCCAGGGCAAGCCGCTGGAACCGCTGGCGCCGCCGAAGGAATAAAGAAGAATAAGAAAGGGGCAGGCTTCAATGAAGAGCCTGCCCCTGATGATTTTACTCGGGAATATTGCTGATGACCGCGGAGGAGAAGGGCGGGAGATCGAAGGCCAGATAGCCGTCGGCAACGGCGCCCCACTTCTCCGGCTCGGTGACGTGGCACTCCTTGGTGGTCTGGAGGCGGCGGTAGAAGGCCTCGCCTTCCGGCGCGCCGGCATCCCGGACGAAGAGACGGAAATCCGTCCAGCCGCCGGTATTGTTCACCGCGATGACGCAGCGGATGGTTTCGTCAAAGCGGGCATAGGCGATGCGGCCGTAATCCGCCAGGAGCTGCTTCAGGCTGCCGTCCGCCAGGACGGGGAGCGCCCTGCGCAGCTGAATCAGATCCCGGTGGAGATCAATCAGGGAGAGATCCTCATGGCCCCAGGGATAGGTGCGGCGGTTATCCGGATCGGTCCAGCCCACCTGGCCGGCCTCATCCGCGTAATAGACCGTCGGCGCGCCGGGCCAGGACATCTGGATCGTGACCGCCTCGCGGAAGACGCCCTTGTTGATGCCGGCAGCGGCGGCAGCGGAGCCCATGGTCGTATTGCGGCCGATGACACGGTTCGTGCGGGTCAGGAAACGGGAATGATCGTGGTTGCTGAGCTCGTTCATGGCGCACATGAGGGAAGGCCAGGTGAAACGCGCCATCTTATCCTTCATGATGCCGAAGAAGGCGGAACCGTTCTGATAAAGATCATCCCGGTAGGAATCGGAATGCTTCTCCATACCGGTCAGGAACCAGGTGACCGGCTCCATAAACGCATCATAATTCATGATCGTATCCCACTCCCGGCCGTTGAACCAGGGGGTGGGATCGCCGTAATGCTCGGCGATGATCAGGGCATCGGGATTGACCGCCTTCACCCGGGTGCGGAACTCCTTCCAGAAGCGATGGTTGAACTCGGGGCTGTGGCCCAGGTCCGCCGCGACGTCGAGGCGCCAGCCGTCGATCGAATAGGGCGGGGAGAGCCATTTCTCGGCGATGCGGAGGATCTCCTCCTGAAGCTCAGGAGAATCCTCGTAATTCAGCTTCGGCAGGGTGGAATAGCCCCACCAGCCTTCATAGGCCGGGGAGCGGCCGTTGCCGGAATCGTTGAAATGGAAATAGGAACGGTAGGGGCTGTGGAGACTCTGGAAGGCGCCGGGCTGGAAGCCGGCCTTGCCCAGATAGATGCCCTCATGATCCATCCACTTGTTGAAGGAACCGCAGTGGTTGAAGACGCCGTCGAGGATGATGCGCATGCCGCGGGCGTGCATCTCCCGGCAGAGGGTTGCAAAGAGCGCGTCGCTCTTCTCCAGGTTCTCCATGGAGGTGACGCGGCGGATATACTTCGGGGCGTAGCCGTTATGCTTCTCCCAGGCCTGCATGACATGATCCACATCATCGGTGATGACGCCGAAATGGGGATCGATATGCTCGTAATCCTGGCAGTCATACTTATGGCTGGAAGGGGAAACGAAGATCGGATTGAGATAGAGGACCTGGATGCCGAGGGACTGGAGGTAATCCAGCTTATCCAGGATGCCCTGGAGATCGCCGCCGTAGAAGCAGCGGATGTCGGTATCGGAAGGCGGGGCGTCCCAGTCCTCCACGTGCTTGGCATGGCCGACGGTATAATAATACTCATTATCCACCACATCATTCGACGGATCGCCGTTGCAGAAGCGGTCGGTGAAGATCTGATACTGGACGGCGCCCTTGGACCAGGCGGGGACATGGAAACCGGGAATGAACCGGAAGGCGTAGGCCGGGTTGAAATCCGGGCTGCTGCGGGACGCCAGGCGGGCGCCGCACTTGTCATAGGCGATGCAGGCGCCGTCGGGACAGTCGATCAGGAAGCGGTAGATGATCTGCTGGCTGTCGCAGACGATACCGGCCTCATAAAAATCAAAGAACTCATCCGAGCGGGCTTTCGTCATCAGCGTGCCGACCAGCAGGGAATCAAAGAGCAGGACGACCCGGGCGGCGCTGTCCTTCGCGACGCGGAGGCGGATCGTGACGGAATCGCCCGGATCGGGCTCGGAAGGGAAACGATACAGGGGGGTTTCATCGCTGAAGACAGCGGAGAGAACGGTCTGGCTGACGGACATGGGACTCCTCCTTACCGTAAAATATTCTGATTAACTCAGGCCGACACGGAACAGGTACATCCAGAGGCGGCCGCGGTAGCGGGGGTACTGCCCCCGGGCGAGATAGAGATTCTTCAGATGGGTATAAAGCATGACCTTCATCCGGATATTCCGGAAGGGATGGCGCACGCTGTCCAGCACCTGGCGCAGGGTCATGGAATCGGGCTGGCGGCGGTAATCATACAGGGAATCCCGCAGGAAGGCGGCCTTCTGCACATGGCGCAGATAATCCATATTAAAGGCGAAATCCTCGCCCCAGTTGACACCCGCCATGAAGCGGACGGAGCCGGACTCCACCAGGGAACGGAGATAAAGCTTATTCCAGAGGACGCCGTAGAAATAGGAATTGGAATGGGGGCAGAGGAGCTTCAGCAGTTCCTCATTGGTCAGGGTATCCTCCCGGTCCTCCAGATTCTTGCGGCGGCTGAGGGTACCGACATACTCGGTGTAGCCGCCCAGGACCAGATCCGCCCCGTCCTGCTCGGCACGGGCGACCATCTTCTCCATGGAATCGGGGGGAAGGGTATCATCCCCGTCGATGAAGCGGATATACTTGCCCCGGCAGAGGGGGATGGCCCGATTGCGGGCGGAGGAGACGCCGGTATTCTCCTGGGCAACCACGGTGACCCGCGGATCCCGGGCCTCATAATCCCGGGCGATGGAAAGGGTACAGTCCGAACTGCCGTCATCCACCACGATGACCTGCAGAGAGGAATAGGACTGGGAAAGCACACTGGTGAGCGCGCGATCCAGCGTCCTCTCGGCATTCCACACCGGGACGATGACACTGACCAGGGGCTGCTGATCCAACAGAAGCACCTCGTTTCCGAAATACTAAGCAATCTATCATACCACGAAAAGGAATCCGGGGCAAGGAAGGGATGGACGAAAACCGGGAAATAGGGTAAGATAGGGAGAATGACACGGCGGAGAGAGGAGAGAAGGCGTTGAATCCAAAGCTGAAAAACCTGCTGAGCTTTCTGTTTATCCTGATCTCCGTGTCCGCGGTGCTGGTGATCGCCTTCAGCAATGAGGAACTGGGGAACGCGTGGGACGCGATCTCCCGGCTGGACCTGCCGTGGCTGCTGGGGCTGCTGCTGTGCTGGGCGGGATACACCTTCTTTGAAGCGATGGGGACGTGGACCTACCTGCGGAGGCAGGGATACAAGATCCGGATCGGCCGGGTGCTGAGCACCGTGCTGATCGGATTCTACTACAGCAATATTACGCCGAGCGCGGCCGGGGGGCAGCCGATGCAGATCAATTCCCTGCGGAAGGCGGGGATCCCCGTGGGATACGGCACGCTGGCGATTACAACCCGGTTTGTGACGAACCAGCTGACGATCTGTCTGATGACGCTGATCCTGTTCCTGACGCACCGGGAATTCGCGTACGGGCAGCTGGGCGGCGCCATCTGGGCGGCGCGGGCCGGATGGCTGATCAACTTTGCCTCGGTGCCGATGGTGCTGCTGGCGGCGTTCAAACGGAAATGGGTGCAGAAGCTGGCGGAAAAGCTGGTGCGGCTGGGCGTGAAAACACGGCTGGTGAAGGATCCGGAAGGGACGATGGAGCGGATCAGCGGCGTGCTGGATACCTACCATGAAGCGCTGATCGACCTGATGCACCGGCCGAAGGACATCCTGCTGCAGATCGGGTGCAGCACGGTGAGCCTGCTGGCGCTGACGGGCAGCGTGGTTTTCACCTGCTACGCGTTCGGGCAGAGCGGGACGCCCTGGATCCATGTGCTGACGGTGAGCTGCCTGCTGTTCGTGAGTGCGAGCTACACGCCCCTGCCTGGGGCCAGCGGCGCCCAGGAGGGCGGATTCCTGCTGTACTTCCGGGGCATCTTCCGGGACGGCACGATCGGGCTGGGGCTGCTGATCTGGCGGTTCTTTACGTATTATCTGTTCCTGATCGTCGGGGTGTTCCTGATTGTGATCGAGAAGATTCTGACCCGAAGAGGAAAAGGCGGAAAGGGAGAAAGCAGTGAACAGCCCTAAGCGGAACTATCAGAAGGAAATGGAAGAGGAGATCGCGCGGCTGGAGGGGCGGCGGCCGACGCTGCTTCTGCACAGCTGCTGCGGGCCGTGCTCCAGCGCGGTGCTGGAGAGGCTGCGGGACCATTTCCGGGTGACGGTGCTGTACTACAACCCGAACATCGAGCCGGAGGAGGAATACCTGCGCCGGCGGGCGGAGCAGCAGCGGCTGCTGAGCCTGACGGGGGACGGGACCGGATGGATGGCATGCGGGTACGACCACGAGGCCTTCGAAGCCTTCGCGAAGGGGATGGCCGGGGAGCCGGAGGGCGGGAAGCGCTGCCTGGCCTGCTTCGCGATGCGGCTGAACTACACGGCGCAGCGGGCGAAGGAAGCCGGATTTGAATACTTCACGACCACTTTATCGGTGAGCCCCCACAAAAACGCAGAAAACCTGAACCGGATCGGCGCCGAGGCCGGCGACCGATCCGGGGTGAAATACCTGTATGCTGATTTCAAAAAGAAGAACGGATACCTGCGGTCGCTGCAGCTGAGCGAGGCATACGGCCTGTACCGGCAGAATTACTGCGGGTGCCTGTACTCCCGGTCAGCGGACTGAGGCAAGCTCGGCGGCGATCTTCGCGCCGAGGCGCGCATTGTTGAACACCAGCTGAATATTGGCCTTCAGGGAATCCCCACCGGTGAGCTTCTGGATTTTATCCAGGAGGTAGGGGGTGGTCTGCTTGCCATGGATGCCCAGGCGCTCGCACTCGGCGACGGCGGCATCGATGTTCTTATTGATATAATCCGGATCCATGGAGTATTCCTCCGGAATCGGATTGGTGACCAGCATGCCGCCGCGGAGGCCGCAATCCAGCTTGACGCGGAAGGCGTCGGCGATTTCCTTCGGGGTGTCGAGGCGGTAATCGACCTTAAAGCCGGAGGAGCGGGTATAGAAGGCGGGGAGTTCCTCGGTGCCGTAGCCGATGACCGGGACGCCGCGGGTCTCCAGATACTCCAGGGTCAGCCCCAGATCCAGAATGCTCTTGGCGCCGGCGCAGACGACGAGTACCGGGGTTTCCGCCAGCTCCTCGAGATCCGCGGAGATATCCATGGTGGTTTCGGCGCCGCGGTGCACGCCGCCGATGCCGCCGGTGGCAAAGACGCGGATGCCGGCCAGGGCCGCGCCGATCATCGTCGTGGTGACGGTGGTGGCGCCGTCCTCGCCCCGGGAGAGGAGGACGGGCAGATCCCGGCGGCTGGCCTTGGTGACGGCCAGGCCCTTTTTGCCCAGGTATTCAATCTGCTCCGGGGTGCAGCCGACGGTCAGCTTTCCCTGCAGGATCGCGACGGTGGCGGGGACGGCCCCCTGCTCCCGGATGATTTTCTCCACCTGCAGCGCGGTTTCCACATTCTGGGGATAGGGCATGCCATGGGAGATGATCGTTGACTCGAGGGCGACGACCGGGCGGCCGGCGTCCAGGGCCTCCCGGACTTCGGGGGAGACGGAGAGATACTGCTGCAAAGCGTTCATGATGATTCACACCTTTCTTATGGATTCATGCTTAAGCGAAGATCAATGGCTTCGAAGGTCAGGCGCGGACTGACCGGGGCGGGATCCTCCGCGCAGATCGCGGCGGCGGCCAGACCGCGGCGGGCGGCGGCCCGGGTATCCAGGCCGCGGAGGTACGCATCCACGGCGCCGGCCACAAAGGCGTCCCCGCAGCCGGAGGTATTCACGATCGTGCCGGGGAGGCAGGGGAGCAGGACTCCGCCATGCCGGTCATCCGCCCAGACGCCGCGGGCGCCCAGGGAGAGATAGACCCGCTCCACGCCGAGACGGCGGAGCGCTTCCGCCAGGGCGCCGGGGGAACCGGAAGGACCGGCCGCGCCGCCGGCGAGGATTTCCGCCTCCGCCAGGTTGGGCTTGATCAGCGCCAGGCGGGGCAGCAGGGGACGGAGGCGGGAGGCCTTGGCCACGGAGACGGGATCCGCCGCGATTGGGACGGTGACGTGATCCGCGATCCAGGCCAGGGTTTCCTCCGGCAGATTGGCATCGACGACGAGCATGCTGCCCCGATTCAGCACCGGCAGAAGCGGCTCCAGCCGGGCAGGGGTCAGCTGCTCGCAGACGGCCATATCGGAAACGGCGGCATGGAGATCGCCGTTCTGTTCGTTGAGACAGAGATAGGTGGAGGTGCGGCCGAGGGGATCGGTGAAGCTGTACTGCAGATCGATCCCGACATTGCGGCAGTGATCCCGGATCACATCGGCATAGGGGTCATCGCCCATGACGGTGATCAGGGAAACCCGGCGGCCAAGGCGGCTCAGGTTTTCCGCGATATTCCGGCCGACGCCGCCGGGGGACAGCGTGACCCGGCCGGGATTGGAATCCCCGGCGCGGAGCGGCTGGGCGGGCGTGCCGGCGATATCCATATTCACCCCGCCGATCACAAAAACAGAAGGCCCTGCCTTCACGGCCGGACGGGGATCCGGCGGCAGGGGAAAATCCCTGACCGGGAAAACGGACGGTTCAAAGCTCAAGGGCGGTTCCTCCTGAAAAAATCAAGCCGGGACTTTGGTGAAGAAATGCTTCAGCTCGAGAATGGGCACGGGACGGGAATACTTGTATCCCTGCAGATAGGAAGCGGACATATCGCCGCAGCGGTCCTCATCCGCCTCATCCTCCACGCCTTCATAGAGAACGGAATAGTTCAGCTCCCGGAAAAGCTGGGCCATGCTGCGCACCATGGCGGCGGACTTGGCATTGGACCGGCTGGCGATGACCAGGGAGCGGTCAAACTTGATGATATCAAAGGGCAGCTGCATGATCCGCTCCATGCTGGAGTAGCCGGTGCCGAAATCGTCGAGATAGAACTCGATGCCCTGCTTCTTCAGCTCGGCCATGACGCTCTGCAGGATCCGGAAATTGCTCTCATTCTCGGACTCGGTGAGCTCCAGGGCGATCCGATCCCCGGAAAGCCTGCTGTTATCCAGGATGCGGATGATATCGCTGCAGAAATTGCCGTCCTTCAGCTCCTGGGCCGCAACGTTGACAGAGATGCGGCTGAAGCGGAAACCGGCCTCGGTCAGGAGGGTGATGGCCTCGCAGGTCTTGTACAGGATGATCTCCGTGAGCACATGGATGAAGCCGTTGGCCTCCGCCACCTGAATAAACTCATCGGGATAAACGATCCCGGCCTGATCCAGCTTCAGGCGCATCAGGGCCTCGGCGGTATCATAGCGCTGCAGCTCCAGATTGTAGACCGGCTGGCAGTACACCAGGACCCGGGGATCATCCAGATCGTGCGCGGAATAAATGCTGCCGAGCTCCCGGAGAATGTATTCATAACGGTCAAAGGCGATGCCGTCCTTCTTATCCACGATATGGACCGAGTTCTCCCGCATGTTCCGCATGATATTGCGGATAAAAGCGATATAATCCTTCGGATCCTCTTCCCTGCCCATGGAATGGCCGATGACGATCTTGTAATCCAGGCGGTACTTTTTATGCTCCTCGCGGAAATGGCTCATGAGATCGTTGATCCCGGCCTGGTCATTGGGATTCTTTTTCTTCGGATAGACGAGGATCAGGTAGCCGGGGCTGACCTGGAAGAGCACGGAACCGCGGAACGACTTCGCGGCGGCCTTGCGCATCAGGAGCTGCATGCCCTCGGGCAGGGGGGCGTGGTCCTCCTCGAAGGTGTGCATATAAAGGCTCATGTAGCCGATGGTCTGATTCTTGCTGCGGTAATAACGGAGGAGATCATCCAGCGCGCTGCCGTCGATGGAGCCGAGCTGGGTATCATAGGGATTGGAATGCATGAAATAGAGCATGGCCAGCACCGGGAAGAGGAAGGAGACCACCGTGAAGGAGGACTGGCCGTTGAGCCGCTGGAGGAGATTCAGCCCCACCGCCAGGACCACCGTGGCGAAGAAGCCGACCATGACCCGCATGTACAGCCGGGAGCGGACCCGGATCATCAGGATGGTATTGACGGCGACGAAGGCCAGGTATCCGAAGGAGAAGACGTCCAGACCGGTATGGACCGCGCCGGACTCATCGATCCGGAAGACGGCGCCGGTCAGCGTCCCGATCACATCATAGGCGAAGAGAGCCATCAGCAGGATGCCGGCGACCATGGAGGAAAAACGGCGCTCTTTCGCGCTCAGGTGCGCCACATCGCCGATATAGACCACAAAGAGATGGAAAATGGCGAACATGGAGGTATGCATCACGATCCGGGTGATATAAATCAGGACGGTCAGCGAGGGCTGCCAGTGGGACAGCAGGGTCCTGTAAGTCACGCTGGCGTTGGCGGCCAGCAGGAGGAAGCCCAGGATGAACAGGAAAATCCGGAAGCTGCGCGTGCGCCGGATATAGGAGCAGAACATCAGAATGAACAGCACCCAGCAGATGGCAATGGTCACCAGATCCCCGATGGGACTGTAGGCATCCATGGATGTGATGAAACTCACCCGAAGTTCACCTCCTTTCCGGCATTATGCCCGGGAGAAGCATATTCCTATGCGAAAATGATCTTTTTGATCCATACAATTATACGGATTTTTGCCCGGAAGTCAATGAAAATCATGGTTTGGGGCACGGCTCACGCATGAATCTTCCGGATAACTTTCTCGAGATAGTCATCGTCGTAA
>CAMVEB010000067.1 GCA_947166385.1 uncultured Clostridia bacterium | reverse complement strand
TATACTTCCCTTTTCGAACAGATCTGATCAACTGCATTACTGCTCCCTGCTGTTGACCGAGTTTTTGTCCGATCTCGATTCCTCGTTTCTGCCCGATCTCGATTCCCTCTTTTCTTCCCAGCATCAGCATCGCGTCGCTATAGTTACACAATCCGCCCACATCCTTCCTCAGTTCCTCTGTCATCTGCAGGTGATATTCGTTCTCCAGTTCCTTTTCCCGCTGCTCCACCGGCATCTCTTTATCATGATATTGTTCTATGAATGCGGTCTTCGTATGCAGGATTGTATAAAGCTTCCGGCGAAACAGTCAATGAGATTCTGGTCATTCATCACATATAGGTCACTGTTTCTTTAAGCGGTTTCCTGCTGTTATGGTTTCCCAACGGTCCAGCACCTTCAGCCGCATATCCAAGATCCAGCGCCATCAGGATTTCCTCATTTTCCGGCAAACCAAGTTCCGCAGCCAACTTCTCCGGATCAAAGAAATTGATCCAGCAACTATCTACCCCTTCATCGGCAGCAGCCAGAATCATATGGGTAGCCACGATACTTGCATCCTCTACGCCAGAATCGCGCTTACCACCCGGATAAGTGAAGATGTTGTTCCTGTCAAAGGCGACAACCAAAACCGCAGGAGCTCCATATCGGCATGGTGTTGCAGCGTCAATCTTTGCCAGCGCATCTGTGGACTGCAGCACGTAAACATGTTGTTCCTGCAGATTCTTAGCTGTTGGAGCCAAACGCCCAGCCTCCAGGATGGCCGTCAGCTTCTCAGGTTCCACCTGTCGATCAGAGTACTTCTTGCATGAGTAACGATTCCTGATTACCTCTTTGAATTCCATTGTTCCACAACCTTTCTTTTTATTTTATTTTCTGCGTCCATGTTCTAGCCATTATTGTACATGTGAAGTTAAGTATTTATCCCTTTATATGAACCATCCTCATTCAGGATATAGCCAGAACCGTTCTTGATCTGATAATCATAATAATTCCCTTGGGGAATTGCCATCGCTTCCATAATGGCCATGATTGTTCCCCCGTGAACGATCAAAGCACAGTCTTCATTTTCGGAACAAGCCGGAAGTGAACGGAATGCGCTCAAACTCCGTGCTGAAAACTCTTTGCGGCTTTCACCACCAGGGAAAGGCAGTTCCCCTCCGGAATCAATCCAGGCCTGATAATCTTCCCGGCCGTTCAGTTCCGTATAATTCTTATATTCAAAATTCCCAAAGTCACATTCCCTGAAATCCGGGATGATTCTCGCGGAAACATTCGGATAAATGACAGCAGCTGTTTCCAGGCACCGCCGCATAGGACTGGTATAAACACGCTGAACAGTGGGATACTGATGCTGCTTCAACTGTTTGATTCCTTCCGGGCAAAGCGGCTCATCCGTCCGGCTTCCGACATACCGCTTCTGCAGGTTTCCTTCTGTCAGTCCGTGACGAATCAGAATCCAGCTCATTTTAAACGCACCCCAATTCCGCATACGCAGCGTGTGACCTGTTCCGCGTTCCGGGCAATCACACACAGCACCCGTCCGACAGCTTCCCTGAAAGCTCTGTCTTCCGCCGCCATTGGAACCACACCTGCGCCGACTTCATTTGCAATGACAACAGCATCCGGATGATCCTGGCAGAATTGCTCTGCGAACGCAAGAGGATCCCAGCCGTCTGCCAGGACAGCATTCCGGATGGTTTCATGAAAATCACGATAAAGCGGCACCTCGGGGTTTTCCTCCTGCGCCAGTTCTGCCTGCCCCTGATAAGCTCCGCCAATATACAGTTTCATATCAGCTTTCCCCCGATCACGATGACGGCGGATAAAACCAGCTCTGTGATCTGCAGAAACCAGCCTGCCAGATCACCGGTGACTCCGCCGAATTGTTTATATGCCATATGCTGATAATACAAATAGCAAAACGCGGACGCCAAAACGCAGATTGGAGCAATCCACCCATCGGAGACAGCCCACAGAATCAGGCATAGAACCGCGTACACACAGCCGCTGAGCGTGACCATACGTTTTTCAGCGGCTTTTGAAACATCACTCAGCATACCGTTTTGTCTGGCGCTTTTCATTTTGACCAGCGCCAAGGCGCTGAGCGCCCGAGAAAGCACAAATACACCGACGAGTCGAACACCTGCTGAAGCATCAGCCTCAGCATAAATCGCCGCTGACAGCAGGAGATAACCTGCACAGCCCATGACGGCAAATGCGCCGGTATGACTGTCCTTCAGGATCTCCAGACGTTTTTCCTTTGGCTGCCAGGAGGCAAGCGCATCCGTGGTATCCATATATCCATCCATATGGATACCTCCCGTAATCACCAGGGGAAGCAGCGCAGCAACTGCTCCCTGCATGAACACGCCGATTTTTAAACGGCAGCATAAAGCAACCCAGCCCCATAAAACCAGGCCGATGGCAAGACCGACAAGCGGGAAAAAGCACATACTGTACCGGCGGTTCTCCTCGTTCCACTCCACCTGCGGAACCGGAATACGGGAATAAGTGGAGAACGCGATCAGCAGGGAACGGATCACAGGCATGGAAGTTCTCCTTTCAGCGTAACGGGAATCGAATAAACCACTTCAATCACATGGTCAGCCAGCCTGGCTGCCTGGCGGTTAACCTCCGCAAGGCACCGCAGATATTCCTGAACAGAGGATGAATAGGTTTCCCCGTCCGAGAACAAATCGTTGGTAACCATGATTAAATGGTTGCAGCGCGTGGAAACATCTAGCAGATCAGGAATGATCCGGTTTGGGTCTCCTCCATCGAACATTTCATTGGCGGTCAGGTTAACCAGATCCTCCAGCAGGACAACACTTCCCGCGTCAATCTGCGCAGCAGACAGGTTTTTTTCGCATTCAACGGTCCGGAATCCAAGATTGGCGCGCTGGGCACGGTGACGTTGTACGCGTTTCTCCGATTCCTGATCATATACCTGCATCGTCGCGATATAGATTCGCTTTTCACCGGGCAGGCTCTGCACCAGCTTCTCCGCCCAGGTGGATTTCCCGCAGCCGCTGCCCCCTGTAACCAGCCAGATCATTCCAATTCCTCCTGAGGCGTATAGGCCTCCATTTTTAACGCATCAAAGGTATGAGGCCCATAATAGACCTTCAGCGCCATATCGAGCAACGGAAGCAGCAGGACACCCCCTGTACCTTCGCCCAATGCTGTCTGAGCATGGATAACAGGGGTCAGGCCCATCGAATCCAGGATCATCCGGTCCGCAGGTTCTTTGCTCACAGGTCCCGGTAAAATTGTGCTTAGTACCGCAGGTTCAATCCGGGCCGCGACCAGGGCGGATGCCATGGGGATCATACCATCCGGGATTACGGGAATATGATACTTCAGTCCTCCGAGACAGGCCCCTGCCATACCGGCAAGTTCAAAACCTCCAAGCTTTGCCAGGACATCAACAGGATCGTCGGCATTGGGCTTGTTGACCCTGATTGCCTGATGAATGGCGGCTATTTTTCTTTGAAGCCCTGCGTCTGAAAGGCCTGCGCCGCGACCGGTAACTTCTTCCGGAGGCAACCGGAGCAGTACGGATGTGATTGCGCTGGCAGCCGTTGTGTTTCCGATCCCCATTTCACCGATCACGACGATCTGATACCCCTGTTCATGAAGTACTCTCATCTGTTCGATTCCGGCCGCGATGGCTTCTTCCGCCTGCGATCGACTCATGGCGGGGCCTTCCGTGATATCTTCCGTACCTCTTCCCACGTGCCGGTCAACAGTACCCGGAACCTGTATGAGCATCCCCATGTCAACGGCTGTCACATCCGTATTCGCGGCAGATGCCATCAGGTTGATGTTGGCTGTCCCTTCCGCAATGGATTTAGCCACAATCGCTGTTACGGAGCTGTCTGTCTGGCTGACGTCTTTCCCGACGACACCATGATCGCCGCAGAATACAAGCGCACAGCGCCGGTCTATGCACACATCCGCTGTTTCCTGTATCCCGGCAATCTTGACGACCAGGTCTTCCAGCAGTCCAAGGGAATGCAACGGCTTGGCAATGCTGTCCCACCTTTTCTGTGCCTGCAGCTGAGCATTCATTTATCTTCTCCGTCTATTCTTTTGATCATTGCTTTTATATCATGGAAACGGCTGCTGTATTTTCCTGCATCCATATCTGACGTCTCCTATGCGAATAATCCGATGGCTGTAATGATTGCCATCATGAGAATACTTGTTCCGTATAACAGGGATACTGACCGGCGAATGTCTCTTTTTTCAGCCGGACGGTCTGCGTCGCCGATGGTTGGTTTCACAACCGGTTTCCCAAAATATTCATGGGTTCCGCCCAACTGAATATGCAGTGCTCCTGCCGCTGCGGCTTCACTCCATGCGCAGTTTGGACTTTTATGGTTTGCGTGATCCCGGCGCACCATGCGGAATGCGTTCCTGCCGTCCAGTATCGTCAGAAAAGCCGCGCCGATCATCAGCAGTGCGGTAAGCCTGGCTGGAATATAATTCAGCACATCATCCAGCTTTGCGCTGCTCCAGCCTATATCCCTGTACTTCTCATCCATATAGCCGACCATGGAATCCAGCGTGTTGGCCGCCTTGAACCCCCAAAGCAGAACCGGACCGCCGAGCAGTGCCCAGAAAAGTGGTGAGATCACTCCATCTGTGGTGTTTTCCGCAACCGTTTCCACTGTTGCTTTGATAATTTCTTCCTCGCTGAGGCGGTCGGTATCACGTCCGACAATTCGCGCTACCTGTTTTCTGGCCGCGTCGATTCCACGGTCAAAAGATCTTTCAACGTCCCTTGCTTCCTTCGCCATACACCGGACAGCAATTCCCATCCAGTTCATCAGAGTCATCCCGATAAAGAGAGGGATTCTGCCTGCCAGATGCAGAAGCCACAGAATTAATGCAGTGGATGCCATGGTCAGAAAGATGGTGGATCCGGTCAGGATGACTGCTTTTTTCCGCAGATCACCGCCGCGGGAACGAAGCCGTTTTTCAGCGAAGGAAATGTATTTTCCAATGAGCCGGACCGGATGGTACAGCCATTCCGGATCTCCCAGAAGAAGATCCAGCAGAAAGCCTGCAATCAGTGCGGCAATTCCGAAACGCATGGCACCGCCTCCCCGCGTATAATCCGGTATATGGCATCCATATCCACACTGCTTCGGACAATCGCTGCAATCCGGTCGAATTCCTTTTCGCGAAACTCCTCAAAGCTGAGCGGCGCGATGGGTTGAGCTGACTCTCCGCGCAAAGTGCGGATCTGTGAAGCGATGGCTGCGAACAACTGCCCGTCATCAAACAGGCCATGCAGATAGGTGCCCATGACGTTTCCCCGCGGATTCATGACACCGTCGGTACAGCCGCCGATCTGCATCCACGGAACAGCTTCCGGTCCGGCTGTATTCTTTCCTGCGTGAATTTCATATCCGTCGATGGTCATCCCATTATATTGCTCAGGCCATCCGGATGAACACATGACCATACCGGAAGCCTGAGCGGTCAGCTTTTCTTTTTCAAACACCACATCCATGTCCAGCAGGCCAAGTCCCGGCGTTTCAGGAACACCGGATTCTGTGTGGTTCGGATCCTGCAGCCGGTTTCCGAGCATCTGGTATCCTCCGCATATGCCAAGTATCATTTTCCCGCTGCGCGCATGCCGGATAATCGCCTGGTCCAGGCCGCGGTTCCGCAGGTCAATCAGGTCCTCAATCGTGTTTTTCGTTCCCGGGATCAAAATCAGGTCTGCATGTTCAAGGTCTCCGGCACTTTCCGCGTAACGCAGCCTGCAGCCGGGTTGAAGCGCCAGAGATTGAAAATCAGTAAAATTGGATATATGGCGGAGTTTCACAACAACAACTTCGATATCCCCGGAACCGCTTTGACGCCTGAAGCGTTCCGTGACACTGTCCTCATCTTCCAGTTCCACATCCATCCACGGCACGACGCCGAGCACGGGGATATGGATCCTGTCTTCCAGCATACGAAGCCCGGGCTCAAGGATCTTCATGTCTCCCCGGAACTTGTTGATGATGATCCCTTTAACACGTTTCTGTTCTTCTTCTGTCAGCAGCATTACCGTGCCCAGCAGAGAGGCAAAAACGCCGCCCAGATCGATATCGCCCACAAGAATAACAGGAGCGTCGGCAGCCTTCGCCATACTCATGTTGACAATATCGCCTTCCCGAAGATTGATCTCTGCGGGACTTCCGGCGCCTTCAATTACAACGCAGTCCACTTTTGATTCCAAAGTATCATAGATTTCCTTGATTTGTTTGCGCAGGGCCGGTTTGTACTGTTGGTATTCCATGGCCGTCATGTTCCCGATGGCTTTCCCTTCAATGATTACCTGGCTGCGACGGTCACTGGTTGGTTTCAGCAGCACCGGATTCATACAGACTTCCGGTTCAATGCCGGCAGCCTGGGCCTGGGTAACCTGAGCGCGCCCCATCTCCAGCCCGTTTCGCGTTACAAAGGAATTCAGGGACATGTTCTGCGCTTTGAACGGAGCAACTTTCAACCCATCCTGCTTCATAATGCGAAGGAAAGCGCTGCACAGGATACTTTTGCCGACAGATGAGGCGGTCCCCTGGATCATCAGGCATTTACCGTACATGCAGTATTTCCTCCAATTCATTTATAAGCCGCGTGTAATCCGCTTCCGTTCGCACAGCCAGCCGCCAATAACTGTCCGGAAGGCCAAAGGAAGAGCATGAGCGGACAAGAATACCGCGGGAACGCAGCAGATCCGCAGCGGCAATCATATCACGATGAAAATCAACCAGCTGGAAATTGCTTTCCGAAGGAAAGACTTCCGCACCGAGCTTCGTCAGCTGCTTCGCGAAAGCAGACCGGCGCGCAGTGTTCAGTTTCGCATCCGTGCGAATCTCGTCCATGTGTTCCGGAAGCTGTGCGGCGATTTCCGTTGCAAAAGCATCCAGAGGCCAGGGAAAAAGTCTGCGCCACAGAAGCAGGACAGTTTCAGGATCCGCGCAGATATACCCGAGCCGGATGCCTGGTGTTCCCAGGATTTTGGATAAGGAACCCGCGATAATCAGGCCCGGGCGGATATAACTGCGCATACTGTATTCGGGGCAGTATTCAATAAAAGCCTCATCGATTAGCAGCGCTCCGCCGTCAGCGGCCAGACTATCCTGCAGACTGAGCAGTTCTGACTGAGTCCTGGCTTCGCCGGTCGGATTATTTGGGTTGCAAATGACCAGTGTGTCGCCTTTCCGGCACTTTCCTGACCAGGTTTCGCACGGACGGCCATAAACCGCCGCACGCCTGGCATACTCACTGAATGTTGGTGGCTGAATAAAAACCCGGCCGGTCGAAGAGCTGAGAGCCAGGTCAATGGCTGCAATGCCTCCGGCAACAGGCAGGACACATGCCTCCGGGAGATCCAGCAACCGCGCAAGGCCTCTTCTGGCACGCTTCATGTCAGAATCCGGATAAAAACGGAGGTTTTTTTGAGCGTCATGTATGGCATTTTCGACCCATAAAGGCGGGCCATCCGGACGGAGGTTTGCTGAAAAATCGATCCACGCGTATGGATTACCTGTATTCCACACGCTGCCACCGTGTCTCACTGCACGCCCTCCTGGAAGTTTTTCAAAATCCAGTATATTTTACAATGGAAGATAATCAACGTCAATTTCTCTGGCTTTTATCGTATTATTATCTTGCTTAACCTCTATCATCATGCTCGTAACAAATCTTGTGGTCTGTATCATCTTTTTTCTGCGTCCATGTTCTAGCCATTATTGTACATGTGAAGCAATTATCATTTCGAAAAAATGTGAGAAAATCAGCCATTTATCTGATATCCGGCCTTCATCCGCCGCTCAGCGGTGTGACGCAGTTCCGCGCCAATAATGTGGTTCGAACCTTGAAAACTATACAGAAACCAAGCAGAAAATAGCTGAAAACGTTGAAAAACAAAGGCAATAGTCTTCTAAGTATGGTATAATGTAAGTACCACCAAACACAAACCATAAGGAGGCTTTTGCCATGACAAGCATAGCACAGATCAACGAGAATGAACAGAGGGAAATCCGGGGATCACTGAAGAAATTTTCGCCGAATACCATCTGTCAGGACTGCTGAAAATGTGTCGTGCTGAGAAGCAGAAAGGATTTTCAGCCTTCGAGATCTTCCGGTACTTGCTGTGTCTGGTGTTTTGTGACCGAAGCATGTATATGCAGATTGTTACCGGCCGATATGAAGAAAGATTCAGCAAGAATATGTTTGGATATATCTTCCGTCAATTTACAGATCAGTTACCCCTTGATAAAACATATCGCGGATACAATCTGCTGGCCGTGGATGGATCTGGTGTTTCACTCTTTACCAATGAAGAATCTGATACTTATGTGGAAAATGGTACACTCGAAGGATACAATTCCGGACACTGATTCTGACCAGGCAGTGAAAAAATGCGACAGTCATGCAGAATGATAATATTCGGCAAAAACAGCATTGCATTGTTGTTTTTGCCGAATATTTATTGTATAATACAGTTGCATTGAGCAAGAGGAGGAGTCCCCATGTATTATCACAGGCAACTGGAACCGACGCTCAGAAAGGCAGCGGAAGAATTCGCATGCATAACGCTTTACGGCGCCAGGCAGACAGGAAAGTCTACCATGGTCAGAACGTTGTTTGACGGAATTGAATATGTGACACTGGACCACAGCAGGGAGCGGTTGCTTGCCTCGGAAGATCCTGAGCTGTTTCTTCAGTCGCACGCTGTGCCTCTTGTGATAGATGAAATACAGAAAGTACCGGAGTTGATGGAAGCTGTTAAAATCCGGATTGATGAGGCAAAGCTGAACAGCGTAAGGACAGGAACAAAAACCGGATTAATGTATGTTCTGACAGGTTCCAACACACATGAAATAAAAGAAAAGGCTTCCGAAACGCTTGCTGGAAGGACAGCAATCATTGAAGTAACATCTCTGTCGGAAAGCGAAAAAAGACAGGTTGAAGGAAATGATTTCTTCCCGGATATCAATGTCCTCATGAACAGAAAAGGAAGACTTGCCGCGAAAAACAGGTTTGAAGTATTCACAGAGATCTATAAAGGCGGCATGCCTGAATACTGGATCAATGAACCGGATCGAAACACGTTTTTTGAAAGTTATATTTCCACTTATCTGGAAAAGGATGTCAGCCGGCTGATTAACGTCGGAAGGCTGAATGATTTCCGGAAGTTTATGATGATTGCCGCGCTACGGACCGCGCAGCAGCTCGACTATACTGAAATTGGAAACGCGGTGGGTATCGATTCACGAACAGCAAAAAGCTGGATTTCTGTTCTCGAATCATCCGGGATTATTATGCTCCTGCACCCTTACGCTACCAACCTGTCCAAACGGATTATTAAATCACCGAAACTGTATTTCCTGGATACCGGATTATGCACTTATCTTTGCGGCTGGTCTGATCCAAGGATACTGGAAGCGTCGCCGATGGCTGGAGCTTTTTTTGAAACTTATGTGGTCAGTGAGATCGTAAAGAGCATCCGGAACAGTGGGAAAAGAATTGAATATACACTGTATTATTACAGGGACAGGGATCAGAAAGAAGTGGATATTCTGTATATCAGGGATCAGACGATTTATCCGATTGAAGTGAAGAAGGGAATCGGTCGGGATAAAGCGGATAAGAATTTCAGGATTCTTGAGCAATACAGGATGCCTGTTGCGACCGGTCTGATCATTGATACCGGAGACAGTGTTTTCCCGCTGAACAGGGACGCATATTACTGTCCGGTCGGCATGATCGGATTGTGATGATTTAATTAACCGTCCCCGCCGTATTTTTCATCGCCTGTAATTTCATTTCTTCTTTAAACGCTTTCACTGTCATCCCGGCTTCTTCTGCGGCTTCCTCCACCGTATACTTCCCTTTTCGAACAGATCTGATCAACTGCATTACTGCTCCCTGCTGTTGTCCGATCTCGATTCCCTCTTTTCTTCCCAGCATCAGCATCGCGTCGCTATAGTTACACAATCCGCCCACATCCTTCCTCAGTTCCTCTGTCATCTGCAGGTGATATTCGTTCTCCAGTTCCTTTTCCCGCTGCTCCACCGGCATCTCTTTTTCATGATATAGTCCACTGAAAAGCCCTGAAACTCTTCCACGCAGTACATCATCAGGACGGCCAGCACAGCCTTGTGACTGAACAGATTCACTACATGGCGGTCGAGTGTTGTTTTATTCGCCGCGATCTCCATCGAATCCGCAATCCCCGTATTCACGCTGTACTCACCTCCCCGGCAGGATCATTTTATCATAGCTGTATAAGCTTTTCAATACAGCGGCTTTGTTTCTCCGCCTCGCTTTCCTCATCGCGTGATATTCCCTGTCTGCATTGCCGAAGATCAATCTGACTCGGTCGGTATATATATGATGAAAATAGACAAGCAATCCTATGAATTAACCGTCCCCGCCGTATTTTTCATTCTCAATGTATTGGAATCCATGATCCAGCGCGTATTCCTTGACTTCCGTTCCGACATCTCCGTAAAAACCGCAGATGAAAATCAGATCATTGTTGCATCCGTCAAAAGCATCATCGGCAATCTGCAGGCTTTCCGGGAAAAGCATTCATATTCGCATTTACCGCAAGGGTGAATCCCAAAACCAGCAAAATCAAAAGATTTTGAATCCTTCAGTAATGAGCAGATCAGCTTCCCAATCTGGGAACAGTTTCTGCCTGCTCTTGAGCTGAATGAAACTACACAGATTCCCATTCTTATCCCCTTCAATAAACGATAAAAACCAATCTACCTGATCTTGTTCTCATAATCCTGCAATTCATGAAAGATGTTA
>CAMVEB010000066.1 GCA_947166385.1 uncultured Clostridia bacterium | reverse complement strand
GACTTGGCAGCTTCCGCATAGAGAAGGGCCACAGCTTCCTCGGGAGAGATCAGTTTCTCAGGGGTGTACACTACTTCACCGCGATTATACGTGCTGACAATATTGGCATAAACAATACCACGGCTGGAAACGAACAGTGTGATTTGATGTCGCCCGTCGCTGACATTATCTACGCCCAGAGGGGTATATACCAGGAAATATCCTTCGTCTTCTGCCGTTGCGGCGGAGTAATCCTGACGCGGCGCGTTGCTGTAGCCGTCGCCTTCAAACCAGAACTGGTTATATGCATCTCCCAGGGTACGAATCCGGTCAAGGCTCATATCCAGTTTCCATGCCAATTCATAGCCATGAAGTCCCATCTTTTCAAAGAGTGCTTCCGCTGTATGCTGCGCATCCTCCAGAGAGAGATGTGTCAGCTGATCATGCTCAAACATAACACCTTTTGTAAAGTCTTCATGTCCCGAGTGAACCTGACCGGCCATTAGCGCGATTCCCTGTGAAAGTGCCTGCCTAGGCAACATCATCGGTTTTACATCCGGGTTGTAGGTTTCCCGTTCTTTCCAGTTATAGTCGAACAGGTCATCCGTGTATTCCGCATACCAGACAGCCTCCGCATTGTATGAAAGTTCCGCATGGTCGTTGAATGTCAGGCTGATATCTTTTTTTGCTCCTTTTCGTTCTGCTATCCCGCTCTGGTTGAACCATTCTGGCTGCACCGTGACCATGAAGTCGTTTTCAATGGCCTGGTAGACAGGCAGCGCGCCGGTTTCCCGATAAGATGCGGGAACAAGGATCTCATAACCATTCTGCGGTACAACTTCTGCAGAAACTTGTGCTGGATTTTCCGGTTCAGCGGTTTCCTGTATAACTACCGGCTCAAAGCTCACTGTCCAAGTCTGAGGCTCCACTTTATCCTCTTTAACCATTCCGGTCTCTGTCCATTCGTCCACATCAATTGACAGTTCCAACTGATAGGTTGTACCATCTTCCAGCGCATATCCACCGGTTTCAAAGGAGAAAGTGATGCTTCCATCTTCGTTTCGGAGATTATATACACCAACATCTCCGGAATTGACCATGGAACCATTGTCCACTCCAATTCTTTGTGGATAGCAGTCAATGGAAAGCATTCTCCCACCTGTTTCCTTGGCCCGGCGAATCAGAGACTGCGCTTCATCACCATGAATTACTTCCTCCAGTTCCCATCCATCTGCTACATCCATAGGAATCAGGACATCCTTTTCATTTGTCACACGAGCTGTGCCCACACCATAAATTCCACGGTCGCGATAGACCACTTCATCTAAGGTGAAATCCACGCCACCCAGAGTAACGGTTTCACCGATCTGTGCGATTTTTCCACCCTGAAGCCAGTCGCCATAATCATGTCCCCAGTGCTGGCCAAAAAACTCGGCCACCTGAGATGAAGACAGTATCGCATATGCGGTTCCGATGATCGCCAGTCCCAGCACAATGCAGAGAACAAGCGCAGTTGACAGTTTCTTTTTCACGGGTTCTTCTCCTTTCGTGTTTGCAAGAATCCGCTGCGTGAGCCATGGATCTTCCTGCAAACCCGAAAGAGTGGATTCCATCGCCTTCTGAACTTTTTTCTGTTCCTCATGCAGGGTCATGATCGTCACTTCCTTCCAAAGCAAAACGCAGTTTTCTTCTTGCTCGGTTCAATCGGCTGCTGACAGCCTGATGGGATATTCCCAAAGCGTCAGCCGCCTCCATATACGTACATCCCTGAAGCCAACACAACAGTGCGACTTCCCGCAGCTTGATCGGAAGACCCATAATCGCCATGGTCAGGCTTTCATCTTTTTCTTCCGGCCTGGTTTCTGTTTCCGGAAGCATATCTGGGGTAATTCTCCGATCCATATGCCGGAACCAACCGCTTTTACACATATCCTTGCATGTGTTGATTGCGATCCGATTCAGCCAGGTCTTTTCAGATGAATGCCCGTCAAAACGATTCAGATTCCGATAAGCCTTTATGAAGGTTTCCTGTACAGCGTCCTTTGCCAGTTCCTCGTCATGCAGATATGCATAACAGAGTCGGAGGAGCGGAAGCTGATACAGGTCAACCATGCGTTCAAGCGTTTCTTCCAAACTGTCAGGGCCCTTGACAGTTTCCATGGCGACCTCACCACCTTTCACTCATTAGACGATTTTTAATCTGAAAATGCAATATGCTGGATTTCGCATTTTCATGAAAAAAATGAAGAATTATAGTTTTTTATCTTTGTTCCTTTAGAATGAAAAAAGCACCGGCGCTTATGCCGGTGAAACACAATTATCGGGAATGCCCTTTGAGGCAAGGAATTCTGGTGTCAGGTCATAGGACGAGGTTATGTCGTACACCGCACTGTCTCCACGTTGATCGAAATCAACGCACCAAAAGCGAATGTTCTGGATAATTCTCGCGGCGGTTTCTTCTGAATAGCCTTCCAGGTTCAGGATGTAGCGTTTCATCGATGCCTCCTTTCTTTCCCGAAATTATACAGTGCGAAGCGAATCCTCGTCAAATGCCCTGTGGCCTAATATAATAGGATATTTTCATTTTTCACTGTAAAATCGGCCTCCCATCTGAACGTAAGAGAGTGAGTATTAAGGATGGGAGGCTCTCTGAATGACGGTCGAGCAGAAAGACAGGATCACAGCTCTGCGGAACAGCGGAAAAAGCTATGCTGAAATCGCCCGGGAGCTTAGGCTGGGCAAAAGCACCATCAGCAATTTCTGCCTGCGGAATGGAGTGGAACTGGGCAAAAACAGCTTGATAGATTCTCCGTTCAGAGGTAATGTCGTACACGCTGGAAACGTTGAAAAACAAAGCGTTCCAGCCTGCAAGGTGACTGTCACATACGCTGAAAAGCCGAACGAGGCAGCCTTTGCTGACGCGCTAAAGATCCTGATGAACGTGAGGTGACATAGTTGAAGCGGGTCATTTGCCTTTACCGTGTTTCCACGGTCGGACAGGTGGATCACGATGATATACCGATGCAAAAGAAAGCCTGCCGGGAGTACGTGGCGCAACATCCGGACTGGGAGATCGTAGACGAGATTTCCGAAAAGGGTGTCAGCGGCTACAAGGTCAGCACCAATGCCCGAGACGCCATCGTGGAGATCAAGAAGCGAGCCATCACGCACCAGTTTGACGTCCTGCTCGTTTTCATGTTCGACCGGCTGGGCCGCCGGGATGACGAGACTCCCTTCGTGGTTCAGTGGTTTGTCCAGCAGGGCATTGAGGTCTGGAGCACCCGGGAGGGTGAACAGCGCTTTGACAGCCACGTGGACAAGCTGCTGAACTACATCCGGTTCTGGCAGGCTTCCGGCGAAAGCGAGAAGACTTCCATCCGGGTACGCACGAAGCACTCCCAGATGGTTCAGGACGGCGAATGGCGCGGCGGTTATATACCATACGGCTATCGGCTGGAGTACCTGGGCCGCACCAACAAAAAGAACATGGCGGTACGGGATCTGGTCATCGACGAAAACGAAGCTGAGGTGGTCAGAGAGATTTACCGCCTGCTCATGGAAGAGGGCTACGGAACCAACAGGGTCGCCCAATACTTGAATGACAAAGGGATTGTGACAAAGAAGGGTACAACGCTGTGGCGCGGAACGACGATCCGGGCGCTCATCGAGAATCCGATCTACAAGGGCATACGCAGATTCGGCGATGAGCGCTCGGAGGTGTTTGAGGATCTGCGGATCGTCGATGACGTGACTTTCGAGAAGTGCATTCAACTGGTAAAGGGCAGGGCCTGTACACCGACTCACGCACCGGACGGGGTTGTGCATACAGACAGCCGCAGCCTGCTCAGCGGATTGCTCTACTGCGCTGACTGCGGTACCAGGCTTTATTTCAGCCACAACGTAACAACGAAGAAAATGGCTGACGGAACAAAGCGAAAATATGAACGGGATATGTACCGGTGCTACCGAAAACTGTCCTCCCGAAAAACCTGCAGAGGCCCCAGCGCTTATAACGCCGAAAGGCTCAATGACGCTGTTGACACCGAGATCCGGAAGCATCTCGCCCGGCTCGGCAGTATCAGCGAGGAAGATCTTCTGAAAGCAGCCTGCAGCCAGAATGCTGATCTGTACGAAGTCGCCTACAGGCAGGCCGAGGAGGAGTTCCAGAAAGCATCCCGGCAGGTAGCGGCTCTGGAAGAGGAAACGGTCAAGGCGCTCACCGGGGAAAGCCAGCTGGATCTGAGCGTCGTAAACGGAATGCTCCTGAAGCACCGGGCCAAGCTGGAAGAGTGCCAGCGGACCATGGAGGAGGCTAAGGCCAAGAAGGAAGCTGAAGCGGAAAACAACAAGGCCGCTCAGGCGCAGGTGAAGGAAATGCTGACCTGGGTTGAACGGTACGACAAGGCCAGTGTGGAAGCCAAGCATATGATCATCGCGGCGCTGGTCGACAGAATCGAGATCGGTGAGAATTACGAAGTCCACATTCAGTTCAAGGTTTCTGCAGAGCAGTTCATCCGGCAGACTGCCTGAGCGGTCAGGCGGGATGCGGAGCAAGCTGCTCCGTTTTTTCCAATTGTAACAATTTCCCCGTATGATAGGAATTTCCGGGTTGATGAAAGAAATATCTACCCTGTATCGTCTATTATTTATGGGCGGTAAACATTAGATTATAAGCAATATGATGCTGCCTGGATGAAAAAAGCTGTTGGTTGCTTGAGGACGATGTCTTGGAGGTGTTTTTCAGTGAAAAAGCGCTTAGGGCTGATCTTTCTGGCTCTTACATTGATGATCGCTTTGCTGCTCAGCAGTACTGCATCCGCCAACAGTTGGAACCTGAAAGGGAAACTGCTTCAAGCCATGATCAAGACCCATGACTGGGATGATTATATCCTGCTGGGCAATCAGGCTGATCCGTTCGCGGTGATGCAAGCCCGTTATCATCACGCAATGTTTTTTGTCGATGATCTGGATAGGCTGCATGTTTATACGACTGCGGTTTATCAGCCGGACGATAAGCGTGAGGCGCCATCACTTATGGTCATGGATCAGGATCTGTATCTGAGCTACGGCAATAACGAGCAATATGTTTTCCGGCCTTGGACAGAGGATGGAGAATACCTGCTTACCAGCGCAACGATCGGTGATTTCCAGCTGAATGGGTATTGGGAAGACGATGATATCGGTATCCATTGGTACTGGGCGTATCAGGAGGGCAGCACTGCCCTGTGGCCTGTTAGAGTTCGCCTGTCCGATTTCAATATCAATCTCCTGCCGCACTCTGTGGAAGAAGTCAGAGCGCAGAATCATATGCTCGCCCAGTTTGACAGTGCCCGCCAGTGCCTCGGTTTTGCTTATGGCAGCGGAGAAAACTACAGTCCGGATCAGCCGGGCGAACTATTGCAGCCGAAAAAGAAAGGGACTGCTGCTGTCTCCAGTGCGCCATACGGCAAATCTGCATGGCGTGCCGGAAAGGGCAAGGCGGCAGCCGGATTGAACGGAAATATCTGGCTTCTTTCCCAATACCGCAATGAAGAAGGCCAATCCTATGCATGCATCCGATACAATGTCAGTGAACGGACGCAGCGGATCGGATATGCGCTGTGCAAGGATCTTGGGCTGCCGGAAATCACAGACTGGCATCCGGATGAGCCGCTCACAGGCTTTGCTCATGTGGACGTGGAAGCAACTGTGGATACCTGGCTGACGGACGATCCGGATGTAAGCCAGTATACGCAGTTCAAAGTGCCGAAGGGCACGCAGTTCACCTGTATGGGACTGTATAACGATTATTACGCATATGTCGGCGCGGAAGTGAAGAACGACAAGTTCGTGGATGGAGGGGCCATTATCTGGGGCTTTGTGCCAGTCCGGGATCTGAAGCCGATGGAACAGGAAAAACAACCGGAGGCTGTGGATAAGCTGATCGGTAACTGGAAGGTCTATGCTGGTGGCTCCATGGCGGATGATTATCTGGTTTTCAACAGTGATGGTACCTTCACTGCCGGAATGTGGGACTGGGATCTTGATACGCCGGAACGGGTGGAAAATGCAGCCAGAGCATCTGGCACGTGGTATGTGACGAAATACAATCCTTTCACGAACCTGTACTGGAACAAGCCGCCTTATCAACTGACTCTGATATACAACAATGGCCGGGTAACGATTCGAGGATTGGATTTTGACGATGAAGGATTCAGTCTGACGAATGAGGAAGGCGGTGGAGGATATATTCCAGCTACGGAAGATGACGTACAACTGACAGAAGATCATGGCTGATAAATAGAATATTTTTTCGCGGGTGCGTTATGTTTCACCCCCATGGCGACATATATAGTGAAGTTGCCATGGGGGTGATGTGATTTGACAGGATAGAGACAGGAATAAATGCGGAAGCAATACTATGAAGGTATAATACATGCTATCGTATTTTATCGAATCGTTTTTTACATACTGCGAAAAAAAGCTGGCAAGAATTCCGTCATACAAGTGAAAGGGGGCGAGGCGGATGCAAAAGGAGACCTTGGTACCGGGCTCCATCAGTGAAGAAGAATTGATCCGCCTGGTAGATACCTATTCAGGAATTCTGCTGGGATTGTGCCGGTTGACCCTTGGGGATACGGCCATAGCGCAGGATATTGTGCAGGAAACCTTTCTAAAAGCGTGGACGAAAGGTGGATTCAGGCATGACAGTGAAAAAGCCTGGCTGATTAAGGTTGCCATGAACCTTTGCCATGATTATCACCGCAGCCGTTGGTGGAAACATATTGATCATAAAGCATCCATAGAGGAAATCCAGATAACTGAACCAGATCCGGCAGATCGGGAGATTCTGGCTTTGGTAAAGGAACTGCCCTTCCGGGAACGGCAAATTGTGATTCTGCATTTCTGGAACCGGATGACGTTGGGTGATATTGCTCAAACGCTTGGGGTCAGCCAGTCTTCGGTGTTCCGGGGACTGGAAAAAGCGAAAAAACGACTGAAGATTGAACTGGAAGGAGGCTGATATAAAATGAAAGCAACAGAACTGCAAAAAGCTTTGGAATCATCCATCACAAGCTGTCAGCCTTCAGAGTATTGGAAGAACCATATGGTTCGGCAGATTGTGAAAGAAGAAGAAATGTCTAAACGGACAAAACTGTCCACAGGCATTATCCTGGTGGCTGTACTGATGCTGCTCAGTGCGGTTGCGTTGGCTGTCGGAATTCTTGTAAACGATTATTATGCCAAAGTGGCAGAGATGGATGCCAGCGGGGCCCTTGGCCGTTGGAATCTGGAAGATAAAATTACTTTTGTGAGGACAATGCAGGAGTGTGGTTTTGAAATTGATCCGGAGTTGTATCAAACCGCAATGAATGAAAATGTTCCGGAATCACAGCGCGAAGAAGCAGCCAATCGGATTGTGGATGCCACATATGGTGCGCTGATCCGGCAACAGCAAGGATATTATATTTCTGAACCAGAGGATAGCTTCGGTGTTGCGCCGGATCCGGTTATTGTTTTCCAGGAACGCTACTTTGCGGAACATCCGGAAAAAATAGACGATACACCGGAAGGCCGGAAAGCACTGCTGGCATATACGGACGCGCTGGGCTATTATCTGCGGGATATCTATAATCCGTTTTATATTCAGGAGTATGAAGGACAGGGAGAAATGCCGGAAAAAACGGAAATCACTGAGGATACCGCCGTTGAGTATCTGCGTGGATACATGACAGAGGTGCTGGGATGGGATCCTGAAGCAGTTAACAGTATGACCCCGAATGTCCAGTGGGATGAACAATACCGGCTGTGGGTTGTTTCCGGGGAAGTCAGCGCAGCTTCTATGGATAAAGTTACGGATCGTCGAAAAGGGATCGAACCCACCCTGGAGGGGATCCTTGTTGAGAAAACAGAAACCGGATACCGGGCAACTCTTCTTGTGGATGAAAAAGGCAATCAGAGCTTTCAAACGCTGGACAAAGAAGAGTTTGTAACGATGCACAGGAATGATATGACACCTGTCGTGAAGTTCGAGTCACCGGAAGCCATGAGTATTGTAAAGCAGGCCATACAGGAGAAGTATCACCTGGCAGAAACAGAGATGAATGAGTTTTTCTGCGATGCGATTCCCATCGGTCTTGGTGAAGAAGATGGCATGCTGTATCGCATGCAGTTCCATACACATTATCAGATGAGCCAGGAAATGAAATACGGTGCGGTGATCAACCTCGGAACCGGAAAGGTGGAGGCGGTTTACAGTTATAATCCGGAACAATGGCCGAAGAAATTACAAATCCTTGCGTTTGGCGCGGAAATGGAATCAAAGCATGGCTGGTATATTCACTGGGATCCGGAAAACAAAGTCAAGCTGACAGGAATGCTGCGGGAGATTCAAATGCTGCCGGATCATGAATACTGGACCTGGAAAAATCCAACAGAAGGACAAATGAACGCTTTTGTGGCAGAAGCCTTCGGAATCCCCGGATATCCTTCCACCGTAAATGAAGCGGTGATGGTCCATGCACTGTTGGGTGATCCGGAGACCTGGGATATGGAAACACAGTGCCTGACCAATTATCTGTGGGAGAAATACCATATTCACTCTGATTACACAGCAGAGCTGTTTGAAAAGGGCACGGAAGAAATAGATCAGGAGACGGCTGCTCAAAAGGTGATATCTGCGGTATGTAAGGCATGGAATATGCCGGAAGGATCTCTGAACGACTGGGACTGCACCGTTCAACTGGTTCAGGCACCGGCCACTCTGGAGCATGAGAGTATGGCGTGCTACCGGGTTTTCCTCACCCGCCCGGACAGCGAGCTTGGCCAGGATACCTTTGGCAGAAGAGACAACTTCAACTATCGAATTCAACTTGACGGAACGATCATGGATTCAACAATGGTCAGCGAATGGTACAGTCCGGAGGAAGATGTGTTGCGCTGGAGCAAAACAGACAAATAAAGCGGAGGGATCATCATGAGGAAAGCATTTCTACTGGTATTATGTTTCATTCTTTGCTGCTCAGCAGCAATGGCAGAAAACGGCATGAATCTGGGCGCAGATGGAAATGACTGGCTCACATATGCATGCACACTTCCGGATGGAAGGCTTCTCTTTACGGGTAGTCGTGCCACACCTGGCAATTACCAGGATAGTCGGGCCCGGCTGCTGTGTTTGAATCCCGATTTGAGTGTTTCATGGGAATACTGGGATCCGGCAGAAGGGAAAGCTCATTTCAGTGGAGCCGCCTTGCTGCCGGATGGTACTATTGGCATCATCTATACCAACGCGCCTTATCAGGAAACGGAAGCAATCGAAATCCGGAAATTTACCATGGAAGGCAAACAGATTGGCGAGGCTGTTGATATTTTTCAAAATGGAAAAACAGGCAGCCTTGTAGATAGTATTACTTCAGCCTGCATACAATTGGATGTTTACACAGAAGCCGGAAAAGAGCAGCGCGGTTTTCTGGACTGGAATGGCAATTTGATGTTTAGTTTCGGGATAAAGGAAAATATCGGACTCCGGAGCACCTTTGCTGTGGCAGACGGACTTGTGCTTGCAGGAAATGAAACAGGCGGATCCGCCAATGCGAAAATTATGAAAATGGACATGCAGGGGAACATCATCTGGGAGACAGTGCTCCCAATGATGATGGAAAACGGTGCGAGAGCCTGGATTGATAAATGTGTCCAAACACCAGACGGCGGATTCCTGGCATGGGTAATCGAATCCGACTATAATTCAGATCATTGGGCTCATGCCCTTGTAAGGTTTGATGCGAACGGCAGAAAACTGTGGCAGAACAGGGAGAGCTTTGATAAAACGCCAACCATAGGATGTCTGAAGCTTTTTGAGTATCAGGGAAAATCAATCATGCTTGTTCGGAATGACGATAACAAGATCAGATCAGCTATGGTCTATCGTTGGTTTGACAGCACGGGAGAAGAGATTGGCAAAACAGAGCTTGTGATTCCCTGGGAAGATGCAACAGGCGCAACTGCAAAAGATCCAGTGGAAGCATTTAACAATGGCATCTTTATTGCTGGTGACAAGCTGTGGTCGCTATATGAGATCAGGATTGAAAATGATGATGTCAGAAAGGAAATGGATTCAAGCGATCCCGTTCTTTATCAGGTGCCAGCGCTGTAAACCGCTTCGAAGGGAGATCTGAAACACATGAAAAAAATGATGCTGCTCGTATTATGTTTGATTATACTTTCTTCCTTTGCCTATTCCGAGAGTGTGATCAGTTTCAACGGTCCGGGTTATGATGCGCTGGGCTATGCCTGCACATTGGCGGATGGGCGAATGATTTTTACCGGATACCGTGGCGAAGAAGGCAATTATCAGGAAAGCCGCGCCAGGTTGCTGTGCCTGAACCCGGATAAGACAGTATCCTGGGAATATTGGGACCCGGCGGAAGGGCAATGCGGGTATGGCGCTGCCATTGTGTGCGAGGACGGTACGCTGGCTGTTATCTTTTCCAACAGTCCATATCAGAAGTTAACGGAGCGCAAGATCAAGTTTTTCACAACGGAAGGAGAACCGCTGGAGAAAACGGTGGACATTTTCTATGACGATTCCCTATTGAATGCGGTTTGCCCGTCTTTCCTGCAGATTACCGTGATCCCGGGTGACGCAGAAGTATTTTACCGCTATTTCCTGGATTGGGATGGGAATGAACTTTTTAAGATTGCGTCAAATGAAGAAATCACCATTGAGAAGTCTTTTGAAGCGGAAGACGGCGTGGTGCTGATGGGCTGTGAGCCCACATGGCCATCGAACGCGAAGATTATGAAACTTGATCTGAAGGGAAGCCTTCTATGGGAAACTGTCCTCCCAACACACTTGGAGCATCTGCCAGACGCCAGGCTTGAATACTGCAGGCAGACCAGCGACGGAGGTTATCTTGCGTTGTATTTCGAAAGCGCAGGTTCAATGTCGGACGGGAAAACGCCGGATCGGTATCAGGCATTGGTGAAATTCAATCAGGATGGACGCCTGTTGTGGATGAATCATGATTGCTTTCCCCAGGGTGAGTTCAAACAATGCAAAGGGCTGTACGAATATGACGGGAAATATGTGATGGAACTGAATACCACCCAGAAATCGTTCAGTATCGACCATCCGAGGGTGTTCCTCTGGTTTGATGAAGAAGGCCACGAACTCGGCCAAACAGAGTTGATAATCAACCCGGAAGACCTGAATATCCAGGCGGATCAAGGAAAAATCGAGAATGTCGGCGGGAGTTTTGTGACGATGCCGGATGGATTATGGATGCTTCGGGATATTATGATTGAAAACGATAACCACATGAAAGAAATGGACAGCAGGAATGAAATCCTGTTCAAAATTCCGGAATTATAAGGTTTGAGGCTGGGATCCGGCTGTGATATACATGGCCGGATCATTTTTTTATGGAAAAGATTTGTTCGATTCGATAATATTCTGTTAAAGTACGTCTATATATGTGAAAACCCTTTGAGAGGAGGTGCGACCCATGGAAGCTGTCAAGGATCCGGACAGC
>CAMVEB010000065.1 GCA_947166385.1 uncultured Clostridia bacterium | reverse complement strand
GATGACTATCTCGAGAAAGTTATCCGGAAGATTCATGCGTGAGCCGTGGGAAGGATGCTTTTTCCTGTTTGCTTTCGGCCGGAAATCGCATATAATAAAGCGATATCACGGAAAGCAAGCGGAGTGATGGAGATTGGGCAGAAAGGCTGACATCCGCCTGGAAATCGATCCTTCCTGCCGGAAACCGGAAGTTATCATCCGGTCTGACCGGCAAACGGAATTAACGGATAAAATAATCAGTGTTTTGGAGCACTGCCTGGAGAATGAGTATCTGCCGATCGCGGCATATCAAAGGGATACTCTGGTTTTTGTTGCCCAAAATGACATCATTCGGGTTTATACGGAGAACAGGAAACTGATTCTCTGCACAAAGGACGGCAGATACGAATCTCGCCAGCCGCTGAAGGAGCTGGAAGAGAAACTGGACAGGGAACATTTTGTCCGTATCAGCCGTTTTGAAATCATGAATCTGCGGAAAGTCTCCGGCTTTGATTTCAGCAACACGGGAACCATCCGCGTTCTGTTTCAGGACGGAAGCGAAACCTGGGTTGCCCGCCGGTATATACAGCCGATACAGCAGACGCTGAAGCATTTTGAAAAAAGAGAGGGGGGTGACTGTAATGGCTAAGAAAGCAATGCTGCTGGGACTCCTCGGGTATATCGCCGGATGCATCATCGGCCTTTGCTTTACTCTTCAACGTGAAAGCTTTACGCTTGCAAGTTCCCTCCCCGGTATTCTGCTGGGCGGTATTCCCGGCGCGATCGCCATGGGTACAGCAGTAATTTATGACGTCGAAGAATGGAGCCTTCTCCGGGCTACCGTCACCCATTTCCTGATTATAATGGGAACAATGCTGCTTTCGTGCTTTGTGCTGAAATGGTTTGAGCCCTGGAGCATATCTTTCTGGATCATGCTGGCAGCGGAGCTGGTCGGCTATGTGATTGTATGGCTGGTCATGTACCTTTGCTATAAAAAACAGGTTCGGAAGCTGAACAAGCTGCTGAAAGAGAATCAGGAGAGAGATTAACCGTTCAGACATCAAAAACGACCGTTCGCACATCACTGCCTGCCTTTATGCCAATGCGTTCGTATGAACAGCTACCAGGATTTACAGGGAAATGCAACCGTGATAAACATCGCGGATTTCGATTTCGGCAGCATGTGTGCATACGGCGCAAAGTAACAGAAATCATCATTTCCCACGGAGGAGTAATATCATTCCCAAAGAGGAAAGCATCTTCAGCAGATATGAACGAGTTGTGTTTCATGGTGGAAACTGATATGATTGTGCCTGAATCAGCATGGAGCGTGAAAAGCATGAAGAGAGAAATTGCAACAGGCATTCAGGATTTTGAGAGTATTCGAATCAGCAATGGTTTCTATGTGGATAAAACGGATTTCATCTGGAAATGGTGGCGCGGCCTCGATGCGGTCACCCTGATCACCCGTCCGCGGCGCTTTGGCAAAACCCTGAACATGTCCATGCTGAACTGTTTCTTCTCCAACAAATTTGAAAACCGCGGAGAGCTCTTTGAAGGCCTGAAGGTCTGGGAGAACGCCGATCTGCGGGAGCAGCAGGGCAAATGGCCGGTGATCTTCCTGACCTTTGCGGATATAAAGCAGAAAACATATGAGCTGACAAAAAGCAGATTCAATCAGCTGCTTGCTGATTTATATAATCAGTACGCGTGGATGATGACGCAGGAAATCTTTACCGATGCGGATCGTGAGTATTTCAGATCCGTTCGAAGAGATATGACGGATGATGTAGCGGCTGTTTCCGTCAAAAAGCTTTGCGAATGGTTGTCGCGGTATTATGGGAAAAAAGTACTGGTATTCCTTGACGAATACGATACACCCCTGCAGGAAGCCTGGCTGAACGGTTTCTGGGATGACATGGTCGCTTATACCCGGGCCCTGTTCAACAGCACCTTCAAAACGAATCCTTCCCTGGAGCGAGGCATCATGACCGGGATCACCCGGGTCAGCAAAGAATCCATCTTCTCGGATCTGAACAATCTGGATGTGGTGACCACAACTTCCAATAAATACGCTGATTGCTTCGGTTTTACCGAGGAAGAAGTCTTTCATGCCCTGGACGAACAGGGCTTTACCGAGAAAGACAAGCAGGATGTGAAGAGATGGTATGACGGGTTTACTTTTGGCCCGTTGACGGATATGTATAATCCATGGTCGGTTACGAATTTTCTGGATAAGAAAAAAACCGGTGTCTACTGGGCGAACACCAGCAGCAACGGGCTGGTCGGAAAGCTGCTGCGCACCGCGGATCCGGACATCAAGAATCTCTTTGAAGATCTGCTGAAAGGCGGAACGATCCAGGTTCCGGTGGATGAACAGGTCATTTTCAACCAGCTGGACACAAACCCGGCAGCCATCTGGAGCCTGCTGCTGGCTTCCGGATACCTGAAGGTCGTTCATACGACCACTTTCATGGAGGGGAACGAATACCTCACGGAGCAGATCTATACCTGGAGCTGACAAACCATGAAATTTTTCTGATGTTCCATGAAATGGTCAGGCTGTGGTTCGCGAAAACAAGCGGTCTGTCCAGGTTTACCCGGAGTATGCTTCAGGGCGACATCCGGGACATGACCCGCTATCTGAACAAAATCCTTTGCGAAACCATCAGCTATTTTGACGGCGGGAAGAAACCGGGGGAAGAGGAACCCGAAAAATTTTATCACGGGCTGGTGCTGGGGCTGCTGGCCGAAAACGCCCGGAACTATGTGATCAAATCCAACCGGGAGAGCGGATACGGCCGGTATGACGTGGTGATGGAACCGAAGGATTCCCAAGGAACCGCCGTGATTATGGAATTCAAGGTGTTTGATACGCTGGACGATGAAAACGGCCTGGAAGATACGGCGGCAAACGCGCTGAAGCAGAGTGAAGAGAAGAAATACGACACCGACCTGCTGGCCCGGGGGATTTCGGCGGATCAGATCCTGAAATAAGGCCTGGCTTTCCGGGGTAAGAATTGCCTGATTCGCCGCGGATAACCATCCATTTCATCTTAACTGACTTTCATGATATTCTCTACCGATTCAGAATTGTTATATAACTCATCCGGAGGCAGATCAGTTGAATCGTCCCAACAAACGACTCCCATTTCATCCACATGCACAGTCCTGAAAAATTCCTCTTCCTTCAACCGACTGAAAATGGGATACTGCAATAAAGGATAGCAATTATATATGCGTTTGTCTCCATCTGCAAAAACCACATACAGAAGATAGTTCTTCATTGGTTGCACTTTCTTAACCCTTATCATCATCTTCACCCCCATCACTATGGCAAGATTGCTCCTTCCCTGGATGAAGCCTGGGAATATTTCAAAGGCCACAGTACCACAGTGAAGAAAATAGTCTTCTGAAGGGTTCCTGCAACAAACTGCAGGGAAATGCTGAACCGGAGAAGAAAGATAGTGACGGGCACGTCTGGTTAAGAAAAACCAGCAAACAAAAACTGCTCTGGAGAGCAGTAAAATTGTCATATATTGGCATTTAGTCGGAAAAGCTCTGGAAAATGAAGATTTTTTATTGCAAATTGGATTGTTGGAGTATATAATAAATTGAAGTAAATTTTCAAAGGCGGATGATTATGAAGATTAGTGAAGGCTATGAGATCCGTCAGGTTGGAGATGAATTTGTCGTCATCACCGTTGGAGATGCCACGAAGACATTTAACGGCATGATTAAGCTGAATCCGACCGGGGTATATATTTGGAATAAGATTAAAGAAGGGATTGATTCAGATCATTTAGTCGATGCCCTTGCTTCAGAATATAACATTTCCAGGAATGTCGCAAAAAGAGATATTGATTTGTTTCTAGACAGCTTGAAAACAACAGGATGTTTCGCCGATTTATAAAATCAATATATATTTAGTTGATCGGAAAGGAGGCAAACCATATGGTATATGAAGCCCCGAAGGCTGAGATCATCGATTTCGAAAATGAAGAAGTTCTGGCGATCGATTTCTCAAACGCTGAAGAAGAATAATAAAAAAGAGAGAGGCCCGGATGGCAAGCAAGCTGTCCGGGCGGTTTTGTATGATGATCAATATTGATTTAGTTATTCCATGGGTGGACGGAAGCGATCCCGCCTGGCTGGAAGAAAAAAACAAATATTTAAAACATAAAAGTATAAACAGTGGATTTTACCAGGATCATGGAACAATGAGATACTGGTTCCGTTGTGTGGAAAAGAATATGCCATGGATCAGGTATGTCTTTTTTATCACCTGGGGACATACGCCTGAATGGCTTGTTACAGATCATCCAAAGCTTAAGATTATCAATCACAAGGATTATCTGCCGAATGAGTTTATCCCCACATTCAATCCAAATCCCTTAAACCTGAATCTTCACAGGATAAAAGAATTAAGCGAGCATTTTATTTACGCTGAAGACGATATATTTTTTCTTGGCAAACAATGCCCTGAAGACTTCTTTTCTGATGAAGGACTGCCAAAGGATTATCTTTGGCTCAGACCGATCACGGAACAGTTTGACGGCGATTTTGCACACATTATGCTGAATAATCTGATGTTCATCAACAGACATTTCAGTATGAAGAACATTCTGCCCGGTTCTGAAGATTTGTTGTTTTCTTCTGCTTATCCGGAGAAAGTAAAAGAGGACAATAACAAGCTCAGGTCTTTTGCAAAGTTCCCTGGGTTTAAAGAATCCCATCTTGCATATGCTTTTTTAAAAAGCAGCTTTGAAGAAGTCTGGAAAATGTATGCGATGCCGCTTTATATATCAAGTATGCACAAATTCCGATCCATATCTGATCTCACTAATAGTGTTGTCAGGGATTATCAGCTTGTGAAAGGAAAATTTGTTCCATTCTATCCCAAAGGAAGGTATTTCAGGGATACAGCCTCAGCAGATCTTGCGGATCTGATTCTGGATCCAAATACCAGTATGATTTGTATCAATGAATCTGCAAAAGAGGAAGGTTATCCGGAGCAAATGCGGATCATCAAGTCTTGTCTGGAACAAAAGCTGCCTATACCTTCATCTTTTGAAAAATACTGAAAGTATAATTGAGGAGATGAGCATAAGTGAAAGCTTTATGGCTGTGTCCTATCATGCTTCCGGAATTTGCAGATTATTTTCATGAAAAGAAAAATCCCAAAGGTGGATGGATAACAGGACTGTTTTCAGGATTAAAAAAGCATATCCACATCGATATTTGCTGTCCTGCCAAAGAGTGTTCAACCTGGAGAAAAGATACTGTCAATGGTACGGAAGTTTACACACTGAAACGGACAGATGATCTTACAGATGCTTTAAAAGAAATCATACTTTCAAGCAATCCTGATATTATCCATATATGGGGAACAGAGAAAAAGATGTCCCTGGATATGGTAAATGCGGCGGAACAGACAGGGATGCTGGAGAGAGTCATTATCAACATACAGGGTTTATCATCCATTTGCAGTAAATTTCACTTCTTCTGTTATCTCCCTGTTGACGTTATTCAGTCAGAATCCCCGGGAGAATACAAGTATAAAGTCAGTTTGCAGAATCAAAGAGACGACATGGCCTTACAGGGCACCTATGAGATTGAAGCCCTCCAGAAGGTAAAACATGTTGCAGGCAGAACTGACTGGGATTATGCCTGTGTCACACAGATCAATCCATCTGTAAATTATTATAAATGCAGTGAATCGCTGCGAAGTGCCTTTTACGAAAGACAATGGGAATACCGTCAATGTGAAAAATACAGCATTTTTGTCAGCCAGTCACATGCTCCATTCAAAGGTTTCCATATGATGCTTGAAGCCATGCCGCTTATTTTAAGGAAATTTCCGGAAGCAAAACTGTACACAACAGGGAAAAAGCCGGCGTTGCCTGCAACACTCAAGGAAAAGTGTATGGAAATGGCTTATCCCTCCTACATTGCCAGATTAATCAAAGAATACAATCTGGAGGAACACGTTGAGTTTACAGGATTTCTTGGCGAAGAAAAAATGTGCGGCCAGTATCTGCGCGCCAATGTTGCCGTATCGTCTTCCTCAATTGAAAATTCATCGAATTCCATTGGTGAAGCAATGCTCCTCGGGATGCCGATTGTTGCTTCAGATGTCGGGGGCACAAATTGCTTCATTGAACATAAAAAGAATGGATTCCTGTACCCCGCCGACGCACCTTATTTGTTAGCGCATTATATTTGCGATATCTTTGATCATCCTGAAAAAGCAACATTCATGGGCAAAAGTGCAAGAGCCTTCGCATTACTCAGTTTTGACAGAGATACTAACAGCAAACGATACATGGAAATATACAACATCATTTCAAAACAATAATCGTCAGGAGGAGACAATATGGAGAAAAATCCAAAAATTAGTGTAATTATGCCGGCATATAACAGCGAAAAATATATAGCCGAAGCGATCGAAAGTATTCTCGCACAGACTTATGGAAACTGGGAATTGATTGCTGTGGATGACGGCTCGACAGATCGCACAGGAGAGATCATTGATTATTATGCCGCGAAAGATGACAGGATTTATGTTGTTCATAAAGGCAATAAAGGTGTTTCCCATGCGAGAAATACTGGACTGGATCTGGCAACGGGTGAATGGATTGCTTTTCTTGACAATGATGATATATATTACGAAGAAGCTTTCGAAACAATGCTGGGAGAAGCTGGCGATGCTGATTTGGTCATTTGCAATTTTGAGTTATGGCACGAAACAATAGCGAGAAAAAAAATAGAGAAGGAAAAAACAATCTATCATCTCAGCGAAATCAGTTCAGACTTTTTTGAATACCTGGACTCCGGACTGATTAATGTCGTCTGGGGAAAACTAATCAGAAAAAAAGTGATTCATAATTATTTTGTTGAAGGATGCAATTACGGCGAAGATACGTTGTTTTTGATTTCTCTGCTGGAATTTGTAGGATCTATTAAATTTATTCCGTCTACAGTTTATAAATACAGGAATCATGACGATTCATTATCTCATCAGTTTGACCGCAACGCTGCAGAAACAATGTCGGAAATTGCAAAATTCTATATCAACCATTTCGAGGATGAAAAAAACAGAAAAGCCATTTATGTATATTATATAAGATCAATAATCGCATTCACAAAAAGCCTGATTAATAAAACAAATTATCCCGATGAGCATAAAAGGGAGATCATCTCCGCACTTGTTCAGATAGACCTTCTGCGCCAGATCCCGATCATGCAGTATCCGCTTACTCCCCGGGGGCAGCGCATGGCCGCATTGCTTTTGATCGGGGATGTTGACATGATCATGGAAGAATTCAGTAAAAAGCACAAATAAATGAGGATGGCCGTCAATAATGATTCAAACGGGCAATTATCCTTTGCTGATGCCGGAAGATAAATGGTGCGCAGATAAGGATTTTGATAAAAATCAAATAGAAGAAATCGTTTTAGCTAACAGTTTTCCGCCATCGGTATGCCCCGAATCAGAACGGTCCTGGGATATATCGGAAAAACAGGATGGCAGTATTACAGCTCATCTTCTGAACGGCAGCAAAAAGATTGTCATAGCAGGAAACGGGTCAGGCAAAATCCTGGCAAATACCAGCATCAGGAAAATGTTTGCAAACTTTACGGTGCTTGAAAGAATCAGCGGCCTTGGAGAAGTTTTCGATACCCGTCATGTAACGGATATGAGCTACGTTTTCTATCATTGCATATCATTACAGAAACTTGATCTTTCAAAATGGGATGTTTCAGCTGTCACAAATTTCCGTGGAATGTTCTGTTGCGGATACAACCAGATCGGCAATGCAAAACTTAAGAGACTGAACATAACCGGATGGAATATGTCAAATGCAACGGATCTTGCCTATATGTTCTATGGCTGCGGAAGACTTGGAAAAGTGGATGTAAAGGACTGGGATGTCTCGCATGTGACGAATTTCAGGCATACTTTTGCAGACTGTTTCCGTCTGAAAAAACTGGATGTGAAGAAATGGGATACCCATTCCGTGATTACATTTGACGGCATTTTCAATGATTGCAGAAAACTGAAGGAAATCGACATCTCTAATTGGGACACTTCATCCTGCCGGGAATTTGACCAGATGTTTGATCATTGTACAGCTTTACGAAAGATTCATGGCCTGTCCCGGATCGATACAAGGAACGGGATCAGCTTTGAGGAAATGTTCTTTGGCTGCAGAAAAATCCACAATCTTAATCTGCATTCCGTGAACACAGATCGTGTGGATGGATCAGAATTTACAGCTTATGCATCTTCAATCAAAAGCAAATCCACCATCAAAAATATGATTACAGGGTGCAATGAATTAAAGGAGATTACCTTAAGTCCATCTCTCCGTCAATCTCTCTGTACAAGCGTGAGTAGTTTACTTCTGGACAAAATAAAAGAGGCCGGGTATATCGTGGTTTCTCCCAAAACAGGAAGCATGTTGCCTTTTTTGAGACCTGCAGAAGACCAGGCGGCTTTTTATGAAAGCAATCAATTCTCCAAGGGAGATATTGTGCTCTTCAGGAGCGGATACAGTTCAAGCCTTGTAATGCATAGGATACACAGAGTGCTTTCCGGGGGATACCTGATCAAAGGCGACCGGGACAGGCATGCTGAATTTGTCCCGGAGAAGAATGTGTATGCGTATGCGAAGCAGATTTACAGAAGCGGAAAAGCCATAGAGAAGAATTCTTTGCTGTTTTGTATTTTATCTCTTTATTCAATTGTATATAATTCATTATATGCAAGTTATCAGGGAAGTAATCATATTTTCTGGAAAGTTTCCAGGCGGATCAGGAGAAAACTGTTTAGAAAGAGAGTAAACGGAGGAAAACAATGAACGCCCTGCAAAAAACACTTCTTTCCATGATCAGGACGGTCTTATGGAATGAACCTTTTTCAGGAGAAGAAGGAATTACCGATGAAGAAAGATATCAGGAAGCTGTAAGATACTCATTGGTAGGTTTCTTGTCCGGCAAAATAAATGAATTCTGCAAAGAGGATTCAGCTACCAGGAAAAAATGGTCAAAAGGAGCCCTTGCAGATTATCAGAAGAGCCTGAGAATGCTTGCGGCGCAGGTTTCATTATGCGATATTCTTGGCGAGCATAATATAAAACCAGTGTTTCTCAAAGGGATGGCTTCAGCTTGGTACTATCCAGATCCACTGCTTCGCCAGATCGGAGATATTGATTTCCTTGTGCCGCCGGAAAAATTTGATGAATGCTGCAAGATACTTGAAAACAAAGGATATGAACGGGGACGAGACCTAATCAGGCATCTTGAATTTCATAAGCAGGGAATAGAATATGAGTGTCACCGATATTTCAGCGATAACAATTCAAGTTTTGACAAAGCGGAAGATGAAATCCTTTATGAAGGATGCAGGAACTGCATTACCAGGAATATTGATGGAAAGAAATTTTATGTCCTTCCGGATGCGGTATATGGACTGGTGCTCCTGGGACATATGAAACATCATTTATATGAAGGGATGGGATTCAGGCAGTATATTGACTGGATCATATATGCGGATCGGTTTCTGAACGATAGCACCTGGAGAAATACTTTTTCAGAATTGGCACAGAAATGTGGACTTGAGCAGCTTGCCAAGGTGATGACAAAAACAGCACAGATGTATTTAGGCTTGAGAAAAGATCGTATTTCCTGGTGTATTGATGTGAAAGGTGAACTCTGTGAAAAGTTGCTTCATTACATATTCTCATGCGATAATTTCGGTATATCTTCAGAAGGGAAAGAAGCCACCCATATCGTAGGCAATTATTACAGGCAAGGCTTATTCAGAACCATTAGAACCATTGACGACTATGCTACCACTCATATTCCGATTGCAAAGAAAATTCCCATCCTCAGACCGTTTGCATGGGTATATCAGCTTTTCCGTTGGGGGATTGTCGGAACATATAAGTTGTTGAAAAAAAGTAACCGAGGATCTCTCTCTATGAAAGAACTGAACAGTCATAAACAGTTATTAAAAGATCTGGGAGTGTAAAAGCATGTTTAATATCAATATTGCAGATCTTATTGTTTCAATCGATAACAAGTATCCTTACGTTATTGACAAATGCACTGATTATATTACAACAGAGGAAAACAATACAGGCATCATCCTTTCTGTCACAGAAAAAAGGATGCAGTATTCAATAGATTATAAGCGACAGTTTGACGGTGAAGAGATTTCATTGCCTGAAGCCGAATACGATGCTATTCATTACGAGCTTTATGGAAAGCTTCATATGTTCGATGCTATCTGGCTTCACAGTGTATTGATTAATAAAAATGAAGAAGGTTATGCCTTTACCGCTGAACCTGGCGGCGGGAAAAGTACACATGCAGGAATCTGGTTGAAAACATACAATGACGCTACCATCGTAAATGGTGATAATACAATTATCCGCAGGTGCAGAGATGACGGCATTTTTTACGGCTACGGCACTCCTTTTTGCGGAAAAGAGGGATATCAGGAAAACCGGAGGGTCCCTATGAAGGCAATTTGTTTTCTCAATAAATCTCCTGTAAATAAGGTGGAACAGATAAAACCACTGGAAGCCGCAATGCAGTTGCTGAAAGAGAACTGGTGTGTTCGCAGATCGTTTGCGACTGCTGTAATGAAACTGTATATTGATTTGAGCGAGCAGGTGCGTTTTTACCGGATAAACTGTAATATGGAACCTGGCGCGGCGAAAAGTGTATATACAGCAATAAACCGTTGACAGGGAATATGAATCAAGAAGGTAATTTCGCATGAAGGAACTATGGAAGAATATCCGTATTGTGATGCGGATGCGGCATCAAAAACATATTGCAAAATTGCTTTTGTTAATGATTGTTTGTGCTTGCCTGGAAGTATGCGGCGTTTCTGCCGTGCTGCCAACGATATCGGCGATTCTTGATAAAGAATTCATGCATACCAATCAGTATGCCTCCTTTATTTGCTCTTTTTTGGGTATCCATACTTATCAGGGATTTATTGCATTATGTCTTTTATTATTGTTGATTGTATTTGTCGTTAAGAATTGGATCCTGTTGATAAAAACACGTTACCATGCTGATTATGCATTAATGTTTCAATATGAAATCAGAAAAGATGTATTTCATAAATACCTGAAAAAAAATTATTCGTTTTTCTTTTCAAATCACTCTTCTGAAATATACAAGAGACTACTGGATGATGTGGGAAAAGTATATGCAACATTTGACAGCGTTCTTAAAATCCTTACAGAAGGAATTGTTAGTGTATTCTTATTCGTTGCCGTTTTTATAATTGACTGGAAGTTGTCCTTATTGGTTTTTTGTGTGACCCTGTCCGTTTTTCTGATCCTGACCTGGATGGTAAGGCCTGTTGTACGGAAAAGCGGAGAAAATGCCAATAAAGCGCAGATTATCAGGAATAAATGGATTCATCAGGCCCTGACAGGTATCAAAACGGTTAAAATAACACGAAAAGAAGAATTCTTTGAATCAAAAA
>CAMVEB010000064.1 GCA_947166385.1 uncultured Clostridia bacterium | reverse complement strand
GACTACACCACCACCGACTGGGAAGGCTGCAAGCCGATGCTGAACAACGGCCAGATCGCTTCCATGGTGCTGGGTTCCTGGGCTTTCACCCAGATGCGTGACGCCGAAGGCGGAGAGCATCCGGAAGATGTCGGCTACATGGCCTTCCCCATCACCATCGACGGAAAGCAGTATGCTCCCGCCGGCGGCGACTACAACTTCGCGATCAACGTCCAGGCTTCCTACGAAGAGAAACTGGCTTCCATGTACTATCTGAAGTGGCTGACCCATGAGAGCGGCTTCGCTTACAGCGAAGGCGGCGTACCGATCGACAAGAACGGCGAGTATCCGGATCTGTACGCGGCTTTCGACGGCATCGCCATGCTGTCTGACGCGGATGCGCTGCCCGGAGAGGAAACCCTTCTGAACGAGCTGAATGCCGAGTCCGAACTGAACCTGAACGCCGGCGGCAACACCAAGGTGCAGGAGATCATCGAGCACGGCTTCAACCATGACAAGGATTTCGATGAAATCATGGCTGACTGGAACGCCGCGTGGAGCGAAGCGCAGGCTGCCCTGAAGGTCGAAGTCAAATAACCCTACTGAACAGTAACCGTCATTCTCCAAGGCGGGGCCTCGGGATCAGCTCCTGGCCCCGCCTTCTTGTGTAAAACAACCTGACACCCGGGAGGTGCCTTACGCCGTGAGTATAGCCCGTACCGTCCAGCCGGACCTGAGGAGGAAGCGCGTCAACTGGCAGAAAGTGCTGGTGATTGTCCTCTTTGCCTTTGTTCCCATGTTTCTGCTGCTTCTGTTCACCTATGTTCCCTTTGCGAAGATGATCCAGTTCAGCTTCTACAATATGAGCTATACGAAGAACAAGGGGTTCGTGGGCCTGGACAACTACCTGAAGATTTTCACAAAATCCGAGTATGTCGATGCGATGCTGCTGAGCCTGTACTATATGGCCGGCGCGGTGGTCCAGCTGGCGCTGGCGCTCTTCTTCGCCTCGATTCTGAGCCTGGAAAGAATCCGCGGCGCGGGAATCTGCAAGGCGATCCTGTTCTTCCCCTTCCTGGTCAACGGGATCGCGATCGGGTATATTTTCAAGTACTTCTATACCCGGGGGTTTGTGCTGGATTCCGTTCTGCAGGCCGTCGGCATTCCGCTGGAGAGCCTGCCCTATTGGCTGCGGGATCAGAGCGTCAACAACTGGTCGCTGGTGTTTACCAGCCTCTGGAAATACTGCGGGCAGAATATGGTTCTGTTCATCGGCGCCATCGCGTCCATTGACCCCACGCTTTACGAGGCGGCGACCATTGACGGCGCCAACCGCTGGCAGCAGTTCAAGGCGATTATCCTTCCGGGAATCAAAACCGTCTTCATGCTGAATCTGATTCTTTCCATCACCGGATCCCTCTCCGCCTTTGAACCGGCCTACGTGGTGGGCAGCATGGGCGCGAACGGCACGGCGACCTTCTTCATCAAGATACACCAGATGGCTCATGTGTCCCAGAAGGTCGGACAGGCCTGCGCGATGGCGATGGTGCTGATGGCGCTGATCCTGCTGTTTACCGCGCTGCAGCGGCTGTTCTTCCGGTATGTGATGAAGGATTCCGAAAACACGTTCAACGCCAAGGCCAATAAAGCCAAGGCACTCTGGTGAGAAAGGAGGAACCGGCATGTCCAATGTTACCATCGCTGTCAGGGACACGAACAGAAACGCGCGCATCAAGCGGACGGTCATCAAAACGCTGGAATATCTGGCGCTGCTGCTGGCCTGCTTTATCGCGCTGCTGCCGATCTGGTCCTCCTTTACCACTTCCTTCAAAACCGCGGAAGAATACGCGACAACCAGCGCCATGACCCTGCCGCAGAACTGGCTGAATTTCGGCAACTATGTCCAGGTCTGGACAGAGGGGGAAATGCTTCGCGCGTTTCTGACCTCCGCTTCAGTCGTGGTTGTGGTGGTGACCGTTTCCGTCATGATGGGGTCCATGCTGGCCTATGTCCTGAACCGGTTCCGTTTTCCCGGCAACGGGCTGATCCGGAATATGTTCATGATCGCCACGCTGATTCCCGGCATCGCGATGCAGGTGACGACCTACCAGATCATGAAGGATCTCGGTTTCCTGAACTCGATTTTCGGGTACATGGTGCTGATGAGCGGAACGGATGTCATCTCCATCTATATCTTCCTCCAGTATTTTGAAAACCTGGACGGTGCGCTGGATGAATCGGCGGTCCTGGAAGGCTGCACCTATTTCGGTGTGTTTTTCCGCATTCTGCTTCCCCTGACGAAACCGGCGATTATCACGGTAGCCGTGCTGAAAGGCGTCGGGGTCTACAATGAATACTACAACGCCAACCTGTACCTCCAGTCCAATTCCTGGCGTACCATTTCCACCGCCCTGTATTCCTTCTCCGGTCCGTTCAAAAGCTCTTATAACATCATCTGCGCCGGCGTGCTGCTGACGCTGATTCCCAGCCTGATCGTTTTCCTGATTTTCCAGAAACAGGTCTACGCCGGGCTGGCCAGCGGCTCGGTCAAGGGCTGATTTGACAAAAACCATTTTTGGGTTATCATTCCCGTTAACAGGAATCAATATGGGGAACAGAGGAGCTGGTGATGTCTGTGAAACGGCCGACCATGCGGGATATCGCCCTGGAACTGGGCACGAGCGCGGTTACCGTATCGAAAGCCATGGCGGGAAAGCCCGGCATGAGCGATGAGCTGCGCATGAAAATCCTGAAGAAAGCTTCCGAGATGGGATACGAATATCCCCACAGCAGCCGGCTGCCGCTGATGGAACATCTGGAAGTCGGAATCCTGATTCCGGACAGGTATTTTGAGCCGGATTCCTTCTATGCCGATATTTACAAGCGCCTGATCAAAAAGCTTGCCGATCTGGGGCATTTCGGGCTGCTGGAGATTCTGGACCCGGAAAACGAGCAGGCGCTGAGCCTGCCCAACCTGCTCACCGCGAAGCATGTGGACGGGCTGATCCTGCTGGGCGAGCCGACAAAAGCCTATTACAGGAAGATCGCCCAGGCCGGGCCGCCTGTTGTTTTCCTGGATTTTTACGATGAACAGGCCAACGCCGACGCCGTGGCGGGCGACAACAGCTACGGTGCCTACCGGCTGACCAGCCATCTGATCCGGCTGGGCCACCGGAAGATCGGCTTTGTCGGGAACAGAAAGGCGACCAGCAGCATCATGGACCGTTTTCTGGGCTATATGCGGGCCATGCTGGTCAATGATCTGGAGATCCGCAATGACTGGATTCTTTCGGACCGGGAACTGACAGGCGGCCTGGTGAAGCCGGCGCTGCCGGAGGAACTCCCGACGGCGTTTGTCTGCAACTGCGATATTACCGCCCGGATGATCATCGGCCAGCTGCAGGAAAATGGCTACAGGGTGCCGGAAGACATTTCCATCACCGGCTTTGACGATTATCCCCCGGGCAGTGATAACGATATCCCGCTGAGTACTTTCCGCATCGATCAGAACAGCATGATCGAGCTGGCGGTGAAAGCCCTGCTGGAGCGCTGCGCCGGGGAACAGAAACCCTTCGGCCGGCTGGTGGTCGGCGGTCAGCCGGTCTACCGGGAGTCGGAAATTCCCTATGAGGGAGAAAGCTGAAATCAAATGGAAAAACTGAATTTATGCGGGAGCTGGATCCTGACCGGGGAGGACGGACGGTCCTTCCCGGCGGTGGTTCCGGGCACCGTGCTGAAAACGCTGCTGGACAGCGGGGAGATCGATAATCCTTTCGACGGCATGAATGAGCAGGCGGCCTGTGAGGTCCTGCGGCGGGAATGGCGCTTTGAGCGTACCTTTGAGGTATCGACGGAACAGCTTGCCCATGCCCGTGCGGAGCTGGTATTCCACGGGCTGGATACCCTTGCCGCCGTTGTGCTGAATGGGGAAACGGTCGCCCGCGCCGACAACATGCACAGAACCTGGCGGATTCCCGTTCGGGAAATGCTGCGGGAAGGAGAGAACACCCTCCGGGTCGTTTTCTCTTCCGCCCAGGTTTTTGCGGAAAAAGCCGCGGAAGAAAACCCGGATGTGTCGTATCCCGGCGGAAGTGAACTGCCCGGAACCGGCTTCCTGCGGAAGGCTCATTATATGTTCGGGTGGGACTGGGGGCCCCGTCTGCCGGACGCCGGAATCTGGCGGGAGGCGGCGATCGAGTTTTTCGATAACCGGCTGGAGGATATCCGGGTGCGTCAGGTGCACAGCCTGGACGAAGTGATCCTGGAAGTCCTCGCGGTGACGGATGCCCGGCAGGTTTCCCTGCGGCTGACCGATCCCGAAGGCCGGACGGTGACCACGGCGGAGGGAACCGGCGGAGAAACGCTCCGGCTGAAAGTCCGTGAGCCCCGCCTGTGGTGGCCGAACGGGCTGGGAGAGCATCCGCTCTATACCCTGAATGTCCGGGCTTTCTCCGGCGGTCAGGCAGAGGATGAAACCCAGTTGCGCCTGGGCCTTCGCACGATGACCGTCACCAGGAAACCGGATCAGTGGGGAGAATCCTTCTCCCTCTGCTGCAACGGCGTGGATTTTTTCGCCATGGGCGGCGATTATATCCCGGAGGACAGCCTCCTGACCCGGACCGGCCGGGAAAAGACAGCCAGGCTTCTGCGGGATTGCGCCGACTGCCATTTCAATACCGTCCGGATCTGGGGCGGCGGTATTTATCCGGAAGAGGGTTTCTACGATCTTTGTGATGAGCTGGGGCTTGTCGTCTGGCAGGATCTGATGTTCGCTTGCAATACCTACAGGCTGACGGATGCGTTCCGGGAGAGCATCACCCGGGAGGCGGAGGACAACATCCGCCGTTTCCGGCATCACGCGTCCCTGGGGCTGCTGTGCGGCAACAACGAGATGGAAACGGCCTGGCTGGACTGGGAGGGCGTCAGGAAACAGCCGGAATTCCTGAAAAGGGATTATCTGGAGCAGTTTGAAGTTCTCCTGAAGGAGATCTGCCTCCGGGAGGCTCCCGATACCTTCTACTGGCCGTCCTCCCCTTCCTCGGGCGGCGGCTTTGACGATCCCAACAGCTTGGACCGCGGGGATGTGCATGACTGGTCCGTCTGGCACGGCCGGAGGCCGTTCTCCGATTTTACGGAGCGGTTTCCCCGGTTCTGCTCGGAGTTCGGGTTTGAATCCTTCCCCTGCATGGATACGCTCCGAACCTTTGTCCACAGGGACCGTGACATGAATCCGTTCTCCCGGGTCATGGAGAGTCACCAGAAATGTGCTTCCGGCAATGCCACTATGCTGTATTATCTGGCGCAGACGCTCCGCTATCCCTTCTCCATGGAAAAGCTGGTTCATGCCAGCCAGTGGCTGCAGGCCGAAGCCGTCCGGGCGGGCGTGGAGCACTGGCGGCGGAACCGGGGCCGTTGCATGGGCGCCATCTACTGGCAGATCAACGACTGCTGGCCGGTCGCCAGCTGGGCCAGCATCGACTCGGCAGGCCGGTGGAAGGCGCTGCAGTACGCGGCCAGGCGGTTTTTCGCGCCGGTCGCGGTCAGCCTTGCTCCGGAAACCGGCGGGTATGCCGTTTTTGTCGCCAGTGAACAGCGCCGGGCCTTCCGGGGAACGGTCGAATGCATCGCCCGTGATCCGAAGGGGCGCCGGTTGTGGGAAAAGGAATGGACCGTCTCCTGCCCTCCCCTGAGCAGCGTCCGCGCCGGGTCGGTCCAGGCGGAGCAGGGGATTCCCCCGGTGGTGCAGGTGCTCCTCCGGGATGAAAGCGGCAGGATTGTCAGCGAGAATGAAGCGCTTGATACGCTGCCGAAGTATTTCCCCTTTGAACAGCCAAAGATTATCGTCCGCTGCGAGGGCAAACAGATCACCCTGACCACGGATGCCTTCTGCATGGGCGTGGAGCTCCAGGCGGGCGACGCCCGCTTCTCAGATAACTGGTTCACGCTCTATCCGGGCGAGACCAGGGAAGTAACCGCAGACCGGGAACTGCAGGAATCCGACCTTCATTTCCTGTGGCTCGAGTCTGACTGAGGGCATCCGGACGATTTCCCCTCCGATCCTTTCGTGATTTACGAGTGAAAAGATTTACGAGTGCAATTTTGGTTTTTCCCTTTCTCCTTGCCTGCTTTTTGAGTGCGAAGAATTTTGAGTGAGAATTTGGTTTTCCCTCCTTGCCCGATTTACGAGTGCGAAGATTTACGAGTGCGAATTTGATTTTCCCCAATCCTTACCGGCTTTTTGAGTTCAAAGAATTTTGAGTTCAAATTGAATGATTTCTCCCCTCCACGCAAAAACCCCGGAATCTTCCGGGGTCACTCACTATTTTTGCAAGTGTATCATACCATAAGTCAAGGGGTCTCGTCTCGGTCCATTTCGGTCCATTTCGGCTCATTTCGGTCCATTCTGAAAAATATTTTTTTAGGAATACAGGGTTACCCAGAAATTCCTGAATCTTACATCTATCTTGCTGATCATATCATATCACAAAGTCAACAGGGAAGTAAGATGAAATTTCGTGAAAAATCACGAAATATCGTGAAAACACATGAAATCTTGCTTTAGGACGGCGGGCTGTTGTCGCATTGGCACCGTAGGGGTGGAAGGGCGGGCTTTTAAGCCCTTCCACCCACCGGAGGAGCTGATCATATACCCCTCCGCCGCCATCTTTTTTGGGGCTGGGGTTACAGTTGCAGTCCTCGAAGGGGAATGACTGACCTTAGGAAGTCATTCCCACTTCGGGAGTGTAACGAACGGTATTCTAAACTCAATATATATATAACCAGCTTAGAAGAATTTTGTGGGCAGTTTATGAAAGCTGAACAGGGTGAGCATTTCTCCCTGGAAAATGTAAATCTTGCAGAGATAAAGCGCAGGACGGGGCTTTCACGCGGGAAACAGCGCAAAATGAAGCGGGATAGATTCAAGAGGAAACAATAGGACTGATCGGAACACCTGCTGAATCAACGGTTCTAACAGGATATACTGGCGTTATTGATGATCTCCTCGGAAAGGATGATAAAAACTCAGAAGTAATTTACGATATATCACCTTCCTCCGATATTTGGGGATGAATACTATATGGTACTGGCATTTCCATCGCGTATGTGATATGCTTTGTTCGTCCATCTTGGATGCCTCCTATGGTATTGGAATTGGCTTCTGACACCATTCCGATATTACCATAGGAGGCTTTTCTATCCAACTGCTCGCTTCTGCTCATTCCGTTCTCCCCAGCATAGCTGGGGGATTAAGGATATCATTTATGGCTATGATATTTCCTTGCCTGAATGCCTCGAAAATCGTATAATGTAAGGGATTTGTCGCAAGGAGGTGACGGCATGGACACTGTACAGCAGCGGGCAGCCGCGAAGCAGTTTGTTGCGGACTGGACTGGACATGGTGACGAGAAACAAGATGCACAGAATTTCTGGCGGCAGCTGCTTCAGAAAGTCTTTGGTGTCGAAGATCCGGAGAAAGCCATCTCCTTTGAATATAAAGTCAAAAATGACCAGACCAACACGACGATTTTTATAGATGGGTATATCCACAGCACCTCTGTTCTAATCGAACAGAAAAGCTTTGATGTGGATCTCTCCAAAGGGTATCGTCAGAGCGATGGTAGTATGCTGACCCCCTTCCAGCAGGCGCGGCGATATGCTGGATTACTACCGCACAACATGAATCCACGTTGGATTGTTGTGTGTAATTTCCAAGAGTTCCGTATTCATAATATGAATCAGCCGAATGCGGAACCCGAAATTGTAAAACTCTCCGACTTTGAAAAAGAGTATACGCGGTTGAACTTCCTTGTTGATACCAGAGATGAAAATCTGAAGAAAGAAATGGAACTCTCCCTGAAGGCCGGGGAACTGGTCGGGAGAATCCATGATCGCTTTCTCGAACAATACAATGATCCGATGGCAAAGCATACCCAGCGGTCGCTGAACATTCTCTGCGTCCGACTAGTTTTTTGTCTCTACGCGGAGGATGCCGGGCTGTTTGGTGCTCCGGATGCCTTCAGTCAATATATTTCTCAATATGAGCCGAAAGATATCCGCCGGGCACTCATTGATCTGTTTAAGGTGCTTGATACACCGTACGATCAGCGTGAAGATCTATACCTTTCTGATGATCTGGCAGCATTCCCGTATGTCAACGGTGGACTGTTTCAGGATGAAAACATTGTCATTCCTCGGATTACGGATATTATCAAAGATGTATTGGTTCGCTCTTCAGAGTTCAACTGGTCAGAGATTAGTCCTACCATATTCGGAGCAGTATTTGAATCCACGCTGAATCCAGAGACCCGGCGGTCTGGCGGTATGCATTATACTTCCATCGAAAACATCCACAAGGTCATAGATCCGCTTTTTCTGGATGATCTGAAATCAGAGCTTGCCGCAATCAAAGCAATTGCTGTTCCTCGGGAGCAGAAAAGACAGCTTGCTCTGTTCCACGACAAACTGGCATCATTGAAATTCCTTGATCCGGCTGCTGGTTCGGGTAATTTCCTTACGGAAACATATCTGTGTCTCCGCAGACTGGAGAATGAGGTAATCTCTATCGAAACTGGTGGTCAGATCTCCATGGGTGAGGCCATCAATCCGATCAAAGTATCCATTTCTAAGTTTTATGGTATAGAAATAAACGATTTTGCTGTCACTGTTGCTAAAACGGCTCTTTGGATTGCCGAGAGTCAGATGATGAAGGAAACCGAAGACATCGTCCATATGACGCTGGAATTTCTTCCCCTCAAAACCAATGCTACGATTGTTGAAGGCAATGCTCTCAGGCTTAACTGGGGATCGATTGTGCCAAAGACAGAGCTGTCATATATTATGGGCAACCCACCGTTTGTAGGGCATAATGTTAGAAGCGATGCTCAGAAATCCGATATGGAATATGTGTTCGGAGAGATCAAAACTGATAAGAGCGACTATGTGATTTGCTGGTTCTATAAAGCGGCATTATTCATGAAGGGTACTGCTATTCGTACAGCCTTTGTAGCGACAAACTCCATCTGTCAGGGCGTTTCGATTGGAGTCCTCTGGAAGCAGATTTTTGAAATGGATCATAAAATTGATTTTGCATGGCAGACATTCGTTTGGGATAGCGAAGCCACTGATAAAGCTCATGTTCACGTGGTAGTTGTAGGCTTTTCTGATCAAAAGTTGCATAGGCAACCAACTCTTTTCCGTGGGTTATCATCAATTTCCTGTAAGAACATAAATGCATATTTGATTGATGCGCCTGATATTTGTATTGATCGGAGAAGTTTGCCCATTTCTGATGTACCCAAAATTCGTGTTGGCAGTTTGCCACGCTCCTCTGCGTTCACTGTTACAGCCGAAGAGCGTCCAGAGTTTATAGCAGATAACCCTTTGTGTGAAAAGTGGATTAAGCCATATATTGGATCTGATGAATTCATCAATGGTGGCGAGCGCTATTGTTTATGGCTTAGAGGCGCTGATATCAGTGAATTGCGCTCCTGCCGAAAAGTCATGGAACGTGTTGATAAGGTACGCGCAGATAGGTTAGCTAGCCCTGCTGCAACCACAAGGCGTACTGCAAGTACACCAACACTTTTTGCTGTTGATGCTCAACCAGAAACAAATTATCTTGTGATACCACAAGTATCTTCAGAACGTCGTAGATACATTCCAATAGGCTTTATGTCTCCAGACATAATTGCGAGTAATCTGCTCTTTATTGTTCCGGATGCAACTTTGTACCACTTTGGCATTCTCACTTCTAATGTTCATAATGCGTGGATGCGGATAACGTGTGGCAGAATGAAGAGCGATTACAGATATGGCGGGGATCTTGTTTATAACAACTTTGTGTGGCCGAAGCCAACCGATGCCCAGAGAGAAAAGATCGAACAGACTGCACAAGGTATTTTGGATGCTCGGGCAATATATCCTATTGCATCACTGGCAGATCTGTATGATGAGCGGACTATGCCGCCTGAACTGCGAACAGCTCATCAGAAAAATGACCGCGCAGTTATGGAAGCGTACGGCTTCTGGGGAAAGCTCAACAGTGAATCCGAGTGCGTTGCAGAACTTATGAAAATGTATCAAGCGTTGACAACCTCTCAAGCCTAATTGTTCGGGCAGAACCATGATAGAGCAAAGGGAAAAACAATGATCGGAATCGTTCATTCACGGATTATGTATTTGATCGTTTCAAGACAGAGACATACATTGCGGTCTCTGATTATGTAGACGAATGCGCCGAGGATAATTACAAGGGATTATTCATCACGAATGGTCCCGTTTTTTATATGGTATGGCATAGCGCTGTGCGGCGGCTTTTCATTCTGTGATGGAGGAATTATTCATGATCACATGCACTCTCGGTGAAAAGAAATACACCATGGACTTTGTTTCCGGCAGGGCGCTGCGGGAAATGGAGCCTGCCGCGAAGACCTATGGCAAACTGGTTCGCCTGTCCCAGGATGCCGTGGAAGGCAAAGACATCGCTGAGGAACAGATGACGGTGACAGACGCTTTGGACACCATGGTGAAATGGTTCTGCATCCTTTTCAATAACCAGTTCACCCCGGATGAAGTGTACGACAATTATCCCGCCGACCGGCTGATGCACGATATCGCGCTGGCCCTGATGGCGGTTCAGACCCAGACCACAGAGGTGCTGGATTCTTTCCCTACGATTCCGGTGACGCAGGAAGCGGATCAGATCCTGAAGGAGATCGAGCAGGAACCCTGACGCTGCCGGAATACGTCTACGCCACCTATAACGAACTGATGAAAAACGGCTGGCGGATGAAGGAAATTGACGAGATGGACATGCTGGGTTTCCTGCGCCTGCGGGCATGGGACGCTCAGCGGGAAGCGGAAAAGAAAAAACCTCGGCAGCGCTTCATTGACGAAGTCTGGCCGAGGGTGAAGCCATAGTTTTCCAACTGACTTGCGAATTAAACGCACTCCGGCAACCAAAAATCAGCAGGAACGAGACCTGCTGAAATTGCCGGAGTGCGTTTAATTGCCAGTGGACTAAACCGCCCACCCGACAAGTATGGGAAAAGTAAAACTTACAATACCCCGAAAGCAGAACGAAGGAGCCAGGTTGAATATCCGGGCCACGATTTTTCTTGGTGACTGGAGATAGAAATCATGTATAATAGGCATAGCTTCCCCCTCCCCAGCGGGCAATGAAACTGGAAGTATTCTGTTAGGATACAAGCGGTGGTGAGAGACTGGCGTGTTTTAGCAGAGTACCGCACACAGGACATGTGGTGATGTCGTGGCCAATCAGTTTCTGGATCAGCTGTCGAGTAGGAAGCTTTTCCTTTGGCCGGATCGGTGTGTTGGTCAGCCTCTTGCAGATCGTCAGTTTCTTCGTTTTATTCCGGTTTCCCAGTAATCCGTAATGCCGGATCTTCATGAACCCTTTCGGTAGGACATGAAGCAGAAACCGTCGGATAAATTCCATTGCCGAGAGCGTCATCACTTTTTCCTTGTTTCCATCGGAGTAGTCCCGCCATTTGAATGCGACCTGACTGTTCCGAACATTAGTAAACATCCACCGGCCTAGCCGGTGGCTTTTCATATGCGGCCATAGGCCTAGA
>CAMVEB010000063.1 GCA_947166385.1 uncultured Clostridia bacterium | reverse complement strand
CATTTTACCAAGTGATCTGGCTATCTGTATAGAACACCGACCTTTAGACGCTTACATCAGATGTACAATCTGGTCAAGTCATTGGCACACCCGGCGGGATTCGAACCCACGGCCTGCCGCTTAGGAGCAGAAACCAAGCGTTTCCCGTGGGAATCCATCGGAAGCCGTCGAAGTCCTGAAAGGCTTGATTTCTAAAGGATGTGAGCGTTCGATAATTCTCCGGAGCTCCTTCAAAATCTCTCGAAATCCGTCTAATTTCGCCCCCAAATTAGAACGCGATTAGAACTTCTAATAAAAGGCGGGTGGCGCGGCTCGTCACCGACCGCCAAAATTAGAATTTTGAGGTCATGAGGCAGCCTTACATCGCTACTTAATTCACTCCTAACGCCACACTTGGCGATAGGATGTATACTATGGATTTCGTCCCTCTTACTTCTCATAATGGAATTAAGCAGATCAACGCCTTGGAATGGTTACTCCACTAATGCTATCCTTCCGCCAACTTTGGCGATATCCAAAGTTCATCCTATCATTGTATTACACCATAAAGCCCGGTTATGAGATAAATCATATACAGGAAAAGCTGGAACCAGGGCAGATAATTCCCCAATTGTGCTGAGATCCTGACAGATAACGCACCGGACAGGATGAGCGTGAGTACCGCCGGGATCAAAGAGGAAGACAGGGAGAAGACAATCCCCAGAATTATTGCGCTGTGAAGCGGCAGAAGAACAGCGTATCCCAATACCATCATCAGCGGAGCACAGGGAGAGAAGCCATAGGCCATACCTACCGCAAAGGACGGAACACGCCGGCTTTTTCCGGAACAGTGGCGGCAGTTTTTACAGCCCTTGCGTTCTTTTACCCAAGTCCGTAAAAGCCACAGAGCGGTGGCTACCATGACCATAGATACCAGTTTCCGGAGAGGAAAACCTGCCAGGTCCCCATTTTCTCCAATAAACGCCTGTCCCAGCAGAGCACCTGTCATACAGACTGTAACAACAGCCAGCATCTTACCGATATAAAACGCGGCAACCTGGGACATGGCATAACGCATACTTTTCCCTTCAGAAAGGACATATGTTGTCAGAAACGCGGACGCGGAAGACCCGCATCCTGCTCCGCAGCCGATTCCGACCGTCGCGGCAGAAACAATTGCCTGGGAAAGCAGCATAGATCAGCTTCTCCTTTCACTTGCGATCAGCGCGGCGCCGATCGCACCGTTGAACTGCGGATGTGTTGCCACATAAACATCCCGCATCAGTTCATCCTCAAATGCCCGGCGGAGGCCGATGTTCATTGCTCCGCCGCCGGTCATCAGGATATCGCCTCCCATTTCATTCTTACGGATCATCTTTACGATCCTCCGGGCCATGGAAGCATGCATACCGGCAAGGATATCCCTGCGGTCGTATTTCCGGGCTACGAGAGAGATCACCTCAGACTGAGCAAACACGACGCAGGTGCTGTTGATATCACAGGGCGCTGTGCTTTCCAGGGAGATCGGACCCACCTGATCAATGGTTGTCTCCAGGATCTGGGCGATGACTTCCATGAATTTACCGGTGCCCGCCGCGCACTTGTCGTTCATGGAAAAGTTCTTTACCCGGTACTGGTCGTCCAGATAGATCACCTTGCTGTCCTGCCCGCCGATATCCACGATGAGGCCGGGCCGGTATCCCTGCGGTGCGGTAATCCGAACGCCGTACGCATGGGCCGTGATTTCGCTGACATCGTCATCGGCCACTTCCAGGATCTTCCGGCTGTACCCCGTTGCCATCGTATAATCGATGCGTGAAACACCGATATCCCTGCACAATTGTTCCAGCAATACCTTTGCAGCTCCGTTATTGTCAATGCCGGTGGATTTCACCCCCGTATTCAGCACTTTGCCCGTATGATCGATCAGGGCGGCTTTCAGATAAGTTGATCCGCCGTCAAGTCCCGCATATACGCTCATGACCTGTTTCCTCCGTATTTGATCAGTTCAATGAATGCTTCCACGCGGATGCGCAGCTGCTCCACGTCTTCCTCGTTATAGTCTGTTTCTACCCGGATCACGGGGATGCCCAGCCTGTCCATCTCTTCTTCCAGCTGCCGGTATTCATAATCATAGACCAGGCAGCCGCGCAGCACATGATAAATAACTCCCTGAATTCTGTAGTCTTTGATCAGCTGGCGAATCCTGTAAATCCTGCGCTGGTTGTCCGCAAAGGTGGGACAGGTACAGGGCCGGGTCGCCCGGTTGGAAAGCGCTCGGAGCATTCCGTCCACTGTGCGGTCCACAATGGCAGGCGGATCATAGAAGCCCCGTTCCCCCATGCATGTTTCATCCGCTGCCAGGAGGCCGCCCATACTTTCGATCAGCAAAGGGATCTTAAAGTTTGGAAAGATGACAGGAGAACCGGTCAGCAGGATCCGCGGCTGGTTTTCCTTCACAGCCATTTCCTTTTGCTTCGCCAGGTTTTCCAGTTCATCATTCAGATCGGATAACTGCTTCGTCCAGTCCGGAAGCCAGGTATAGCTCAGGGCATTCATAACTGACATGGAGAAAGAGCCCCGGATAATCAGAGGATGCTTTCTCCGCAGATTAATGAACCGGGACAGCTGATACTGGGCATCCGCTGTCATACAGCAGGCATCCGCAAGGCTTTTATAGGTCAGGGGGATTCCCGTGACCTGCTCCAGTGTTTCACTGAAACGGTACAGTTCGCCCACAAAGCTTTCCATATCCTCATCCTGGTCCCGGTTGGCCGGTATATGCAGCACTGCGGTCGGTCGGCGTTTCTGCAGCCAGCCTGCCAGTTTTTTCTTGCAGTCGCAGGTGACGGGCACAGCCATCAGGGAACAATTCTGATAAACCGGCATCGCGTCGATTTCTTCAAAGCCCATCACCGCTTTTACCAGAGGGCAGGCGTCACGGGGCGAGATATCATTTCCGATCCCGAAGGCTGTGTAACTACCGCTGCAGAGCTTCACCGGCATAGCGCCCTGGGCATAGATCATCTCGGGCGGCACCATGACACAGTAGGTACCGACAGTCGGGACTCCTGCCGGACGCAGTGCATCCTCCCTGCGGGAAAAGATGCTTTCCAGCGTCTCCAGGAAGGGATTCAGGGTTTCCGGCATATGGCTCAGTTCCCTGATCTGCCGCAGCATCTTTTCCGCTACCGCCGTTCCTTTCCGGTCAAAGCGTTCCTGCTGCCGTACCTGTGCTGAATTCATCGGAGTGATGTTTAAGTTCTCATTCATCTTCAACTGCCTTCTTCCTGCGCGTGGTTGTATAATCCCGCATAAACTTCATCCGGGACGCGGTATAGATCTTCTTCCCCGCTAAGGTCATAAACAGCGCACCGTCTTCCGGGCAGCGGCGGATGCATTCTCCGCAGAAAAGACAATCTGCGGTAGTCACGTCAATGGACAGTTCATTTTTGCCTTCCCGTACAGTGAAGATTGACTTAATCCCCATGGGACAGGCTTCGTAACAAGCGCCGCACTCCGTGCAGGCGACAGCGTTCTTTTTCAGCCTGGCGAGGCTGACCTTGTGCGTCAGTCCCAACAGATAACCCATGGGACAGATGTTGCAGAAGCACCGACGCTTAAAGAAACCGCTGACCAGGACGACAACCATCATGAAGCCGCTGAAATACAGGCTGGTTTTGAATCCGGCCAAAGCAGGAGACAGGGCGATGGCCGGGCAGAAGTCACAGAAACTTCCGCCGATCAGGCCGATGCCCAGGAAGATCAGCAGCATGATCCATTTGACAAACCGCAGCCCTGCATAGAGTTTCTCGTTGAGCGGAACGCCCTCGATATGAAATTTCTGTCTCATCTCATGCATCACATCCTGCACAAAGCCCAGAGGACACACAAAACCGCACAGCAGCCGTCCAAAGAGCACTGCACAGACAATAAAGCTTCCGGCAAACCACAGGATTTCATCCAGGGGTGATTCCGCCAAAACATCCAGGTGGCTGAACAGATAACATCCGGCGGATGTACCCTGATCCAGATTGTAGGGACAGGACAGTACAGGTAACTGTACGGATGAAAATGTGCTTCCCAGAATCCGTCCTCCCCAGATTAGCAGCATAAAGCTGATGATCATTATGATCCAGCGGACCATCTCAAACCCGAAGCGAGGCCGGGAGCTTCTGAATTCGCCGCCGGGCTTTTCAGTCCGGGCGGAAGACATGCCGCTTTTCCGGTACAGGCGTTTCCGAAGCAGCACATCCAGCATGATGCAAATCAGGGAAATCCCAATGATGATCGTAAAGGGCATCATTGCCTGAAGCCAGCGCAGGGAGAAAACGGTATTGTCTTCCCAGAGATAATGAAGCTGATAGATATGTTCCGCATCAGGATGATAAGTAAAGGTCACTCCGTTTCGAAAATCATTCAGGGATAGTACAGAAGTCGCGCCGTTATCATCTGTCAGCAGCGTTATTTCCCGTCCGTCCGAAAGTCTGGCTGTGACCTCTGCGCCTTTCAGCAGGTTCCCGTTCAGGGTAAATGTGAATGTGCTTCGGTTTGTCAGCGCTGCCTCAAAGGGCAGGCGGCTGTCCAGAAACGCGTTGCCGCCGGCCACATATTCCTGGGTATATTCCATGTCTGTCTTGGCGGCTTTGACTATGGTTTCAATGATGCCGTCATTGTTTGTGTCTGCCTGGTACGCCTGCCTGACGGCGGCCATCGTACCCAGGCTGTCCTCCGGGAAAGAAGAAGCGCTCCCGCCCGAGATCTCCGCCATGCCGCCGAGCGTCAGCCCGTAGACCGTCACATTTTCACCTGCTCCATGCAGTGTCAGCGCGTCGCCGCTATAGGAAAACGAAAGCGGTTCTCCGTCGTTCACAGACCGGAGAGAAGCCCTTTCCAACGGTTCCCGCCAGGTGAAGAAAGGAATATCCGCAGCGAAATAAGCCAGTACAGACAGAACCAAGGCAGTCAATACCGCTGTAAAGAGCCTGTTATTTCTCATTGCGCGATCCGTATCCTTTCCTGATTCCGTATCCGCAGCATTTCAGCGAAAGCCTCCAGCCGTATCCGCAGCTGCTCCACATCCTGCTGCTGGTAGTCCGTCTCCAGCCGGATCACAGGCACGCCGTATTCTGCAGCCAGCGCTTCCACCCTGGGCAGTTCAAAGTCATATTCGATCTGTCCCTTCAGCACATGCCAGACGATTCCGCTGACAGGCAGATGTTCCAGCCGACATTGCACTGCTGACAGCAGTCCGTCGTTTGAGATCCAGGATCCGGAGGTTTCCATCCGCACCCGGAGATCTGCTGTCCTGCGAAGCATTCCAGGTACAGAATGGCCGGTATCAGCGCACGGAATATCTGTCTGCAATGTGATCGGGTCTGCACGGTCAGCCAGATATAATCCGGAGGCTTCCAGCAGGTTCGGCAGTTTTTCATTGGGAAAGACGATCGGGGACCCGGCCAGCAAAACCCATGGACGTTCATCCGGCTGATGATAGTACTGCCTGATCCAGGTTGAGATCTGCGCAGTCAGAGCACGCAGATGGCAGGCCCATTCTTTCCGGTCAGGGGCATACCAGGCGCTTTCCATAATGATATCCCGCAGAGCCGGGGACATACTGTCCGTGGCCTGCCAGGCAATGTTCTCGAAATCAATCGCAGCTTCCCGGACCTGTTCTCTCTGGCGGATTGCTGCCTTCAGCCTGCGTGCGGACAGGCGGATACGTGTATGTGCCGACACGGTATCCGCAAGCCTGAGCATTTCCGCGGTCCAGGCTTCCCGCGCTTCAGATGTATCGTACCGGGGAGGCATGTCTGCTGCCGCAACTCTGATTCCGTTTCCCCGAAGGAGGGACGCCAGCTTCCGCCGGTTGTCAGAAGAGAGCGCCATGACTACAATCGCATTCTCAGCCAGGCCGAATTTATCATTGAGCAGCCACCCGCAGGCGGACCGGCTGACGGGATCGGCATCCCGGGGCAGCAGTGCGTCTGACCAGTGGGTGGTTTCCAGACTTCCTCCGAGGATGAAACGCGGATGGTCTGCCAGAGCCAGCGCCAGTTCCCGGGGGATGTCTTCTCCCAGAACAATCAGGGAGGGTTTTTCATTGATCAGCGTTTCAGTGCTGAAAGCTTGTGCCATCGTTTTCAGAAACCAGCTCACTTCCGGGAAGCCGCAATGCTCCCGCCCGGCCTGTTCCAGCGCAGTCCTGATTTCATTTTGCAGTTTATCCATCTTTTCTCAGCTCCCGTATGTTTGTTGGTATTGGACAATGGCATTCTGAGCCTTGGAACGGCCTTTCATGCACCTGGGTGAAAGCAAGCTGCAGTTATGCCGGCAGCCGCTGCAGCGCATCATTGACAGGAATTGCTGCAGGGTTGGCACATCGCCGGAAGGCGTTTCCTGCTGCACAATCGTACTGCCGGACCGGCTCCGGGAAACGGAAGGCGCTTCTTCCTGTACAGACGGCGCGTTACCATTCCATGTGCCTGAAGCATAGCTTTCCGTGTTCTCTGAAGTCTCTTCGCCCCATCTGCCATGGCGTCCGCCGCCTTTTCCGCCGCGTTTTCCGCCCCGGAAGAATTGATGATCAGCGGAATCGGATCCGGAATCATCCCGGCTGTTGTCCTGATTGCTGCCTTCCTGTGGAAAGAACCATTGTTCTTCCTGGGTTTTCTTCGGAACAGCTTCGATTTCTTCCGGTTCGATGACCGAAGCCGGCACAGCCACCCAGGCATTCAGCGCTTCCTGTTCGGAACTTTCAGTGCTCAATGCCTGAGAAACCACACTGTAGATCATACAAATGCCGAAGGTTCCCGCAGCAAAACGGGATATGACTTTTCCTCGCATAATGCATCCTCCAAAGGGTATTGTGGGTAAAAAACAGCCATCAGGCGCTTCATGACGGATACATTCCTGAATCAGAATTCGGGAAGCATCCGGTCTTATGCCTGATGGCTGCACGATACCCCGCATCTGTAATTATATGCAGAAACCTTTAATGAACCTTAAAAGAAAAAATATTACTGATAAATCTAGCCCAATTATTTTCTCACTTATGCGCATACTGCTCAATTGAGCCTTCTTGCCAATGCCTGGAACCAATCAAGATATCTCCTCATGTAGGCAATGATATGAAGAGTTGTTTTCCAATTCAATTTGGCCATTTGCTGTCAGAATGTCTTTCATTACAGACTTTTTAGGTAGTCCTCCACATTCAGATACTCAATCCCGTTATTGAGAATAGTGTTCTGTCCACGATATATCACGGCCTTTTTCTTTACCCTTCCATACCTGAACTTCACTGACGCGAGCTTTTCGGTGTCTTCCAGGAACCGATACTGAGCCGGTACTCTTTCAGCGCTGTGTTTGATCTCGTATATTTCACATTCAATCGTCTTCGGATCAACAACAACCATGTCATACTCACCGATTGGGAACTGTAAACGGAATACCTGTTTCCCGGGCTTTGACATCTTTGTTTCCAGAAGGACGATGTCTTCCATCATGCGGCCTTTGATCTCATCCAGAATACGTTCAGCCGCCCACCCGCGATCCGCTGCCGAAATACTCTGGAATTGCTCGTCCAGCAGCAGCTGCCGGATAAATGCTTCTGCCTGTGCATATCGAAGACCCGGTTGCGATACAGCCGTTCGGAACAATCTCTCATTCTTCACCGGAATAAATTCTGTCGGAATATCTGTTGTCAGATCCAGCAGATCCAGATACTCCTTGATTTCCAGTCTGTGAATTTCTGTAATCTCAACGGTCTGTTCCGGTTTATTCAGAATCTCCAAAGCATGGCGCAGACCTTCTGTAAACGCTTTCTGATCAATTCGATCCAGGATATTGTTCGGTCTGTTTCTGTCTCTGCGCAGGTTGCTTGCGGAGATTCCCAGATCATTGGACAGGAAATCATGGGTCAGCACATCGACCGTGAATCGATGGTTGATGTCTTCTACAACACGATTGATGGCACTGGTCAATTCTCCCTTATCGTACAGTTCAATCAGATGCCTGAAATGATCTCCGTGCTGATAGTATTCAAGCGAATGCTGGATATTCCGCGCAATGGCGCTGTCCACATATTCATCTGCGCTCTCTGCAGATTCAAAAGTCTTTTTATCATTGTAATGCTTTCCACCCAGCACCATTGTGCCGCCATAGCGGATATACTGATCAATTCCCTGAATACCAAGCACCCGTTCATATTCCCTGTAGGGGATCAAGGTTGTGTGAAGCATCACGCAGCGATCATAGAGCTCTTCACTTTCTGAAAACAGAAACTCCAGTGAATCCGTCCCGGACAGAACAATCTTCATCCCGGACGCTGCATAGATATCAGAAAGCAATGCAGCACCTTCAATAAAGTCCTGCGCAAATGTCACCTCATCCAGGAATACATATTTGTAATGGTTATCCTCAAGCCATCTCAGGTCAAAATTGACATCGCCAAGATGATCTCCAGGCCGCACCTGGATAAAGGCAGCCCGATCAAAGTCTTCCGGTTTCATGGCGGCGATTGCCTGACGAATCAGCGTTGTCTTTCCTGTTCTTCTGAGGCCATACAGAATAAAGACCTTTCCGAACGAATCCTGGTAAAGATACTGTTCGAGATTCTGATATCCGTCTCTCCGCCTGTATTCAGCCACGGGTTTTACAAACCGCTCAAGAGCATTTCCAATGCTGACAGTTGTCTTAAACTCATGGACTGCCTTTGGCGTTTTTCTTGCGGGGGTACTCTTCGGAAGCAGCACCTTTGCTGTTTTTAACTGTTGTTGTAATTCCCGGCGCTTGTCAATCAGACTCTGCAGCTGCTCCGCTGTTTGATCGTCAAGATACTTGCTTTTTTTCTTCCCGTTCTCTGTCCATTGATGATACAGTTTCACTTTCCCGTTAATTGTTTTCCTTGAAATATAGCCAGCAGGGAGCGCAGCAATCTCCATCTCCAGTGCTTCGATCTGATCTCTGTTCACGAAAGACACCTCCTTCTGATCCGTCTCCATTATAACCCCTTTTCGATTTATATCAAGGGGTTATATCGGGGTTATTCTGGTTCCTTCGCAGAAATGGTCCTTGAAATACCTCTGACTTTTTTGCTGCTGCCGCATTCCTCAATCAGCCGATCTGTTTGCTGCTTTATCCTGCGATCCCATGGTCAAGGTTCTTCTGTCGTACATCAAAAATGAATAATGCCCCGCAAACCTCAGGAGAAAAACTGGATAAAGGGCAAAAGCAATGGTATACTGATGAAAATCCGAATGCCATGCTTTTCTGGAATGATGGGAAATGGTTGCTTTCTTCATCATTCTGTGACAACGGTAATTTGATAAATACGAAAAGGAGCGGGCAAATGAAAACAGTGGTGATTACCGGCTCTTCCAGAGGCTTTGGTTTCTGCCTCGCCAGGGAGTTCAGGCGTATTGGCTGCAATGTAGTGCTTTCGGCTGTGAACGAGGAAAACCTCAGGAAGGCTGAGGCAGCGCTGAAAAATGTCGGACCCGGGGACGCGAAAGTGGTCCGGACGGTCTGCGACGTAACGGACAGCGATGCGCTGCAAAGGCTCTGGGATCTGGCCAAGGAAACCTTCGGCGCGGTGGATATCTGGGTCAACAACGCAGGCGTCAACTCCCCGGACAAGCCTGTCTGGGAACTGACGGAAAAGGAGATCGGTTTTCTGCTGGACACAGACCTTAAGGGAACGGTTTACGGTTCCAAAGTTGCCTTTGCCGGCATGAAGGAACAGGGCTTCGGCCAGATCTACAACGTGGAAGGCTACGGCTCCAACGACGCCATGATGACGGGACTTACCCTGTATGGTACCTCCAAGCGCGCCGTCACATACTTCACCCGCTCCCTTGCCAAAGAAAGCCGGGACCTGACCGGCGGCAGAATTCTCGTCTGCCGCCTGACGCCCGGAATCATGATCACCGACTTCCTTCATACCGCCAACGGCGGCAGCACCCGGATCGAGCTGCCTGAAAAAACCAGGAAGGTTTACAATATCCTCGGTGACCGGCCGGAGACGATTGCGGAATACGCGGCTCCCAGAATGCTGGCAAACACAAAAAACGACACCAGGATCATATGGCTTACGAACCGCCGCGTCTTTGGCCGCTTTCTGACCGCGGGCTTCCGAAAGCGGGACTTCTTCGCATAAACCACGGAACACGGGAAGAAGCAGAGAAACCCCGGTTCAGCGCCTTTGTCGTAAAAGAAGCCCCCTGCACGGTTTTTCTCTCGTGCAGGGGGCTTTTGGGTCTCACGCCACCAGCCACTTGTACTTTTCCACGCTGTAAAGCGGAATAAACGGCACCATGATGGGAACGGTCTTCACGTATTTCTGATATTCGGGATCTTTCCCGTAGTTTTTGTTCTGCCGGATCTCCAGCCGCCGTACTCCGCTGAACATGACGAAGATGATTCCGATATAGCCGAGCAGGCATGGCACCCACTGCCAGCCATGCACAGAACCGATACCGGTCAGGACCACGCCGGTCCAGAATACCATTTCGCCCAGATAGTTCGGGCAGCGGACCAGGCGGTAGAGGCCTGTGTCCACAAAGCGCTTCGGATTGACTTTCTTGGCTTTGCTCTTCTGAAGATCCGCGGCGGTTTCCAGGCTGAGTCCGCCAAGCATGATGACGGCGCCGATAAAGGTCCATGCTCCGGAACCGCTGCCGTTCTCCAGCCGGTAGAACACGGGCAGGACTTGCAGCACATACAGCAGCGCGCAGGTGATCCAGATCGCCACCTTCACACCTGTGGGAACATCCTTCTTAATCTCTCCGGTCATGTTCCTGTTGTAGGACGCGCTCTTGAATTCCCGGTAGGCCAGGAACCCGCCCAGCCTGAACCCGTACAGCGCAAACAGTACGCAGCAGAGGAGCGTACCGGGAGTAAGTTTCTGGCCGATGCCGTAAAGGATCAGCATCAGGATTCCTTCCCCCGCGATGGAAAAACCATAGCCCAGGGAAATAAACCACACATACCGCTTAAAGCCGATTGCGCTGATCGCCAGCGCCGCCGCAAACAGCAGCCAGATATACAGAGGAAATACCATCACATCCGTCTCCTTTTCATGTCTTTTACCCTTCGTTTTCCGGATCAGCGGATCCCGTACATATGCCGGAGGATCAGTCTTTCGGCGGTTTCACGTCCGAACAGTTTGGTCACCTGGTCTACTGCCGGCCCGCCGCTGGCCAGCAGCGATTCAGCAAATTTCCGGGACTTTGCCTGTTTTTTCGCCGGGTCGCAGTCAGGCGCGGAAGCAAGCAGGGAAATGTACTCCGCAGCGCAGTCCCGGGCGGCTCCTGCCAGCCGGTCGGAAACGCCTTTTCCGGTTTTGTGGTAGGAGCAGGGATACAGGATATCGTCATACCAGTGGGTCCCGGCGGAGGTATAGTCGGTCAGGTCCGCATCCCGGTCACGGATCTTCTGTAGCGTCTCCTGCAGTTCTTTCGCTTCATACGCAATCTGCGTATTGTACAGTTCCACAATCTGGGTTTCTTTCCCGGCTGCCTTCACATAGTCCAGGTTGATCAGCGGCACGTCCTTATGTGTGACGGACAGGATGACGGTCTCCATCCGCATCAGCCCGAGCATGG
>CAMVEB010000062.1 GCA_947166385.1 uncultured Clostridia bacterium | reverse complement strand
GGGCCCAGGGCGCTCAGACGGCGCTTGTGGGTCAGCTCGGCCAGGGGGTTCGGCTGGTCCATGAACTGGGACAGCTGGGAGGAACCGAAGAATTCCTTGATGGCGGCGCTGACCGGACGGATATTGATCAGGTCGCCGGGCTTGATGTCGCCGCTGTCCTGGATGGACATGCGCTCGCGGACCACGCGCTCCAGCCGGCTCAGGCCGATGCGGATCTGGTTCTGCAGCAGCTCGCCGACGCTGCGCAGGCGGCGGTTGCCCAGATGGTCGATGTCGTCGGTGGTGCCGATGCCGTAGGGCAGGCCCAGCATGTAGCTCACGGAGCTCACGATATCGTCGGGAATGATGTGCTTCGGCACCAGGACCGCCGCGTTCTCCTTCACCGCGTCGAACAGCTCGTCCTCATTCACGCTGCTCATGATTTCCTTCAGCGTGGGCAGGTGAACCATCTCCAGGATGCCCGCGTCCTTCGGGTTGAAGGGCAGGTACTCGGAAGCGTCGACAAAGTTGTTGCCGACCACGCGGCGGATATTGCCGTCGCAGTCCACGTTGACCGAGTTGACGCCCGCGTTCTGGATCTCCCGGGCCGTCTTCAGGGGGATCGTCTCCCCCTTCTTGACCATGATCTCGCCGGTCTGCGGGTTCACGATATCCTCCGCCGCCACATGGCCGCTGATGCGGGTGGCGATGGAGAGCTTCTTATTGTATTTATAGCGGCCCACGCGCATGAGGTCATAGCGCTTGGGATCGAAGAACAGCGCGTTGAACAGATTGGTGGCGCTCTCGAGGCTGGCGGGCTCGCCGGGCTTCTGGCGCTTGTAGATCTCGATCAGGCCCTCTTCGCGGGTCTTGGCGTTGTCGCCCTTCTGGATCGTAGCGCTCAGCCGCTCGTCCTCGCCCATCAGGTCGAGAATCTCTGCGTCGGTGCCGTAGCCCAGCGCGCGCAGGATCACGGTGATGGGCAGTTTCCGGGCACGGTCAATCCGGACCCACAGCACGTCGTTGGAGTCCGTTTCATATTCCAGCCAGGCGCCACGGTTCGGGATGATCTGGGAAGAATACAGCGGCTTGCCGGCCTTGTCCAGCGCGACGTCGAAATAGACGCCGGGGGAGCGGACCAGCTGGCTGACAATCACGCGTTCAGCACCGTTGATCACAAAGGTGCCATGGTCGGTCATGAGGGGGAAATCACCCATAAAGACGTCGGATTCCTTGATCTCGCCGGTCTCCTTGTTCTTCAGGCGAACAAAGACCTTCAGCGGGGCCGCGTAGGTCAGGTCCCGCTCACGGCAGCGAGCGACCGAGTTTTTCGGTTCATCCAGGGAATAGTCTACGAACTCCAGCACGAGATTCCCGTTATAGTCGGTAATGGGACTCACGTCGTTCAGGACTTCGCGCAGATCGGTATCGAGAAAGCGTTGATAGGAGTTCTTCTGAACCTCGATCAGGTTGGGCATCTGCAGAACTTCATCAATGCGTGAGAAGCTCATTCTCTTGCGGAGCTTCCCCATGGAGACCTCGTGTACCATGTTATGAAATCACCCCTTATTCTGTCCGACCAGGTACGCCCCGGCCCCTCGGAAAATCGGGCTTGCAATTCCTCCGAATCCTGTGTAGAATAAGGAAGTCCGATTTCGCGGGCATAGGCCACGACGATACTGATGCAATCATAAAGTTTATCATAGTCGGCCCGCAATGTCAATGGAAATTTGTGAGGAAAATTTGAATGTATAAAAATTGTACTGCCCTGCCGGCAGTCCTGATTCTGATCCTGCTCTTCTGTTTTTTCTGCGTCCCGGCCCCGGCGGAATCGGTCCAAACGCCCGCCCCGCCGGAGTCCCCGATCCCGGCCCCGGTGCACCTGACGCCGGAGCCGACGCCCGCGCCCCCCGCGGTGATGGACAGGACGAAGGATCCCCTCGCCTACGCCAGTTTCCGTTTCCGTCTGGATGCGGACCTGCTGGAGATCTGGTTTCCGAATATCATGAACGCCGATGAGGCCCTGCTCCGCTATCAGGGGCAGACCTGGCTGATCGACTGCGGGGACAACAAGATGGGCGGCCGCGGGGTCGAGATGATGAAGAAGCTCGGCGTCACGAAGATCGACAAACTCTTCAACACCCATCCCCACCATGATCATATCAACGGCCTCGCCGTCACCGACAAGGCCTTCCCCGTGCAGGAGCTCCTCATTTGTTTCGATGCCGATTCTACGCCGCACATGGTCACTGCCCTCGCCTATGCGGAGGAAAGCGGCATTCCGGTTTCTTCCTATCAGGACGGGGATGTCTTTTCCATGGGCGACGGCCGGGTGACCCTGAAGTTCTATATCAACACCGACCCGTCCCTGGATATGAACAACGCCAGCGCCCAGACCCTGATCCAGTTTGGCGGCCGCCGCATTATGTTCACCGCGGATATGGAGAAGCTCGGCCAGGCCGACCTGGCCGGCCGCGTCGATCCGAAGGACCTGCAGGCGGATATCCTGAAGTATCCCCACCACGGCAAGTCCATCCTCGATCCTACCTACGCTGAGGCCGTGAGTCCCCTCTTCGCCGTCGTCACCAACCTCGATGTCGACTGGGAAGGCACCCGCTACCTGAAACGAATGAACATCCCCTACGCCGTCACCAACCGCGAAGGCAACTACCTCCGCCTCATCACCGACGGTGAATTCTGGCTCGCCGAATACATTCCCGTTAAAACCCTGTAATATTTTAGGGACCGTGGTCGCATCACGGTCCCTTTTTCCCTTTAGTATTTGTTCCCTGTTAGTATTTGTTCCCGAAGGCCGAAGGGGTTGGGGGCGCTTATACCGCCGCCGCCAGTGGCGGATTAAGGCGGGATAAGCGTTAATAAGGGAACGCCCCCCAAATCTTTTACTTCGCAAAAGTTCTTATTCTGATAATTCCCTGAAGCTCCGCCAAAGTATCCAACGCATGCTTCGACGGCAGTTCCGCCATCTCCATCACCGTCACCGACATATCCTTCTTGCTCTTGTTGATCATATTCTCAATATTGATCCCTTCCTTCGCCGCCGCGGCGGTGATGTTCGAGATCATATTCGGAATATTCTCATGCAGCACCAGCACCCGCGCCGCTTCCGGCTCGCCCAGCTGCACTTCCGGATAGTTCACGCTGTTCCGGATGCTGCCGTTCTCCAGGTAATCCCGGATCTCCGCCGCCGCCATCCGCGCGCAGTTCTCTTCGCTCTCCGGCGTGCTGGCGCCCAGATGCGGAATGCAGACCACCTTGTCCACGCCGATCATCTCGTCGCTCGGGAAGTCGGTCACATAGCTGCGCAGCTTCCCGCTGGCCAGCGCTTCCTTCACGGCGGCAGCGTCCGCCAGCTCGCCGCGGCTGAAGTTCAGGATCCCCGCGCCGTCCTTCATCTTCGCGATCATGTCCGCGTTGATGGTGCCCCGGGTCTTGTCGTTCAGCGGGATATGGAAGGTGATGAAATCCGCCTGCGCGACGACTTCATCCGCGGAAGCCGCACGGTGAACCGACGTGCTCAGGCTCCAGGCGCTCTCGACGGAGATGAACGGGTCAAAGCCGATGACGTTCATGCCCAGTCCGCGGCTGGCCGCGTTGGCCACGATGGCGCCGATTGCGCCCAGACCGATGACGCCCAGCGTCTTGCCGCGCATTTCCGGTCCGACGAACTGGCTCTTGCCCTTCTCCACCAGCTTGCCGACTTCGGCGCCCTGGCCTTTCAGGCCCTTCGCCCAGTCGATGCCGCCGGCGATGTTCCGGCCGCTCATCAGCAGGCCGCAGATCACCAGTTCCGCCACCGCGTTGGCGTTGGCGCCGGGGGTGTTAAAGACCACAATGCCTTCCTTGCTGCAGCGGTCGATCGGGATGTTGTTCACGCCCGCGCCCGCCCGGCCGATGGCCAGCAGTTCCTTGTTGAATTCCATCTCATGCATCGCCGCGCTGCGAACGAGAATCGCATCCGGCACAGGCTCATCCTTGCTCACCGTATACTTGTCCGCGCTCAGCTGCGTATGGATAATATCCGAAATCGCGTTCAACGTTTGAATTTTATACATCAAATATTCTCCTTAGAAGTATTTTTCCCCGAAGAGGTTTGGGGCGTTCATATCACCGCTGCCAGTGGCAGATGAAGGTGATATGAACGTTGAATGTCGGAAAGCCCCCCAAATCTTTATGCATTCTCCTTCTCAAATTTACCCATAAATTCAACCAGCTTCTTCACACCCTCCACCGGCATCGCGTTATAAATGCTCGCCCGCATACCGCCGACGCTCCGATGCCCCTTCAGGTTCACAAGTCCTTTCGCCGCCGCGGCCTTGACAAACGCGGCATCCTTCTCCGCGTCGCCCGTCACGAACGTCACGTTCATCCGGCTGCGGTATTTCGGCTGCGCCGTCGCCTTGAACAGCTTGCTGTTGTCCAGGAACTCATACAGCATCGCGGCCTTCTCGATGTTCACCTTCTCGATGGCCTTGACGCCGCCGATGCTCTTCAGCCACTCGAAGGTCAGCCCGGCCAGATAGATGCCGTAGGTGTTCGGCGTGTTGTACATGCTGCCCTTTTCAACCTGCACGGTCCAGTTCAGCAGCTTCGGGCAGATGTCCATGGCCTTCCCGAGCAGATCATGCCGGATGATCATCAGGCACAGGCCGCTGGGTCCGATGTTCTTCTGCGCGCCGGCGTAGATCACGCCGTACTTGGTCACATCCATCTCTTCGCTCAGGATCATGCTGCTCGCGTCGCAGACGATCGGAGCCTTGCACTTCGGCAGCTCCACATACCGGGTGCCGTAGATCGTGTTGTTCTGGGTGATGTGCAGGTAGTCCGCGTCGTCGTCATACTGGATCGCGTTCACATCCGGCACATAGGTGTAGGTATCTTCCCGGCTGGAAGCCACCACGTTCACTTCGCCGTAGCGCTTGCCTTCCTCCGCCGCCAGATGGGCGAAGTTGCCGCTGTCGATGTAGTCTGCCTTTTTGTTGACCATCAGGTTCAGCGGAACCGCGGAGAACTGCTGAGTCGCGCCGCCCTGCAGGAAAACGACATCGTAGTCTTCCCCGATGTTCATCAGCTCGCGGATATCAGCCACGGTCTTATCATAAATATCGGTATACATCTTGCTGCGATGGCTCATCTCCATCACGGACATCCCGGTCTCGCCGTAGCACAGCAACTCCTTCTGCGCCTTTTCAAGCACCGGCAGCGCCAGCTGGGAAGGTCCCGGGGAAAAATTGTATACACGTTCCATGTTGAATTCCTCCTTACATTCATACGGGACATTTTTGTCCCACTGGGTTACATTTGAACCAGTGCCGCTATTATGCACCCATTTCCGGAAAATATCAAGCAAAAAACAAGAATAAAACACGGGGAATCCCGTCCCCGTGTCATTCAACAGAGATAACCTCCAGCACGCCACCGGCCACCCGGAACCGGACTTCCCTTCCCCCGAACGAAAATCCGTACTCCCGTTCCGGGTCGTTCTGGTAAGCCGGCCTCGGATCCTCCTTCAGCACCGACCGCAGCGCCTTCTCTTCCTCCGGGCTCAGTTTTTCCCGCGCCGCCTCCGAGAATTTCACCGTCACCGTCCGCTTCTCCGTCCGGTCGGTGAATCCCCCGGTCGCCTCCGTCTTGCAGTCCGCGTACGGCAGGTATGGCTTGATGTCATAGATCGGCGTTCCGTTCATCAGGTCCGCCCCGGCCACCTTCAGCACCGTTCCCTCCCGGGTTTTCTCCTTCCCCAGAAGCCGTACGCAGCTCAGCCCGATGGCATTCGGGCGAAAAGGAGAACGGGTGGCGAATACCCCCACCCGTTGATTCCCGCCGAGCCTCGGCGGCCGGACGGTGGGGCTCCATGTGTCCCGCTCCGCCCGGTCAAAGGCCCAGATCAGCCACAGATGAGAGAATTCCTCGATCCCCCGCAGCGCTTCGTCCACCCGGTATTCCTCTTCGAACACAATCGTGGATTCCACCTCGTCGGCCAGCCCGCTCTGTCGGGGCACCCCGAACTTCTCATCATAGGCGTTATGAATTCTTGCGATGATTTTCATATCACATAATAACAGTTATTCTGCAATCCTCTGTCAGTTCGCTCTCCGGAATCACGCCCGCCGCGTACTCTTTCCCGTTGATCAGATACTTCTCCGGCTTCCCCTGCTTGTGCGCCAGGTTATCCACCGTGATATGCAGTTTCTTCCCGCGGAACACCTTCTCTATCGTGAATCCGTCCCATTCCGCCGGAATCGCGGGAGAAATCTCAATGCCCTTCAGCGTGGGCCGCAGGCCCAGGATGCCTTCCACGCATCCGACCATGACCGTGCTGGCGGTGCCCGTCAGCCAGTGCACATGGCTCCGGCCGGCGAAGGGGCTCTCATGCCCTTCGATGAACTGTCCGTGGACGTACGGCTCAATGACCCGGCGGTCCGCGTCGTCATTGTAGGTGGCGGGGCTGCTTTCCTGGAAGTACTGGAAGGCCCGGTCCCCGTGCCCGCACAGCGCCTCCGCCAGGATCGCCCATCCCTGGGGCTGGCAGAAGATGCCGCCGTTTTCCTTCGTACCGGGGTTGAACAGCCGCATCCGTGCGCCTTCAAAGTATTCATACCGGTAGCTGGGCTGCATCAGTTCCAGTCCGTACGGGGTGTTCAGGCGGGCGTTCGCCGTCTGCAGGATCGCTTCCGCCTGTTCCGGCGTCGCGGCCCGGGAGATCACGGCCCAGCTCTGGGGATTCAGCCACATGTTGGCTTCCTTGTCGTTCTTGCTGCCGATGACGTCGCCGGTGTCGCGGAAACCGCGGATAAACCGGTCGCCCTCGAAGCACTTGTCGTTCAGCACCTTCAGCAGCTTCTCCGCCGTCTCATCCAGGTACTTCACATATTCCGGCTCGTCCTCGCAGAATTCCTTCATGATGTTCAGCGCGTAATACAGCTGGAAGGCCACGAACGTGCTCTCGCCCTGGGATCCGAGCACCAGGCAGTCGTTCCAGTCCGCGTGCAGGCCCGCCGGCATTCCGTGCGGTCCCAGGTGCGTCATGCTGAAGTTGATCGCCCGCTTCAGGTGCTCCCGCACCGTGCCCACATCCTTGTCCGCGAAGGGGATCTCCTCGTCCAGGTAGGCCACGTTGCCGGTCTCCGCCACATACTTGTACACCGTCGGGAACAGCCACAGTGCGTCGTCCGCGCGGTAGCTGGGATGTCCGGTTTCCTTCACATAGCTGTCCTGCTCCGGCGTATCCTCGTGCCCCGCGTTGTGGGTGTATTTCACCAGGGGCAGGCCCGCGCCGTGATGCACCTGCGCGCTCAGCATGAAGGTCAGCTGCTTCCGCGCCAGTTCCGGATCCAGGTGCATGATGCCCTGAATATCCTGCACGGTGTCGCGGTATCCGTATCCGTTCCGCTCGCCGCAGTAGATCAGGCTGGCCGCCCGGCTCCACACGAACGTCGTGAAACACTGGAAGGCGTTCCAGGTGTTGATCATCGCGTCAAAGTTCGCGTCCGGTGTGTTGATCTTCAGGTTCTCCAGTTCGCCGTGCCAGTAGGTGATCAGCTCCTGCAGTTCCTTCTCAACCGTCGCTTCGGTCTCCAGGTACCGGTCCATGATCTTCCGGGCTTCAAACACCGTCTTCTGTCCCAGCAGGAACGCCGCCGTCTTCCGGGCGCCGGGTTCCAGGTCAAAGGCGACCTGCAGCGCGCCGCAGGGGTTCCCGTTGTAGTTCACGCTGTTGTCGCATTTTCCGTCCAGCACGGCCTGCGGCTTGTCGAACCGGTTCCGTCCCAGGAACTGCTCCCGCCGTCCCGTGTAGGAAACCACCGGCGCCCCGGCCACACCGAAGAACCGCTCCCGTCCGGTCGTGCCGTCCGGGTTCGGATAGTTGAACTCATTGATCTGCTCCAGCAGGAAGTTGTCAAAGAACTCCGTCCGCGTGATGAACTGCGTGTACTGCATGTTCACCAGGTCCTGGGTGTAGAAGCTCTCCGTCGTCAGCTCGGCATATCCGAACACGCTGATCTTCCGCGGCCGGTCGGTCAGGTTCTCAACGCTGATCCGCCACACTTCGTGCGTCGCGCCCATGGGCACATAGTACATGGCCCGGCTCCGGATCCCGTTGTACTCGCTCACAAACTCGGTGTAGCTCGTGCCGTGGTGGCATTCTGTCTTGTACTCTTCCAGGGGCTTCGCCACCGGCTTCCAGCTGGCGCTCCAGAAATCCCCCGTCTCCTCGTCCCGCAGGTAAATGTACCGGCCGGGCTCGTCAAACTGGTTGAACATGTACCGGAGAATCCGCCCGGCGGCGCCGCTCTTCACGAAGCTGTATCCGCCGGCGTTCACCGTAATAATCGCGCCGTAATCCGGCGATCCCAGGTAGTTCGCCCACGGCGCGGGCGTATTGGGATTGGTAATGACATACTCTCTGGCCTTCTCGTCAAAATAGCCGTACTGCATCCGTTTTTCCCTCCATCATTTTGGTCCGTTCCATCCAGTTCATCTTATCACAGCAAACGTTTGCATGCAATAGATTTCTCACCGGAAAAGCCAGCCCGAAGGCTGGCCGTTCCGTAGTCGAAACAATTACTAATGGTGTCGAAATAATCACACTAAAGTGGATTGGCCGAAGGAATCCATAAGGGGCGATCGGAAAGCCCCTTATGACCTTCGTTAATCGAAACAGTCACCCACGTGGTTAATGAGAACATTAACCCCTAGTGCTGTTTCATAATCTTCAAACACATACCACACATCCTTCGGCGTCTGCGGCTGCTTCTGCCCTTCCGGCACCTTCGGTACGGTATACGGCGCGTTCGTCACGGTCGTCACATTCCCGTCCTTGACCACACTCACCGGCTTGTATCCCGGTACCTTTTCTTCGGCCCAGAAGTACTCGACCTTCTCACCGTCCTTGTACACCGGCAGATGCTGCACCGTCGCCTTCCATCCGTTCTCCGGCGACAGTATCACGATCGTCCCGTCGCTCAGCCTCATCCGAATGCTCGCCGGCCGCTTGTCCGGATCAACATCCTTCCAGATCTTCTGCACCGTCTCGCTCGTCTCTTCGCGCTGATACTTGTTCGTGATCGTGTATCCGTTGATCTGAGTCGTGTAGTGTTCCACCGGATCCTCCGTGATGTAGTACCGGATGGTCTTTCTGTCGCGATACTTCTGCAGGTGCTTGAACACATATGTCCATCCGGTCTCTTCGCTCAGCGTCACGGTATCGATGACCTGTCCGCCTTCCAGCAGATGCACGGTAATGCTCTTCGGCCGGTTGCCGTCCTTGTTGTCATCGTCGTCCCAGATCTTCTTCACCGGGATATCCATGAAGGTCAGCACTTCTTCGGGCTTCTCTTCCTCCGGCACGATATCGAAGGTCTTCTCGATGACCAGCTTCCCGCGCTCTTCCTTGTCCTCCAGCGTATTGGTGATGACATACCCGGTCTTTCCGTCGCCGGTGACCGTTACCTGGTATCCTTCCGGCACATCCAGTTCCTCAACCGTGTAGACAATCTCCCTGCTCTCGCCGGGAGCGCCGCTGCTCACGTTCTTGTTCAGTTCCACCCAGGTGTAGCTCCACCCGGTTCCCTCGCTCAGCGTCACAGGATCGCCGTGGGCAATGCCGTCCGCGTACAGCTGCACCGTAATGCTCGCCGGCCGCTTTTCCTTCTTGTTGTCCAGGTCATCCCAGACCTTCCGTACGCTGATGCTGGTATTCTTCGCTCTGTAGGAGTTGGTCAGCGTCGTCAGCGCGCCGTCCGTCACCGTGCCGGTCAGGGTGTATTCGGCTACCGCGTCTTCTTCCCAGGTATAGACGATCTCATGTCCGTCATCCCCGGTCTTCGGCAGGTCGTTCACCAATTCCGTCCAGCTGTTGACATCGCTCAGCGTCACGGTCTGCACCACAGTGCCGTCCGCCAGCAGAGACACCGTCAGCAGCACCGGCCGCTTGCCGTCCTTGTTATCCTCGTCGTCCCAGATCTTCTTGATCGCGACGGAGATCTTTTCCTCTTCCTTCTCGTCCTCCACCAGCAAGACCGTGTCCCCTTTTTCGCTGGTCGTGGTCGTTCCCGTAGAGGTAACTTTGCCGTATTCATCAATAGTGAAGGTTGTGTCGGCGGTCAGCTTATAGCCTTCTGGAGCCACTTCTTCATGCAGCGTATACTTCACGCCGGTCTTCAGACCTTCCACGACGTGGGTGATGCCTTTCTCGGAGATCCATTCATCCACGACATTTCCGTCTTCGTCCAGAATCTGAATCTTGGCGCCGCTCAGTTCTTCGCCGCTGGCAATATCCACCTTCTTGACTTCGATGTGGGTCTTGGCATCCTCGACCAGCAGGATCGTATTGCCCTTGTCATCGGTCGTGGTCGTGCCGGTGGATTTCACTTTGCCCGTTTCATCGATCGTAAACCTGGTGTCAGTCGTCAGGGTATATCCTTCCGGAGCCACCGTCTCACGCAGCGTATACTCTTCGCCGGTCTTCAGGCCTTCCACCACATGGGTCGCGTCCTTGCTGGAATCCCACTCATCCACGATGTTGCCATCCTTGTCGATGATCTGGATGTGGGCGCCTTCCAGTTCCTCACCGGATCCGGTATCGACCTTGCTCACTTCGATATGGGTCTTGGCATCCTCGACCAGCAGGATCGTGTTGCCCTGGCCATCCGTTGTGGTCGTCCCTGTCGATGTGACCTTGCCTGTTTCGTCGATCGTGAAGGTCGTATCGGTCGTGATGGTGTATCCTTCCGGAGCTACCGTCTCACGCAGCGTATATTCTTCACCGGTCTTCAGGCCTTCGATCACATGCGTTGAATCCTTGCTGGAATCCCACTCGTCAACGACTTTGCCGTCCTTATCGATGATCTGGATATGAGCGCCTTCCAGTTCCTCACCGGATGCCACATCCACCTTGCTCACTTCGATATGCGTCTTCGCATCCTCGACCAGCAGGACCGTGTTGCCCTGGCCATCCGTTGTGGTCGTCCCTGTCGATGTGACCTTACCCGTTTCGTCGATCGTGAAGGTCGTATCGCTCGTGATCGTATATCCTTCCGGAGCCACCGTCTCACGCAGCGTATATTCTACTCCGGTCTTCAGGCCTTCCACCACATGGCTCTGTTTGCTGGAATCCCACTCGTCAATAACATTTTTGTCCTTGTCGAGAATCTGAATATGAGCGCCTTCCAGTTCTTCACCGTTTGCCACATCCACCTTGCTCACATGGACATAAAGATTGTTGTTTGTAATGTCTACCGTCGGGTTCAGGTTCGTCCGGGTGATCTCCTGGCTTGTTCCGTTCCCCGTTACTGTGTATACGCCATAGCTTGTGCCGACAGGTTTATTATCTGCGTCTACTTCATATACATAATACGTCTGGCCGACTGTCAGGTCACTGAACGTTACGCTCCCGATACCATCCGTTACCGTGATTGTCTTCACGCTCGCCGCATCAATCGCAGTATCCGTGTCAATGGTTGTCGTACTGATACCCACCTTGAACGTCAGGCCATCTGCTTCGGTATCCGTTACTCCGTTATACTGGACGGTTTTCTGGACCTTCAGGCTGCCCGTCTCTTCTTTGTTGTTTGTAATGCCTACCGTCGGGTTCAGTTCTGTACGGGTGATCTCCTGGCTCGTTCCGTTCCCCGTTACTGTGTATGCACCGTAAGTAGTACCCACAGGTTTGTTGTCCGTGCCTACTTCATATACATAGTACGTCTGGCCGACTGTCAGATCACTGAACGTTACGCTCCCGATACCGTCCGTTACCGTGATTGTCTTCACGTTCGCTGCATCAATCGCAGTATCCGTGCCGACAGCTGTCGTGCTGATACCTACACTGAACGTCAGGCCATCTGCTTCGGTATCTGTTACTCCGTTATACTGGACGGTCTTCTGTACCTTCAGGCTACCCGTCTCTTCTTTGTTGTTTGTAATGTCTACTGTCGGGTTCAGTTCTGTACGTG
>CAMVEB010000061.1 GCA_947166385.1 uncultured Clostridia bacterium | reverse complement strand
TTTCTTTTGCCCGTACCGAACAACTGGCACACGCTGAACGACGATGAAAGGGAGACCGAATGATTTCTTCCTCTTTTTCCCGCACGGCTTCCAGGCTGCCGGCGCCCGGAAAGCGAAGGAACAGCTCGGGCCGGGTCCTCAGCAGATGCCGTGTCATGCTCTCGGTCAGCTTGGCAACGATATTCACATGCACGTAAGTGGGTGGATGCAGGGCCGCGAAGGAGCTCAGGCACAGATCAGCCATCGTCATGCAGCCGGGTTTTTCCTGATAATAGATCCTCTTTGCGGATTAAGCCTTCAAGAATCTCAACGTACAGATCATGGAATGCTTCCATCCGTTCCTTATTAAAAAGTCCTTCGGCATATTCCATCTCAGAATCAAAACCGTTATCTCCATATTCGTTCTCCAGCAACTCCATCTCCAATCGGGCGCCGGCAGCACTGAACTCGTCCGTCAGCTCCAGCATTTCATGCGGAAGCTCATCAAGTTCATCAGCGTTGATCCCCAGTTGCAGGTTTACCTCCATGCAATCATTCACATATGCCTGCAGCGTTTCTGCCATGAAATCCCAACCACAGTGAGCAATTCCGTTCGCTACCTGTTCCTTCACGGAAAGAAGCAACTCCTGCGTGGAGGATATGTTTTCCATCCGTGCGGCTGCCGGCAGATTACGGATCAGCATACCTACAATATGATCTGTCTGCTGTGACAGACGATTGTTGAAAATCCAGTTGATCATCACATGCTTTTTTCCCGTAAAGCGTGATAAAGCCAAAAGGCCTGCGCTGATTGCCATTACGGAGTGGGAAACGCCCCAGTATTCCTCTGCTTCCTTTACCTCTTCAGCAGTGAACGCAAGGCGCCGCATCCTTCCAGCCTGGTTGATGTTTGTGCTCTGGTAATCCGGTTCCGGAATATTGCACCAGTTTTCGTCGCCGTACTGCTCCTTGAAGTACAACCGGTCTTTTTCGATCAATCCTTGTTTTTTCTGCTGTTCCAGCTGTGCCAACCCAGCAAAATAATAATCCTTTTTCAGTTCACGCCCGAAGTATGCATTCATGATGTCAGCAAGCACTACGCCCAAAGATGCTCCGTCCATCAGCAAATGATGTACGTCCAGGAAGAGATAGCAACCCCTGCGTCCCCGGAACACATTTACCTTGCACAGGCAGGCGTTCAAAATTCGCTGGAAAGGAACTACCAGAATATCACCAAGTGCATCTTCTGTCTTTGGCAGAATGTCCCGCACCTTTACTTCCGGTAACAGGCCTGGCCTGTATTGCTGTTTCAATTCATTATTATCATCAAAGAAGAATGCCACAGACAGCCCGGGATGGTTGTCAAGAGCCTTATTGACTGCATCGCATAACCGTTCCGGATCCACATCAAAGCCAAATTGTGCAAGTATGTGCATATTGCTCCACATGGTGGATCCGGGCCGGAACAACTGGTTATCAATCATCTGAAGCTGCAATGGAGACAGATCATGAGGAAGCATACGTGCTTTTTCTTCCTGCTTGTCCAGATCTTCCTGTCCGGTACGTTTTTCCACTTCCTTTGCGATAGCTCCCGGCGTACGCAACTGGAAAACATCCGCTGCGCTCAGGTTTTCCAGCTTCGCTTCCGAAAGAACAACCATTGCCTTCAGGGAATCTCCACCCAGGTCGAAGAAATCGTCCAGCAAACCGACCTTGTTTTCATCCATTTTCAGTGTCCTGGCGAAAGCGCTGCAGAGGGCTTTTTCTGTTACCGTTTCCGGAGGAATATATTCCGCTTTTAGTTCCTGCAAATCTGGTTCCGGTAATGCTTTCCGGTTGACCTTGCCATTGCTTGTCATTGGCATTTCATCCAGTTGCATAAGCACACTTGGTACCATGTATTCGGGCAGTTTTTCCTGCAGGAATGCTTTAAGATTCTCCGCCGGGATCTCTTCTTTCGCGGTAAAGTATCCGGCCAGATATTCCGTCCCACCGGTCTTCCGCACAGCTGCCGCACTGCTGGAAACGCCGGGAAATTCTGTCATGACCTTTTCAATCTCGTCCAGTTCGATCCTGAAACCTCTCAGTTTAATCTGGTTGTCCAGACGACCGAAGATGCGAATCTCTCCTTCTTCCGTCCAGGCTGCCAGGTCGCCGCTGTGATAAGCGCGCAGGCCATTACGCTCGAAAAAGGCAGCAGCGCTCTTCTCCGGCAGGTTTACATATCCGCGGCCCACCTGTTCCCCGCAGATAATCAGCTCGCCCCGCAGACCGACCGGCAGTTCGTTTCCGAACTGATCCGCCACATAGAATACGGTATTTGCAATAGGCGGCCCGACGGTCACATGCTCTTCGCCAGTCATCAGGGCAGCTGAGCAGCCCATGGTACATTCCGTCGGTCCGTAAACATTCAGGATTACGCTGTCCTTTCGCAGTTCCCGCAACCTGTCATACAGTTGTCTCGGAAAGGCTTCAGCGCCGATGTCGAAGAAGGTGAACTGCCGGATCGCTTCACGGCATTTCGGGATTTCCAGCAGGCTCAGCAGATAAGTCGGCGTGCAGGTAATGCCGTTTGCACCGCTTTTTATCACCAGTTCTGCAAACAGCGCCGGATTATGGATTTCATCTTCTGTAGCGATGATCACAGTATTCCCGTTGCAAAGTGGCACAAACTCTTCCACAACAGACACGTCAAAAGAGAAGGAGGCCAAAGCCAGGTTAATCCGTCCCGGTGCCGCGTAATGCATAATCTCAATGGATTTTTCGTTCCGGTGCACGTAGTTGGCAATATTCCTGTGTTCGATCATTACGCCCTTCGGCCGGCCGGTGGAGCCGGATGTGTAGATGCAGTAAGCTAAATCTTCTTGTGCTGAAAGTACTGTCTCCGTCATTCGGAATTGCTCATCTGCACGGATATCGTTTAAGTTATCTGTGTTGAATGCTTCTTCCAGCGTAAGAACTTTGTATCCCTTGTTTTGCAATTGCCTTCCGGCAATCTGTTCCCGGGCTGTCAGCAACAGTTTGCTTTCCCCGTCCTGCATGCAAAAATCAATTCGATCGTCAGGATATTCGGTAATAAAGGGCACAAAGGCTGCTCCGCTTTTTAATACGGCAATCTCCGCCACGTAAGCCCAGATTTCACGTTCAAACAGTACACCGATCAGTTGATCTCTCCCAGCGCCGTTTTGAATGAGCACCCTGGCAAGCTGGTCGCTCAGCAAATCCAAATCACGGAAGCTCAGCTGTTTCCCGGCGGCAATCACTGCTTTCTTCTCCGGGTTCGTCTGTGCATGTCTGTGAATCTGCTCCTGTACGGGCACAAATTCCATGGGAACCTTTGTATCGTTGAATCTGTCGAACTTCGTCCGATCTTCGTCCGTCAGCAGGCTGACCTCGCTGATCTTTGTAGTTTTCATCAGCTCCTCAGCTGTAGTAAACAGATCCTGGGCGAAGCGGAGAACCCATTCTTCCGTAAACTTCTCGTTTCGATATTCGAGCGTCACGTTGTACAGGCCGTTTGTTGCGAAGAATTGGATGGACATGCATCCGGTCACCATGCCCGTATGATACTGTTCCATGAAGGTTTTGTCACCCATCAGCAGGTTGTCGTCCGTGTCCCGGCCCATCCGGTCGGTAAACAGGTCGCCCTGGTAAATGAATTCAACGTCCTCGTTCACCGGGCAGGTCTTCAGCACCTCGTCAAACGAGTAGATGTCGTTGGCCATGGAGCTAAATAGCTGGCGGCTGATCCCCCGCAGGTATTCTTCCACAGGCAGATCTTTCCGCAGGTCCCCATAAACCGGAATTCGCTTGATCAGCGTGCCGATCGTATGGCTCATCTCGCCCAGCGGCCGCCCGTTGTATACCGTTGAGAACGAAACATGCTTGCTGTTCAGGTATTTGCCCAGCATCAGCGCCATTGCGCCCATGAAGAAGCTGCTCTCGGAAATATGGATTTTGTCACAGAAAGCCTTTACCCGCTCGGTTGTCAGCGTTCCCGGCTCATACCGTACGTTTTTGCTTACGCCGGGAGTCAGCGGGCCGTTCAGGTCGCCATTCAGAGCGGGCACGTCTTCTGCGTCCCTGAACAGTTCGAGGTAGTATTCCTTTGCCTTCTCGTGGGATCCGTCTTCCATCAGCTGCTCTTCGTACATTGCGGCCTGCTGAACTGTAAATTCCTCTCCGATCAGTTCCTTCCCGGCCAGCGCCCGGTTCATCTCGGAGATGAACAGGCTGATCGCGCTTGCATCAAAGTAGATCAGATGGGTCTTGATCGCCAGGTAGCAGCGTTCCGGTGTCCGGTATACTGCCGGCCGGATCAGCAGGCTGTCCATCATCGGTACTACCGGCATGAACGTCTTCATGAATTTCATCCGGCCTTCTTCCGGCCCGTCAATCACCGGGATATCCAGTTCTGCGTCCGGAACCAGGATATTGCTGGGCATGCCAACCGTATCCGCATGGATCACGTATTTCATCGCCGGATGCGCTTTCATTACCTTGTGCACCGCGTCGATCAGCTGCTCCGCCGTCACGCCTTCCGCCGCCCGCGTCATGTAGGGCAGCGTATAGGTTTCCTTGTTTCCGCCGGTCAGGCTTTCCAGGTAGATGCCCATCTGGGTCTTGGTCAGCGGGTAGGCCGCACGGTTCATTTTCGGTTTTTCCACGCTGCTTCCGGATTCGATGAAAGCCGCCAGTTTCCGGGGCGTCGGATGCGCGGAAATATCCTGGAAGGACAGTGTTGCCCCCGCGTCGCTCAGGTTGCTGATCAGCACTGCCGCGCTCAGCGATGTACCGCCGCAGTCGAAGAAGTCTGCCGTCACACCGGCACGTTCCAGGTCCAGCGTATCCGCGTATGCCTTGCAGATTCGCTCCTCCAATTCCGTTTCCGGCGGCTCGTATTCTGCTTCGTTGGTTTTGATCTCCATCGCTTTCAGGGTCGGATAGTCAAACTTGCCACGGTCGTTCCGGGGCATCTTATCCAGGTGGATGAAATATTCCGGGATCATGTATTCCGGCAACCATCTGGCAGCAAATTCCTTCAGTTCCGCCGGCGAGGTTTCCGTTCCCGTGTAGTAGCAGCAGATCAGGTCGCCCCCGTGAACCGTAATGTTCACGTTCGCAACTTCGTCCATTCCTTCCTTTTTCCGGATCACCTGATCAATTTCACCCAGCTCTATCCGGTAACCGCGGACCTTCACCATCCGGTCGTTCCGCCCGTGGAAGATCAGGTATCCGTCCTCGTCCCAGGCCATTTGATCGCCCGTATGATACATCCGTTTCCCGGGTAGGAAGGGGTTCACAGTAAAGCGCTTCGCCGTTTCCTCCGGCAGGTTGTTGTATCCAAGAGCCAGCCAGGGCGTGGTCACACACAGCTCACCGATCACATCCGGCTCCTCGATCACTTTCCCTTCTTCGTCCATCAGGTAGGCGTTCACGTTCTCCGCAGGCTTTCCCAGGGTCAGGGGTCCGCCTTCTCCAACGTGGTGGATCAGGATTGCTGTGCCTGTCTCGCTCGCTCCGAAAAATTCCACTACGCCAGGATCGCTGATATTCTCTTTGTTGACGAATTTTTCGCCCACCATTGCCACGTATTCCAGCGGTAGCGGCCCGTACAGTTTTCGCATCACCGTGAACATCTGAGGCGGGATATACATACCGGTTATATTCCGTTTTTTGAACAGTGCATGGATCATGTCCATATTCTTGCGTTCCGTTTCGTTGGCTATATAGACGCTTCCGCCGGTGGTCAGCAGAGGCATCGTGTCAAAAGTGCCCGCGATAAAGCTGAACCCGGCGATGTTCAGCGACCGGGATTTCTCCGTAAATTTAGTCACAGAGCCCAGTACTTCAGGCGCGTTGTTCAGCATCGCCTGCCGGTGCACCACGCCCTTGGGTTTCCCGGTGGATCCGGAGGTGTACAGGATGTAGCCTTCCGTGTCCGGGTCAGACAGGTCCAGGCTCGTATCCCCTTCCGGTTCGTCCACGTTTTCCGGGAAAACCTTTTCGAGTATCATCAACGGTGCGCCTTCTGCGTCCTTCTTTTTCTCCTCCGTTGTGATGCACAACGCGCACCCGACATCTTCCAGGATCGTCTTCACTCGCTCCTTCGGGTATTCGCCGTCGATCGGCACCGCTGCACACCCGGCCCGAAGGACGGCAAACAGCGCCACCACAAATTCTTTTGTCCGCGGCAGGAACAGGGCAATCCGTCCCTTCTGTCCTTTTCCTCCGAGCTGTTCCATGATCTGTTCCGCCAGATAAGCGGACCGATTGTTCATCCGCTCGTAGGTATATGTTCCGCGGATATCCAGCACCGCCGCATTCTTCGGGTGCTTCGCAGCCTGTTCCAGAAACATTGTAACGACTGTTTTCATTTTATCCTCCTAATATAGCCTTTTCTGTGAGGGGAAGGTGACCGAATGCCGGATGAGTTGTTATTCTCTCTCTTCTTGCGTTTCCGCAAGCGCTTTCGCTTCGCCTTTCTTCGCCCACCATGCAAAGAACCCGATCGCCGTCAGCAGTGCCATCACCTCAGCCGCCGGCGTGGAATACCAAAGTCCGTCGTTGCCCATAAGCAGCGGCAGCAGGAAAACCATTGCCAGCGGACCGGCCAGTCCTTTTACAATCGCGATCGCCATGGACGCCGTTCCCTGGTTGAGTCCCGTAAAATAAGACGAACTGTAAGTCGTAATTCCTCCAAGCAGGAAGGAAAAACTGATAATCCGCAATGCATGCGTTGAAAGCGCCGTCAGCACATCGTTGTATCCGACAAAGATTCGGCTGATCGGATCGGCCAGCGCGATACTCAGCCCTGCCATAATAACTCCGAATATACCCATCAGAATCAGTCCGTACCGTTTCAGGCAGTGCAGTTCTTCCTTGTTGCCTTTGCCAAGGTGATATCCCACCACCGGAACAATGCTCATGCTCACGCCGTAGAATACCGCGATGAACAGTCCGCCGACATACTCGCTTACCGCATAGGCGCCGACTCCGTCGTCTCCCAGATAGCGGATCAGCTGAAGGTTGTAGATCACGGCAACCAGCGCGTAGGAGATCGCATCCACCATTTCGGAACCGCCGTTGTACAGGCTCTGCCCAAGAGCTTTGATGTCCATCTGCGGTTTCACAAAATGCAGTTCATGCTTCTTGTTGAAGAAATACACCGTCGGAATGATCGCGCTGATCAGCCACGCCAGTCCGGTCGCGATCGCTGCGCCCCGCATTCCCCATTTGAAAACTGCCACAAAAAGCCAGTCCAGCAGGATGTTGGCCACCGCGTTGGAAATCGTGGTAATCAGCCCCAGGCCGGGCCGGTCAGCCGTTATCAGCAGCGAGTGAAACGCCATCGACAGCATCTGGAACGGCATGAAGATCGCCAGGATCCGCCCGTACGTGATACACCCTTCCATCATGGCTTCTGATGCCCCGACCCAGCGGGAAATCGAAGGCACCAGGATGTACAGAAGCGCAGACAGTAAAATACCCACAGCCATCAGCACGCCGATGGTCATGCTCAGCAGTTCCTTCGCACGCTCCTTCTTTCCTTCACCCAGTTCCTTGGAGATCAGGGCGCTGGCGCCGGTCCCGAACATCAGGCCGACGGACATCACGATCAGCAGCGGCGGAAAGATCAGGTTTTCCGCTTCAAACGCGGCCTCGCCTATATAGTTTGAAATAAAAAATCCGTCCGCGATCTGATAAGTGTTATCAACGATCTGCATGCCGATACTTGGCAGCGCAAACAACAGAATCGTTGACATCTTGAAATGATCCGAGATCTGTATCTTCCTCAAGCATACCACTCCTGTCTTGCCTGATATGGGTTATCCTGAACATTCTTTTAATGTTCGGAAGGTCCGAGGCTTTGAGAAATGTCTTAATATTTTACTACATATTACATGTTGCAAATCATAATTTCAATTATACATTATACCATATCAAATACATAGAAGAAAGCGTTTTTTGAAAAGAAGCAGGGCCAACTCATATGAAAAAATGGTAGGCAAACAAGAACAGCCAAGTTCATCGGAAATTACTGTTTCACGCCAAGTTTCAGAACCAATTCCGCATAGTCATTCATCATAGCAGCACGATTGGACTTCCGGCGAATGCTGCCGCCTTTGAAAGAAGTCTCTGATTTCAACAATCCCTGAGCGATCTTCCTGACAACATTCAGGTTAACCTGAGCGTTTCCCCTGAAGATTTGTGATTCATCTTCGTTAAATGCAGTATCCAGTGACCAGTGCAGGTTGTTTTCAATCGACCAATGCCCCTGTATGCACTTCGCCGCAGCTTCCGCTTCCCATTCTTTGCTGCTGATATAGTAGGCAGTTTCTTCCGTCTGGCGTCCTTCTCTTTCTCCTTTTCTGGTCACACAGATGATGGAGGATAATTGTTTCCATTCCCGTACAGTTACGATCCAGGATACATCATTGCAGACTTCGACTTTCCGGTGAATGTGGCGTCCATGGTCATGTTCTTCGTAACTGTATTCCTTCAGTTGTTTCTTCTCAATCGGTTCTGTTCGTGCCCACTTGAAGTACTCTTCGACTGACTCGTACAAATTTGGCTGATTCTTTTTCAACGCCAGTATGTAAACTGCGCCTTGATCCACAATTGTTGCTGCAATATCCACCTGACATCCCATTGCGTCAATCGTTACTGTTGCCCCTTTAGATGGTTTCAACATGATTATCACCCTGGAGGTTCTCCTCTGTGATTCTATTCTGTTTGGCTGCATGGACGGAACAATCAGGGATCTTGCTGCTCTGAGAGGAACATACCGGATTATTCCTGAAACAACAGGCGCAGTGAGCATGCTGCTTGATGTCTTGCTTGAAGCAGGGGCGGAATCCGTTCATATTCTTCTTGATGAGCCTGTGTCGAATTCCGGACGGCTGAAGACCCTTATTGCTGATATCGGGGAAAAGTATCCATTCGCCTTGGACATTCAGATTCGGAAAGATGTCGACCGTGAATTGTACGGGAAGGAAAATGTAATCACATCGGATTCCGTTATACTGGACAATTGTAAGAGCTGGATCAACCTGACACCAAGATGTCTGGAAAAGCACGGCAAACAAGCACTGAAAGTATGGTGAGATGATACCCTTCTTTTGATAGATTTGTTGTAGTCGGGATTATGCCCCGTTTTCTTCAACAAGTATCCCGGTTAACCTAGGAACACTGAAGCGGCTGGTAAATAATTCACATTTGCAAAGGAAGGCGTAGAAAATATGCCTTCCTTGTCCGTTCAGCGTTTCATAGTTTCCTTGTCCTTTTGCCAGAATGACGTCTGCTGAATCAATTGCTGTCCTGGCCTCATTTGACAGCATGTCGTAAACCGTGCCAGCTACTGTGCTGCCATTTGATACAATACAGGCAACCTGATCGATCCCGGAATATATTGCATCTTCTTCTGTCGCGTCATTCAGAACTTCACCGCCGCGGACCATCACGGTCATTTCCATCTGCGGGAACTTCTTTTTGAGCTGTTCAATAAACAGTTTGTCCAGGACAATCTCTCCACAGTTGTCCGCGATCAGAAGGAACCGTTTTGCTTTTGCACATTGCCGGAGAAACGACTCCATGACAGCTTGATCCCGATCCACCAGATCTGCCTGTTCCAGCAGCTTCAGGAATTCTTCGTCCTTTACCACGTTCATCGCGCCAAAGTCAATATAATTACCGACTCTTGCATATCCCAGGGCCGTCTGTAAAGGATGATCCGAATCTTCAATCTTTCGGCGAATTGTTTCTTCTCTTATGAGAACAAGATCGTTGTATTTCCGCTTGATTTCCGCGTAAGGCTTTCTGGGACCAAAATGCTTTTCATAAACCTTACCGAATAGATAAACCAGATAGGGAGCTGAATCGTCTTCGGCTCTGTTTCTGATGATTTCCTGTATTTCGGAAAGATAAGCGGGATCATTCGACAAATGACGCTGTTTGTCATACAAGCACTCCGCACAGCTTTCAATAACCCTCATCCAGTCCTCCTGAAACAATGTGATAATCCCCGGTGGAATCGATTCGCAGCTGCAGGTCTGCGGCTACTGTTTTTTGCAGACACAGGCGGACATTCGGCATATCGCTGAAATCGACAAATTGAGTGGCGGCTTCCGGAGCAACACCGGTTTTAATACGCCTGTCGATCAGCCTTTCACGGAGGCAGTTCTCTTCTGCGCTGACGGAGATGGTATAATCTGCGTAGCTTTTCAGATCGCTCCATCCAGCCATATCCAGAAGGAGATAGTTACCTTCCAGAATAACGATCTTTCCGCTGACTGTCAGGGCATTCTCAGTTGGATTGTGGAGAAGTCTGTTATAAATCGGCCACCCACACACTTCACCATCCGCAACCTTTTTTACGCTTTCCGTCAGGTGCTTCAGATCAAAAGTGACAGGGGCACCTTTGATCTTCACCATTGGTATCTCTTTGTCGTCACGCTGAACAGTATGGCTGACCAGATACTCCTGTCTTTTGTGGAAGCCATCCATACCGATTGTTTGAATATTTCCCAGGTCAGCATGTTCATTCGTAAGATGCTCCAGGAAGCTGAGCAATGTGCTTTTACCGGCACCTGGCGGTGCTGCCAGCATAACAAGAATTCTCCGTCCTTTTTTCTTCTGAATTCCTGTCAGCTTTCTGAGCAATGGCAGAAAGATTTCATCAACTGCCTGCTCACTGTAGGAAGCGGTAACGCTGATGCCGTTGATCGTTACCTGATAAGCAATCATATGTTTTCCAATCCTCGTTTTTAAAGCTGTGTAATCTCAATTCTCCGTTTATGGTCGATCTCAACGATTTTGCATCCGGGGATGGTACTGTCGTGTTTGCAGGCGTTCGGATGATCGCACCATGTACAGGGTGATTCCATTCCGTCCTTGACAGGCTTGGGAGAAACTTCACCCCTGTAAATCAGCGTTACACGATCCGCTACCGCTCCGATTGCACAGTCTTCCACCGCGTACATTTCATCCGCACTGACTGCAGAAACGGTATCATTCGTATCCAGTCTTCTCGCAATCCTAACAGGTTTCGCAGCTTCCTGAACCAGCTCCTCATCCAGAATCATACCGGATGTCTGCAACTCTTTATCAATCTGAGTGTTGATCTGATCTGTATCCTCGCTGGCTACAAGCACATCTTTGATCGGCTGATAAAGTCCGCCTGCCGCTTCATAACCGTCTAATCCCAGTCTCGCTGCCCGGATATAAAGCGGAAGCTGGAGTTGAAGACCGGCAACGATGGAATTCTGTTTGACTTCCTTGTTGGACATCTTGTTGTCCACGATCATGAAGTACTTTTTTCCGTCTGCGGTTTCCAACACATCAATACGGTCGATTCGGCCTGAAAAAGCAACAGTATTCCCGTCAGAAGTCTTGATCTGAATGGCTGGGATTCTGGTTTTTCCGGTTGCGTCAGGTGTGCCGAAAGGGACTTCCGCAGCCATGGGCAGGAAGTGCGGTTTTTGCTGGAAGGAACGCATCATGCTTGCAATTGATGCTTTTACCAAGGAATTGTTGGCATGGCAGCTGTGCGAATCAATGGAAGTCGATTTTGTTCTCGCCACTGTGAATCAGCTGATTGCTGAGTATGGTGGTGAATTACTCAAAGCGGAAACTATTATTCATTCGGACCAGGGTTCCCACTACACCAGCATTAAGTTTATCCAACTGCTGAAAGACAGCGAGCTGCGCCAATCCATGTCCCGTCGGGCTAACTGCTGGGACAATGCACCTCAGGAATCATTCTTTGGCCACATGAAGGATGAAATTGATATTTCAGGATGCACCACTTACAAGGAAATCCTGGCGGTAATCACGGATTGGACAGAGTATTACAACAATGACCGGTACCAGTGGGATCTTGCCAGGCTGTCGCCGCGGGAATATTACCAGTATGAGATGACAGGCGTTTATCCGATTAACTGGGACAGTCGAAAGAAGTAAGTTCCATACCGGGGGCTTTGCCCCCGGACCCCCAAGGTTTATCGCTTTTGTTTCCAAGGGAGACAGTGATAGCCAAGCAAAAAGGAGACGCATTCAGATCGTCTCCCCCGCAAACCCGGCAGGGCGCTCGAGTCAGTCCTCACCGTTGCTCTATCCTCCCTGGCGGTAAAGCATTTTCAGTATACGGGAATATCCAGCTGATGGTAAAGCCCTAAAACTCATTTTGTCCTTGACATGGGGTACACTTTAGTCGATGTACGTCCAAGTCCTGGAAGGCTTGATTTCTAAGCGATGCAAGCGATCCAGAACGTCATCATGATCCTTCGAAATCTGTCTAATCCCGTCCCAAAATTAGAACGCGATTAGAACTTTCTAACAAAGGCGGGTGGCGCGCCGCGTCACCGATCGCCTTTATTAGAAATTTTAGCACAAAAAACTCATCTGTAGCAACATCCAATTTGACTCTACCGCCAATCTTGGCGGTAGGTGGTTCATATAAGAGGAGGCATTATCACGCGTCTATCGTCGAGATTGTCAGCGTGGTTTCTTCGAGCACCTCGAGTAATACCCTGACTGTATCCAGTGAGGTGAAGGTTGTCACTCCGTTTTCGATGGCGGTTCTGCGGATTGCAGCACCATCCTCATAGTGGACACCGGACAGGATCGCGCGGGTATTAATCAGATAACTGACGTATCCCGCACGAAGGGCGTCGAGGAGCTGGTTGCTGCGCCCAGGCAAATATGCCCACGCTCATCAGATTGCACCTGGCCAGCTTCATCAGCC
>CAMVEB010000060.1 GCA_947166385.1 uncultured Clostridia bacterium | reverse complement strand
GTGAATGGCCTTTTTAACCCGGCTCTGATTGGCCCATTTAACCCGGCCCTAACAACTTGGCGAACGTTATGATTGTACTTGTCTCTTCTTATATTGCATGCTAATATGAATGTGACAATTGAAACTGTATATTGCTTTCTTATGGGGGTATATATATGCTGACGAAAGCTGAACTGCCGGAATGTCCCGTTGCCACCACCCTGCAGCTTATCGGAAACAAATGGAAGATTCTGATCATAACGAACTGATCCTCCCGGAAGGAACCGAGGCAAAAATGAACATTCCGTCTGAACTGCTGCCGAAGTGCCCGAACTGCGGACGTCCCCTGACCATGAATCTCCGTTCGGACAACAAGTTTGTGGAGGACGAAGGCTGGCAGGCCGCTGCCGTGGAATATGAGATCTGGCTGACACAGCATCAGGACCGGAAGATCGTTTTTCTGGAGATCGGCGTGGGGTACAATACGCCGGGCATCATCAAATACAGCTTCTGGCAGCAGGTATATCAGAACAGAAACGCGACCTATGCCTGCCTGAACATGGAAGAGGAACGGGTTCCGGAAGAGATCCGGGAACAATCTATTATCATCGGCGGAGATTCCGCGGAAATCATCAAAGGATTGGTATCATGATCATCAACACAGGGCAGCGTACAGATATTCCCGCCTTCTACTCTGACTGGTTCGTGAACCGGCTGAAGGCGGGGTTTGTGCTGGTCCGCAATCCATATAATCCCCGGTCCGTCACCCGGTACAGGCTGTCACCGGATGTGGTGGATCTAATCGGTTTCTGTACGAAGAATCCAGCACCGATGCTCCCGCATATGGAGCTGCTTCGTCCCTACGGACAATACTGGTTTGTGACCATCACACCATACGGAAAAGAGATCGAACCGCATGTTCCGGATAAGCGGAACGTGCTGGAAAGCTTCAGACACCTGTCCGATACAGTCGGCGCGGACAGCATGGGATGGCGGTATGATCCGGTCTTTATCAGCGATGAATACCCGGTTGAACGGCATATCAAAGCGTTTGAGTATATGGCCAAAACACTGTCCGGATATACACGGACAGCAGTAATCAGCTTTATCGACCTGTACGAAAAAACAAGGCGCAACTTCCCGGAGGCCAGGCAGGTTACCGCGGAACAGCGGCTCCTGCTGGGAAAGACGTTTATAGAGATCGGGAAACAATACGGCATGACGATTCGTCCCTGCGGAGAGGGAAATGAACTTGCATCATTTGGTGCGGACTGCAGCGGATGCATGACAATCGACACCTATGAACAGGCGCTGCATCAGCGGCTGAAGATTCCCAAATCAGCACCAGCCCGGAAGGAATGCGCCTGCTATCTGGGAGGAGATATCGGAGCATACAATACCTGCGGTCATCTTTGCCGGTACTGTTATGCGAACTATGACGCAGATACTGTCCGGAAGAACATGACCATGCACGACCCGAAATCCCCGCTGCTGATCGGTCATTTACAGCCGGAAGATCAGGTACATGAAGCCAGACAGGAAAGCTGGATTGACCCGCAGATTGGCATGGATTTCCAATTGTTGATGTGAACGGTTCGCAGGAGCCCAAAGTTAGCAGACCTGAATCAGATAAAATCCGGCTTTACAAACTGTACTCCGTGATTCAGCAAATCGTCCAGCAAAAGCCGATAATATCCCGGAACAAGTTCATCCGTTTCATCATGGGCATGCAGTAAAATGATATGCCTGCCTTCCGGCGTATATAATGCCGCCCCGTTCTCAGGGTTCGGATTCCGGGTTCTTTTCCATACATCCTCAATCGTGTAACCGCTGTTCGGGCGGATTTGGTGTTCCGCAAAATCAAATGTCCACAATGTATCGATGTCCCGGTCCAGTCCGTTTTCATGCCACCAGGCATATGGAATCTGTGTATCATTCACTTTGCTGAACCCTTTTTCACGCAGGCAGATCTGTAGTGCGTCCTTGTTTTTCTGCCCCTTGTCTCCGTAGGGAAAGCGGAATGGCCGGTAAATTCTCTTTATGCCGGCCATATCATATATCCGGTTCAGCACGGCTTCGCAGCGGTCAATTTCACAGATTCCTTCTGACAAAGAAAGTTCTGAAAAATGCTGATGGGAATAGCTGTGGTTTCCCACAATCATTCCATGCCGAACCGCGTATACCGCAGGTTCCGGGTTCTTTTCCGCCTTCTCTCCCTCGGCGAACATGATGGCCTGAATCCCGGCCCCATTCAGATAATCCACAATGGCACAGGTATTGTCCGATGGAATATCATCAATTGTCAGCAGCGCCTGAATCATTTTTTCATTCTCCTTATCCTTTACTGGAATAATCCGCTTCCCCTTCGGAAAACCATTTCCGATAGAGGCCGGCAATTACAGTTTCGATGTTTTCAGGTTCCATCTGGATATCCCGAATGCCGGGAATACCGGCAAGCAGGGTAAACAGATGCGGAGAAGGGATCTTTGTACCGTCATAACGGTAGGTAAAGCGGTCGCCGCTTCGGTCCACCAGCGTCAAGCCCTCCGGCACGGGTGATTCCGCGGAGGTCGTCAGCCTCACCAGGCGGTGATCCCCGGTCATACGCAGGAGAGCATCGTAGCTGCCGTCGAAAGCCAGGCGGCCCCGGTTGATCAGAAGCAGCCGGTTGGCCATTTCAGCCAGATCATCCATATCATGGGAAGTGACCATCAGCGTGACGCCAAGCTCCTGGTTGGCCAGCTTCAGGAAATCGATCATTCTGCGCTTGGCCAGGACATCAAGGCCCAGGGTCGGCTCGTCCAGCAGCACCAGTTCAGGTGAGTGCAGCAGGGTCAGCGCGAGATCTGCCCGCATGCGCTGCCCGAGAGACAGTTCGCGGGAAAAGGTGTTCCAGAGCGGTTCCAGGTCGAGCAATTCCTTCAGCCTGCTTACATTGCTCAGATAGACATCGTCGGGAATATCCCAAACAGCCTTTTTCCATTCAAAGGAAGCACGTACGGGATGATCCCACCACAGTTCGCTCCGGTTGCCAAAGAGTACGCCGGTACGGCGCATGACCTCAATGCGTTTTACGCAGGGATCGGCACCAAAGATTTTTACCTGTCCCTGCTGTGCCCGGAGCAGGCCTGCGAGCAGCTTGAAGGTTGTGGATTTCCCGGCGCCGTTGGGCCCGGCGTAAGCGGCAAACTCACCGCGGCGCAGCACAAAGCTTACGTCATTCAATGCATAAATCCGGCTGTGTTCCCGCTTCCACAGGGAAACAGGACGGCTCTGGTCAAAGTATTTGGTTACGTGCGCCAGACTGACGATACATTCATGATTTGCTTTCATTCGTTTTTCCCCCTTTTTAGCTTCGATGGCCTATGCCTTTATAGCGATTGCAGCTGTATTGCAGATAGTGCCGCATACCCGCGCGGAAGCAGCATGCCGCAGCCAGTGCGAACGCAGCGGCGATACACACTGGAAGTGCCAGCACAATCCCGGTCAGCCTGCCCAGCAGCGCCAGTGACGGCAGATAAGCCAGCAGGCCTACAGGCAGCACCGTACACAACAGGCCTATCAGCCAGCGGGGCAGGCCGAACAGCGGAAAACGGCCCAGCTGACTGTTCAGGTCCAGAATCAGGGAGGACAGTTCCTCACTGGCGACCGGAGTCCGGAAAGCAGCTGATCCGAAAAGGAAACTCTGCCCCAGCGTTAACAGCGTATGACAAAGCGTATACAGCAGGAGAAGAGACAGACGAAGGAGCGTCACTTCCAGATGCAGCCGGGTCCAGGCCAGCATTGTCAGCAGGATTCCGATCAGGAAACCGCCGCTGCCGGAAACCGGCATGAACCCTTCGGTGAGCAGCTGCACAATCAGCGGACGGGGTTGGATCAGCATATGGTCCACCTGGCCGCGGCCGATCCTGCGGCTGATATGAAGCACGTTGAAGCCGCCGAACAGCATATAGCACAGCCCGTCCGCAAACTCGAAAAAGCCGAGCATCAGCAGGATTTCATCCGTGTTCAGCCCGCCCGCGCCGCCGAAACGCACGGCCAGCAGCAGTATGCCGGATACGGCAGTCAGATTATTAATGATCTCCGCACAGACCACGATCAGGGCGGCCTTAAAGTCCTGCAGTACCCAGTTCAGATCCATGCGTGCATACAGCCTGAGCAGCCGCAGGACCGATTGAATCTTATCCGCCATAGGACACCATCCTTTCCCGCATCGAAGCAAAACGCCACAGCGCCAGCGGCCAGAGCACCACGTTCCAGAACAGCTGCGCCGCCAGAACGGGCATCGGTTCAGCAAGCCCGGCATAGATGGATAACGGCCCGCCGGCCAGGGAACCCAGCGGTGTGAGCGCCAGAAAACGCCCGAGCCCCCATGGCAGCGCGGCGAAGGGAATGACAGAACCGGTGAACAGCGCTGTCAGCGACTGACGCATATCGTGCACAACCCATTCCAGGTTATTCAGGCGGATCAGCAGGCAGGCGAAAAGATAATCCACTGCGAACCCCAGCGAAACAGTCAGCACCAGAGAAGGGAGAAACCACAGGCTAGCCGGACGAAGATCCACGCCGCAGAGCAACGCGATCCCCATGACCGGAAACGACAGGATTGCAAGCGGCAGCACCCAGCCGCCCACGGTGTGGGCTGCCAGTTGGGCAAACAGGCTCCTGGGCCGCAGATACAGCTTCAGTACCGAACCGTCATGCAACCAGCCGGAGGCCGGCGTCCGCACGTCCAGCAGCGGTGCGAGCACTGTAGAGAGAATCGTATATACATAAACCTGATTGAGAGACAGACCCTGCATATCTGCACCCTGCATGAACAGCGAGCGCCAGATCATCAGCAGCGCGCCCAGCCCTGCAGCCCGCAGCAGATACTGAGCGATGATGTTGGCAAGACCGAAATAACTTTTTTCCTTCAGGCACATGCGCGCAGTCGCACGCCAGGCCATGAAATGCTTCATAACGAATCATCCTTTCTTTTTTCAGGCACACAAAAACGGCGGCCCTTATCGGACCGCCGGCAAATTCACAATGAAATCAGATCAGAGTGCCTTGACGGAATCCAAAAAGGGCAGACTTATCCCATCAAGAGCAAAATCATACGCAAAACAGCGCGCAACGCGGACAAGATACCTCATCTGCTTCATGGAAGCCGCCCCCCTTTCTTCATCGTCTGTTTATCATATCATACACTGTCTGTCCTGTCAATTCAGGAGCTTTTCATTACCCGCTCTTTCATTTTTCTATGTTGTTATCAATTCGCCAGATCAGAAGACTGCTTCAATTACCCTGTTTCGTATGAGCAAATCTCTTTGCTGCAGGATGGAAGATCTTCCGGAATACTGATGTCTTCATTTGACATATGCTTGATCCTTCCAGACTTCCTTCGCCAGCCGGAAGACAGCCCCGCCCTTAGGCCGGCCTGCATACATCGTCGTGTGGGTGATGGAAAGGAAGTAAAGATCATGAAAGAGCTGAACGAGAAGGAATTAATCACCTCCTTTCCGTACACCCCAAACGTCAAGAGGGTCACATCCTCCTCCGACGGCGACCAAAAGGATCAGCCTCGCTGCAAAACAGCGAGGCTTTTCCAGTCTCTTAATATTCAATGTAACCGCTCTCGATCTCCACATTTCTAATCAAGTCACTGGGTTTGATGTTCAGGGCTTCAGCTATGCGCCAGACCGTATCCAGCCTTGCTACTTTCCCCCGTTTTCCAGAGCAACCAGATGACTGCGAGCAATTCCGGTCAATTTGGACATCTGCTCCTGTGTGAGGTTTTTCTGTACGCGCATCCTACTGATTACGACACCAAAAACTTTTCTGTTACCGGCAACGGTCTTCTCGAAATTCTCCACGCCAGCGCCTGCCAGACGGAAGGTGGACTCGGCTTCCTTGATCTGCTGATTGATGGAGCGCATATTGCGCGAGAAATTGCTGGAGTCCAGCGACAGCGCGACCACCAGTTCGCGCAGGGTTTCAGCCATAAAAGTTCACCTCTCTTTGATTGCAGGAGATTCAGGGATAATGGTAGAATACTGGTTAGGAGCTTCGGCTCGACAATCGGGATTTGCGGAGGAGGAGGAACGTGCGAAGATACACAGCCATTTTGCTCAGCCTGATTATCTGGATCCTGATGTGTGAATGCGGTGCGGCGGATTCTGCTTTCCGTTATGAGGTGGCGGAAGTGCACCCTGTTGCGGGCAGACAGGGAATCTGCACAGAAGCAGGGTATTACTGGGTCAGCGGGTCAGGGACGCTGACAAAATACGATGCGGACTGGAACCTTGTGGTGGAGAATACGGAGCCATTTGACGGCTACGAATTGGAAGTGAACCACATCGGAGACATCGATGTGTACCACAACGAGCTGTATCTGGGCGTAGAATACTTTATGGATGGCGAAGGGAAGAACATTCAGGTGGCCGTCTATGATGGTGACACGCTGAAGCTGAAGAGGGTTTTCCCCTTTCGCTCTGATACCGGCCAGATGGAATGCAGCGGGATCGCGGTTGATCCCGATTCCCGTACAGTCTATATGACTTCCTGGATCGATGATAAATCCAGTGAATATCTCTACATGTATGACCTTGATACAGGAGATTACAAGGGAAAGATGATGCTTAACCCTGGCCCCAAATGGATGCAGGGCATTGCCTGCTATGATGGGCATCTGTATGTAACGAGCGATGACGGGGATGCCGATGACCTTGCGCCGGATCATATGTACAGGATTGATCCTTCACAAAGCAAGGAGACCGGAACCGTCCTATTGGAAAAGACGTTTGATGATGTGATTATGCAGGGAGAGATCGAAGGCTTGTCGTTTGATAAGGAACGTGGGCAGTTCCTTCTTCTGTATAACAGGGGAGCAAGAATCGTTGCCGGAATGCCTGCTGGGTTTTATGAAGGTTACAGCGAAGAGATCCATGAGGTGTTCGTTTATGATATGACTGAAGCCAACTGAATCCCATTTTGGCGGGCAGATGTCTCCCCGGAAAACAGGAATCATACATATTCCAGTTGAAAATATACCCCTTTAACAATATCACAAACTGCCTGTCTGTGAAAGGAAAAACCTATATCCTATTTTGCACCGTATATTATCGCCTCAGGCATCCATATGCCGACCTATGAGGACCGGTTGCATCGTCCCTGTCTTCGGCTTTTTTGGTTTCAGTTGCTTCTGTTCAGCCGGGCGTCAGGACAGCAGCATCCTGTCATTAACGAAGGACTCACCGCTGGCTTCCGCGAAGGCTTCCATCAACCGCTCGATGGTGAGCTGTTTTTTCTCCTCGCCGGACACATCCAGGATGATCTTGCCTCCGTTCATCATGATCAGGCGGTTTCCGTAGCGGATCGCGTCCTTCATGTTATGGGTAACCATCAGGGTCATCAGGCGGTTCTCCCGGATGATCTTTTCGGACAGCTCCAGCACCTTGGCCGCCGTCCGCGGATCCAGGGCTGCCGTATGCTCGTCCAGCAAGAGCAGCTTGGGCTTCTTCAGCGTCGCCATCAGCAGGGTCAGCGCCTGCCGCTGTCCGCCGGACAGCAGTCCGACTTTCGCGGTCATCCGGTCCTCCAGCCCCAGGCCCAGCTCCGCCAGCTGGCTGCGGTATACATCCCGCTCCTCACGTGTAATCCCGCTCTTCAGCGTCCGCCGCTGGCCGCGCCGGGCGGCCAGGGCCAGGTTCTCCTCGATCTGCATGGTCGCGGCGGTACCCATCATCGGGTCCTGGAACACCCGGCCCAGTACGGCGGCCCGCCGATGCTCCGGCATGTCGGTAACGTCCATGCCGTCGATCACGATGCTGCCGCTGTCCACCGGCCACACTCCCGCCACCGCATTGAGCAGTGTCGATTTGCCGGCGCCGTTTCCGCCGATCACCGTCACGAAGTCCTCTTCGTCCAGGTGCAGGTTCACGCTGTCCAGGGCGGTCCGCTCGTTGACGGTCTTCTGGTTAAAGGTCTTTTTCACGTTGACGATATCAAGCATGTCCGTGCTCTCCTTTGCGGTGATGCTTCGCGGCCAGGCCGGCCCGCCAGTAAGGAAGTCCGAGGAATGCCGCCACGATCAGGGCGGAAAGGAGTTTGAGCAGGTTGGTGTTCAGGCCCAGCCACAGCACGACCTGGATAACGATGAAATAGAGCACCGCGCCAATGGAGACGCCCAGCAGCTTCAGGGCGAAGTTCCGGAAAAGCTTTGAAAACAGCACCTCGGAGATGATCACCGCCGCCAGGCCGATGACGATGGCGCCGCGGCCCATGTTTACGTCCACAAAGCCCTGGTAGTGGGCCAGCAGGGCGGAGGCCAAAGCAACGATTCCGTTGGAGATGATCAGCCCCAGAATCTTCGTCCGCTTCGTGTTGATGCCCTGGGCGCGGGACATGGCGTCGTTGGCGCCGGTGGCGCGCAGCGCGCTGCCGGTCTCCGTGCCGAAGAACCAGTACAGGATCCCGATCAGGAGCACCAGGATCAGGAGCGTGATGAAGATTGGGTTCGAAAGATCTGCCGTGCGGACGTTCCGCTGGCTGACGATCAGCTGATACTTCGTCACATTGATGCCCTGGTTGGCCTTGAAGTCCATCACGGCCAGGTTCAGCGAGTACAGCGACAGCTGGGTCAGGATGCCGGCAAGGATTGCCGGGATGCCCATGCCGGTATGAAACAGGCCGGTCACCAGCCCCGCCAGCATACCCGCGGCCATGGCGCACAGCAGCGCGAGCCAGACGTTCCAGCCGTTGAGCATCAGCATTACGCACACAGCGCCGCCGGTGGCCATGGTGCCGTCCACGGTCAGGTCTGCAAGGTCCAGCACCTTGTAGGTGATGAATACCCCGATGGCCATGATGCCCCAGATCAGACCCTGCGCCACCGCTCCGGGCAGCGCGTTGAGAAGAGATAGCAGATTCACGTTTGATTCCCCCCGGACCGAAGTGGGGGAGGGCCCCCGTGGGGATCCCTCCCTGATAATGATTCAGTATCCGTTTGTCCGCCTGCGGCGTCTTATTCGATGGCGGTGTAGTCTTCGGGGATCGTGACCCCCAGCAGGCCGCTCAGTTCCGCGTTGTATTCCTTGGTTACGTTCGGGGCAAACCGGACCGGCATGGTGCTGATGTCCGCTCTTTCAACCAGTATTTCGTAGGCCATTTCGCCGGTGGCGTAGCCCAGATCGTAGTAGCTGATGGACAGCGTGGCCACGCCGCAGCCGCGGCAGATACCTTCCTCGCCGACCACGGCCGGGATCCCGGCGGGCTCTACCACGTTGCGGATCGCCTCAGTGCAGGAGGCAGCGGTGTTGTCCGTGGGAATATAGAGGACGTCGCTGCCGTCACAGGCGTTCTGGGTTACGGAGGCGACGTCGTTGGAATCGGCAAAGGTGTAGTCAGTGCATTCATAGCCAAGGGCTTCCAGGTATTCACGGATGTGGTCTGCCTGGTATTTGCTGTTGGGCTCGGCGGAGCACCAAAGGATGCCGACCTTCTTCGCGTCGGGGAAAAGCTCTTTGAGCATTTCCGCCTGCCGGTCCAGCGGGGCCAGGTCGGAGGTGCCGGAAACGTTCATGCCGGTGGTGCCGTCCTTGTCCTCGATGTCCAGCGCCGAGGCGTAGTTGGTCACGGAGGTGCCGAGGATCGGGATGCTGCCTGTGGCAGCCACCGCGGCCTGCAGCGCCGGCGTGGCGTTGGCCATGATCAGGTCCACGTTGTCCGAAACGAAGTTGTTCATGATCGTGGAGCAGGTGTTGGTGTCGCCGGAGGCGTTCTGCAGGTCAAAGACCACCGCGTCTCCGAGCTTGTCCTTCAGGGCGTCCTGGAAACCCTGGGTCGCCGCGTCCAGCGCGACGTGCTGTACCAGCTGGCAGATACCGACGTGGTAGACGGGGCCTTCCGCGGCGGCAGTGCCCATGCACAGGGCGATCACAGCGGCAGTCAGGATCAGAAGCATTCTTTTCATGTGTGTTTCCTCCTCGCGTATATTCTGATGATCATATCAAAAAGGGGATCCTTCCATCCGAAAGAACCCTCTTGCTGATCCGTGTGTGATTTTCAGGGCTCAGTCAGATGGAAACCGGAACAGCCGTATCCCAGCGGATAAAAGAAAAATACCACGCGCCGTAAGCGAAGCGGACGGACAGGCTCCATGTTGTAAATCTTTTCATTCCGCCCGCACTCCTTTCCGCTTGAAAACTTGCTGAAATTATAACATTGATAAACCACGTGTCAATCACATGGAGCCGGGAAAACAGCAAGAAAACAATTGTAAAAACAGAAAGACTCCGGAATTAAACATTTCTGCGCAGTATCCGGAAAACGGAAGGATGTATCGGCTCCGCGGATGTGCGGCCGGCTTCCGGGCGTTCCGCTCATGTTCATATCACTCCTTGCAATTTCTCATTGACAGAAAAACTCCTATATGGTACAATTTCAAAGTACTACTATGTAGGAGCTGTTTTCATGGTAACGAACGGCGGTTTTCTGGTCACAAAGATCAAGCAGCTTGGTGACCGTATCTTTGAAAAAGTGCTGGCCGAAAAAGGCGTTGACGCCTTCAACGGCGCACAGGGACGGATCCTGTATGTCCTCTGGCAGCAGGACGGCGTGCCGATCAAAACAATCTCTGAAACATGCGGTCTTGCCATCACATCCCTGACCACAATGCTGGAGCGCATGGAACGCCAGGGCCTGCTCCGCAGAGAGCCTGACAGCCGGGACAAGCGGAAGACCCTGTTGTTCCTGACCGATAAGGCCAGAGCGCTGAAGGCCGACTATGACGCCGTTTCCGACCAGATGGGGGCGCTATATTATCAGGATTTCACGGATGATGAAGTCCGGCAGTTTGAGGAATACCTGCAGCGGATACAGCGGAATCTGGAGGAGAAGCTGAAGTCATGAGCGTATGCATCAAGGATCTGATCCAGAACATGAACCTGGTGATCGGTTGTACGGTGGGCTGTCCGTACTGCTACGCGCGAAACAATGTGAAGCGTTATCACATGATCGATGATTTCTCACAGCCGGAGTTCTTTCCGGGCAAGCTGCGATTGATGGACAAGCCCCGCCCGCAGAACTTCCTGCTGACGGGCATGAGCGACCTGGCGGGCTGGAAACCGGAATGGCGTGAGGCGGTCTTTGCGAAGATCCGCGAGAACCCCCAGCACCAGTTCCTCTTCCTCAGCAAGCGTCCCGACCTGCTGGATTTCAGCACCGACCTGGACAATGCCTGGTTTGGCGTCACAGTTACCCGAAAAGCAGAGCTCTGGCGCATCGACGCGCTGCGGAAAAATGTAAAAGCCGGACATTATCACGTAACCTTCGAGCCGCTCTTCGATGATCCGGGCACGGTAGATCTGTCCGGTATCGACTGGATCGTCGTCGGCACCATGACCGGAGCGCAGAGCCGGAAGATTCACACCGAGCCCGCATGGGCTTGTTCCCTGACAGAGCAGGCGCATAACGGTCACATCCCCGTTTTCTGGAAAGAGGATCTCGTTCCCATCATGGGTGAAGAACAGATGATCCAGGAACTGCCGGAAGCATTCAATCATGTATTGGAGGAGCAGAGAACATGGAGCAGCCGGAAATCAAAGTAGGATTTGTCCAGACGAAGAGCATCATGACCAAGTCGAATGGGCCGCTGGGCGGGTATTCGGTCAACCCGTATGTGGGCTGTCCCCATGCCTGCAAATACTGCTATGCCAGCTTTATGAAGCGGTTTACCGGGCATACAGAGGATTGGGGCACCTTCATGGATGTGAAGGAATGGCCCGCCATCACCAATCCGCAGAAATATGCCGGGCAGAAGGTGATCGTCGGCACGGTGACCGACGGATATAACCCGTTGGAGGAGAAGTTCGGAAAGACCCGCCTTCTTCTGGAACAGCTGAAGGACAGCGGCGCGGATATCCTGATCTGCACCAAATCCGATCTCGTCCTGCGGGATATGGATCTGCTGACGGAGATCAACAAGCGGAACCGGCTGACGGTTTCATGGTCGGTGAACACGCTGGATGAAAATTTCAAAAACGATATGGACGCGGCGGTCAGCATCGAAAGACGTCTCGCGGCTATGAAGCAGGTCTACGACGCGGGCATCCGGACGGTATGCTTCATTTCGCCGGTATTTCCCGGGATCACGGACATTGAGGCGATCTTCGAACGGGCGAAGGATCAGTGCGACCTGGTCTGGCTGGAGAACCTGAACCTGCGCGGCGGATTCAAGAAGACGATCATGGACTATATCGCGGCGAAGTATCCGCATCTGATGCCGCTGTATGAGGAGATCTACGGAAAGCGGAATCGCGGCTATTTTGAAGCCCTCGAAAAGAAAGCCGAAGAGATGGCTCACAGATACGGCTGCCGCTTCGTGGATAATGAAACGCCCTACGAGCGCGTACCGCAGGGGTATCCGACCATCGTGGACTACTTCTATCATGAAGAGGTTCGAGGCTCCCAGAATACGGGAGTTCGAAATAAGAAGGAGGAAAACTGACATGGCAAACTTCAGCAAGTGGAACGCAAAGCAGGACCCGAGAACCGAACTGCACGACGTACTGGGACTGACCGGCGCGGAGATCAGCATCAACAACCTTCCCGCAGGCGCAGGTGTGCCTTTCGTACACACCCATAAGAAGAATGAGGAAATCTACATCATCCTGTCCGGCAAGGGCAGCGCTGTACTCGACGGCGAAAAAGTTGATTTTGCCGCCGGAGATGTGATCAGGGTAGCGCCCGCAGTGAAGCGGCAGTTCAGCGCCGCCGCCGATTCACCTGTCAGCTGGGCCTGTATTCAGGTTCGGGAGAATTCCCTCGAAGAGTATACTGCCGGGGATGCTGTCATCGGATAAGACAGGATCACAGCCATAAATCTGTCAGGCGTCGTTCAGTCATGAACGGCGCTTTTTATGTCCTGCTGGAGGAGGTGACTACCCACGATCTGCATTTATGAAGTCAACACGACATGTGGACTTGAATGCATCGGAAATTATCTCTGTTACAAGACCCATTTGAACTGA
>CAMVEB010000059.1 GCA_947166385.1 uncultured Clostridia bacterium | reverse complement strand
CGTACGTACACATGAACCTGAATCATGCGCGTCTGCCAATTCCGCCATTCCCGCAGAAGATGGTGGGCAGGGGTGGATTCGAACCACCGAAGCTAATAGCGGCAGATTTACAGTCTGCTCCCTTTGGCCACTCGGGAACCTACCCATATGAACTCCCTCTTGACCCAAAGGGTGGAGCTGGCGATGGGACTCGAACCCGCAACCTGCTGATTACAAATCAGCTGCTCTGCCAATTGAGCTACGCCAGCACGAAGCTCTTCCCGACATAACCGGCGGATCCATACTGAAAAGTGGCGACCCGGAAGGGGCTCGAACCCTCGACCTCCAGCGTGACAGGCTGGCGCTCTAACCAACTGAGCTACCGGGCCAAAAAGGCTGTGGGCCTTCAGGGACTTGAACCCCGGACCAACCGGTTATGAGCCGGCCGCTCTGACCAACTGAGCTAAAGGCCCATATCGGAAAGGAAGAAAAGTGACTCCGCCGGGATTCGAACCCGGGTAGCCGCCGTGAAAGGGCGGTGTCTTAGGCCTCTTGACCACGGAGCCATGTGCAGGGTTATACAGTCGGGGTGAAGGGATTCGAACCCCCGGCCCCATGCTCCCAAAGCACGTGCGCTACCAGACTGCGCTACACCCCGGTGCATCCTTCCCACGGTCATTCCCGCAGGCGACTTTGTTAATATACACGAGTTTTCCGCGTTTGTCAATCACTTTTTTCATTTCCGGAAGAAAAATCTCAGTTTCGGATCAGGCCTTATCCTTCTTGAGTTTATCCTTGAAAACACGCTCCGGACGAATCCTGTATCAGTCTGTTTTTGTCTGCTTTTTGTCAAGCGTGGACATAAACCAGGCAATCGCAAAGCCAACGGCCAGGCAGGCAATGCTGACAATCCAGTTTCCGGTGTTTGCCAGTGTGAAGCATTCACGGTTCTGCATAAGCAGGGCCACAGGTGAACCGATCACCAGTCCGAAAATCGCGCAGAAAGTCAGGGCTGCATGCTTCTGAAGCAGGTAATTCATCAGCTTCGCGATGAACACGATGCCCACGAGAAGACCGAACGCATAAGGCAGCAGGATGGCCAAGCTGGACCAATCCCCTCCCCGCAGGTCATTCATGGCGTTGATCACTGCGTTGTAATAGCCCAGAAGCATCAGGATCATGGATCCGGATACTCCCGGAATGACCATGGTGGCGGAAGCAAGCGCACCTAGCGGGATCATCAGAAGGGCGGTTCCAACGGAATGATCCACCGTCCGTGCTTCAGGCGGATTCAGCAGGGGCAGTACCACCACCAGCGCCAGGAAAAGCAGGAACAGGATCAGGCCCGGAAATCTGGCGTCTCTCATATTGAACCGCTTGTAAATGGCAGGAAGCCCGCCGAGGATCAGGCCGATGAATGCAAAGTTGGTGGGAAGGCGGGTCAGCGGGATCTCATCTGACTTCGTTCCCAGGAGGGTACCAATCAGCGCCGCAAAAGCAAACAGGCCGATCAGCACGCCGATAATAATCGGCAGGAGCTCCCGGAAGCTTTTCCTGAACTGCCCGCGAAGGTTATTGACGGCATAAATCACACGGTCATAAATGCCCATGGATACCGCCATGGTCCCTCCCGATACACCGGGGATGATATTGGAAACACCGATTACAACACCGCGCAGAACATCCAAAAACCACTTCATCATATATCAAGCCTTTCCCTCAGCCAAACAGATGGATACCGTTAATCACGAGCAGGCTTCCCACGCCCATAATGATGGCGGCCAGCAGGACGCCCAGCAAAACCGCCAGGATGCTGGATTTGAAATCCATATCCAGAATGCTTGCGGCCAGGGTTCCCGTCCACGCCCCGGTTCCGGGAAGCGGGATGCCGACAAACAGCAGCAGCGCAATGAAAAGTCCCTTGCTGCCGGCTTTCTTCTGGAGTTTTTCGCCCGCCTTATGGCCTTTTTCCAGGCAAAAAGTAAAGAAGCGGCCGGTAAACTTTTTATCCGCGCCCCATTCAAGCACCTTGCGTGCGAAAAAAAAGATCAGCGGTACCGGCAGCATATTCCCCACCATGCATACAAGATAGGCTGGCAGCGTGGGAATACCGTTAGCCAATGCATAGGGCAAAGCTCCTCTGAGTTCAATCAGCGGAACCATGGAAATCAGGAATGCAATCACATAATGTTTCAGCATATATTCCTCCGTCGATCTGCGCTGAGTGTCCGGACATCCGAAAAAACAACGTGCGCATTATATCATAGCCGTAAAGCCGTGTAAAGCCGGTCGGCATCCAGGGCCACAGTCCGGGTTCACCACCCTGCCGTCGTATCGTCGGGCCAGTCTTCGTCTTTGTTTTCTTCAAAGGAAGCCGCCAGGCTTTCCGGGGAGAACCGGGGATCGAATGCGAGATTCCGGATCTGTTCCCTGCTGACCACCGTGTCCGTGCCAAGGCAGTCATTGCAGCGGTATCCACAGTCCGGACAGACGCAGCCCAGGTGATCGCTTTCCGCCTGGATCATATAAGTTCCGCATTCCTTGCAGCTGCATCGCATACAGTACACCTCCCTGATCGGCAACAGGGGCATTATATCATTATGGTCGGATAAGGGCAAGCCAATAGAGTAGAGGGAGGCAGCGCCCTCGCCCCTCTCGTTGCACCGTATGTACCGGTCAGGTATACGGCGCTACATCGTAACATGGATTCAAGTATTTCTCAGGTAGTATGCAAGAGGGTCGATCAGTCCTGGTCGGTTCTCTTTCTTATTTGGTAAGGCCAAAACTCCCGGGGTAATCAGGAAGTTAACGATGGGCAGATTCGCTTTTCTATACAAACCCTGTCTAGCGTTTGCTATCCCAAGTACCCTTTCGGGTGGGATGTTGCTTTTCAGGTAACGATGAAGCCTCATCAGGTTCCTGTAGATCGTCCTCGGTTTTTTCCATTGTTTGAGGATAACTACCCGAACTTTGTGGCGCAGCCATGGGCCGAATTCTTCTTTCAGCCATGTTTTCATGCTGCCGATCCGGAAGTAATTAACCCAGCCTCTCAGCACTTGGTTCAGTTCTGTGAAAACCGCGCTTAGTGATCTGGCTACTGCTCGTCTCCTGCATAGGGTTTCCTTGATTCTTCTGCGCAATTTCTCCTTTCGGCTGTCTGCCGGGGTCACTTCATATTATCTTGGCAGTAAATACCCGTGGCGGGACTTTCACCCGCTAGAATTGTGCCATGCCCGGTGCCATGCCCGGCACACAACAAAATGGGGCCGCACCATGCGGCCCCGGGGCAGGTTTTCCATCCGGATCTCAGGTTTTTCTCTTCCGACTGTCCGATGTAATGACGCTAAATGCGCTGGTTTCACGATTCATCTTCGGAATACGTGCTGAATGGTCGTGACAGCCGCTGCCTGATTCACTCCTCCGGATTGATAGCTTGGTTATGCTTCGGGCTCCAGCAGACCCAGATCCCCATCCTTTCTGAGATAGAGGACATTGATCCGCTCCGTGTCAATATTTACAAAGGCGAAGAAATTGTGCCCCGTCAGATCCATCTCGATAATCGCATCCTCCACGCTCATCGGGCGAACCGGGAAAGTTTTTCTCCGGACGACCTTCCTCTCTGCATTCTCCTCCGCCAGATCTTCCTCAATGTATTCCGGAACATCCGGGATCTCTTCCCTCAGGTTTTTACCCAGCTTGGTGCGATGCTTCCGGATCTGACGTTCAATTTTAGCCAGGGCCGTATCGATTGCCAGGAACAGGTTGTCATCTGCCGAAGACTCACTGCGCAGGATCACGTTCTTCCCCATCGGAACCGTAATCTCGACAACCCGCTGGTCATTCTTCTCCTTCCGCATCTTGATCTGCATTTCTGTATCCGGCCAGAGATAACGGCTCATCGTTTCCGTTTTCCTCTCGATCCGCTTGGTAATGGCCGGGGTTACAGACATGTTACGGGCTGTAATGGTAAGTTTCATAAAATACTGCGGGCTCCTTTCGACTTTGTGATTCAACCGACTTCACGGCAGCAACCTTATGACTAGGCGGCTCCGTGATCCCTCTGTGCCATTGGAACCACGCCCTTCCGTTGTCTTTCTGATTTAATATTTCGACACGTTTTCCCGGATTCCTTCCTGCTTTTTAGAATTTATGGAAAAATTTTTACCATTTTTCACAAGAATCAGTCAAGCTGCTTCCGATACTCCCCGGGTGTGCAGCCCGCAATCCGCTTGAAGCTGCGGGAAAAATGTGCGACATCGGAAAATCCCGTTGCTTCCGCGACATCGAGAATACGCATGGAGGGATCCGCAAGCAGTTCCTTCGCTCGCGCAACACGCAGAGAACCAAGCAGATCAAAAAAGCTCTGGCCTGTTTCACGGTTCAGGAGCTTTGAAAGATGCCACTGGCTCACATAAACATGGTCCGCCACTTCGCCAAGGGAAAGATGCTGCTCCGAGCAATGCTCCCTCATAAAAGCCAGGGCTGCCCGAACCAGATGATTCCCCGCGGCGGAAACCGCCGTATCCTCCGGTCCTTCTTTGGGTGACGGTAAAGTATCCAGGCGGGAGGCCATCATCCGGATGGCTTCCTTGAGTTCATCCAGGTCGCTTGGTTTCAGCAGATAGCGGCAAACCCCCAGCGTCAGCGCCTGGCGGGCATAATCGAAATCCCGGTATGCGGTGAGAACAGACGTCTGGATCCGGGGAAACTCACTGCGAATGGCTGCGAGCATCGTCAGGCCGTCCATATTCGGCATCCGGATATCTGTCAGCACAATGTCCGGCTTCAGGGTGCGGATCATTTCCAGTCCGCTTTTTCCATCATAAGCCGTTCCCACCACTTCACAGCCAAGCTCCGCCCAGGGAACCACACTGGACAGTCCCCGGATAATCAGCCGTTCATCATCCACGAGGATTACCCTGTACATCCGATCACCTCACTCTCCGAAGGGGGAAAGCGCCATGACCCTGGCCCAGCATTCCTCTGCCGTCATGGTTCCCGCAGCTACGGCAGGGATGCACTCCAGAAGCCAGACCTCCCGTGCGTTCCTGTTCATGGCATCCTGCAGCGGGCCGACCATATTCCGGCCGGCACGCATCCGGTCCGCTGAAGCCTGCAGTCTGCCCGAGAGGAAAGTATTCCCCAGGCGCTGGAGGCTGTCGCTGTCCGTCAGCTCCGCAAAGAGTCGGACCGCTGCGTCCCGGCGGCCGGAATTCCAGGCCCGGCGTGTAAGATAAAACCCCATGGAAACGCCGCCCAGATAACAGTCCGATGTGCCGCCTCCCAGACGCCGGGGCATCGGGAAAACCGCGACAGAATCCATCATGGCGGGCGGAATCGCAGACGCCAGCCAGCTTCCGTCAAACTGCATGGCAGCTTCTTTCGCAAGGAACTGCGTTGTGGAGGCGCTCTCATAAGTGGAAAGTGCGTTCTCTGCAAAGGCGCCGGCTTCTGTCAGCTCCCGGATGACTCGCATGGCTGCCAGCCAGGAATCTGGGACTTCTGACAGATTGCGGGGGCGGGCCTGCTGTTCTTCCTGATCGGCGCAGGCAAGGATCGCCATCTCTGCCAGATAATGCGGAATGTCCGAAAGGGAGACCGCAATCGGCGTGATACCGTTTGCACGGAAAATCCGGATGGCCTGCAGCAGGGAATCCCAGTCCGACGGCATAGGCGCACCGCACTGTTCAAAAAGATCCGTGTGCACATAGAGTCCTTCCCAGAATCCCCTGACGGGAACCGCATAAATCTTTCCGTCTGCTTCCCGCAGGGCCTCGTTTTCCGGAAAACGCAAATCCGGATACGCCGCAATGATTTCATCCAATGGCACCACCCGGGACAGGAGAGGGGCCGAATCCGCGCCGGCGGCAAAAAAGAACAGAATATCCGGCTCATTTCCCGCGGCAAAATCATTCAGGACGGAGCTCTTCCATGCCTCGTCGCTGGTGGAAGATTTATCACGGACTGTATTGCCGGTTTCTGACTCATACCGATTCAGGATTTCCACATAGACGCCTGCCGCCGAATCGTCCCCGGCGAAGCAGCTTACTGTACGCAGCGTAACCCCCTCCGCTCCGCATGGCAGACTGAAGAAAGACAGCGTTGCACAAAGCAGGATCGCCATGATTCTTTTCCGTTTCATTCCGGTTTCCTCCCCGTGTCAGACTCCTGAGGAATATTCAGATAAACGGCAGTTTCCCCGGGTTGATCTGTATCCACCCGGATTTCCACTCTGTCACCGTAAATCAGACGAAGCCTGTTAACGATATTTGCCAGTCCCAGGTGGTTCTCCGTCGGCCGGCCTTGCAGGGCAGCGTCGATCCGCTCCCGGTCCTCCCCGGAGGTGCCCCGGCCTGTGTTACGGATGATCAGACGCAGACAGTTGCCGGCCCGTGTAAAATCCATCACAATGGTGCCCCCGCCCGCCGGGGCAATCCCATGCTCCACGGCATTCTCCAGCAGCGGCTGCACCGTCAGCAGCGGCAGGATGCTCTGCCGGGCCGCCTCATTCACATTCGTCTCCACGGTAAGCTCCGGGCCGAAACGCTGCTGTACAAAGAAAATATACGCTTCCGCCACCTCCAGTTCCTCCTGCAGGGTGACCAGACGCCGATTCTTCCGGTCCATGGTGGCGTTCAGCAGCACCGAGAGGGAGGAAACCATCGAGGAAATTGTTTCTGAGCCTTCGATCCTCGCCTGCCAGTTGATATCCTCCAGGGCATTATTCAGGAAGTGAGGGTTGATCCGACTCTGAAGGGCCAGAATCTGAGCGTTCTTCAGTTCGATTTCTTCCTTATAGGTCCTGTCGATCAGTTCCTTCAGGCGCAGGGACATATGGGAAAAGGCATCTCCCAGCCGGCCCAGCTCATCGCTGCCGTGCATGGGCACGGTCACGCCGAGTTCTCCCTTCTCGATCCGGCGGCTGGCATCGGAAAGCAGGGCGATGGGCTTTGTGATCCGTTTGCGCAGGTACACCGCCATCACGGCCAGAATCGGGATCAGGAGGAGATAAACGCCCATCAGCAGCCGGCGGAATTCATAAACCTCCCGGTACTGCTGCCGCCGGTCCATGGTCAGCTTCAGATCGGGTACGTTTTCCTCTCCCCGGGCCAGGCGCACATAGAGCAGTTTCTCCGCCTTCCGGTCATCCGTCAGACCCGGCTGCAGGCTGTTCCAGTCTTCCCCGGAATCCCCGTAGGAATCCAGGCGGACCGCAATCTCCGCATTCCAGGCATCTTTCAGATTGTTCAGCGGTGCAAGCAGTTCCGCCTCATTGACGCCCAGAATCAGCATACCATAACGTTCCATGCGCTGGTTCAGCAGGTTTCGGATCAGGTACATCCGCCCGCTGAAGCTGAAAAAGCAGCACCGTGTATCCAGCGTTTCACCGAGATCCATAACCGCCTGCCGCAGTTCCGTCAGATAAGCCGGGGTATCTGAACCGCCGCTCCGGCCCATGATCAGTATTTCCGGATTGCTGACGGGGAAACAGCCTGCGAATGAAAACAGGGGCTCCCGGCTGTATTTCCGTTCCAGGTATCCGCGGCAGAGCTGCAGAAATCCCGCGTCACCCACGGCCCCGGCTGTCCACTTCTCCCAGGCCGTCGTCAGTTCACCGTCATAAGTCGCGTCCCGTGCAAGATCCACCGCACGTGAAATATTCTGCTCTGTCATGGTAAAAGCATGCTCGGTACCGGAAGTCACCGCCGCCTCCGTTTTCCGCTCCAGGCTGCCCAGCAGGATATTCCCCGTAAACATTCCCAGCAGCGCCACGGGGATCAGATAGCTGAGCAGTACCATCAGGCCAACCTGCATGCGCAGGGAATGAATCCAGTCCTTTACCATGTGCTTCTCCATTCCTTCCCCGATTGTCAGTTACCCGTTCCAGGGCAATCCTGTATGATGCGCCATCCTTTCCACAAGATCCCGGGCTGCCTGACCGGTTTCCGCCTCGGCAAAAATCCTGACCCGCGGTTCTGTGCCGGAGAAACGGACAATGACCCAGGCGCCGTTCAGATAGACCTTGCAGCCATCCATGAAACTGGTTTTCTCTACACTGCGGCCAAGATCCGGCAGTTTTTTTTCCGTCATCACCAGGCGGAAAATCTCCTCCTTTTTTTCCGGAGTAAGCGGCCAGTCATACTCCGCCGAGTGCAGCTCGCCGAAACGATCAAACAGCCCGCTTACCAGTTCGCTCAGCTTCCTGCCGCTGACACTCAGCATCTCTACCAGAAGGCTGGCAGCGTAAAGCCCGTCCTTGCCGGATATATGGCCTCTGACGGTCAGGCCGCCGGAGGACTCTCCCCCGATCAGCGCATCGTGTTCATCCATGCCTGCGGATATATACTTGAAACCTACCGGCACCTCCACACATTTCTGCCCATAGGCCGCAGCGATGCGGTCCAGAAGGTGCGTTGTGGCGATATTGCGGACAGCGGCGCCGCGCCACCCCTTATATTCCAGCAGGTAATAATACAGGAGGGCCAGCGTCTCATTGGCAGTGACGTAGCGGCCGTTTTCATCAATGATACCGAGGCGGTCCGCATCTCCGTCCGTGGCGATACCAACATCCGCCCGGTGCTCCCTGACAGCGTACTGGAGATCCACCAGCGTATCCGGATTCGGTGCGGGCAGGTGACGGCCGAAGAATGCATCGTGGCGGTCATTGATCACGTCTAGGTCACAGCGGGCCGTATACAGGATCGTCTGCAGCCCGGTCAGGCTGACGCCGAACATCGGGTCAAGCACGATACGGAGACGGCGTTTTCGGATCGCTTCCGTATCCACCTGGCGCAGGATGGAATCCAGGTATTCATCCCGGGGATCCAGATATTCAATCCGGCCCATGGCAAGCGCCTGATCGAAAGGAAGATCGCGAATGCCGGTTTCATCCAGCATGTTGGCTGCATCCTGGATCTCGCGGGTTACGGATTCCGCCGCATCCCGCCCGCCGAAAGTGAAGAGCTTGATTCCGTTCCAGACAGCGGGATTATGGCTGGCTGTTATCATGGCGCCGTAAGGCAGGGAAAGTTGTTTGACCGTGAACATGATCAGGGGGGTCGGGCAGGACATGTTGACAAAACGGACTTTCACGCCTTCGCCGGCCAGCACCTCGCAGAACCAGGTCAGCGCCTCTTTGCTGAGAAAACGCCGGTCGTAACCCGCGCAGATTCCCTGATCCGCGCAGGATTCCCGCACCATCCGCCGCGCGAGCGCCGCGGCGATCCTCCGGATATTCTGCCTGGTAAAACCATCGCCGATGACAGCTCGCCACCCGCCTGTTCCAAACTGAATCATTCCGCGTTCCTCCCTTCCCGGTTGTCCATCCACACTTCCACCCTGTGGATTCCGCTCCCGAAGGCAGGAATCGCCGCGGTCTCCGAGCCGTCCACCAGGATCTTTTCCACACCCTTTTCCACATGATGCGGATTCCGTACGGCAATCCGGTACTCCGCTCCGCGCCAGTGGCGGACCGCTTCAAAGCCGTCCCAGTCCGCCGGAATGCACGGATCCACCGTAAGCGTTTCAAATCCCGGTCGGATGCCAAGGATCCAGCGCGTCGCCGCAAAATAGGCCCAGCCGGAAGAGCCGGTCATGAAGGGATGCCTGGCCCGGCCAAAAGCCGTATGATCCCGCCCCATCACAAACTGGCAGTAGCTGTAAGGTTCCGCCTGGCGAATTTCCATGCTGTCGTTCTGGTTCTCCGGAAGGAGCGCGTCATAAAACTTCATCGCTCGGGTGCCGCGGCCAAGCATGCACTCCGCCACCCAGGCCCAGGGGTTCGGATGGCTGAATATGGCTCCGTTTTCCTTCACACCCGGATAGACCCGGGTCACAAAACCGATGCTGTCATCCAGCGTTACGAAAGAAGGCGCGTTCAGCATCAGGCCATACGGCGTATAAAGCCATTCATCCACCGCATCCATGCAGGAAAGACCCTGTTCCCGCGTTGCCGCGCCGCTGATCACCGCCCAGGTGTTGCTTTCCATATGGACCTTGCCCTCCCGGTCTTCCCGGGAACCGATGGGACGGCCGGCCGCCGTGTAACCGCGGAGGAACCATTCCCCGTTCCACAGTTCCCTGCGGCAGGTTTCCTCCATGGAAGTTTTCAGAGCCGTGTACTTCTCCAGATCTTCCCGGCGTCCCAGGGCCCTGGCGGCATCCAGAAAATGATTCGTTGCCCATACCAGCAGGAAAGCCACCATCGCGCTTTCTCCGCCGCCGAGATTCAGACAGTCGTTCCAGTCCGCCCGGAGACCTTTTGTAATCCCGTGCGCACCCGTCTGGGCATAGGAGAAATCCAGGATGGCCTTCATATGATCCCAGACAGAGGCGGCGCTTTCATCCGCGAAGGGAATGACTTCCTCAAAGAAATCCGGATTTCCGCTTTCCCGCACATTTTCAACGATGGCGGGAATAAGCCACAGTGCATCATCCGCGCAGGCATCTTTGATCCCATGCAGCATATCTTTCCGGTTCGTCTCCGGAATGACCGTCGGCGATCTGAAGCCTTCCTGCTCTCCCCGTTCCAGCACTGCGGGATCAAACAGGTGCAGGCCGTAACCCGCGCGCATCTGGCCGCGAAGCAGCTGACGGATCCTCTTCAGGCACATATCCGGTTCCGCGTGCGGGATACACATGGCATCCTGTGCCGTATCCCGGTATCCCAGACCGGTCCGGCCGCCGACTTCGATGAAGGAGGAAAAGCGGGAAAAGAGCACGTTAATCTCACTCTGGTACAGATTCCAGATGTTCAGGGAGCGGTTCATATTCTCATGCGGCGTGGCGACCTGCATGACGGAGAGCTTATCGTCCCAGAATTTCCGGAGTTCCGCAAAGGCCCGGTCAGCACCGGATTCATCGTAGCGTTCACGCGCTTTACGGACGGCGCCTCCGGCGCCGGTACCCAGGTAGAAAAGAATGCGGGCCTCCTCTCCGGGGGCGAGGGTCAGTTTCCTGCGCAGGGCGCCGCATGGATTGCCGCCCAGCTCCAGAGAGCCTGTAAGATTCCCTGACTCCACGCCGAGGGGATTTCGCTCCGTACGGTAAGGTCCGATGAAGGATTCCCGGACCCCTTCAAACCCGTCCGGTACAAAATTGCCGGCAAAAAACTGCCAGGCGTCCGGTTCGTAATGCAGTTCACAGAGGACCGCATCCTCCTGATAATGAGAACCGGCAGCGTACAGGCTCATCTGGAAATTCTGGTTATCCATATCGATTTCATGGAAGGAAAACTCCACATAGCCGAAAACGCTGAGATTTCTGGAACGGGTGGATCTGTTGCGAATCCTGACGTCAATGACTTCGACAGGATCATCCTCCCCCGACTCACGGGGGATAAAGAGCGTCTGACTGCCCTCAATTCCCTGTGTTTCACAAAGGAAGCGGGAATAGCTCAGACCATGGCGGGCTTCATATTTCGCTTCGGTGAGCGGGATCCCTGTGGGCTGCCAGCTGAGCGACCAGAAGCTGCCGGTATCATCATCCCGGAGGTATACATAATGTCCGGGCCAATCCATCGGAACACCGTTGGGCCGGAAACGCGTGATCCGGTGGTGCTGCGGGCTGTCCAGCCAGGCATAACCGCCGGCAGAATGGGACAGGACGGCGCCCATCCGCTGAGTTCCAAGGTAATTCGTCATGGACTGTGGGACGTCCACCCGGTCAATCACATACTCGCGGGCCTGATCATCAAAGAAGCCATATCGCATATTTTCATCTCCCCGATTCAGTTTTCCGGATCATATTATATCAGCCGGGCGGAACAGAGGACAGGAACGTGGTTGTGTTTTCTTGCCTCTGTTTGGCATCCTGTTTTCTGACCGGCACGACTGCAGCCCCCGCGGTTTTGTTTTCCCTTCCTCTTTTATATAAGCGTACCGCAGTTTACGGTTCTTTTCAACCCGGTTTTTTCGTTTGCTCCCGCCGGTCGCAACAGGACAACCGGAGGCAAAAAATCACAAGAGGAGATAATGACACAGAACATGTGTATTTTGTAAAATGCAGTTGCCAAATCGGACAACGTTGAGCAGTTAACATGAGGAGGGGGATAACATGACCATAACACAGACTCGGATCTCATCCGCCTCCCGGAAGAAAACATTCTGGCTGACAACCATGATGCTGCCCGCGGCGGTCTGGCTGCTGCTGATCCGGTACCTGCCGATGTTTGGGATCATGATGTCCTTCCTGGACTACAAACTGCCGACCCGAAAGCTTCCCTTTCCGATGAACCTGTTTCAAAGCCCCTGGGTCGGACTGAAAAACTTCCAGTTCCTTTTCACCGGTGAAAGCCTGACCATGATCCGAAACACCATCGGATACAACGCGCTGTGGATTGTGCTTGGTTTGCTGATCTCGGTTACCTTTGCCATCATGATGAGTGAACTGACGCGGAAATTCCTGGCCAAAACCTACCAGACGATGATGTTTTTCCCCTACTTTCTCAGTTGGGTGGTCGTATCCTACTTCCTGTTCGCCTTCCTGGACCCAACCAATGGAATGATCGTGCGCAGCCAGCGGGCCGCCGGTGGAGACGTGATTGACTGGTACAACACGCCGGGTTACTGGCCCTACATCCTGACGATATGCTCCATCTGGAAAAACACCGGGTATTCCACGGTGCTGTACCTGAGCGCCATTACAGGAATCGACCGAACCCAGTATGAAGCAGCGGCTGTCGACGGTGCGACAAAATGGCAGCAGGTCATCCATGTAACGCTGCCGCACCTGAAACCGATGATCATCATCCTGCTGATTATGAACGTCGGCAAAATATTTAATGCGGATTTCGGGCTGTTCTGGTCTGTTCCGATGAACTCGGCACCGTTGTATCCCGTGACTCAGGTCGTAGATACCTATGTGTACCGCGCATATACATCCACCGGCAATGTCGGCATGAGCACTGCCGCCGGCTTCCTGCAAAACCTGGTCGGCTTCATCTGCATTATGGCTGCCAACGGGATTGTGCGCCGGCTGGATGCTGACAGCAGCCTGTTCTGAAAGGGGGAGAAACGCCGTGACAACTGCCGCAAAGAAAAGTTCCGGATCCTTCCGCCTGAACATGATCAGCCGGAAAACGGAGGCGGTTTTCCATCTGATTCTGGGGCTCTTTGCTCTGTGCTGTATCATTCCATTCGTCTTCGTCGTGATTATCTCCTTCTCTGCGGAGGACAGCATCAGCAAGATCGGTTACTCCTTTGTTCCCTCCGCATGGTCGCTGAACGCGTATAACCAGGTTTTCCGGCTCGGTGACGCCCTGTGGCGCAGTTATTTCAACAGTTTTCTGATCACCGTCTCCGGAACCGTACTGAGCGTCACCATGTGCGTGCTGTATGCCTACCCCCTGTTCCGGAAAGATTACAAACTCCGCGGTTTCTTCAGTTTCCTCAGCTTTTTCACAATGATCTTTGGCGGCGGACTGATTCCAACCTACATTGTCTGCAAGAACCTGCTGGGAATGAGCAACAATTATGCCGCGCTGATCGTACCCATGCTGGTAAGTCCGTTCAACATCATTATCATGCGGACGTTCTTCCAGACATCCGTTCCCTTCGACCTGATTGAAGCGGCGACCATCGACGGCAGCGGAGAATATACGACGCTGGGGCGCATTATCCTTCCGATCGTCAAGCCGGGTATTGCCACTGTAGCCCTGCTGACCGCCCTGGCCTACTGGAACGAATGGTTCCTTTGCCTGCTGTATGTGACGAAGCGCGAGCTGTATCCCTTGCAGTACCTGCTGATGGAGATGCAGAGGAACGCTGAGTTTCTGGCCCGCAATTCCTCAATGATCGGCGCGTCCGGCGCATCCGCCATCGCAACCCTGCCGAGCCAGACGATGCGGATGGCCGTGGTGGTATTCATCGTGCTGCCGATTGCCTGCGCGTATCCTTTCTTCCAGCGATACGTGGTGGCCGGGCTCACAATCGGCTCCGTGAAAGGATGACTCGCTGACCCGGGTAAGAACAGCGGTTGAATGAACCGCTGCTTGCAAATAAATCCATTCTATATTATTGGAGGTAGTTTTTATGAAGAAGATCCTGGCCCTCATCCTGGCAGCCGTCATGCTGCTGACCCTGGTTCCCGCAATGGCCGACAGCCCCGTGGAAATCACCATGCTGCTGGAAGGCAACAATGTCACCGACGACGCTGCTGTGCTGGAAAAGCTGAACGCCTATCTGGCCGAAAAGATCGGCGTCACCCTGAAGCCCACCTGGGGCACCTGGGGCAACTTTGACGACCTGGCCCAGAACGCTGTAAACACCGGCAGCGACGAATACGATATCATGTTTACATGCTCCTGGACAAAGAATGAGTATGCTCCCTATGCCAAAAAAGGCGCGTATGTCCGGCTGGACGATCCTGAAGATGATCTGCTGGCCGAATACGGCGCCGAACTGAAATCCGTACTGCCCGAACTGCTGTTCGAAGGTGCCGCAACCGAAGGCCCCGACGGGGAAAAAGGCATCTATGCCGTACCCGGATTCAAGGATTTCGCCACAATGAACACCTGGGACGTCAATGTGACGCTGCTGGAGAAATACGGCTACACACTGGACGATGTGAAAAACGCCGGTTTCTACGGATGGGGCGACATCTTTGCGAAGGTGAAAGCCGGCGAAGAAGCAGACGGAAAAGTTTTCTACCCATTCATCTTTGAAGGCGCTGTTGTGGAACGCTATGTCGACGGAACGCCCATCATCACCGGCGATTCCACCGGCCTGCTGAGCTACTATATGAACACGGAGGACGTGTCCGTGCCCGGAGCCTACGGCAACCTAATTTTCAACAAGTTCGCCACGCCCGAGTTCGAGAAGTTTGCCCGGCAAATGCGCGCCTACTACGAAGCCGGCTACATCGATCCCGCGATTGCCATCGGCGAAACAGCTACCGATGCCTGGCGCAATGCCCAGAACACCGCCAGCTATCTGATTTCCTCGGAAGTATCCCTGTATGGATATGAGTATACGACCTCCGAAGCCCGTGGCATCCAGGTTGCCTACCTGATGACCACCGACGCTCCCTACATTGACAACACCTCCGTCCAGGGCGCCATGATGGCCATCTCCGCCAACAGCGCGCATCCGGTCGAAGCCATGAAGTTCCTGAACCTGCTGAACACCGATGCTTATGTGATGACACTGCTCAACTACGGCATTGAAGGCGTACACTATACGCTGAATGACGCCGGAGAGGTGGAGTTCAACGCCGATGCCCGCGCCACCTACTCTCCCTGGACCAACGGTCTGGGCAATGTCACCCTGCTGCCCCCGCAGAAGGGACAGGGCTCCGACTTCCAGCAGCGGTTCGCCGAGTTCTATGCCGGATCCAAAAAGCTGCCCATCTACGGTTTCACCTTTGACAGCAAGCCCGTTGAGACAGAAATCGCCACGGTGACAAACATCAAGGAAGCCTATGCCCTGAGCCTGTTCACCGGTGCGGTGGATGTTGACAGTGCCCTGCCCGAGCTGCTCTCGAAGCTGGAAAGTGCCGGTATGCAGAAAATTGTCGACGAGGCCAATGCTCAGCTGAAAGCCTTCCTCGGAGAATAAACTAAAAAGCCCGACCTGCTCGATAAAGGCCCCGGCAAAATGCCCAATGTCATTTAGATAAGAATGATGGAAAGAGGACTGGAACTGAAACAAGTT
>CAMVEB010000058.1 GCA_947166385.1 uncultured Clostridia bacterium | reverse complement strand
GGAGTTTCTCATTGATAAAGCTTGCTACGGCCAGCATTTCCCCGCAGGAAGCACACCTGACCCATGAACTCCCCTGTTCATATTTTATATTTGATCCGCAATACAAGCATTGGCCTATATTTTCATTATTCATGTTCTGTTACCGTCCCATTGAAACTTATAAAACAGCAGAGAGTCTGACCCTGCCGGATCAGACTTTCTGTTCTCTGCTGGTTTTTCTACCACAGGTCATGCTGGCACACTACACATTTCTTTGCTCCAGGTTCATTGATTGTATCACAGAAAGGACAAACAACGCCATTTGAAGTTCGTTTTGCCCGGGTCTCCTTAAAAGGCGGGGAAACCAATGAGGCGCCGCAATTGCTACAGAAGCGTGTATCCTTGGGCACCACAGAGCCACACTGCCAACAGTTTTTACTGTTTGCAATGCCATTGATCTGATTGCTCAGATCATCAAGATTCTTTTGATTTTTCTTCATTTCTTCTATGATGTCATTGACCTTCTTTAAAAGATTGCTATATTCATTCTCTTTATGCTTTTCTACCTTGTTGTCGTTATTGGTGACCTTCTTTTCCAAATCATCCAGCTTCTGTATGATCTCCTCCCGCTGTTGTTTATCCATTCCTGTTACCCTGGCTTTTTCCACATTTGCATAATCCTGACGGACTTTTGTTTCATTATCGTCTGTATGCTTCAGCAAATCCATACGCGATAGATCCATTGCCGCCTCGAGATTTTGCACATACAAGAACAATGCTTCTGCCCGTTTCATCAGTTCATCATCGCGTTTTTGCCTGTCCGCTTCTTTTTCCGCCAAATATTTGTATTCTGCCTCTTTCTCCTTTGCCTCATTATCACTTTGGGTTTTCCCCAAACTCACTTCTTCTTGAATCCTTGTCTTTTCAGCATCCAATTCTGCCTTCAGTTTCTCAATCTCTTTTTCCATCTTTTCCAGTTGCAATTTATACTCCCGTTCCCGTTGGCTTTCCTCATATTTTTCCTTCAATTCCGTCAATGATTCTTCTGCTTTTTGTTTGCGATCTTCCAGATTCTGCTGGAAAGCAAGCGCATCCTTATGTTCCTGTCGAGCAAAATCAGCCGCCTTTATCCGCTCATCCCGCTCTTCCGCAAAACGATCAATCGTTTCCTGAAGTTCAGCCTGGGCTTTATTCAGTTGGACGTTTTTCATACCGGTTTCATGTTGGGAAGCCGCTTTCATGGCATCGATTTCTGTATCTGTTTTCCCCTGAAGAAGCTTAATCTCTTCCGTAGTCTTCGCGGCAGCTCTGCGGGCATCCTCTGCATCCTGAACACCCAACTGACGTGCCAGGCGGGCATACTCATCCAGTTTTCTTTGCCAATCCAAATCACTCGCATCAATCCGATGCATGATCCCATTCAATGTTTCCTTAAATTTGGCGTCGTCCAGTCCGGCTTCATGACGAATGGCCTCCACAGTACGTTGATGCTCTTCCTCTGCTTCTTCCAGCCGATGTTTTGCATACAGCGCTTCTTTTGCCAGTTCCTGTGCATGCTCCTGTTTTCTAATTTCATCACGATAAGTACGTTCAGTTTTTTCAGCCGCCATCTTATCTTTTGCTTCATCCACGCTGGCACTTCCCTGTACTTTCTGTACATCTTCTTCTGTTGCGTTCTCAAGAGCCTTCATTTGTGCCTGGTGTGTTGCATCATCAACTTTACTCTTTCTGATAATATCATTAATTTCCCAATCACTTTCTCTGTCACGAACTCTTTCGTTCGCATCCATCCGTCTTATTACGTTTTCCTGTTTATTCGCATACTCTTCCACAGTAATATTATCTATCTCTTTTTGCATATCCGAATCAGACTTCGCCGCACTGACAATAGAGCTATTTCTTACCTTTCGGTCATCCAGATTGATCAAATCCTCCGCACTGTCGGATTCCTTCTGAGCAAGATAAAGAAGTGCCTGTGATTGTACTTCTTTCGTTATATGGAGATATGTGCTTTCTACGCGCATCCCCCAATCTGAAATCAAATTGTTCAATGTCTCAATCGCAGGTATTTTTAACAGTTCAGTGTAACGATTCAGCTCTCTGATATCCCATCCATGGCTGTTGATCATGTTCTGGGTAACGCCCGCAAGCTTTGCGGAAAAATGACCACGTATTTTTTCCACATAGAAACTATTGACCGTTTTCTCATCCACAAAAGGTTCAGACTCCAGAAATCCCCGTATCTCCGAGTTCCTCAAAAACAGTTCTTCATCCGTTACCCTTAATTTGCTTTCTCCGCTAAAGAACACTTCAGCGGTTAATCCCATATTTTTAACCCGATCAGAAGCGCTCATCTGATCATTGGTCTGCATATGCACAGAGATTGATGGAATTTCCCATTTAATTGTATTTTCAACATAGCGGATCAATTTCTGTTTCCGTTCCTCCATCTCATTGGATCGTTTCAGTTCTTGCGATTCCGTATAGACAGGAGGATCAAAATGAATGGATTCAATGCCCATACCAAAGCTGGAAAAGCGGTCCTGAATTCGACCCTTCAGTCCTTCCGCCAGAGAAACCGTATGCAAATAGAGTTCCGGGATTTGAACTCTGTTTTCAACAATCATGATTTGAGCCGCCGGGGCAATTCCTGCTTTCACTGCATCATTCAGCGTGTTCTGGAAAAAGTCTTCCGCTTCTTTTGCGTTATCAGTTAATGTCTGTATTTCCGAAGCATCAAACAAACGCTCCTCTTCATCAATCATCAATCTGGCAATGCCGCCAAAATTGAAGCTCGCATAAGCATTCCGATTCATGCCGGGATACAGTTTAACATCCGTTGCAGTCCAACGATACTCTTTCCTTGCGGCCTTCCTGATCGTATCTCTGCGTTTTGTCTCCGCAGTTGCTGCACTGTCAACGATTTCTTCCACCTTGAAATTTGTCACCTTCATGACACCGCAAACCAGGCCAATACCATCCATAATCCGGTCTAGCTCAATTTTCAGTTGCCTTTCCAGCTGCAATTGATAATACTCCAGCTTCATCGGATGAAGGTTTTCCTGTCCAATGACGATTCTGGCACTATTGTACAAAGCGTCATGAACGGCTTTCCGCGTTTCTTTAACCAGTGCTGCATCTTCCGAATCACTGGTAAATGTTAATTCGCTGCCATGCAATTCTCTGAACCCAAAGCGTTCCGCAAATGCCTTTGGATCCGAGATATTCCAAATGATTTCACCATTTGCTTTGATCTGATAATCGCGAGCCTCATTCCTATTCTGAATACTCGCTTCCTGGATAATGATCCTGTTTGCACCGGTACCCCATTTAATCTCCGGCAATGATTTCACGACACAGAAAATATCTGTATTCAGAATGACGTCTTCCCCCGTCGCAGCCGCGGCCAGCTTTGCCTGTTGTCCCATATCTGTATCTTCCAGCAGATAGCTGCCCGGGCCGTATGGATACTGACACACACCATTCTGAAGAAGAAGCGCCCATGTGCCTTCATTCACCTGGAGACGACTTTGGGCTGAAAACTGACTTAATGGATGCTTCCAGATGACCAGATCCTCATTCAGCATAGCATGCTGATCCTTCAGTCTGATATTCTGAGCCGGAAGTTTACTGGCGGAGATGCTCGGTTTTAATTTCGCGTCTGGTAATTTTTCTCCACAGACTGCACAGAATACTGTTCCATCATGCTTCAGTGGAATCAGGTTCTCCACACCACAGTTGTCGCACTGAACAGGAAATGCCTCATCCTCCCGATAAATCAGTTTTCCGCAGTTCAGGCAAAGATCCTTCTGGTCTTTTTCAACCAGTTTGCCGCAATGAGGGCATAATACGGTTTTTAATTCCTTCGTATCAATTTTACTGTTACATTTTGAACAATTCTTAATGGTCCAGCTTTTTCGAAAAAAAGCTGTACTCCATACGGCAGTATTCACTGCACCGCAGCTTTTACATCTGACCAGACATTCCCCGTTATATTCCCGCTTTGCCATGATATAGCCTCCCGTCTTCTCTTTTTTTGTCTTATACATATATGCCTATTATGGCATTAACTTCTGAAAAAATCAATCTGTATCGTCTTTCATCACAGGCTTCCGATATCTTTAGTTTCGATATTGGGATAAAACAGATTTCTTTTTATTCCTGCCGATATCGTTCATTTTCGTCTCCATGAAATCTTCTTCATTCATTTCGCCATTTCCCTGAATCAAGAGTTCCCGAATCATATGAATCTTCGTACAGGCAGCAAGCTGATTTGTCCAGGGCAGCCGCGGCTTCCCGATTGTTTGAATCTCCTCCATCAGGTCATTTTGGAAGTATTGTTGCAACGCAACCCGCATCTCCCGGGATTTTCCCGGATCGGCAAGGAGTATCTCCCGGATCTGTTTACTCAGTCGGATGACCCTCTGAGCCAGCTGCCTGGCTTCCTTACGGATTTCAACCCGGCATCTTCCCTTGCAGAAATCGCATCGCTCGCACTGAGCAAACGGCATCGGAAGATCGGATTTCATCTGTGCCTTTACCCTCATATCCGAAATATTCTTTTTCAGATTCATTTCTTTTTCCACGTCCGGCGTTTGCAAAAGTATCGGTACATTGGTCCGACTGCAGCTCAGAAACCCTTGCCCTGGATTCAGCAAAACCATCTCTTTCTGCATTTCCTGATCCAGCAAGGCAGACTGCCCCAGAATCGCCCGATCCTCCGGATCATCAAGACGGAACATCATTTTCATATTAACATTGCCCAGTATTTCCTTGGTCAGTCTGGACGGCGACTGATCTCCAAACAGTAAAGCAGTACCATATGCGCGAAGAATCAAGGTCATATTCTGAAGCATTTTCAATGCTGCACGCCCGGGTAATGCGGCATCCGCATCCTTCTGATGATCTTCCGGATCCAGAATCAGATGTGCTTCATCAATCAGAATCAGATTCTGAATATTCCCCGAAAAATCAGTCCTTTTCCGAATCAAAGCCATTAAATTGACAATTATGACAGCCATAACAAGAGATCTCTGGGTAGCATCGCTGATTGCATCCAATTCGATAACCGTAGGAACTGAAAGCATCTTCTGATAATCAGGAGACCATACCGTATCAAACATCAGGTAGTTTTGTTCCAGTAATTTTTGCAGTCTCATTACGCCGCTGTTTTCTACATTGTTTCTGCTTTCCTGATCATATATATTCTCACGAACATATCGGCGAAATTCCCGGATAAACTCATGAAGTCCAAAGAAACGAACCTCTTTCGATTCACGGGTACTGTCATCCCTCCAGCCATACAAGGTATAACAGGTCCGAATAACTTTTGTAAAAATATCTTTCAACAAGCTTGTCATCGAAAAAGTCATGTCAAATATCTGATCCACACATGGCAGATACTCTTCCAGCGTCACGCCCGGGGGCGGTAAAAACAAATTCATCTGAATGGGAGCAATATCAGCCGCACCAGGAGTATATACCTGAAGATTCGGTATGCATTCCATCAGTGTGCGATACTCCTTTTTTGCCGGTTCAATGACAAGAAAAGGAATCGATTGTTCCTGCCCGTACAAACGAGAAAGAAGTCCTAAAGCAAAAGTAGTTTTCCCACTGCCAGGTTTACCTACAATACAGCCATGCCGTGTGATATCTCCGACGGGCAAATATACATCTTGTCCTGTTTTTTCCTGACGACCTATGAATACGCTGTTGTTTCCGGTCCGCATTTCTTTCGGCAGCAGAACAGGCTGACTCCCTAATTCGTGGATTCTCAATCCCTTTATTCCGTTCCATCGATCAGGCAGTGCAAAACTGACATTTTGCTCATCTTTTGATACAATCCTGGTTAGTCGTTGAAAAGCAGACGGAATCCGGTTATCGGAAAATCCTTTGCGATGTCCGATACGATTTAAATAATTGGTCAGTTTCAAGCTTCCTGAAAAAACATATCCTGTCCCATTAAAAAACAGCGGCGGTATGATCACAGAGCTTAATCCCTTTTCCCGCAGATATAATCTGATTTCCCGCGCCAGTCTTGGTTCGCCGCTGATCCATAGGTTCACTAAATAAACCGATTGGTCTTTCATCTGAAGCAGATCATGATATCGTGTATCTTTTGCAATGATCCCTTCCGTTTTTTGGTCATTTATCCGTCGGATCATTTTTACGATTATTTGCGTTTCCGCCGGATAAAAAGACGTTGGAATAATTCGTAAAGAAAATAAAAATGCATCATAGTTTGACAGAATGGTTCCGATCTCATTCCAGTTAAGAACAAACCGGCCCCAGGACCCCGGATAATACAAGCTGTTTTGACCGATTTCAGGCTCATGGGGGAAAAAAGCCTGAGATAACACCTGACCCGCGCCCTCATCTGCCCTGATGAAACAATCTAGTAATGAGCAGAAAAGCTTCACGCCTTCATCAGTGCCCTCCACAAACGAAGAAGCGATTCCTGCATTGACCAACTGTTTCTGAAGAATACAGGAGTCCTGTTCCATTCTTTGGACCAGTTCTTTCCGGGAAACACCAGACCATTGAAGAAGCAGAAACAAATATAATATATCAGAATCTTTTTCCCGTATTGCCATTAATTCACATTGCATGCAGCTTGCAGAACAGACTCTGAGGATCCCCTCCTGTAAAAATGCATTGTTTATCAAACAGGAGGGAAAATCTTCCAATGCTAGTAGCCGTATTCCCTGATAAATATTATCAGTCTGTCTGATGATATATTCCATTCTGCATCTGCTCCTTATAGATACACTAAATCAAAGTTGCCCCTTTCACTGCATTCCGATTTTTTTCCCAATTCCCTTTGTCATTCCCTGATCCCTGAATTTGTACTCCGCTTTGAAGCAATTATCAGAAAGCATAATCTGAAGCAACTGCTCAGGACTTTCCAGCGGCATCCCATTCATCAATCTTATCCGGGCCATTTTGAAAAGCTCATAAAAAATCATATCATCTATGATGCTCAGTTCTTCCGCTGACCTTGTGATTTCTTCAAAAGCAGGGTAAACTATCCTTCTTATCATCCAGATATTCCCATAACACAAGAAACCTTCGGGCAGCTCCTGATAAAACGGTAAAAGCTTCGAAATCTCTTCATAAATAGCCTTTTGCAATTCTTCCAACCGTTGATATTGATCTTCATCCATGTATTCAAGCACAATTGCCATGTTCATTAATTCATCATCTATTGCCTTTGCAATGGTGTCTTGGAAGGTTTCTTCCAGATGGTATTCTGATGCAATTTCCCGCATCTTGGAAACAGCATAATACCTGGCATCCACCTCGATTTCCTGCATAGAATACTCAATCCAGGCCTGAGCTTCCATATTTTCAATACCGACATCAATTACATTCGTAAAGTAATCCATATAGCAAGCCCAATCTACTCCCATCATCAGCCTGACAGCCTCCGGTAAGTCTTCCGGATGATTTTCAAACATCCATTTTTGCCATTCATGACGACCCTCATGCAAAATAATACTCAGCACATCTGCGGGACAATTCTTTATATTCTTCTTCAGGAACCTCGAATTAATAATGATTTGCCCTCCATACGACACTCCACTGCTGTCTATTTCATCAAAAGTAATAACAGCGGGCTTCCTGCCCGACAGGGCAGCTTCACGATTTTCAATTTCCTGACAAATTGCTTTTGTCAGCTCAGGATCAGAATAAAACATCTCTTCAGAAAAGTGACTGTAGAGTTCTGAATCAGACATCCCTGCCGCAATGGTTTCCACATCCCTTGTCATTTCCAGATCACCTCGTCCCTGCTCAGCGCCCAGGTAGCTGCCTTAATTGAATCCGGGTTTTTCAGATATACATCCAGCATACAAAGCGCCCCAAAGAGACTGGCTTCTGTTCCCTCCCGGAGTTCTTCCAGACTTACGCCATCCACTTCAAATTCCGGAGAAAGGGTGTCATCCAACCATTTCTCAACGCCTTCCAATACACGTTCGTCGAAATGATTCAAAACCGTATTAGCCAGAACACCTGCGTAGACCAACGGCAGCTTTTCCTGTACAAAAATCTTTCTCTGAATTTTTCTCAACATTTTCCCTTTTTCTGTTCTGTTCATATTTCATCTCATCCTTTTTCTGTTCTTTATCTGAGATAATTCTTCAAACTTTTTTGCAGTATATCAAAATCAAACCGTTATTTCAAGAATCAACTTGCTTCCACTTTCTCTGCGCAGTCTGCTTGTTCTCCGCCTGCCAGCAGATTGTTCTGAATCTTTGCTTTCGACACCAGACAGTTGAATTCTTCGTCTTCCATAAAGGTGTCTTGCCCGGTTTTGGTTTCCTCCAGGACTTCCTGAAAAAGTTCATCCTCTTCCTGAAGCATCTGTCTCCGGATAGTCATATAATCTTCCCGGGCAATCAGCTTGTTCAGATCAAGCCGATCGTTGGCAGAAACAATTTCTTCCAGCGCTGATGCTCTCCGATGAGTTAAACCTGCACTCTTCAATTGCCCGATCAAACGGCTGAGATCATTAAAATGCTGCATTTCCGCCTGAAACTGATCTTTCAGCGTCAGGTAATCCGCCGAATATATTTTTCGATCCAGATCATCTGCCTTTGCTGCCTTCTGCACCAGGGAATCCATCTCGTTTTTTATCTTGCGAATCTGCTTTCTGCTTTCTTCCCTTCTCATACTCAACTGGCCGATCTTTTTTTCATTCGCTTTTTCTTTTCTGTTCCAAATCATGATCCATTCCTCCTTGTACTGGTTTGTTGATTCCAATTCATCAGCCATTCCGTCCGGTATAAATCCGACATTCCCAAGTGTTTTCAGGCAACTGCTTTATAGGCAATCCCCATCTGTTTCATCCACTTCTCCAGCCTTTGTATCTCTTCCATTTCCACACTGGGATGCACCCGCTTAAGCGCAGTTTTCAGATCTGCTTCTGTCAGTTTTTCATTGTTCACCGCAAAGCCCTGTTGCCTGGCCTGGATTTCTCTGTTTATCGGCATCTGACAGCCTTTTTCTACCATGTTGACAAGGTCGGCGCAGGAAAAACGTTCTGTCGCTCTTGCAAGAGATTCGATATCGATTCCATCCATACACGGACGAGCCAGAATCTGTTTCCTAAGTAATGCCAAACGAATCTCATAATCCGGCAAGGGAATATAACAATGCGTGGTCAGTCTGCGCGGACGAAGGAATGCGGGATCAAGGTCATAAGGACGATTGGTTGCAAAAATCACGATCATATGTCCGTCACAACTGTCAAAGCCGTCCATCTGGGAAAGTAATTCCGGTACCAGTCTGTTCATCACCGTAGAATTCCCACCTCTGCGGCATGCCAGCGCTTCCGCTTCATCCATAAAGATCACAGCATCATGCGCTTCTCTGGCCGCCTGAAACAAAGCTCTGACCCTTTTCTCGGCTTCCCCGAAGTATCTGCCAACAATATCAGAACAACGAACCGAAAAGAATGCCATATGAGACTCTGCCGCAATGGCCCGTGCCATCATGGTTTTCCCGCCTCCAGGAGGGCCAAAGAGCAGTAAACCTCCCCGGTTTTCTCGTTTGAATTTCTTATAAACATCCGCATATAGCAACGGATTGATGATCTCATCCGTTACAATCTGCTTTGCCTCATCCAGTCCCGAAATCTGAGCAAATCCCATATCAGGGATCTGTGTTTCAGGCTCAAAACGAATCCTTTCATCCTCATCGCTTTCCTGATCAATCCTTGTTCCCGTTCCCTTTGCAGAAAGATTACCGTCTTGGTTCTTACGATCCAGAGCTGCATTGGCCAGTTCTTTCATCTGTGAAGAAACCGTAATCAATCGATCGATACTATTCTGATATTCGTCCCGTTCAGAAGCATCCGCATGTTCCATCAGATCCAACAGATATTCCGCTGCCTTCGCATAAAGAGCAGATGCATTCCGGTATTTTTCTCCCGCCTGCTTATACTTCCCGGAGTTCACAGCTGATCCCGCAGATTCATCCATCTTTGTCGCTTCCTGGAGAATACTCAGGTAGGAATTCATTCTCTCTTCGCAGTTCATTCCATCTCTCTCCTTCTTCTGTAAACGGATTAAATCTCCGCTCTAAGCGCTTTCAGTGTTTCACGGCGATCCGTCAGCCAATCAGTTTCCGATTTTTCCTCAGGTTCATCGACCCTTTTCATTTCAGGCAGTTTCATCTTCTTTACAGGCTCCTGAACCATCTGCTCCGCCATCAGAGCAGCCAGGGCAGCTTCCCCCTCTGCAGTCCGAACTTCCTGATCGGTTCCATCTTCAATACCCTCAACGAACATTTCCATTTGTTCGCGTGCATCAATCAGCTGAGCCATCGCCTGTTCATTTTCCGCCTGAGATTTCATGGCATCTTCCATACCAGCCAAATCAATGATGCCCGCAGTCAGTTCCTGACAGGTATCCATGATTTCTTTCATAGCCCTCTGTGTTTTTGCCATCTCATGAATATCCGCACACTGCTGAATCTGGTTATCTGCAGTTGTGACAACCTTGTTTTTCTTGGATACCTGCAATGCCAGCGAAACAGCTTTCTCATGCTCTCCATTCTTCTCTAATTCTACAGCCTGCAATTTATCCTGCTCCATCTTCCGGCGGACCGTATTGGCTTTCCGTCTGGCCTGCGCCACCTTCATCCGATAGTTCATTTCCTTTTCCCGTTCTTTTTCCGCTTCGGTCTTAATTCCAAGCATCTTTCTCAAGCTCTTCATTTTTATTCGCCTCCTCATTCTGTGATACGATTTTTGTTGACTGAATCCAATTGTCTGGTCGTTTCCAAAAGAAGATTTCTGTATTTATCCTTCTCTGATGCGCTCAACAGCATTCTTAATACTGTTTCTCCTTCTTCCCTGTTTTCTGAGGAGGAAATATCAGATAAGCTTTCATAAATTTCACTGGTAAAACTCATCAAACCATCCATGTTTTCCCTGGCCGTTTCCATATTGATCTGCGTATCAATGATATCCTCTGCTCCCAGGGAACCTATGCTGCCCGCTATCTCATTCACGTCCTTCATCATGCCATTTAAAGTCCGCGTACTGTCTCCGATCGTCCAGACTTCCATAACTGTATCTTTCATATTGCCAGTTACCCGGAGTTGTTTGCGCAGCCGTTGAGCTTCTGCCGCAAAACGCAATGCAGATTCATGATCGCCGAATTGTTCTGCCTCAACCGCCTTTTGCTTCAAGGATTGTACGCACTGTTTCATCCTCCTCTCACCGGTCTCCATGGTGCGCACCTGTTGATTGAAAAGCAACCGTTTCCGTATCTCCCTTTTAATCTCAGCATTCTTCTTTCTCTGTCGGAATTCGCTGATAAACATCGGTTTCTGCCCTCCTTTCTGTCACCCCACAGTATTTATAACCATGAGTACGCTTTTTTATCCGCTGTTTGCAAAAGAGTTTTTCAAATTCTTCTCTATCCGTTTTTATGCATTCCTGATACATCTGAATCTGATGGACTTTTCCTTCCACTGCCTGTCTTGCTTTCTCAGAAATCTCTTCTTGCTGGATAAACTCAAATTGATTAAAACGATATGCATTTTGTTTTGCAGCGGCGGCTTTTCGATATAAGAAAAGAAGTGCCTCAAACTGTTCCATGAGCTTCATTTCCTGCAATACTGCTGATCTTTCTTCCTCGTTCCCTTCTACTTCCGGAAGTCTCCCGATCATTTCATTTCGTAATGGCTGCATCATCCGGAAAAAGCAAATCCTGTTTCGCTGAATTTCGCATAATTCACGCATTTTTTCCGCATCTTCCGTATTTATACTTTTTAACAGCGTTTCATCCGTATCTCCAATCAACTTTAAAAAAAGCAAAATCTTTTCTCTGTCAGCAAATTCTTCGGTGGATTTACTGAGCAGGGCAAAACAATTCTTTGCCCATTTTTCATCAATCAGACCGATAGCATGCCTCTGCAATAAATCCATCAAACCTTCACGGATACCCATTGCCAATAACAGCAAAAGAGGATCCTCTATTTGATCAATTCGAAGATCTATCCGATGGATCATCTCCAGCATCTTTTCGCTCATCCTTCATGCCCCCCTCTTTTGTCGGCAGACAATTCCCGGCTTGATTTCCTCCATCTTCAATCCGATACTCAGAAGATTCGTCTTTATCACTTCTCCAAGCTTTTTCCATAACAGACGTTCGGTGTCATCAGCATTTTCAGGTGCTGTTTGATGTATGATTTCCTGCATGGTTTCAGTCAGCATCTGACGTAAAGCTTCCGCCAGAAGGAAATCCGGCAAATCTCCCCTGTCAAGAGACTCCCTGTATTTCATCACGAATCTGCGAGGAGATACTAAAGAACATAGCACCGTGCAATAGCCGCCCCAACTGATTCCCCTGTGATCCTGTATGTTTCCCGTTCCTATCGGTATCCAGATCTTTTGCTTCCTTTTAAATTGAATTGGTCTGTATTCTGCGTTTGAGGCACAGGCAATCTCTTCCCCAGGCAAAAAATGCAGAATTCCCTCATCTCCCAATAAAAAGAAAACCTCCTCATCCCAGCCACAGACACAGTCTGTTTCCTTCTCGGATTTCACCATCATTCCCTCCGTTTCTTGAACTGACAGACTCTTTATGGTATCCTTTTATTTAAACAGCTATCAATTCATTTTCTCCGTTGAAAATCTTCTTCATAACGGAGAATTCGTCCAAAATGCGGTTTTATGATATGGCAGGAGGTAGTCCATGAGCGAGGTTATACCCGCGGGATTCAGCTCAGATGAATTCTTCAGACGAATGAAACGTCTCTGGGGAACAAATCAGGAGGAAGCTGGAGCTTTTCTGATGAAGCAGGTCAGAAAAATCTGTCGTCAACTTGTCTGGGAAACAGGCAACGGTTTTTACAATGTAACTGCAGATGATTTTGAAGATTATGCTCAGGAAGCCTGGATTAAAATGTGGCTCAATATGGATAAATTTCTGTCAGACCCCATGAATGACCCGGATTCAAAAGGTCCTCATTATAGTCCACCGCAGAAAGCTTCCTGGGCCCGTTCCCTGATCTTGTGGGAGATGAAGCATTTAAGAGATCGGAAAATGGGGAAAAACCCCATAGGTACCAACGGACAGCGCATTCAAGTGATCTCCCTTGATCAACCGGTCAACAGCAATGATCACTGCACCCCATTAGGCGCTTTTATTCCAGACCGGAATTCCGGACCCGTTCAACTGTCAGAAGATACTGATTCGGTCAGGGATGCTTTGAAAGAGCTTCTTAACCTTTCAAACAACTCGGAAACACTTGCCGCTGTGACGTACGTGATTATTTCAAATGCATTGGGACACAAACAATCCATGAATGATTATGCGGAGATTCTGAATCAATGGACGATATATCAAACCATTGAAAGCATCGAAATGCTGTTGGTCAAAAGTGGAATGGATCCATCCTGGCTTTCCTTCTTCCGACAAAGAGTTGAAAAGGAAGGCGGCGATCGTCCAATGACAGGTCTGACAGCTGCGAAACTTACAAACAGAAAAAACGATATACAGAGTATATTGCGAAAAAGGATAGACAGCCGGGACAAATAATCATCAAAGAATGAAAGGGTATTAAGATGACACAGCATATTTCGACTAATCAATGGATGCGTTTTTTCAGCAGGAAATCAAATGGATCCGAAAAGCTGTTCATTCTTCAGCATGTCGCTGAATGTGAAACATGCCGGGCTTTGATGGATAAAGCAAATGATTTCCGTTTCGCTCTGGATCGTCAGCAAAAATCTGACCGCCTTTTCTTTACAGACGACATGGAGTACCAGACTGTGGCAGGTGTTCATCCTGTCCCCGCTTCGATTGTCACAAGTGGCTTCCTTTCTGTAGAACTGATCAAAGCAGAATCCGGATACCTCTTTTCAGAAGATACGCTTGAAACATCCGGCATCGGAAATAAGTTTGCTATGAATTGTTCAGAGGATCACCGAAAATTGTCAGACGATGAAGATGAGCTGTCAATTTTGATCAAAGGCAGCCAAATCATCATAGAAAATCAGAATCAGAATATGCATGGTTCTGTTCATTTGCTGACCGAACTGTCAGATATGCAGGAAACCAGGCTTACCTCCACATCACAACTAACTCTCCCCCTGTCAGGGCCATGTGAGTTGGAAATCATCCTTGAGGAGGGGTAAATGGTGAGGGTCGGCACATTTGAAGTCGAATTTGTTTTCCAGTCACTTCTGTCTATCGCAGAGGTTTATAACGGGAGAGCTCCGTTATTGCGCTTTGCCCATGTAAGAAACATCCGAGGTAGCGAAGCAGACTGGTTGAAAATCACAGCAGTTATCAGCGGGCACATCACAAAACAAAAATCTATCAGACATCTCCCGGTACATGATGAATCAAAAGCAATTTGTTATGAAAACGAGCTGTTATCTGATCTGTTGCTCCCAAGTAATCTATTACCCGGAAAACATGAGGGCGAAATACGAATAGCCTTTCCGGACGGAGAAAAACACATCCCTTTTTCACTAAACATTTTATCTGCTTCATGGATTCCGACAGACCTGGCTCATTCTCCTTATCTTTCTTCCTGGATCCATGCTGAAGATGACACCCTGCGTGGATTTGCAACGGAAATATTCGGAGAGCTGGGTCCAGATCAGCCAATTCGCTGCATGCAGATGCTGTATGAAAAGCTTTCCCAGCGCAAACTGATGTATCAACCGGTCGTTTCTACTTTATATCCGGATTTTCAGCCCATTTCAGACTATTCTTACATTATGAATAAAGGCGGAAGCTGCATGGACCTGAGCCTGTTAACTGCTTCCCTTTTATGGATCCGCGGTCTTTCTCCGGCGTTGCTGCTATATAATAAACACATTACAACAGGCTGTTTTTCTGCCGGAAAACTTCCGGATTTCGATTTGCTGGAAAACCCAAAACAAATTGCTGACATGATTTATCACCATCAATTGTGTCTCCCGGAAATAACCGGAATATGCTCTCACCAACATCTGTCTTTTGCAGAGTCCCTAAACCAGGCGCTGGATCAACTCGAGAATACCTCTTCCGGTTGTAGTCTTGTGAATATAAAAACCATCCTGCGTCAGGGAAAAGCCAAATTGCTTCCAATATCCTTTCAGAGAGCCCCTGTTCAATGCCCTAACTGCGGGTTTGATCATATCGTCGTTCCGGAATCCGAAGAGGATATATGTTGCCCCGCATGCAGGCAAACTTTTAAACCAGGAACAAAATCAACCCCTGCTATTGACATAGTGCCGGAGATCATCTATGAACCCGGTGTGATACATTATGAATGCAAAGAGGAAAAAGCAGGCGTCGTCAGATGCCAGCGTGATCTTGCGGATGTTATACAAATTCTTCCCCGTTGGCAGAACCTTCCGGTGACTTATATTGAATCACACGCATTTGAAAACAGTATGCTGAGAGGAATATCTCTGCCGGATAGTATCACTGAAATAAAAGACCGGGCTTTTCGCGGTTGTGAAAACATGTTGTCCGTGCAACTTCCTCCGGATCTTTCCCGTCTTGGTTCAGGTGCTTTTTCGTCCAGCGGATTACAATCAATCAGGATCCCCGGCAGTGTTCTTCGCATTCCTGTTCTTTGCTTTTCAAATTGCACACAGTTAGAAACTGTCACAATAGAAAATGGTGTCCAGGAAATTGATTCCCAGGCCTTTATTCACTGTCCAAACCTGAAATATGTTTACCTTCCCTCATCTGTTCGCAAAATAAGCAAAACCGCATTTGATTCCTCATGCCAGCTTGTCCTTGCTTCAGCTCAGACAAAACTCGTATAAGTTCTGATGAGAAATGATAAAAGCTTCTCTCTTGAAAACGATATTTCTTTTTGCTATGATCAAAGTACCAAAATGATTACGGATAAGCAAATTGATTTCGACAAATGATAGCTTTTCAGAGAAAATCCATGAAAACTGATTCAACGGAGCAATCACAGAACATGAAGAATGAAAGTATAGGCCAATGCTTGTATTGCGGATCAAATATAAAATATGAACAGGGGAGTTCCTGGGTCAGATGTGCTTCCTGCGGGGAAATGCTGGCCGTAGCAAGCTTTATCAATGAGAAACTCC
>CAMVEB010000057.1 GCA_947166385.1 uncultured Clostridia bacterium | reverse complement strand
TGGAGCTGATAGCCAGATTCGAACTGGCGACCTCATCCTTACCAAGGATGCGCTCTACCGACTGAGCTATATCAGCACGTTGTCTTTCGACAACGGACGTATCATACCACATTGAAAATGAAAAAGCAAGCACTTTTTTTTGATCCTTCTCTTTTTTCCATGCGATTTTGTTCTGTTTTGTCCGATGCCTTGACATGTTCTGCTCTGTGGCATAGTATGGTTTCATCATGATTTGGGAGGTTCCCGGGATGGAAACGAAGCTCTCTCTTCCGGATCAGTGGCCGGATGATTTCCGATATACGGATGATCAGGGTCTGACCTCCGCGCAGGCGGAGGAGCGGATGCGCAACGGACTGGGCAATGCCATGGATCTGGATCAGGGCAAGTCCCTGAAGAAGATCCTTTTCGATAACACCTTCACCTTTTTCAATTTCCTGAACTTTGCGCTGGCCATCTGCCTGCTGCTTGTGGGCAGTTATCGGAACATGCTGTTTATCACCGTGGTCGTCTCCAACATTCTGATCGGAACCATCCAGGAATACCGTGCACAGAAAACCATCCGCGAGCTGCAGCTGCTCAGTGCGCCTTCGGTCCATGTGCTACGGGAAGGCAAAGAGCTGACCCTCCGGCCGGAGGACGCTGTCCGGGATGATCTGGTCATCTTCCGCGCCGGGGATCAGGTGGTTGCCGATGCCGTTGTGATCAGCGGATCCGGTTCCGCCATGGAGTCCCTGCTGACCGGGGAAAGCGATCCCGTTCCGAAGCAGACCAACAGCTGGCTCTATTCCGGCAGCTATATCGTGGAAGGAAAAATGACCGCCCAGCTGGTCTACGTCGCCAACGATAGTTACGTAGGCCGCCTGACAAAGGAGGCCCGCAAAACAGCCCGTCCCGGTTCCCGGCTCATGGAGGAGCTGAACCGGCTCATCCGGATGGATACGATGATTCTCGTGCCTCTGGGTATTCTCCTGTTTTTGAAGCAGGTAATTGTAAACCAGTGGTTCACGGAGAAACCCGTCCCCTTTGTCCAGTTGGCCCAAACCGTTGTGCCGCAGTCCGTTGCCGCCATGATCGGCATGATCCCCGAGGGGCTGATCCTGCTGACAAGTGTGGCCATGGCCGTCGGCGTCGTCAAGCTGGGGCGGAAAAAGACACTGGTACAGGAGCTGGCCGGCATTGAAACTCTGGCCCGGGCGGATATCCTCTGCCTGGATAAAACCGGCACCATCACCTCCGGCGAAATGGAGGTGGTCCTGATCGCGGGTGCTGATCAGACCGCTGCGGATATGGAAAGCAAAATGAGCCGTTTTCTTGCGGCCTTCGACGACAACAGTCCCACCCTGAACGCGCTCCGCAAGCGCTTCACCCCCGGCACAGAAACCCCGAAGGCCGTTGTCCCCTTCTCCTCCGCCCGGAAGAAATCCGCCGCCACTTTCTCTGACGGCACCGCGCTGATCTTCGGCGCCCCGGAATATGTCCTGGGCGATGCCTGCCCCCCGGCCCTGCGCACCCGCATTGAGGAACTCGCCTCCGAGGGTAAGCGCGTGCTGGTTCTGGCGGAAGGCCGGGGCATTGTAACCCCAGAGACGCTGCCGCCAGTCTCGTCCATTGTCGGTCTCGTCGCGCTGACGGATCAGATCCGCCCCGGTGCCGAGCAAACCCTCCGCTATTTCCGGGAGCAGGGAGTGACCCTGAAGGTCATCTCCGGCGATAATCCCCGGACAGTATCCAGCATTGCCCGCCGGGCCGGCCTGGAAGGATGGGATCAGACGGTCGATGCCCGCAAGCTCGTCACCCCGGAAGACATGGCGGACGCCTGTGAACGCTATACGGTCTTCGGCCGCGTCTCTCCCGAGCAGAAAAAGCAGCTCGTCATGGCCCTGAAGGAAAAAGGCCACAACGTCGCCATGACCGGCGACGGCGTCAATGATATCCCCGCCCTGAAGACGGCGGACTGCTCCATCGCCATGGCCGGCGGGGCTGATGCCGCCCGCCATGCCGCGCAGCTGACGCTGCTGAATTCCGACTTCAGCGTCATGCCGGAGATCGTCCTGGAAGGCCGCCGCGTCATCAATAACATTACCCGCGCTGCCAGCCTCTTCCTGACAAAGACGATCTTCAGTTTCCTGCTCAGCATCCTCACGCTGATCCTTCCCAGCATCTATTATCCCTTCCACCCGATTCAGCTGACGCTGATTTCCTCCCTGACCATCGGGCTTCCCGGCTTCTTCCTGGCGCTGGAGCCCTGCACAGAGCGGATCCGTGGTAACTTTCTGAAGACGGTCCTGGTTCGCGCCCTGCCCGGCGGCGTCGCCGTTGCGCTCTGTGCCACGCTGGCCATGGCCATGACCCGCTTCGGCTGGCATCACGCGATTTGCTCCACGCTTTCCACGTATATCGCCTGGGCCGTCGGTTTCCTGGTTCTGCTTCGCACCTGCCAGCCCCTGAACCGGAACCGTTCCATCCTGCTGGCCGGCGTCGCGGTCGCCTTTGTGGGCGTCGTGCTGGTCGCTGGCAACCGTTTTGACCTGGTTTCGCTGGATACCCGTGCCTGGATCGCTCTGCCTGTTCTGTGCGTTCTGGGCGGCGCCATTGTTTTCGGAACCGCGGCTATTCTCCGCCACCGGGAAAAAAAAGGAAAGCTCATTTGGTCTGATAAGAAATGAGGATGAATTCATGAAGAAGATCGTTTCTTTGCTTCTCGTCTTCCTGCTCCTGGCCACCGTCCTCCCCTCTCTGGCGGAAGACAGCCCCGCCGTAGACCCCTGCGGTCTGCGCGGATGGGATCTGCAGGCCGGCTATCAGTATGTGATCATGGGATACTATCCCTATGAGGAGGACGGTACCAAAGCGCCGGTCCTCTGGCAGGTGCTGGGGATCGAGGATGGAAAAGCCCTCCTGTTCTCAACCTATATTATTGATGTTCATCAGCCGGTCGAGGTTTCCGACCGCAAGACAGCGGAGAACAAGAAGTACCGGGAGATCATGGATTACGGGGAAACAGACCTGAATGTCTGGCTGAATGAAGTCATGATTCAGGATCTTCTGGCGGATGAGCCCGTTTTCGCAGCGGTAACCGAGGAGAAATACGGCCGTCTCTATCCGCTCACGGATGACGAGATGATGACCGAGGCCTTTGGCTTCACCTCCGAGCGGTACTGGAAGCAGCCCTCCCGCTGGGCCTACGCCACGCCTTATACGCTCAATAAAAAACTGTACCCGGAAGTAAAGGGTTACTTCAACAAGGTACAGAAAGACAGCACACTGGGAACATCTTCCTATTGGGTCGCGGCGGTAAAATACCCGGATAAACCGGCTCGCTATCTCCAGCTCTGCGCGGGTGTCCGGGATACCGTCGGTCATCTCAGCTATGGTTTCCTGGCCCGTACGACGGTAGGCCTGCGCGTCGCTCTGCGGCTGGACACCTCAAAGATCCAGGTCGTTTCCGGCAGCGGCACGATCTGGGATCCCTGCCGCCTGGGCTATGTGGAAAACCGGGTTGTGGAAACGCCGCCCGTCCGGCCGCAGCCGACCCCGGTGGCCACCACGCCCGCTCCCGTCAAGGATCGGCCGACGCCGATCCCGCCCGAAGCGGTCACGACCCCGGTACCGACGCCGGACTGGATGGGGAATTAAAACTCTGCCCCGCATTCCTCTGTCAGCTTCACAGGATCCAGGAAGCTGAAGTTCCGGTGCATCAGCTGATCCCGGCGGTAGGTCACGTTCAGTACCTTTTCCCCGTCGTTTTCCGCGGTAACGCCCACTTCATCCACCGGCAGGCAGGCCAGCAGATCCCGCGCGATTCGAACGCCCATGGCGCTCAGGTATTTCTTTCGGTCCGGCTTCAGGTAGTCCGCCCTGCACGTGAAATGCGCCTCCGCGCGTTCGGAGCTCGGCGCCCGCATACTGATCCCCTCGGCAAAAGCTGTCAGCTCGCCCAGGGGATTTGCTTTTCTCAGCACTTCAGCATACGCCTGTGGATCCCCGGCGAGGATCCTTTCCGCCTGGGCGTGGTAAAAGTTCCACAGCCGCTGGTTCGTCAGCCCGTCGGTGGGATATTCATGACCCAGGGCATCCGTCCAGTCGATCGTCTCGTCTGCGGTCATCCACAGGTTGTTGATCCCGATTTCCGGCCGTTTTACAACGACCCGGACCGGTTTGGCCTCCTGGGGTTTCGGCTGTGCTGACACATCCGGCGTTTCCCGCCAGAGGTCAGAAGCAATCGCCCGCATTTTTTTCAACAGCTCCGTCTGGTCAGTGGTCGGGGGTGTGGAAGTAGTGGTGTTGTTGTTTTCGTCCGTCATGCTTCTTCCTCTCCTTCCACACGGCAGCGTACGCTCAGCGGATTCGCAGCCGTCTCAAATCCTTCGATCACGATCTTCGCGTTCTCCGTGATTTCATGATCAAACAGCCACCGGCTCAACGGGTTGATGACCAGGCTTTCGACCTGGTTCCCGATACCCCGCCCGCCGTTGGACAGGTCGAAAGTCGCGGCCTCTTCCAGGCTCTGATAGGCAAAATCTTCGATCCTGATCTCGATATTCTTCTGCTCCCGCAGCTTGCTGATGATCTTGTTCACCTGGCCCTTCAGGATCAGGTCCGCGGCTTCCTTCCGGATGTAATCGAAGACGACGATGTTCTCGCCGATCCGGTTCAGGATCTCCGGCCGTCCCAGTTCCAGCTTGAAGTAGTCCTCAATCGCGCTGCGCACCCGGGTCTGCACCTCGGAGTATTCCATGTCCATCGTCACGTTTGGCTGCCGGTTTCCGAAGGCATCCTTCACATAGATGCCCAGGTTGCTGGTAAAGATGATGATCGTCTCGGAGAAATACACCGTATTTCCCTGCCCGTCCGTCATCCGGCCGTCCTCCAGAATCTGCAGGAACTTATCCAGAATCGAGGCGTGCGCCTTTTCAATCTCGTCGAACAGCAGGATGCAGAAAGGATTCTTCTTGACCGCGTTCGTCAGCTGTCCGCCGGCTTCGTATCCGACGTATCCGGGAGGGGCGCCCATCAGCTTCTGATCCGAATGGCTCTGCCCGTATTCGCTCATGTCAAAGCGAATGCAGGTGCTCTCATCGCCGAACAGCTTTTCGGCCAGCGCCTTGGCGGTTTCCGTCTTGCCGGTGCCCGTCGGGCCGGCAAAGAACAGCACGCCCTTGGGCTTCCCTGTCGAGGAGGAATTCAGCCCGTTCATGCCAGTCACCGCGCGCTTGACCACGTCCAGCGTGCGCTCCAGCGCCGTATCCTGCCCCTTGATCCGCTTTTCAAAGTCCTGCTTCGCCGTCTTCAGGCTCTTGACGCTCAGCGTGCTCCAGGGATTTACCTTGATCCCGTATTTGTACAGGTCCACCACCGTACACAGGTCGCGGATCGGCACCTCTTCCTTCTTGCACAGCATGCGCATCTCGTCCAGCTCGGTGAAGGTCATTCCCTCCGTCAGCCCGACGAATTTCTCCTTGATCCGTTCCAGTTCATCGTCGTGCTCCCGATAGTAGGGCATGTCCCGCCGGTACACCGTTCCGGAGAAGAAGGAGGCAAAGTTCGTCCCGGTCATCATGCGCTTGCGTTCTTCCCGGTCCGGCGCTTCCAGCTGCAGGATCTTGCAGACCGGGTTGTTCAGATAGAACCATGCCGGCAGGTCGTTCAGCTTGTTCACCAGCAGGATCAGCAGGTTCTGCTTCTTCCCGTGGGTCGTCCGCACCCAGGAGGCGCTCAGCGCGCTCTGCATCAGGATGTTGAAGCTGTTCACATCCTGCTGGTCCATCCGCTCCGGCGTGGTGATGTAATGGCTCACCATTTCCATCACGGTGACTGTCGCGGCCTTCTGCTGGCACATCGCCCGCCGGATGACATTCGGCGCCGTATCCGCAGCGTTGCCCTTGAATTCCGCCGGAATCGCGCCATCCTTGATCTCTGATTCCGTCAGCGCCGCGTACCGCTCCAGCATAGAGGGGTCAAACGGGCTCACAAAGCCCAGCAGATTGCTGTAGAAGATCACCTGATCGTATCCCTGGTCCGAATAGTACGCCATCAGGTATCGGCTCAGGGAGGTAATCTCGTCCTGCTGGATGGATCCCTGGGTAGGATACCGGTACTGGTCCGTAATGTTCCCCTCCAGGATCAGCAGCGGCTTGATCCCGCTGAACAGCTCCAGCTCCCGGTGCCATTTCGGAATTAACGCTTCCATTGTCTCTGTCCCTCCGGATTTATTTGCTGTCGCGGTACGGCCGGGGGTTGGATGCCTCCGGTTTTCCGTCCGCGCTTTCCGCTCTTGGTGCCGATTCCGTTTCCTCTTCCGCCGGCAGGTAGCTCAGGACTACCCGGGCCAGTCCTTCCCCGTCGTTCACCGGCGACGGGATATCCATCCCGGTGCTGTCAAACAGGATCGCCTCCATGACCGGCTCCGCGTCCTTCGCGTTCACGCGGAAGGGCTGGTAGTTGTTGGCCGGCGGGATGCTGCTGGTATACGCGGGATACAGAATCATCTGCTGTCCCTTGTAGGTGCCGTCGTCGTTGAAGTACATCTTTGCCTGCACGACCAGGGAGTACAGCGAGGTTACGGTAATCTTCCCCTTGTAGTCCGCGCTGCGGATCGCTTTGTTCCCGCCGAACACGAAGTTCCCCAGCGAGTAGAACACGCTGCGGTTGTTCTTCACCGTGATCCCCTGCACGACGTGGGGGTGGTGCATGATGACAAGGTCTACGCCGTTGCGGATATAGTAGTCCGCCACCTTGTCCTGCGTCGGCGTATGGTGCGCGTCATATTCGTTCCCGTCGTGATACATCAGCACCACGGCGTTCGCCTCGCCGTTCTCCTTGACGCGGACAATCTCGTTCCTGATGATCTCGCACTGGCTCACATACGCGCGGTAATCGATCGCCACCAGGGCGATCCGGATGCCGTCCTTCTCGACGAAATGGAAGTTCTTCTCCCGAAACCAGCCGATCCCGGCTCCTTCCATCGCCTCGATTGTATGCCGCAACCCCTGCGTGGAATAATCGCCGATGTGGTTGTTCGCCAGTCCCGCCGCTTCCACCGAGGCGCCGGACAGGATCTTCACGTATTCCATCGGAGCGCGGAAGCGGTAGGTCTTGTTGGTGGCCTCCCCGGCCGCTGTGTCGGCAAACACGCCCTCAAAGTTGATCACCGTGCAGTCGTCCGCGGAAAACATCTCCCGGAAGTTTTTGAAGAAGTAGTCAAACCCTTCCCGCTTCGATACAGCGATGAAGGAATCCTCCTGCTCCTTCTTCGATTCTTCGCTCCCCAGTGTGCAGTCCCCCGTGAATGTCAGCGTGATGATCGTCTCCGCGGCCGCCGTCGCGGCCAGGGCCGCCAGCAGCAGTAAGGCGGCCAGCGCCAGTAATATGGCTTTCCGTATTCCCTTTTTCCGCCCGGCTGCTGTCATCTTTCTATTCCTCTCCGAATCCTTCAAATCTCCGGCACCAGGTATACTTGCTGATCGCGCTCTGCAGCGCCCCCTGGCAGTAGGTGCTCAGCAGATCCCGGATATACGTGGGCAAAGCCTGGTTGTATTTCACTTCCAGGATGATCTCATTGTTGTCAAACGGCGGGATCGTCGGCACATACGGGTCAAACAGCTCCTTGCTGTACAGGCCGGTCCGCAGCTGCTTGTCGAAGGTAATCCGGACCTCTTCCGCGGGATGCAGATATGCCTCCCGCACATAGTCCACCAGCACCACCGGCCGCAGCAGGTTCACCGTCATCTCCCGGTACATGTCGTTCAGCAGGCCGCTCCGTGTTGTTTCCAGCCCCGTGGGATCCCCGGCCATCAGCTGTTCGCACAGGAGCCTCGGGATCGTCAGACTCCGCTTGGAGATCAGGCTGCCGACCTTCGTTTTGCATTCCAGCTTGATCACCTTATCGCTGAAGTTATAGATCCGGATCCGGTATTTGTCGCGGTTTTGCACGCCGTCCAGCTTGTCGAACAGCGCGCTGTTGTAGACCGTGTCAAAGTACAGGGATCGGATATGATATTCGTTGTAATCATCTCCGTTCGGGTCCCGGTTCAGCACGGAATCCAGGATCCCGGAGAGTACGAAATACTGCCGCTCGTTGATGAAGTATTTCAGTTCATGCCGCAGCGGCAAAGTGTTCATTGACATTACTGCCCGGCCTCCGTCTGGCATGCCACCAGCGTCGCGTCGTGCACACCCTCGATGTTCAGCACAGCGCTGACCAGGTCCTGCTTGCTGTCCAGCCGCACTTCCACCGTCATTTCCGCGCCGGCCCGGGTCACGGTCTTGCTCCGCAGTCTCCGCTGCTTCACGGCCCGCCGCAGCAGCCCGGTGATCTCCTGCTCCGCGTAGTCGTCGTAGTGAACCACCAGCAGGTAAGCATTCGGGTTCCGGAAACGAACAAACGTCATCACAAACAGGATCACGCTGATCCCCAGCACCACCGCCAGCGCGTGCACATACAGCTCCGCCCCCAGCAGGATGCCCATCGTCAGCGCCCAGAACATGTACGCCGTATCCATCGGATCCTTGACCGCTGTACGGAACCGCACGATGCTCAGCGCGCCAACCATACCCATGCTCAGCGCGATATCACTTTTGATGCACATGACCACTGGCGTGGTGATCAGCGTCAGCATCATCAGCGTCATGGCGAACGACGGGCTGTACAGCACGCCGCGGTAGCACCGCTTGTACACAAATGCGATTATCAGGCCCACCACGCATCCCATCACCAGGCCGATGATGATCTTCCACGGCGTCAGGTTCTCGAACTGGCTCAGGAAGTAGGAACTGAGGCTGGAATCGTTTTTCAGGATGGAGCTGGCTCCGTCGGCAAACGCGGTTGAAAGAAACATGGGTTTTCCTCCTCTGTATCATGGATCGCTCATGGCGGTCTTGTTTAAATGGGGGTAGCTTCCGGCGGCAGCTCCGGTTTCTGTCCGAAGTATTCCACCATCTGCTTGTCCGTCAGGTTGAATCCTTCCTTCGCCTGGATAAACTCCCACAGCTTGGTCGGCCGCCAGCGGCAGACATTCCGCAGCCGCTCCACCCGGCGCTCCCAGTAACGGTAGGCGCCGTCCACGGTCACCGGCACGTCCGAGATCACCATCTGGTCGTTCTCCTCGCCCCACCGGGTCCAGTGCATGTACATCTCCGGCTCGATCTGCTTGACCATTCCGTTCAGCGTGTCCACCATGAACTCCGCCGTCAGCTTCTGGTAGATGGAGCCCAGCTTCCGCAGGAATTTATCCTTGTATTCCGGCACGCTCAGCAGCTTCGTGAAGATCGTGTTGTTGATCCCCTTCTGGCCCATGCCCTTTTCCTTGGTATAGCTCCACGGGCTGTTGAATTTCGCGGTATACAGGCCGTAGTCAACGTCATACAGTACCCATTTCCATTTGCTGCCCGGCTGGTTCGTATTGTAGAACCGGGTGTTACCGATATCGCTGTTCCCGAAGAACATCTCGAACGCCATATATTCGAACAGATTGTCGACGTCCACGTTGTCCAGGATATACTGCAGGTCTTCCGGATTCTTCGCGGGATTTCCGGCCTTGATCTGCTTCAGCATCGCCTTGAAGGCTTTATTGCTCCCGCTCTTGACGCTTCCGTTGCCCTGCAGCAGATCGATCTGGTCCGCCTGGTCCAGGCTCAGCCCTTCGTGCTGGGCGATCATGTATCGGTCTGTCCGCTCCCGCAGGTTCATGTGGCCCCAGTATACGCCGTTCAGATAGACTGCGTAGGGTTTCCATGCCTGGTGGGCCACAGTCGCCCCGTACAGATCCATCAGCCGTCCCTGGAATCCATCCTGCAGGCGGGTAAACATGCAGTCGTTCCCGCTGTTCCGCAGCACGAACCCCTTGTATTCCGTGAAATCCCGGTCCGGGAACAGTTTTGCCTGGAAGGTTTTGCTGCCGTACTTGCTCTTGGCCCGGAATTTCATGCTCTTCTGCGGCATATCCAGCGAGTAGTCACCCATCAGGCCCACCTCGCCGTACTGGCTCATCAGCAGCTCCCCGGAGTCGTCATAGATCTCGATGTGGCTTTCGTATTTGATGCCCTTGTCCTTGACTTTCCGGTAGACCGTGTTCTTGAAGGGCAGCTTGCCGGGCTCCTTGATGGCATCCTTCCCGGTGACCAGCATGCCCCATTCCTCGTCCCACAGGTTCTTCGGATCCGTCACGATGGATACCAGCGGCAGCGAATGAAACGCCCCGATGAAGAATGTCCCCGTCACGGTATCGCTGGGCTTGGTCATCCCGGTTGCAAACGCCCGGGCCCGGATCACGGAGGTAAAGTTCAGCTCCAGCCGCTCGCCCTTGTAGGGCTTGGCGTCCTGCGTCGGCGTGGATCCATCCGTCGTGTAGTAGACCTGTGTCCCTTCCGGCACGTTGATCGTCACGTACTGAACGGAGGAATACTGTCCCGGCGGAATGCTGAAGGAAGGCTCCTCCGCATAACCGGTGAATCCCGTTCCGTTCGCCTGGAACGGCGTTGGCGTATCATAATAAAAAAGCCCGGCCATTCCGACGGTCCGGCCGTAGGATACGTCCGTTTTCATCTGGGGCAGGATCACCTTATCGAGCACTTTGCCGTCCGGATCGGTCAGGGTAATGATCTCTCCCTTGGTCCTGCTGATTTTGTAGGAGGTGTGCGGCTCTGTGACCGTGTTTTTGGCGGTATCCTTGTCGCACAGGATAATCTTGTATTCCCCCGGGGAGATGGTTGTCCCCGGGAGAAACTGCCATTTTCGCCCCCGGCCCTGGTCGTCGCTCAGCCCCCATCCGCTCAGGTCCACCGCCTGCGCGGAGGAGTTGTAGATCTCGATCCAGTCGGTGTTCGGCGCCTTCGGGAAGGTCGCGATGCTGTCGTTGCTGGCCAGCACCTCGCTGATCCACACCCCGGTCGGATTCATGGCCCGCATATTCAGATCCATCTGATTAAATCCCTGCTGGTTGTTCGGCAGCCCCGGAGTTGGGTGAGTGAATACCTGCATCTGGTTGTAATCATTCCGTCCCCAGGTGCAGTCCTGCGCCAGGTTGTCGATCATCACCCGGTCGACGACATGCCCCTGGCTGTCGCTCAGGATCAGGGTCTCGTGCTCCGCGCTGATCCGGAAGTTCGTGTGGTCATATCCTTCTTTTCCGGTGTCCTTCCGGTCCTTTCCGGAGCAGAGAACCACGTAGTATCCGTGCCCCTGGATCACGGCATCCTCCGGGAACCGCCATTTCAGCGGTTTCCCTTCGTTGTCGCTCAGGGCAAATTTGTTCAGGGCGATGGTCCTGTCCGTTGTGTTGTACAGCTCAATCCAGTCCTGCAGTTCGCCCTCGTCGTCCCGGATCACGGTCAGCGGATCAGCCATGATCTCGTTGATCACCACCGAGCCGTCCGCAACAGAGATGCTCTCCCTGTAGGCCTGGTGGCCTTCCGGCGTGTTCTCGAATCCCGGGCTGTACCAGGTCACGCTCTGGAAGCCCGCGTCCGTCAGCGCCCAGCTTTCATCGCTGGCCATGATCGGATATTTGCAGCTGTCGATCAGGTAGGCGTTCGGGTCATACAGGTACACGGTCTCTCCGACGCTGGACAGCTTGAATTTCGCGTGGAAGGGCAGCCGCGGATTTGCCTGGTTCGTGTTGTCGCAGAAGACAACAAGCCGCTGGTCCGCGCCCAGGATCATCGCCGGGAAAAGGAACCGGATGCTGTCGCCCTTGTCGCTCAGCCCCAGCCCTTCCAGGTTCATGTCGTTCTTTGTGCTGTTCCAGATTTCAATCCAGTCGGAATAGTTGCCGTTCTCGTCGGTCACGGCGGTCCGGTTGGAGGGCATGACCTCGCTGATGATCAGCCCGGCATAGCTGCCCAGCGTTCCGTCGTGCGCGTCCTCGGCGACGCCGCTTTCCGTCCCGGAGGAGTAGATCGCCCGGCGGATCGGCTCCTTCGGTGTCACGATCACCAGCAGGGCCACGGCCGCGATGGCGATTGCCAGCAGGATGAAGTTCATCCGCTGCCGCCTGCGGCGCAGCTTCGTGGCGCGGGAAGCCGCGCGGCGTCCCTGTGTCCTGTCCTGCTCCCGGTGTTCCATGCGGCTCCCTCCCTTCCGAAGAATCTTTTCTCCGCTGACAATACTTAATTATATCATATCTGGCCCCGTTCTGCAAATCCTGTCACGCAAACAGTCCGCGGATATCCTGCTCCGTCAGGGCGCTCAGCACCGATTCGCCCGGCGTGATCAGCCGCTCAAACAGCGCCTTTTTCCGGCTGCCCAGCTCCACAACCTGCTCCTCAATGCTCTCCCCGGTCACCAGCCGGATCACCTGCACCTTCCGCTGCTGGCCGATCCGGTGCGCCCGGTCGGTCGCCTGGTCCTCCGTTGCCGGGTTCCACCACGGATCGTAGTGGATCACCAGGTCCGCCCCCGTCAGGTTCAGGCCGGATCCTCCGGCCCGCAGGCTGATCAGGAAGATCTGCGCTTCCCCTTTGTTGAATCGCTCCGTCAGACTCAGCCGGTCCCCCGCCGGCGTGTCGCCGTCCAGGTACATCGTGCTGAATCCGTTCTCCTCCAGCCGCGTCCGCAGCAGCTTCAGCATGCTGGTAAACTGGCTGAACAGCAGGATCCGCCGTCCGTTCCCGATCATCTCCGGCAGAATCTCCAGCAGCATTTCCTCCTTACCGCTTCCGCCTCTGTAGTCGTTCATCACCAGCGCCGGATGACAGCAGATCTGCCGCAGCTCGGTGATCGCGCTCAGCACCTCGATCCGGCTCCGCTCTGCGCCTTTGCTCTCGATCAGTTCATTCACCTTCGGCCGCAGCCGCTCCAGCGCCGCCCGGTAGATCTGGCCCTGCTCCGGCGTCATTTGTGCCCGCAGTGTCATTTCCATCTTGTCCGGCAGTTCTTCCAGCACTTCCTGCTTCAGCCGCCGTGTCAGGAAAGGCCGGATCCGCCGCAGCAGGTCCTCCGAGTTCTCGCCTTCCTGGTATTTCCGCAGGAAGCTGTTGTATCCCGGCAGGTATCCCGGCAGCACGAAATCAAACAGGCTCCACAGCTCGCCGACGCCGTTTTCCATCGGGGTGCCTGTCAGGGCAAACCGCGTGTCTCCCTGCAGTTGTTTCACCGCCTGGGCCGCCACGCTTCCGGCGTTCTTGATGTTCTGCGCCTCGTCGAGGATCAGGAACCGGAACCGGAATCCCTTCAGCAGATCGATATCCCGCCGGATCAGCGGATAACTGGTGATCGCCACGTCCACATCTCCGTGCTCCGTGATATGGCGGATCATCCCGGCCCGCTGCGTCGCCGTTCCGTTCAGGATCACAGCGCTCAGCTCCGGCGCGAACCGCCGCAGCTCACTCAGCCAGTTGTACGTCAGCGAGGTCGGAGCCACGACCAGGCTGGTCTTCCCCTTCTCCTGCACCGCCTGCAGCAGCGCGATGACCTGTACCGTCTTCCCCAGTCCCATGTCGTCCGCCAGGATGCCGCCCATCCGCATCCGGTCCAGGGCATACATCCATTCGTATCCTCGCCGCTGGTAGTCCCGCAGGCTCAGCCCTGGAGCCAGCGGCGGTGCCGCGATGTTCCGGTCGCCGTTTGTCAGGCTCTCGGACATCTTCCGGACGCTTTCGTCGATCTCGATCGGGATTTTGCTGTTCTCCAGCATGCTCGTCAGGTACCACGCCCGGTAGGCCCGCAGCTCCAGCATATCCCGGCCAGGTTCGCAGCCGTCCCGCTTCGCGGCTTCATAGATGCCCGCCGCGATCTCCTGCCATTCGGCCAGCGCTTCCAGATTCAGGAATTCGCCGCTCTTCAGCCGGAAATACCGCCGCCGCCGGGTCAAGGCTTCCATCAGTTCCAGAATCTCGTCGATCGGCTGCCCGTCCTTCTCCAGCATCAGCTCCAGCTTTTCCCCGTTCATCCGGATGCTGCCGCTCAGAACCGGCCTCCGGGGCAGAATCCGTTTGAACTCCCGGCTCAGGAAGACCGTGCTGGCCTCCTGCAGCTTCTTCACGCCTTCACTCACGAAGTCGAACACCGCGTCACTCCCGCTGAGCCGGATGTTTTCCGTCCGCACGCGGAATCCGGCATTCGCCAGGATCTCCAGCACAGTATGCTCCGCCTCCGCGTCCCGCAGCAGCAGCTTCTCGTCCTTCCCGAGGGCAATCTTCCGCTCTTCCGGCGCGAAGGGGTTCAGCACGATCTCGCCGTAGCGGAACTGGATGGCGGCCACAACGCTCTTCCCGTCCCGGTCCAGATAGACTTCCGCCTTCAGCGGCAGGCGCACCAGCCGCTCCCGCAGTTCGCTGCCCATTTCCACTGCGCCGCGGATCTTCAGATAGGGCAGCACTTCGCTGATGACCCGTCCCGTGTCCGCCAGGGAATAGTCAAACAGGCACCGGCCTTCATATTGGTTTTTCCAGATCAGACGGGCCAGTTCCCGCTGATTCTTCTCCGTCCGGATCAGCGTTCCCCCGGTCATCGCCCAGGCACAGTCCCGGGTCACCGGCAGGAAGTCCGCCGGAATCCTCCCGGCCACATGCAGCCCCCGCGGTCCCAGATTCAGCGTAAACTGCAGCGGCAGCCGGCTCTCGCGGATCTGGCTGCAGCGGATGATCTTTCCGTTGGTGTCCATGACCCGCAGCAGCGTTTCCCCCATATTCTCCAGCAGCTCCCGCACAAAGAGATCCGGAATCCGGATCAGCCGCCCGGGCTCCCCTTCCTTCTCATCCCGCTCCCGGACGGACATCATCTTCCGGAACAGGCTGATGACCCGCTCGTCATCCCGGGAAAAATGCATCCATTCCGGCTGCCAGGTAAAGTCTTTCCCGAAGGGCAGCGTTTCGCCCTTCTCCACGGCTCGCAGGAACTCGCTGATATCCCGGACAACATACAGCTTGCTCTCGCCGCACCGCAGGCCGATCCGGGCCTCCTGCCCGTCCCGCCGCGGCAGCACCAGCGTCACTTCCAGGTGCACGTTGGCTTCCGCTGGCATCGCCCGCAGGATCAGGTCCGTCAGCTCTTCCGCCCGCTTCGGCGCGCATTTCTTCAGCATTCCTTCCGGAATCCCGGCCCGCTCCGCTTCCAGCCATGCCGCCACGGCATGCCGGCAGCATCCCTGCCGCCGGAAGGTATCGCAGTCACAGCTCAGGTTCAGTTCCCGGTCCAGCGTCACCGTCATCGGTGGCTTTCCCGCCACCGTATAGCGGATCCGTGCATGGTCCTGCTCCGCTACCTTGATGCTGCCCGCTTCCTCCAGCTCCCGCCCCGCGGCGTACTCTTCCTCGCCCGCCAGCTGTTCCATCTGTAAAGGATTCAGTCTCATGCTTCTCTCCTTCTGTCCGCACGAATCAACCCGAACTTATTATATTTCGACTTTTTCTCCCGTTTTTCCTTTGCCCTGAGACAAAAAAAGGGACCCTGTCTTTATCGGCAGGGTCCCTTACATATTTTGAATAATTCAGGCCGAAGGTCCAGGGCGATCGGAAAGCCCTGGTCGCATCCGCAGATGCGAAATATCTTTCCAACACCCCAAAGTTCTATTGAAAAAAGGAAGCAGTGCATTTAAACTGCTTCCTTTTCAACTTAGAACTTAAGCGGATTCACGCGCACAGAGGGACCCATCGTGCTGGAGAGGTAAACGCTCTTCATGTATGTTCCCTTGGCGGCGGCGGGCTTCGCCTTGTTGATCGCTTCCATCAGCACGGCCAGGTTCTCCTGCAGCTTCTGGTTGCCGAAGGAAATCTTGCCGATCGGGCAGTGGATAATCGCGGTCTTGTCCAGGCGGTATTCCACTTTACCGGCTTTGATGTCGTTCACGGCCTTGGAGATATCCATGGTCACGGTGCCGCTCTTCGGGTTGGGCATCAGGCCCTTCGGGCCCAGGATGCGGCCGATCCGGCCGACCATACCCATCATGTCGGGCGTGGCGACGCAGACGTCAAAGTCGAACCAGTTTTCCTGCTGGATCTTCTGGATCATTTCCTCAGCGCCGACAAAGTCCGCGCCGGCTTCCTGTGCTTCCTTGGCCTTGTCGCCCTTGGCAATGACCAGCACGCGGATGGTGCGGCCCGTACCATGGGGCAGAACCACGGCGCCGCGGACCTGCTGGTCAGCGTGGCGGGGGTCAACGCCCAGGCGGACGGAAATCTCGACGGTCTCGTCGAACTTGGCCTTGCCGGTCTTCAGAACCAGGTCAACAGCCTCTTCGGGATCATACTGTTTCAGATGGTCGATCAGCTTTACGCTGTCGGAATACTTTTTGCCATGTTTCATTTTTGTCTTTCCTCCCATGTGGTAATAACGGCGCTATGTCCTCCCACGTTGTTAGAGATCGTTGATCTGCGCTTTACTCTTCCACGGTCACGCCCATGCTGCGGGCGGTTCCGGCCACCATGCTCATGGCGGCTTCGATGCTGCCGGCGTTCAGGTCGGGCATCTTAATGGTAGCAATCTTGCGGCACTGTTCCTTCGTCAGCTTGCCAACCTTGTCCTTGTTGGGGCGGCCGCTGGCCTTCTGCAGGTTCAGTTCCTTCTTGATCAGCACGGGCGCCGGGGGCGTCTTGGTGATGAAGGTGAAGGTCCGGTCGGTGTAAACGGTGATCACCACGGGGATGATCATGCCGGCTTCCTTGGCCGTGCGGTCATTGAATTCCTTGCAGAATCCAGGAATGTTCACGCCATGCTGGCCCAGAGCGGGACCGATAGGCGGAGCAGGCGTTGCCTTGCCGGCAGGAACCTGCAGCTTGATGTAAGCCGAAACTTTCTTTGCCATTTGAGTGGCACCTCCATAAAGTATTGTGGTTTCGCGGAAGCTTTGGGCTTCCTCCCACTGTCGCGTTCCTCCCCTTGCGGGGTGTGAATCTTACTTTTCCTTCTCGACCTGGTCGAGATCCACTTCCACGGGCATCTCGCGGCCGAGGAACATCTGCACCTTGACCGTGAGCTTTCCGCGGACTGTGTCCACGTCTTCCACCACACCGCTGAAATTTTCCAGAGGGCCGGACAGAATCCGGACATGTTCTCCGATGGCAAATCCGAAGTCCACGCTGCTCTGCTCAGTGTTGAGCATCATGTCAACTTCTTCCTGCCTCAGAGGAACCGGTTTGGAATCAGGACCCACAAAGCCTGTCACGCCGCGGGTATTCCGCACGACGTACCAGCTTTCGCTGGTCTCGATCATGTGCACCAGCACATAGCCGGGATAAACTTTCCGGGTGCTCTTTACGCGCTTTCCGTTCCGGATCTCGACAACTTCTTCCATGGGAACCCGAACCTCAAGGATCAGATCCTGCATGCCGTTGTTCTCGACGGACTTCTCCAGCGTGTCCTTCACCTTGTTCTCGTAGCCTGAATAGGTATGGATCACATACCAGCAGGCCTCTTTCTTGTTTTCAGCCATGTCATTTCTCCTATGGATCACATAAGGGTATGGATCAGAGCGGTGGCGCCCATATCCAGCAGACCGATGACAATGCCCATGAACAGCATGAACACGAGAACCAGGATGGAGTACGTGATCAGCTTCTGCTTGCTGGGCCACGTCACCTTCTTGAGCTCGTAGTACATGTTTTTGAAGGGCTTGGAAATCCTCTGCGGCAGGGTCTTGAACCAGTTCAGGATCTTGCTCAGTTTGCTGTCGCCGGTCTTCTTCGCAGACTCTGCAGTCTGCTTAGCCGCCTTCTTAACTTCAGACATTTTTTTCACATCCTCACAGCATCAGTTGATGTTGGATCACTTGGTCTCGCGATGAGTCGTGTGCTTCTTGCAGAAGGGGCAGTACTTCATGAGCTCAATGCGATCCGGGGTGTTCTTCTTGTTCTTCATGTTGTTGTAGTTGCGCTGTTTGCATTCAGTGCAAGCCAGGCAAACCTTGTTACGAGCGGCGTTTGCCATGATGGATCCCTCCTGACTTGATTACTCAATGACCTTCGCCACAACGCCGGAACCAACGGTACGGCCGCCTTCGCGGATAGCGA
>CAMVEB010000056.1 GCA_947166385.1 uncultured Clostridia bacterium | reverse complement strand
ATCCAGGCCTGCGAGGAAGCGCTGAACAGCCTGAAGTATTTCAAGGAAGACGCTCCAGAATACTATGTTGCCAGCGCAGGGTCCCTTCCTGGGTTGCAGCTGTCCAGCGGATTCCCTGTCGGGCAGGTGGATTTTCTGGAGATGGGTCCTATGACCTTTACGGAATTCCTGCTGGCGGATGGGTCTGAGAATTATGTCCAGTATCTTTCTTCGATCAATGAGGCGGAAGCGATCCCGGATGCATTCTTCTCACCGTTGACAGAGAAACTGAAACAGTATTTTGTAACAGGCGGTATGCCTGAATCTGTCAGGGTCTGGACGGAAGACAGAGATCCCGCTGAAGTGGAAAAAGTGCTTGCAGATATTATCCTGTCCTATGAGAACGACTTCGGAAAACATGCACCGCATGAAGATGTGCCGAAGATCCGGTATATCTGGCAGTCGCTGCCCTCCCAGCTTGCGAAAGAGAATAAGAAGTTCCTGTACAGCGTGGTCAAACCCGGCGCCCGGGCAAGGGAATACAAAAACGCGCTGAACTGGCTGAATGACGCTGATATCATCAGCAAAATGTTCAGGATCACAAAGCCTGAGTTGCCTCTGTCCGGCTATGACGATCTGAGCGCTTTTAAGGTTTTCGCTGTGGATGTGGGTATTCTTCGCCGACTGTCTCATTTGTCCACAACAGCTTTTGCAGAACAGATGAGGCTGTTTACAGAATTCAAAGGAGCATTGACTGAAAACTTCGTTTATCAGTCTTTGATTCGCAGCTTTGAAGTACCGCCGCGCTATTGGGCTGAAGCGCCTCATGAGGTTGATTTCATTATTCAGTGCGAGAATGATATCATCCCAGTTGAGGCTAAAGCAGGGGAAGCGGTCAAGACTGCCAGTATGAAACGGTACATAAAGGATTATGACGCAGAAACACCAATAGCTGTCCGCCTGTCAATGAAGAATCTCAGCTATGACGGGAAGATCCTGAATGTCCCATTGTTTATGATTGACGAACTGAAAAGGCTGATTATGACGATTGAAAGAAAGTAATTATATGAGGTGCTTTTATGAATCAGGAAATCGACAGGCAGAACATCGACACGCTTTGCGAAACAAAGTTTCTGAGCTGCTATGACCTGCGGCATGCGGAAGGGAAACATTATTTCGAGGCTTCCCGGAGGAAAAAAGAGGACCTCGTGGTGAGAAAAACGGACGCTGAATTCCAGGAAATGCTGCCGGACGCTGTGACAATCGCGGTGGTGCTGCACCTGCCCGGGAACGAAACGCGGCTGCTGATGTCCTATGAATACCGTTATCCGGTGGGACAGTTCCTGCTCAGTCCGGTGGCGGGACTGCTGGATCCGGAGGACAGGCAGAGCGACAGCCCGCTGGTGAATGCTGCGGTGCGGGAGATCCGGGAGGAAACCGGCCTGACGGTGAAGGAAAGCGACCGGGTCAGCATCCTGAATCCCTGCGCTTTCTCCACGCCCGGTATGACAGACGAAAGCAACGCTTTCCTGTGCGCAGAGATCACCCTGGAAAACCTGGACGACCTGAATCAGGACGGCGCGGTGGGGACGGAGCTTTTCGACGGGTTTGAGCTGCTGGACCGGAAACGCGCGGAACGCATCTTCCGGACCGGTCGGGATGATCACGGGAATTTCTATTCCCTGGCTGCCTGGATGGTACTGAGTATTTTCCTTTCCAACTTCTGATCCGGCGGTATCCGGACAGAAGGAGGACTGACCCCTACAGGGGCCATGCTCATCCGGAACATTTCTGACGATGTGGAGATTATTGACGGTTGACAGAGGAAACGAAGATGCATTTCAATCATTTTTCCGGTGTATTCGGCACGTTTGACCGGACGGCGCTTCTGCATTCCGGCGGCGCCGGGCTTGCGGACAGAAACTTTTCCGTTCCGAACGATCCGTCTTACAGCTATCAGACGGCTTCCGGCACAAAAGGCTTTACCGCCACGGCCGTTCTGACGCTGGCCGCGGAAGGGAAACTGGGCCTGGACGACTGTGTCAGAACGATTCTGCTGAACAGTGCAGACCCGCAGAAGTATGGAGAACTGGAATGGCTGTCGGAAACCGTGACGGTCCGGTCGCTGCTGAACCATACATCCGGCGTGCCGGATTATTTCGACGAAGCGCAAACGGACAGTTTCGAAGAGGCGCTGCAGGGCGGGCCGAACAATCAGTTCGAACGGCCGGAGCAGTTTTTCCCGCTGACTGAACAGGTATGGCGGACACAGGAAACGCAGTATGCCTTCCGGAATACGTTCAAATATTCCAACGGCGGTTTCGTGATTCTGGCCGCGGCGGTGGAGGCAGTCTCCGGCGAATCCTTTCCGGATTATATGGCCGGGCATATTTTCAGACCCTTTGGCATGGAGAAAAGCGGCTTCTTCCGACTGGACGGCCGGGCGCCTGACGGTGTGATCCGTGCGACAGCCTATCTGGAAAACGGCAGGAGCAATATCTACTCCGTTCCCGTGATTGGCGGCGGGGACGGCGGCGCGTACACAAATCCGCAGGACATGGCGCGGTTCTGGAATCGGCTGGATCCGGAACTCAACCCCGGCAGTCCGTTGGCGGTCCTGGTGGAGGAAGCCTGGACGCCCGGACAGGAAGGGGAAGGGAACCTGTACGGCCTTGGGTTCTGGATCAGCAGTAAGAATCCGAGAATCGTTTTCCTGGAGGGATTTGATCCCGGGGTTCAGTTTTTCAGTTTTTATAACCGCAGCACGAAGCGGTCGCTGACAATCTGCCTGAACGATGAAAAGATGAACTGCGACGAAGTTTTTGCGCGGTATTTTTCAGAAGTGGAATGATTAAGGGAACAATTGACATACCGGAGGCCACAAGGTGTCTTTAGGGTGTCTTTGCAGTGTGGTTGAGGTGTCTTTTGAGTGTCTTCCTAATTAGCTGTAGTAGCCTGTTCAGTGTCGATTAACTCAGATCAAAGAATACTGCCTCTTCTCTTATGTGCACAGTCTTTTGTAACCTTGTCGGATGATTTCTGCCATGAGCTTTCTACGTTCAGAAAGGAAGGTCGGGTAATCCAGACTTTCAAAATTCTCCGGAAGGGCGTTCTCCCTGCATGTCCGGCTGTATTCTTCTTCACCCAGCTTTGCCCGGAATTCGCTGACATACTCGATTGGCGGCTTATCTGAAATCTCGATATTCGTCGCGTAATCAATGTAGGTGTAGTTTGCTACCTGGTTGCGGTCACGATCATCAGAATATCCGTTTTCTTCCAGATAGTGCTTGGGAAAAATGTGGTGACGGTCGATAGCGTTCTTTGTGCCGCTCGCTCCAGGTACGAGGTACTTCGACAGAATCGCTGTACTGAACAGCATCGGTGTGCCCAGCACATTGATGGCTGCAATATATCCCAGCCATGCGGGGCTGCTGGTGGAGGAGGTAGCCAAATCCTTAGGTAACGTTACATTGAAGTAATCGTCTGTGAACCGTCCGGCGATAAAGTCCTCCAAATACTTCACATATTCATCAGGGGTTTTCACATCACGCAGATCAGCGAACATGCCTTCAACTGTGGATTCAGTGGAACCAGAGTAAAGGAAGGTGACCGTCGTCATGTATATCCATTTTGTGATGATCCTGTTCAGATCGGCGGTCTTGACCTTATATTCGAATTTGCCAATAAGGTACATCACATAGCAATATACGACAGCATTCGTTGCGGCAACAAAGTCACCGTTAATGTATCCTGCCTGAGCAAACAGATTAAGGTAAGCATGCCAGTTATTGAGATTTGTGACGATGTCCAAAGCCTCTTTGAACTTGGAAAGGTTTTCGTCCCTCGTAGCGGTGGTGACAATGCCTGTCTTCAAATCTTTACCACGCATTAGCTGGTAGGCATAGCGCAGACGGGCACGGTGGAATCCATAGCCAACGGCCACACGGATCAGATGCGCTGGATCAACCTTCAAGATGTGATTATATGCAGTTCCGTCAACAGGGACACGGGATGCCTCGCAGAACTTGTCGATCTGATCATGCACGTCATTATCAAACACGGCAAGTAGAGTCTCGATGAAGTTTTTCTCGGTCAACTTCTGCCCGCCGGAATTGACGCGGACAAAGATTTCAGAAACAGCCTCTTCATCCGCCTGGGCACTGATCCGGAGGGCCGGCAGCGAATACACCTTCAGATCCAGGAGCGCATTGATATTATCCTCGATGGTAATCTCTTCATCCTCGGTCAGTAAAGGCTCACCATTTCTTTCACGGGAATCATTAACCGTCTTGATATACTGCTTCCGAAACTTTGTTACAGCATGCTCCCGGTCAGCTGCATACACCTCGCTGACAGAGCTAATGTATTCGGCACTGCGCTCATAAGCTTGTGACCAGACTTTGAAATCCCGGTTGATAGGATTGAAAGCGATTTTGATGGTGCGTTCCTTATAGTTCTTGTCTTTGATCGGAACGCCCTCCATCGCCGCAAGAAGGGCTGTCAAGCGTTGCTGGCCATCAATAACCAGATCATCCGGAGCTTTATACGCCTTGTCGTTTTTTCCAATATGGCTGGTGCGGTCATAATCCGCAGGTGACTCCCACAGCATGATATAGCCAATAGGAAACCCGCGTAGCATGGAATCCAATAGATCGCGTACTTTATTATCTTTCCATACAAAAGGACGCTGAAGATCAGGAAGACCGATACGGCCATTCTTCACATCAGAAATCAGATCGCCCACCTTGCTGGGGATGTTGGTATAAAGCTCTTTACCCATGACTGTACCTCCATTACCAGATTCTTACTGTTGAGGCTGTTGGCCGTGAAGTTCCTTGTACAGCCTGTCCGCCAGCGCCGCTTGCACAGCATGATACTTCTTCGCATCCTGGAACAGCTGAATGTAGGCTTCCTGATTCTGCGCATAGGCTTCCATGGCGGTATCATCAAAGATTCCGGGGAAGACACTGCGATGATACACCTGCTTATCGTCAGTCTGTGCAGCTTTCTGTACTTCCTCATCTTTCTTCATACGGTTGTACAGATCCTCTACGATGACGCGATCAGCATCGGTAAATTCGCCCATGAATTCCTCATTGATCCGCTGAATGATTTCGTCCAGCGGACTGAGTTTCTCCTTCTTTGCCCCTGCCTTTTTCGGGTTCGTAGGTTTCCATGAACCGGATTCATCTTCCAGTTCAATGGCTCCATGGAACGTCTGTGAAAGCTGATAGTATTCCAGCTTGACGCGGTTATCCAAATTGAAATCAATGGTCGGATCACCGGGCAGTAGTTTTGCAAGATAAGAACAGAAGATATATTCTTTGTGAAGTTCCTTATCAAACATCCGGGTAATCTGGCTGATGTAGTTATACCACTTTACAAGATTGCGAACTTCACGCCGGAACTGGTAACGCTGATCCTGATTCAACTGATTGTATTTTTCGGCAACAGGAAGAAGTGCATTAGAAATTTTGGACTGCGTGGAGTTGGATGCCCGCACTTCTTCATCAATGTAGATGCTTGTGACCTTCTCGATATCCTCGGTCGTATAAATGCCGTATTCATGCAAAATACGCTGTGTTGTGTAAATTAGGTCAAAATTGATTTCCTCTTCCAGACTGGTTTCCCGATAGAACTGTTGGAACGCCTCCCGGATACGTTCAACGGGGTTCACAAAATCCAGCACATAAGTATCTTCTTTGCCGGGGTATGTCCGGTTCAATCGGCTGAGCGTCTGCACAGCTTTTACGTCGCGCAATTCCTTATCAACGATCATAGTATGCAGAAGTGGCTCGTCAAACCCGGTTTGATACTTCTCAGCAACGATTAGCACATCGCCTTCTTCATGGAACACGGCTTTGGTCTGGCTTTCCCGGACAGGATGACCGTTGCTGTCCATATTCATGCTGCTCTCGGTGTATTCCGGACTGTTGGGATCATCCGGATCTTTGAGCGATCCGCTGAAAGCAATCATGATTTCCACGTCATCATAGTTGTTATCCCGCAGGTATCTTTTGATGGTATGATAATAACGGACTGCTGCCAACCGGGATGCAGTAACTACCATCATCTTACCTTTGCCGCCGATTTTCTTTTTGGTGATGTCGCGGAAGGTTTCAACGATGATTGCGGCTTTCTGTTCCAAATTATGCGGATGCAGTTCCTCATACCGTTTGATGGTCTTGATAGCCTTGGAAGTTGGTACATCCGGGTTGTCTGGCGTGTTGCTGGCGATCTGATAGCACATCTTATAGGTCACATAATTTGCCAGCACATCCAGAATAAAGCCTTCTTCGATGGCTTGTTTCATGGAATAGATGTGGAAGGGGTGGAAGGAACCATCCGGATATGGCTCACCGAAGATTTCCAGCGTCTTGCCCTTGGGCGTAGCCGTGAATGCAAAGAAGGACAGATTCTTATGCCGCCCCTGGGAGAGCATTTCTTGAACAAGAATGTCCTTGTTATCGATTTCTTCCTGGGCAGCTTCTTCGATCTCCGCATACTCCTTCAGGGCATCGCTCATATCAGCGAGGCCCTCCTTCAGTTTTAGAGCACTCTTTCCTGTCTGGCTGGAGTGGGCTTCGTCAACAATGACAGCGAATCGTTTGCCGGCAGTTTCATTAAGCTGATCGTAAATTACCGGGAACTTTTGCAGTGTGGAGACGATGATGCGCTTTCCGTCATTGATAGCATTGCGAAGGTCCCAGCTGCTCTTCTTTTCATCAATGGTAACGACGGTGCCAAGCGTATGATCGAAGCTGGATATGGTTGCCTGCAGCTGCTGATCCAGTACACGGCGGTCGGTGACAATGATCACGCTGGTGAACACCGGTTCATTGTCGGCATCATGCAGGCTGGCCATGCGATAGGCCGTCCATGCGATGGAGTTGGACTTTCCGCTGCCTGCGCTGTGCTGGATCAGGTAATTGTGTCCGGCACCATTGTCGCGTACATGAGCGACCAGTTTGCGCACCACATCCAGCTGATGATAACGCGGGAAGATGACCTTCATTTTCGTTTCCATCCGCTGGTTGCCGTCTGCGCTTTTTGTCTTTTTTTCTTCTTTTTGTACGTTAATGAACTTCTGGATGATGTCCAGCAGCTTATCCTTTTGCCAAACTTCTTTCCAAAGATAGCTGGTTACATAGTCTCCATCATTGGTCTGCGGGTTACCTGCTCCGCCGTCATTGCCTGCGCCATTGCTGCCCTGATTGAAGGGCAGGAATATTGTCTTATCCCGGTCAATATTCGTGGTCATGGCAGCATTGTACAGATCCACCGCGAAGTATGCCAGGATGCGCTTGTTCTGACCGAAACACGGCTCCTTCGGATCACGGGCATACATCCACTGCCGCTTGGCATCGTCAATGCTCTGCCCGGTCAGTTGGTTTTTGAGCTCAATTGCCACCACCGGGATGCCATTGAGGGCCAGCATCATATCCACCGTATTGGTATTGGTTTCGGAATAGTGCCACTGCCGGATGCATTGGCAGATGTTCTTCTGAAAATTGGCTACCGCCACTTCGTTCAGTGTGGATTCCGGCGCAAAATAACACACGGAGAACTGAACGCCGCGGTGTTTAAACCCATGGCGCAGTACATCCACAAGCCCAACCTGCTGCACAGCGCTGTCAAACGCCTTATAGAACTGGCGTACAGGATCAATGGTGCACATGCGTTCAAAGCGACGCCAAGCCATGGGTTGGGAAGATTTCACAAAATCAGTTAGGGTGACGATATCCAGCGCCATGCCGCGGTAATCATGATTACAATAACCGGAATCATCCGCCTTCTGCCAACCGCCTGCTGAGGAAATAAGGAAGTCCTCGATCTTACTTTCGAAGAGTTTCTCATTTTCCACCACGACTTACACCACCTTTCGTTTGCCCGTAACGACTTCATAGATGAGGGATTGCTTGTAGGATCCGAGATCGCTAATCAAAGCTTCTTTTTCTGCTATGATCGAATCTATTTTTTTGTATTGCTCGTCAATATGATCGCACATTGCCTTGACTTCATTTTCAGGAAATACCGGAAGTGGTGTGTTTGCAAGTTTTTCTTTTGTGAAATGAGGAATTGTAGCTTTATTGCATACAAAGTCTACATATCCTCTTTTCACAAGCATTTCAAGAAGGTATTTCACATATCTAACATCCATGCCCCGCCGTGGACGAACGATCATAATTGAATTCTGAATGTATGTATCCTGCGATGGATGTGCTATAGAACACCCGGCTGCACCAGCGCCACCTTCAACCACCAACAGATCGCCTCGTTGTACAAGGTATTTAGTCTTCTCATCGGGTGAAAACCACATCTGTTTAAGTTCAGTTTCATCGACACCATTAAAATGGACGTTGGCAGCACAATAATAAGGTTCTAAGCTGTAATTTGCATCAAGCTGATTCGGGCAAAGCATTTTACCCAAGATTAATTCAAAATGGAGACCAACCCTACTAAGTTTGATTCCTGAAGGAAGTGACTTTAACCACATATTGCCAGTATCTCTAAATGATGTATGTGCAAATATACCCTTGCAGACTGTTTCATATATGATTACTTCGCGCCACTGTTTATATTCCTCAATACTTGCCCGCGCCTCAGCGATGATGGAATCAATCTGGGCAACCTGATCATCAAGATAGGCGGCGATAGCCTGTTGCTCCTTAATGCTGGGAACAGGGAGAACAAAATTCAGAAACATATCCGATGGAAGCCTCCATCGACCAAACCCAGCAACGCCTTGCCCCAGCCCATAGAAAATACGAGCAGAATAGCAAAGCTGAAAGATGTAACGATAATAACTTGAATCATATTGATCGGGTTTTGTATTAATGAATACACGATAGTCAGGGCTTGTGACACCATCATATTCTGAAATATCTACCCACCCTGTTAGTAAGTCCATATGATTCATGACAAAATCGCCATTTTTAACCAACTGGTATTTCGAGTAATCTTGGGCAAATTGACCTTTTTCACTCATTGATTTGGGACGTATGCCTTTCTGTGTAACGGATAGAACAGTATGCCCTTCTTCTCCTGCTATATCCTTTTTTATGGAAAAGATTCTCTTTAGGCGTAATGCACCCCAAGAAGCAGGAATGTCGCCTAGCCATTGTTCGCGAGTTTGCTTCATTGTTCTTTGCTCGCTATACTCAGACATTCTGCTCACCGCCATTTCCAAATAGAGCACGGAGTTTATTCATCAGTACTTTTTCATGGCTTTCGATTCTGGTTGCGATAGTTGCAGCGGATTCAAGTGCAACAAACTCATAAAACGTGCGCGCGAAGGGGATCTCATAGCCGACTTTATCCTTATCATGATCGATCCATGCATCAGGATTGTAAGGCTTCACTTCACGCTCAAAATATGCATCCATATCTTCATCCAGCGGCACATTTTCTGTGTCGCGTTTGGAAGCGTCTGGCTGCATCTTTCCTTTTTTCAGGATGGGTTTTCCGCTTTCATCGGTCAGAGGGCTTTCGACAGTGATTTTGTTATATCCAAGGCTCATGGTAGATAACACCTTGGTTTTGACGACCAGCTTGTGTCCGCCCTCAACTTCAGCCTCGAAGGAATCATTCCGATATGCGCCATAGGCTTTCACAATTAGGTCGCGGGCTTCTTTCGTGATATCCACCCGCTTGTTGCCAATAGGCTTGCGACGCTGAATATAGCACTTGCTTGCATCAATCAGTTGCACGGACCCAAGGTGGCCGACTGGCTTATCTTTTGTCACAATCCACACATAAGTAGCAATGCCGGTGTTATAGAAGCTGTCATTCGGCAGCTGCACGATAGCATCCAGCCAGTCATTTTCAATAATGTAACGGCGAATTTCACTGGGGCCGGAACCTGCATCACCCGTAAACAGGCTGGAACCATTCTGGATAATGGCCATGCGGCCTTTATCCTTCAACTTGGCAATGCCGTTTAACAGGAACAGCATCTGTCCATCGCTCTTTTGCGGCAAGCCCGGGGCAAAGCGCCCGACGTTGCCCAGCTTGTTTTCCGCTTCCACCTTTACAGCCTCGCGCTTCCAGTCGATGCCAAAGGGTGGATTAGAGATTACGAAATCAAAGGTCATACCGCTGAATTTATCATCACTCAGGGTATCCCCAAACTGCATGTTTTCTGGATCGCCGCCACGAATCAGCATATCCGCCTTGGCAATACCGAAAGTGAAGGGATTGATCTCCTGCCCATAACAGATCAGGTTTGCGGATTTATCCAAGGCCGAAAGCCGTTCTTCCATACAGGTAAGCATCTGGCTTGTGCCCATTGCCATGTCATAAGCAGTGTAAATGCGTCCTGGTTCTGCCATACCCATGCGGTCGGTCAGCAGATCACACATCAGGTATATGATGTCGCGGCTGGTGAAGTGAGCACCGGCTTCCTCGTCATAGGATTCTGAAAAGCGCTGAACGAGATTTTCAAAGATATAACCCATATCCACAGCGGATATTTTTTCTGGATTCATGTCCGCTTTTTCCGTACAGAAGTCTGTAATCACCTGATACAGCAACCCAGCATTGGACATGCGTTCCAGTTGGGTAAAGAAATCCATGCGGGCCAGGATGTCCATCACATTATCAGAAAAGCCGTTCAAATAAGCTTCAAAGTTGACCTTGATATTTTCCGGATCGGCCTTCAGCTTATCAAAAGTGTATTCACTGGTATTGTAAAACTTGTAACCGGATGTTTTCAGCAGGAAAGGGTCTTTAACAGCCATACCGATCTGTGTCAGTTGTTTGTTCTTTGCAACCACGGCATCGTGGGTAGGCAGCAGGCAATCGTGAAAGCGTTTGATCACGACCATGGGCAGAATAACCAAGCCGTATTCATGGGGCTTGTATGCGCCAAAAAGGCTGTTGGCAACATTCCAGATGACAGACGCCTTCTCCTGGATGTTAATGCCCACTTGATTCATTTTCTGTGTCGTATCCATCCCGATCATTCTCCCTTTTCTGTCTAATCATTTCGTTAACGTCGTATATCTTACTCACCAATTGGTCTATCGGTATTCCCAGCCGATATGTTTTGTCGCCGATTTCAAACAACTCATTCGGAGTATTCAGCAGCATCCGGGCTTGTAGCACATCAAAGATGCAATATGGCATGTTTGCCAGCGCCTCCTCAATAGCTGCAGTGCTTGCTGCTAACGAAGGGGCCGGATCTTCTTGCAAGCTCAAATACTGATTGACTTCATTCCTAAACAGCGTGAGTATATCAGAAATGATGTCAAATTCTTGAATAGGATCAACAGGCTTATCTTCGGCATACTCTTCAAGATAGTCCGGCATGCTTCCTGCCCATTCCAGAAGTTTTTCCACATTCCATTTGCCCTCAAGACTGTTCAGCAAATCCTGATACGCAATATAGGCAGCGTGGAGCCGCGGCCTTTTTCTCATAACCCTTTCTATTCTTTCGCGATCTTCCTCTCGCAGATATTTTTCGGGATTGATCAGCGAAGAATAAAGCCGCGGTACCGTACAATGCTTGGCTTCGGCCTGAAAGACTTCTTTGAATGCTTTTCTGGTAAACCGCTGAATACATTCTTTTGACACAGCGATTATACTGTTGGGAAACGCTGTGTGTGCGGAGGAAAGCAATTGTTCATCCGGGTCGATCAATATCTGTTTTACTTGGTAACGATCTAATCCAGAGAAGAAAGCGGAATATGCTGCTGCGCTCGACCCTGGAAGGATGTCAATGAATCTTACCGTATGATCGTCGAGCGATAGAATTACCGGATATTCCTCCCGATAAAACTTGACAACGAAAATGGCGATGGCTCGTGGCGTTTTAAGCGAAGGTAACTGGCTCATGCGGAATTGCAGGCGACGGCGCATGATGCTTCCTACGGATGCTTTTGAGGCAGGGACGCCGTATTCTTTGCATACTTTCTCATAGGACTGCAAGAGAGTACCATCCGCAAGAATATCAGAAAGGCGATTGGTAAAATGCACTCCCGGTTCAGCAAACGAAACTTTTTCGGGGAAAACGCGGTTGCCACATGTTAAGCAACGATAATAGCGTTGGTGAAAAATCAGGTCTATAACGTCAGAAGCTTTTTCTTGCCTTCCCACAATGTCTTTCAGCTGCCGATCCACAACCTTTAATGGGCGAGTGTTGGTTCCGCCGCATTTAGGGCAGATCGGGTAGTCTCCCGAGAAATACCGTTGATGAACGACTTCATAGGATGCGATAGGCGCATTGTCCTTTATAACAGCCAATTCTGGAATCGCAAGGCGTGCAGTCTGGTCGGGAAGAACAAACAGCTTTTGGTACTTCTGTCTACCCATCGCACCACCTCCCCATCTTAATTTGTAATTATACCACCAATTTCTAAACATAACAAGGTAAATAAAAGAATTTTAAGATAATACCACCAAATTCTAAACGATATAGTTTGGTGAATAATTGTAAGTGTGCTATTATGACTATGCGAGGGGAACGCAGCATGCCTTCCCTCGATAATCCAGGCGCCGGATTATAACCCGTTTTCTACACGACTCCCAATAATGGGGAAAGGATATTAAATGAAACTGTATTACATCAACAACGACCAGACCAGGAATCCCGGTTTGCATCATGAAGTGCACACCTCGGAACACGCAGCAGAACTGCGAATCAGCAGCAAAAAGCTTGTTGGCTACTATGACAACGAAGTGCAGGCTGTACAAGCTGCCAAGAGCTTTTACAATGACGCTGATGGATGCGCAATCTGCTGCCCCAGAGCGCATAGGGGGTAAATTGCTTATGGCACGAGAAACGCATCATGTTGTTCATAATCCCAACGGTGGATGGGATGTCAAACGTGGCGGTGGACAGCGATCGAGCGGTCATTATGAAACAAAGCAGCAGGCTGTGGATGCAGGTCGAAAAATCAGTCAAAACCAAAAAACAGAACTGGTCATCCACGGCATGCATGGATGGATCCAATCGTCGGATAGTCACGGAAATGATCCATGTCCGCCGAAAGGATAAAATCGATGGGGCCACTTTCCGCAACGAAAGTGGCCTAAAACATTTTTCAACAAAATGCACATCGGCAGTTTTAAAAGATATTGCCGATGTGCATTGACCATTTGAATCAAATGCGCTATAATGCATTATGGCAATATTGAAGTGAAATTGCCGAAATGCAGAATGGAGGTGAGTAATCGTGCAGTGGTATGAGGCGACCTCTAAAAAACTCGAAGCCGGGCATCGCTATTCCCATCAGGAATTAATCAGGCTTCTGAAAAGCGATTACCCACAAATGCGCAACAGCTCGTATCATTGGGCTGTCTGTGGAATGCTTAAAAGCGGGAACCTTACAAAGGTTGCACGCAATGTATACGTGGTGCAAAGCGAGCGGGAAAAGCCGATATACCATCCGGCCTATTCTGATCTGGCAGCAAAACTGATATCGCAAGTTTCAGATAAGTATCCTTCAGTTTACTTTACGGTGTTTGAGACAGCATTGATGAATGATTTCCTGAATCATTTGGTTGCACAGAACACAGTATTTATACAGGTGGAAAAGGACGTCAGTGTTTTTGTTTTCCGTTTCCTCCAAGAACTCGGCTATGAGCATTTGCTATACAAGCCGAAGAAAGCAGACTATGCCCTGTACTGGGAAAAGGATTGCATTGTTGTGACAGATATGATTTCCGAAGCGCCTTTATCTGCCACTGCGCCGCACGAAATCTGTCTGGAAAAAATGCTGGTGGATATGTATTGCGATAAACTGATCTCATCAGCATACAGCAAATCAGAATACCCTGATGTGCTGAAACAAGCAATGGAGACATATCACATTGAATCCACAAAGATGATGCGGTATGCCCGTCGGCGCGGCAGAGAAGACGAAATGAAGAAGATACTGGAGGAAATCGAGGATGCTGAAGCGTGAGAATTACACAAGCGAACATATTGATGCCCTGAGAAGTCAGACCGGAGCTGATCCGTCTATTCTGGAGAGGACTGTTTTCGCATTTGGTTTGCTGGAAGCGCTGTGCCGTGTCAAGATGCCTTTCATCTTCAAAGGCGGAACTTCGCTTCTGATCCTGCTGGATGAGCCGAGACGGTTGAGCACGGATATAGACATCATCGCTGTGCCTGGTACAGATGTGGATAGCTTCATTCAGCAAGCCGGCCAGATATTTCCTTTTCGTGATGTAAAGGAAAACATTCGCAAAGGGAACAACGGCATCGAAAAACGGCATTTCCGTTTCCTGTTCAATTCACCAAGACAGGGAAAGGAAATCAGCATTCTGCTGGATGTAGTGTTTGAGGACAATCCTTATGCAAAGCTGATAACCAAGCCGGTGCAAAGCAGGCTGCTCATGAGCGAAGGAGACAGCTTGCTTGTGACTGTTCCGGACAAAAACTGTGTTCTCGGTGATAAGCTGACAGCCTTTGCTCCGCATACAACAGGCATTCCCTTTGGCATTGATAAAGAACTGGAAATTATAAAGCAAATGTTTGACTGCTGGACATTGCTCCAGGAGATGGACGATTACCAGACCGTTGCAGCAGTGTACGATCATGTGGCTCAGGTGGAAGCCGGATACCGCGGTTTATCCATTCAGCCAAAAGATGTGCTTCTGGATACGATTCAAAGTTGCCTCTGCATTATGGGCCGAAATGGGATTCGCCCGGATGATTACCGCCATTATCTGACCGGGATCAACGCCATTCAAGGCCATATCTTCCGCGGAAGGATCAATGGAGAAAATGCAGGAATGCTGGCGTGCGAAATCATGTACCTCGCAGCTTGCCTGCTGACAAAAGCCGACTCCTTCGAACGTGTTTCTGACCCTGAAGCATATAAAGATTTTGCATTCACCCTTAAGGGAATGAAACGAATCAATTATATCCGCAGCGTTGATTCTATGGCGTATGCGTACCTCGTCAAAGCTCTGCAGCTGCTACAGCCGCAAGAATATTTTACTGATTCCATATTGTGATTGTCTGAAGTCTGAAGCGAATAAGAATTCTGCGCATATTGCCACATGATTTGATGTGATTTAACTTGCTGGTAACTTGCAGAACCTAAACTGCATTATTTCTGTTGGCAATGATTGGTGGAGGAAAGCAAAAGGAGGAGGCCATGAGTTTTGTATTTGCTGAAAAGTATAAAGCCAGCTGGTCGGAGACAGAAAGACTTGATATTCATTGTGATACGCGGATCGTTAAAGAAAGCATTTCTGGCGCGCACTTTTCAGCCAAGCAAAGATCCTTTATTGAGCAATACGGAATCGTTAAAAGCACAATCATTGCACCCGAGATATGTATATCGTTTGCTGGAAATGATATTCTATATGCCACCAAATTGTTCCGCAAGCTATATGACAGACACTCGTTTTCGAGACAAGACGTAGTGAGCCTCGCATATGAAATTCATCAAAGCGCTCCTAAAGATGCTATAGAATTCATTATTTCAAGTTTTGAAGATGGAAAACTGCAGATTGATTCAATTAAAGAAGGTGGAATCTGTGAGGACTGTCCATCTGCATGGATTGGTTCGCAGGTGGCTTTTAGCGCCTTTCAAGAGGAAAGACTAAATACATATCCAAAAGGAAAGCCTATACATGAATATACTTATGGTGCTTTTTCAAATGTTGTTGCTGGATGTGGGGATTCATCTGTCGGCGGCTTTCATATAGTCGTAACCTACCATTCGGATAATCAAACATTTTGTTTTCAGGAATCAAAACGTCTTTGTGCATTAGACCAAATTGTTAAGCTTGGTGAAGCTGTTATATTTGATACATCCCGAGAGTCTGGCGGGTATTCATGTGAAATTATCTCGCCGAGCATAGAGTATTTATTATTTGTGATTGATCAAATGAAGCCAGCAATATTATTCAGCAGGCAGCACCGCTGTGCAGAAGACAGCACAAACAAAAGCCTATTCTCTTTAATGCTTCCGATGGTTATTATGCAAAATGAAAATGGGGCATGGAACCGGTGTTATTGAACAGCAAAAATATCCGAATATGTTATCAGAGATACAATTCCTAAGTCTTTTGCTTTCTCCACTCCACGCATCCCTTTGTAAATCTGGACTTGTCGAAACGGAAGAGATGTTTTTTCTGATAAAAGAATGGCTGAGCAATTATCCATTTATATTCATTATTTGGTAAATAATGGGGGAAATATATATATTATAGGCCAGGGTAGAGGAAGGAAAAACAGAGATGCGAAAAGAAGAGTATAAATTGATAGCGCCGGACGTGAGCCGCCTGGTACACTGCTATAGCCATGCGATTCAGAACCCTGAACAGCCGTCAGCCGATCTGATGGAGGTCCTGGATCCCCTGTTTAAAGCCATGGAGGATCTTGCACCTTTTAAGAAAAATGATGAGGCGAAAGGAATCTGGGTTATGATTCCCCGGGGCGGGATTACAGACTGGAGAACCTATGAAGAGGCCCGGGAGTATGAAGAAGTAGAGAGCAAAAAGGAGTACGAAGAACTCTGGCGGGAGTATTATCCATTTGAAATGGAATGGTATTTCGTTGGCTTCAGTGAAAACAAACCAGACGCCAGGTGGAAGTTCAGAGGGCTTTCTGTTGCAAGCCGAGAGGAGAATTGCCTGATTGTTAACGCAAACCTGAATGACGGTGTCCGGGAGGAAACCTGGTATAAAGAGGAACCGGCAATAGAGCTGTGCAAGCTACTGCTTCCAGCAGTTGAAAACAGTATGGGAATGCTGCGGGACGGGACCTATAATGAATTTGTGGAGAAGAATCTTCCTTATCCGTACAGGACAGGGGTGATTAAAAGGTCGGCTGTATACGCCGCGGAACCGGATTATAAAGAACGAGAATTTGAAGGGCTGAAGCCTGAACAGATCCAAAGATACCGCAGCCTTATTTCTTCCGGAAATAATGATGAACTGAAAATTGGTCGGCTGGAGAAGATGACCGCCAACGATTTCTTCAGAGCCTGTGAACTCGGTTATAAAGCGATAGGCAAGAAAACGGAAGGCTTTACTCCGGTTCAGCTCTATCTGCGATACGCGGATGGACGGGATGAAGGACTTACTGGGAAGGGGCACGGGCTGAATGAAGGACCTGGTATAGACTTTGATGATCCTTCCGCCTGGGAAGAATGGTATTTCGGTTCTCATGACGGTGGCCATCCCTGGGAAGTTGTGCCTGGAGGAAACAGCACGCATATGGCGCTGTTTGTCCGCCATGACAGGCATACGCTGGAATGGAAAGTACGGCTTGGCGAGATGACGCAGGAAGAAGCTGATCAGCATCCTGTTGGCTTCTATTATCAGATCACCGGGAAACATCGCCCGATGGAGAGTGTAAGTTTTTATCTGGCGCTGCATGATGCCGGACTGCCGGTTCTGATTTCAGATGCGGAGGAGATTCTGGCAAGGTTCGATGCTTCGGACTATATCGGAATTGTTCCGCATGCGGTAACTCCGAAGTATTGTGAAAGCATGTTCCCGACGCAATACGGAAAAGTGATTGACTTCATGCATGTGTATCAAGAGGATCTGGAAAAGTATAAGAACGATATTATCTGGCTGCCGGAAGATCCGGCTGAACTTAAAGGAAATCTGCTGAAAAGTTTCAAACGATAGGAGGAGTGCAGCATGAGCAGATCATTTGGCGTGAAAATTCTGCTTCCGATGGACAAATACAATTCTGATGAAGTATATGCCGCAGATGAAAGACTTGAGAAAGTCAGCAGCGACCAAGAAGACGGGCAGTATTATAAAACGCTGAAAATCAGATCAACATACGCATCAAGAACTGATATCAAGGCGTACTTAATGGAAAAATACGGTCTCTCAGAGGAAAACTTCAGGAATTATTCTGTATGTTACGGATTTCGCGACTGGAAATACAGCTTTGGAAATGGCATAGAAATTGTAATGACAGATGCTGAATACGAATCATTAAGCAGAGAACATGTGGACGAAGACACTTACTGCCTGGTGTTCAGACGCTTTTCTCCAGATGTATATGGCTCTGTCCTTTATGAATTGTTTGGAGATGACGAAGAAGTAGTAGATGACGATCTGATCAATAAAACCATTGACTTGATTGGGAAAGACTATGCCCGGCAGAACGAGGACCGGGAAGAGGACGAAGATTATTCTCCCGATCGTGCATTGGAGAATATCATCGATTATGAATACAGTATGGATGGAAAACTACTGGTCAGCTTAATCATTGGACGTGAGATTGCCAAGCGCATTGGTGGGATTGCAGTAGCGTATTATGAATAGAATAGACTGATAACACTGATACTTTGTGAAATAAATCAATAATTCAATGCAAGCAATGGTGATCGAAATGATTATTGATTAATTGACCGAATAATTGCATTTCTATGATGATAATGCGTGAAGAGTTCATTCTAACGATCACCTGAATCCGTGAAGTTCATTTACGGCAAAGCCGGTTGACGATTTTTCCCGCGG
>CAMVEB010000055.1 GCA_947166385.1 uncultured Clostridia bacterium | reverse complement strand
GAAATTGGCCCTTTTAACCCGGCGCAAAATGGCCCTTTTTGCCCGGCTCTAACAAAGTCCAGCGAACCGTTAACATCGACTATCGGCTAATTGCATATAACAGAGCAATCCACAATATATTGTGGTTATATTTATACTGTATATTGGATTGCTACAGAGAAAAATAGTGAAAAATCAGTGAAAAATTAATGAAATTAAACATGGCTTTGGCCGCAGATACGTGCTACAATAGCTATGGTTTTTTGAACAACTTTTTAATTTCGTGAGGTGCTGAATGATCCGCGTAAAGTTAACCAATGAAATGCTGGAGAGGATCACCTCCATCAACGAATATCGTCTGAAGGCTGGCATGATCACACTGCCGCCGGCGTTAAAATCCCGTTTTCGGAAAAACTCCACAAAGAAGCGTGCCTATTCATCCAACAAGATAGAGGGCAATCCCCTGACGGAAGAACAGGCTTCCGAAGTGATCGAAAGCGATTCTCACCGGCATTTTTTGCAACCGGAACAGGAGATCCGGAATTACGTGCTGGCAATAGACTATTTGGAAAAACAGGTCAAAGCAAAAACTCAGTTTGATCTTGACCTGATCCTTCGTGTACAGGCGCTGGTTGAAAAAGGAGCTTCAAAAGAAAAGATTGGAATCCGGAAGCCTATGCCGCCCGGCATTCTTTTTGCCGTCTATGATTCGGAGAACGGAAAGCCGGAATATATTCCGCCTGATGCCAATGAAATCCGGGACCTGCTGGAGGAATTGATTCTTTATGTCAGGACCACAGATGACCATCCGCTTTTGGTCGCGGCAGTGGTGCATTATCAGATGGTAACCATCCATCCCTTTGAAGACGGAAACGGACGGACTGCCAGGCTGCTCTCCGGCTTTATCCTGGATCGTTACGGATACGGCTTCGGCGGTGTTGGTTCCCTGGAAGAATACTTTGCCTATGACCTGGGTGAATACTACCGGTCACTGCAGATGGAGTTGCCGGCACTGTATTATTCCGGAAGATGCAATCCGCCTCATCCGGAGATATATGGTTCCATTATTTCCTGCGCATGGTTGAGCTGTATGCAAAGAAGGTATATGAACTTTGCTGCTTCGGATGATGAAGGGATAATGCATAAAGCTGATTAACGAAAGGTCATCAGAAATCATGTTTGGTCTTGGACCGATCCAGATAGAAGATGCCAGCACAGGGACTCCCAGGCTCTACATGCATCAGTATAACGAAATTGCAACGAAGGAAATTGAAATAATAGAGTTGGAAAACCTCGTGATATCAGATCTTTAACATGACGCGATTGACGCTTGTCATCACTGATCACCAGGAGCGTTCCGGAAGAACTTGCCGGCGGGAATCAGAACTGTTTCCGACAATAATGAGAAAGAGTCTTACGAAATGCCGTATATTGCTGTCAGGATTTTTAAGTTTATTTCAAGTTTTCTGCATATAATGACATTGATATCGAGCAGCGAAAGCGTAAGACCGGATATCCAATTAATTCACAGGAGGATTTCCACGATGAAAAAAATTATCTCATTCATCCTTGCGCTTTCGCTTCTGTGCGTTAGTGCACTTTCCCTTGCAGAGGACGGAAACAACGGACAGCGCGGCCCGGGCGGCGGCATACGCGGCGGCCAGGGCCGCGGAACAGACAAATCCGGTGATGCAGAACTGCAGGCCATGATTGCTGAAACGGCTCCGAAATTCCAGCTGCTGACCTATGAAGACACAGAAACCGGGACCAGCCTGCAGTATCAGCTGTTTATCCCGGAAAACTATGATGAAACCCAAAGCTATCCCCTGATCCAGTTTATTCCTGATGCAAGCGTGGTTGGCCGGGATGCCTCGTCTGTACTGACCCAGGGATGGGGCGGCCTGGTTTGGGCAACAGGGGAGGAGCAGGCCAAACATCCGGCTTTTGTGGTCGTACCGGTCTTTACGGAAACCGTCGTGGATGACAGCTGCAACCATTCAGAACAGATCGATACAGCGATGAGGCTGCTTCAGTTCCTGGCGGATACTTATTCCATTGATACCGGCCGTATATATACCACAGGCCAGTCAATGGGCGGCATGACTTCGTTTTACCTGAGCATTGCGTATCCGGATTTCTTCGCTGCCTATCTGTTTGTCGGCAGCCAGTGGGATGCCAGCCTGCTCAGTGGCCTGGAAGATAAACCTTTCTTCTACATCGTTTCCGCGGGAGATGTGAAGGCTTCCGCCGGACAGGCGGATCTCCTTGCCTTGTTTGAGGCTGATCACGCGGCTTACAGCCATGCGGAGTGGGGTGCGCAGGATGATGCCACAGCCCAGGATGCCAATGTAACTGCTATGCTCCGGGAGGGCAGCAAGGCCAACTTTGTAACATTTACAGCAGGGACCACGCTTGCTGAAGGCTCCGCCTCAAACAGCAGAATGGGCGAACACATGACGAGCTTTGACTATGCCTATAAAATTGAAGCCGTACGTGACTGGCTGTTTGAACAGAACAAGTGAAACCATTTCATTACTTTGACATTGGGCGTGATAATACCGAAGAAGATGCTGCTGATATTGCAGATGCCCTGATTCGTATTCTGAAAAAATGAACTGAGATGAGATAAAAAAGCAGGACCACCGCAAGGGTGATCCTGCTTTCTGTGTGGTGACAGTTGGACTCGAACCAACGACCCCATCGATGTGAACGATGTGCTCTACCGACTGAGCCATGCCAACACGCGTTTGATGTTCCCGGCACCTAGTACTGCCCTGAAGGAAGCTTATCATCCCTTTCCTGCCTGCGTTAATGTCTGCGCAGGCTCATTTTTTGATTACACCCCCTTGACACAAAATTATATGCATGATATATATTATTTATCGTTTTTCGATAATTTATTAACGAAAGGAATTATTACAATGGAAAATGAAAAAATCCGGCAGATCAAAAAAGCAGCCGGGATCACCGCGAAGGTTCTGAATGTGCTGAAGATTATTGCGATTGTTGTGATTGTGCTGAGCATCGTCAGCGGGATCGCGGCCATGATTATCAAAACGGATGAAACCACGAACACGGTCAGGATCGGGCGTCTCATCTTTCTCAGCAATGTCAGCGATGAGAATTCACCGGTAAGAAAGTGGCTGAACATCACCGACCCGAATGTAGCTGCAGGGCTGGATGCCTTTATCGCGGCGGCGATTGCGGCCATCATGCTGGCGGTGGTCATCATCCTCCGGAAGACCTTCCTGGAGATCGAGAAGAGCGATACGCCCTTCCGGGAGGAAGTCCTAAAGAAGGTCCGGACAGTGGGCATTCTGATCACGGTATTCACACTGTGCTATTCCGTCGGGGCTGGTGCCCTTGCGGGCCTGACCGCGTGGTGTGTTTACTGTATCTTTGACTACGGCGTGGAACTGCAGAAGAATGAGGACGAGACTTTATAAGGAGGCCATATGGGTAAGATCATTTTACGTCTTGACCGCGTGATGGCCGACAGGAAAATGAGTCTCAACGAGCTGTCTGAAAAAGTCGGTGTCACCAACGTCAACCTTTCAAAGATCAAAACAGGGAAAATCAGTGCCATCCGTTTCTCTACCCTGGAGGCCATATGCAGGGCGCTGGACTGCCAGCCGGGAGATATCTTGGAGTATGAGCCGGACTGAAAGGAAGGATTTCTATGAAAAAGCCGGATAAAAAAGCATTGAAATCGGCAGGACTCATCACTGTCATTGCTCTGGTCGTCTTTGAAGCGGTCGCTCTCCTGGTGCAGCTGGTGGACCCGGAAGGCGGACTGTTGCGAGTGGATCTGCGCAACCCTGTGCATCACGGGATCCTTGCCGCAGCGGCCCTGCTGCTCGGTGTTTCAGCCTTCCTGCGGGAGCGCAGGAAGAAAGAATCGTCATACGCCAATAACTTTGAAATAACTGACGATCAACAATTCCAGTTGTTCACCCTTTACGGGCTTGAGAGAACAATCTTTAGGCTTTCGGTTTCGCCTTACAATGGCCCCAGACAGGAATATTGTGACGAAGAAGATAATCCTGAATGCCGTCTGGCCAGGAAACGAAAAAACCGACAGGATTGTGATGCCCGAAAAAGGCAAGCAAAGCAGAACGGCTGACGTGTTACCAGAAATGAATCATAGGCAGTAGTGACCAATAACGATTTGTAATAAGGAGTGTTTATGTTTAATCATCATGATATTAACCGGAATGCGTTCATGCTTCATGGCCCTCTGGCGCACCATGGATATGACTGGTGGTGGCATTCCTTCACAGCGCAGGATGCGGAAACCGGAGAGGACAAACCGTTTTTCATTGAGTTCTTCGCCTGCAATCCCGCCCTGGCGGAGGATGAACCGGTCTTCGGCCAGCTGCCGGAGAACAAGGCTACCGGAAAGCTCCCTTCTTACCTGATGGTCAAAGCCGGTACCTGGGGAGAAAATCACTGCCAGCTTCATCGATTCTTTGCCTGGAAGGATGTTTCCATCCATGGGAATGCGCCGTACCGGATTGAAGCGGCAGATTGCCTGGCCTGCGAAACGGAGCTGAAGGGCAACATCCGGATCAGTCCGGAAGAGGCAGCTGCGCATCCGGAATGGATGTGCGATGCCGGAGGAATGTCCTGGGACCTGACCATAGACAAACAGGTGGCCTTCAATGTTGGCTATGGTGCCAGCAAGCCGCTCCGGGATGCAGAGGCCTTTGCCATGTACTGGCACGCGGAAGGCATGAAGAGCGCCTTCAGCGGAACAATCATCCTGAATGGAAAGCAGTATATTGTCACACCGGAAAAAAGTTTCGGATACGCGGATAAGAACTGGGGCCGGGATTTCACATCCCCCTGGGTCTGGCTCTCCTCCTGTTGCCTGAGAAGCAAAAAGACCGGGCAGCTGCTGCAGGACAGTGTATTCGATATTGGCGGAGGTAGACCGAAGATCTACTTTGTCCCGCTGGATCGCCGACTGCTGGGTGTGTTCTGGTATGAAGGCAAGGAGTATGACTTCAATTTCTCTAAGCTTCATCTGCTGGTGAAAACGGATTTCTCCTTTGATGAACAGGATAATCTGGTTGTCTGGCATGTGCGCCAGGAGAACATCCATGCCATGATGGAAACGGAGGTCTTTTGTAAAAAGAAGGATATGCTCTTCGTAAACTATGAAGCACCGGACGGAAGCAAACGCCACAACCGTCTCTGGAACGGCGGCAATGGCTGGGGCACGGTGAAACTTTATGACAAAAAGGACGGACAGCTGATCCTTGTGGATGAGGTCGAAGCCACTCATATCGGATGTGAATACGGAGAATACGATGGCGATCTACATTGACGCGGATGCCTGCCCGGTAACCCGGATCGCGGAGGATATTGCCCGGAAGCATGGAATCCCGGTGACCCTGCTCTGCGATACCAATCATCAGTTGACATCGGATTACAGTACCGTGAAGGTTATCGGAGCCGGTGCGGATGCGGTGGATATCGCACTGATCAATCTCTGCAGGCGCGGGGATATTGTTGTCACACAGGATTACGGCGTTGCAGCTCTTGCCCTTGGAAAAGGTGCGAAGGCGATTCACCAGAGCGGCAGATGGTATACGGATGACAACATTGACGTCCTGCTGATGGAACGGCATCTGGCCAAGAAAGCCCGGCGCAGCGGGAAACACCACGTGAAAGGCTCCGCGAAACGCACGGAAGAAGACGATAAACGTTTCGCGGAACGCTTTGAACGAATGATTACACAGGCGGAGGGTGAAGCAAATGAGTAAAAAGAAAGACCTGAGTATCCTTTTCATCGGCAACAGCCATACCTATTACAATGATATGCCGCGCCTGGTCAAACTCCGCGCGGATGAAGAAGGTTACAACTGCCGGGTAACGATGCTGGCCCATCCGAACTGGTTCCTTTCCCAGCACGCGGAGGAACCGGAAGCTCGTTTCAACATCCTGTACGGGAAATATGATTATGTTGTCCTGCAGGAGCATGCGCATCCCTTCGGGCCGGAAGAAGAATTTTTGAATTCCGCCATTGCCCTGAACAAGATGATCCGCGAAGCCGGAAGCACGCCGGTAATCTATGAATGCTGGGCAGAAAAGGATCATCCGGAAAATCAGGAACATATGAACAAAGTCCATCAGCATGTGGCAGATGAGATCGGTGCGCTCCTGGCCCCTGTCGGAGAATACTGGTGGGCCTATAAGGAAAGCAGGCCGGATCTGGAAATGTATGCGGATGACGGACAGCATGCTTCCCCGGCAGGCTCGGATTTTGCCGCGAAGTATATCTGGGAGACCATCCGCATAGATCTGGCCAGGAAGGGAGGATTATGAGTATGACAAAGAACAGCAAAATGGTTTCGCTTTCCTACAAATACACCATAACCTATACAAACGGATGGGAACGCAATCTGGGCGATTATCAGAGCATGATTGCGAATATACAGGAGGAAGATTACCTGAAGATTGTAAAAGGCGTTGCCGACGGGCTTGAACTGATGGAAATCGAAGATATTGATTCTGCCCTGGAAGAAATGAAACAGAATGTCATATGGGATGATTCCTGGCACAACACCAACGGAACCAGAAGAAACAGCCAGCTGAAAAAGCCCCGGGAATATCAGAAAATCGAGATGTTTCTCGATCAAAAGACGGTTAAACATATTCGCAGCATGAAAAATCCCATGGAAGAAATGAGCAGACCGGAACAGAACATGACGGTATACCGGTCAGACGGATCTCATGTCACACTGTCATACAAAAACGGCACCATCAAATATACAGATTCCAGAAAGCAGGGCTCTGTTTGTTCTATGACAGCGGATGCATTTTTGAACTGGTTTGTGCATTGATGGATATAACCGGAAGTACTGTCCTCTGCGTGAAAGGAAAACCGATATGAACATCGCAGCAATAACCTTCAGGCTCCGGGCATCCTGGGTTCACAGCCTGAAGGAAAAACGGATGATCGTCAAAAGCCTGACAGCGCAATTACAGAACAGGTTCCATGTTTCTGCCGCTGAGATTGACGAGCAGGATATACACCAGATCATCGTGATCGGCGTTGCGGCCATCGTCCCGCACAACGCGATGGCAGACAGTTTGATGGAAGAGATCTCCCTGTTCGTAGAAGAGAACTGTGAGGCGGAGATTCTGGAAGAGACACGGGAGATCAGATAAAATGACGAGGCAGGAACTGATCAATTATATCTTTGACGAATACAGCGTTGAACCGGATTTCCCCTTCCGGATGGACGATGTGACATGCGTATTCCGGCACATCGATAACCGGAAATGGTTCGGGATTGCTATGGTGATCCCATACAAGACCATCGGGCTTAACAAAGCCGGCAATGTCGATATCCTGAATGTCAAATGCGATCCGATCATGATGGGTTCCCTCCGCGGAAAGCCGGGATTCTGCCCTGCATACCATATGAACAAGGATAAATGGATCACAGTTCTGCTGGACGGGTCAGCGGATGAGGCGGATATCAAAGCCTTGCTGGCTATGAGCTACGGAATGACGGTCAGTAAGATCAGAAAGGCGCGTTCATCATGAAATCTATTCTGATTAAGGACACAACCCGGGAGGAACGGATTCGGATTGTTCATGTAATTCGTTATGACAAGCTTGTACGGGACAAGATTCCTGCTATCATTGAAGCCACCGGAAAAACAGCTGTGACGGATAAGATCCTTCCTGAGAATATGCAGGCAGCATTGGATCGAAAGCTTCAGGAAGAAGCAAAGGAATTTCTGGAAAGCCATTCTGTCGAGGAAATGGCGGATCTGCTGGAAGTGCTTCACGGGATTGCGTTTCATGCCGGGATTGACTGGAGTCGGATCGAGGCGGAACGGCTCCGGAAAAAAGAAGAACGCGGCGGCTTTGAAAAAGGGATCCGACTGATTGAAGTCAGAGAAGGATGAGCATTATGGCAGTAATCAGAAAGAATGTCGGCAACAGCGGTGCGGAAGATCGTTTTATTGAGATCTTCTGCGATACCTTCGGTGCGGAAAAAGGGCAGTATGTTTATCTGCAGTATCCCATGGTGGATATTTACGGAGGACATTGCTCCATCGATTTTGCGCTGAAAATGCCGGACGGACGCGTGGCCATCGAAGTGGATGGAAATACCTGGCACGAGCCCGGAATCGTGTCACAGGAAAAGTATCATGATGATCTGCTGAAGCAGAACAGCATGGTGTTCGAAGGCTGGAAGGTATACCGCTGGACCTCCGCGCAGATTGACCGGAATCCGGAGAGAATCCGGGATGAGCTGGTGACCTTCCTGGGACAAAATCCGCTGCTTCAGTACATTGACGATTCCATGCCCGTGCAGTATGGAAAAGCCATTGAACTCATGGATCATCAGGAGGAAGCACTCAGCAGCCTGGCAAAAATGCGGGAAACAGACAGCATTGCGCTTCTGTACCATGCGACCGGCACCGGAAAAACTGTCACAGCAGTCACTGACGCAAAAAACTTCGGAAAGCGGACGCTTTTCCTGGCTCACCGGCGTGAATTGGTTGAGCAGGCAATGGGTACCTTCCGGAAACTGTGGCCGGAGGTTACTGTCGGAGAATATGAAGGCAGTATCAAAGAAAAAGGCGCTTTCGTTGTCTGCGGAAGTATCCAGAGTGTCTCCCAGAACCTGGAGGAGTTTGATCCGAACGAATTCGGCTATCTGATCATCGATGAATGCCATCACGGAACAGCGGATACCTACAGGAAGGTTATGTCCTATTTCCATCCGGAATTCACGCTGGGGCTGACTGCCACACCGGAGAGGACAGACGGAGAAGACCTGCTTGAAGTGTTCCAGAATGTGGCTCACCGGTTGGACCTGAAGGCAGCGGTGGAACTTGGCACGCTGGTGCCGGTGCGCTGCATCCGGATCAAAACGAATATAGATATGCGGGATGTGCGGATCAGCGGATTCAAATATAATACCCTGGATCTGGAATCCACGATCCGGGTGCCCGAGCGAAACCAACTGATCGTGAATACCTACTGCGAATATACAGCCGGAAAACCCACTGTGGTATTCTGCGCATCCGTCCGACATGCGGAGGAAATCGCGGAACGCTTCCGGGAAAAAGGCGTGGAGGCCAGATGCATTTCCGGATCGACAAGGCTTACAGAACGGAAACAAATCCTGAAGGACTATGAAGCCGGTCTGATCCCGGTGCTGTGCGCCTGTGACCTGCTGAATGAAGGTTGGGATTCGCCCCACACGGAAGTTCTGTTCATGGCCAGGCCCACAATGTCGAAAACAATCTATATGCAACAGCTGGGCCGGGGCATGCGGCTTTCCCCCGGCAAGGAATTCCTGATGGTGTTCGATTTCGTGGACAATGCCAATCTGTTCAATATGCCGTATTCCCTGCATCGTCTGCTGGGCATCGGGGAATACACTCCGGGCGGCATGGTTTTGGGAGAGAAACACCAGGTCAAATATGATCAGGATCTGTTCCGGAAAGGTGAAAAACCGGAGGCCCTGATCGACTATCCCGTTCACATGACCGGCTTTGAAACCGTTGACCTGTTCAACTGGCAGGAACAGGCCAGGGATATGATTTCCCAGATCGCTTTCACGCAGATGGTGGATGTGCAGAGTGAGACGATTGAACGATATATCCGTGACGGAAAAATCAAACCGGATATGGAAGTGCCGGTCAGTGAACACAAAAGCTTCAAGTTCTTCAGAAAAGAAACTGTACAGGCATATGCAAAGCAATTTGGGTGGACGCTGATCACACGGGACAACATGAAACAGATTTTCCTGCAGATGGCGGAAACCATGACCATGAGCTATTCCTATAAGCCTGTTTTCCTGAACGCATTCCTGGACTGCATGGATGAAAGCGGCAGTGCTAGGCTGGAGGATGTGGCGGACCGGTTTGCAAAGTTCTACGAGGACAGGATCGCCAGAGGATTGCTAGCGGAAAAGAAAACCTGTATTTTCACAAAAGGCGGATATACCCGGCATGATGTGGAACGATTGATCCTGAGCATGCCGTTCAAGCGGTTTGAGGACATGCACGTTATGCATCATGCAAAGCAACTGGGTACGCTGCAGTTCTATAAGGCACTGTACAAACAGATCAATGAGGAAGATCTGACGCATATCCGGGAATGGTGTAACGCTGGAATTAAAAAATACTTCGGATGATTTAGCCAACAATGAATGCATAACGGTTTTATTACATGCCCGGCGCTGCCGGGTTTTCTTTTTGCCTTTTTTGATACCCGTCTTCGGATCTGTTCGGTTTCCATTAAACCAAATGCTACGTTTTCCCGCATTCTTTCCCGTTTTATTGGTAACGCACTCCTGCAGAAATTCCTCTGAGGACATTATCCACATAAGATCAAGCCGTTCCGAATAGAAAACAAAGTAGAAATTTGTCATGAAAAAAACTCCTTTTTGCTTGTATTACCGCAATTGCGGCCTTCCAAGTATAAAGGAATTTTGGTATGATGAAAGCTGCTCGAAAGCCTCAGTCAGAGTAACTTAATCGGCTGGGAAACGAGCTACCGCCGAAGGCGGTTTAGTTCAATCGGAATTTGAGGAGGAGGCTATATGGGATACTACCAGCCGTGCCCGGAATTTGATGAATGTTTGAAATATCTTCCCATACGAAAGGGTGAATGATTTTGAAAAAGCTATTGAAAACATTGATCAGTCTGATTTTTACGGTACTGATGGTTTTTGTCGGTATCACTGCCACAGCGGAAGACCGGGATGAGAAAAATGAATGGTATGAACAGGCACTGAACGCGTATAACACGCAGGATTATCAAACCGCGCTGCATTATTTCACACTGCTTGCCGACGCGGGAGACCCTTATGCACAGTATACGACAGCGTCCCTCTGTTTCTACGGCTGGGGCACGGATCAGAACTATGAAAAAGCCGCCGAATATGCCCGTATGTCCGCGGATCAGGGGATTGCGGCCGCGCAGGCGCTGCTGGCCCATATGTACCTGCAGGGTCTTGGGGTGGAGCAGGATATTGCAAAGGCGGCGGCGCTGAATCAGCTTGGCGCTGATGGCGGGGACGCGTACGCACAGAATGCGCTGGGCTGGATGTATGATAACGGAATCGGCGTTGAACAGGATTATGTGAAAGCAAAAGAATACTACCAGCTGGCGGCAGACCAGGGGCAGCCTGACGCGCAGACGAACCTTGGCGTATTGTATGAGGATGGCAACGGCGTTCCGCAGTCCTATGAAACCGCGGCAAAGTATTATCAGCTGGCGGCTGATCAGGGGCAGCCTTATGCGCAGACGTACCTTGGCATACTCTATGAGAACGGCAGCGGCGTTCCGCAGTCCTATGAAACCGCGGCAAAGTATTATCAGCTGGCTGCCGATCAGAACCTGGCCAGTGCTCAGGCATGGCTGGCACAGCTGTATGAATTCGGAGACGGCGTGGAACAATCCAGCGAAATGTCCCTGAAATATTACCAGTTGGCTGCGGATCAGGGAGACCCTATGGGACAATGGGGCATGGGCAAAGCATATCAATTTGGCGTAGGTGTAGACGTGGACTATGTGAAAGCGGCTGAATATTATCAGCTGTCAGCGGATCAGGAAGATCCGGATGGACTGGAATGTCTCGGATATCTTTATCTCGAAGGATTGGGTGTGGAACAATCCATGGAAAAAGCAATCGAGCTTTATGAACTCGCTGCTGAAAGGGGAAGCGAAGAAGCGCAGCGGCAATTGCTGATTTTGGGACAATAAGATCTCTTTACTTTTACGTTCTGTAATAACGGTCTTTGTCCTTCTTTTTCAATTCTTACAGAATCCTTAATAGCAAGGAATCTCGGAAGCTTAACCGGGCTAATGGCCTATGGTTGACGTGAACGATTCGCCCGCAGGGGTACGCAAAAGGGTACGCAAAAAAATCCGGCAAGCGTTGATTCATAACGCCTACTGGATTTTTGAGTGGTGACAGTTGGACTCGAACCAATGGTCCGCATACTTTATAGTCGTGACTGCCCGCTGGGCAGCTCACTCCTTAAAGTATGAGAAAGAATCCGATGAGATTTCCGCCACCGGCGGTCATCGGGTTCTTTCCCCCTTCGATGTGAACGAAGTGCTCTGCCTATGTGGTATGTTTGCATGAAAAACCACAAGATATAGTATATTCTTCCCTGAAAAATGGAACACTTCCACAAGACAGAAGCCGATTTTTTGGCTCCTGCGAACCGTTTACAACGATAGTGTATACCAAATATCGGTAGGCATTGTTTTGCTATTTGCAATGGTATCCTGCCGCTTATCCATATCTATCACCTGACCGTAACGCCAATCATATCGGTAAAACAGTTGTTGATCATGGTCCAGTTATTATTCCTGTCATCCGGTAAAGCGTCACTGATTGCTTTTTGTCTCTGTAGTTCTTCCTGTATAAAAGCCTGGATGGCTGGGATCTGAGGATTCTGCTCACCTTCTGTTGTAACCTTCTTTTTCTCCACTAAAACATCAATGGCTTCCTTTAACACTGGATCCATCTCCATCTTCAGGAGATCATCGAACAAAACAGGTGGAACGCTGTGGAAACGCTCGATATCCAGCAGCAGTTTAACCAGTTTATTAAACCATACACAACAGTGTCTGTACCGGTATCCACATACTGTTCGAATTCCGTCAGCCCAAGGACGTCTGAAGGTTGCTGCATGGCAACACCACGGAAATCAACATCACTGCCTTCCCGGTTCGTACCATATCCATAGCTCCCGGACAAACCCAGCAGCATGATTTTATTGGCAAGATGTTCGTTTTCGCGCAGAAAAGAATACTCTGTTCCTTCAAGAATCTTCATGAAATCCTGGGAAGACATAATGGATCACCTCGATTACAGAAACTTAAATGTCTGTGCTTAGAACGTCCGCCAGCAGCTGGTCTTCAGGAATGATCTGATAACAGTAATATCTTCTCCTTCATAATACCTGACAAGCAATCGTTTAAAATCCGGAACATGTTCCTCCGGAATTACAAGAAATCCCTGTCCATGCGCGATCAGATAATGGTTGGCCCAGATCACGGAAGCGCGCTTGTTCCCATTAATGAAAATCTGTGTTTTCATTGCGTACAGACACAGTTCAATCGCAATATCTATTTCGTCCTGTCCGGAATGCAAAATGCTCTGAATCCGATCATTCACATCAATTTCAATGGGAAGCGGAGGAACATAGTTTGTCCCGTCGATTCTGACCGGTACGCCACGGATTCGGCCCCCGTCAGAGTAGAAGCCTTCATTGATCAGTCTGGCAATGTGACATAAAACATAGTAATCGCTTTCGGCTTGAATAACATCACGATCCAGGATGAATTCCCATGCATGCTTCAGATTGAGTATTTTCTGCACGTCCGCGGAAGATACACCGTTAATCTTGCCGTTTTCGATAATCTCTTCTGTCTGGGGAAAAGACGTGGCAACACCTTCCAGAACAGCCTGATCATAGATATTGGCTTTCATGTTCGCACGGGCAAAATCCAGGTTTTCAATCACTCTCGGTGAAAGCTCACTTCCTGTGTAACCCAATTCGGCCAGCGCCTTGTCGGCATGACGGATCTGTTTTCTCAGTTCCCTTGCTTCACGGGCATCCCTGAGCATATGCTGATAAAGCTCGTCTGAATATATTCCGACATATGTAGATGTGGTACGGCTTCCGATACGTTTCCTGCTATACAGGTAACGTTGTTCGTTCCGGCTCTTGATCTCAGGAGTTCCGTCATATGGCAACAGTTTCAGACGAGCTTCATAATCAGCTCGCTCACGGAGCAATTCCTGGATCTTGCCGAAAGATTCACCCATGCTGTAACCCTCCTTTTGTAGGGAATATTTTCATGCTAATTATAATAAAAAATTCCCTACATGTCTACTTATAGGGAACAAAGCCAGGCATAAACATGTAAAAAATTCCCTACACGCAAACAAAACGACTGCATTGCCCTTGATGCATCCAATAGATTCACAGCTATCGAATGAATCGGTAGCCGTTTTTTCGTCACAGCTATATATGTATTCCTCGTGCCCGGTATTCCTGAAGGTATCCACTCCTTGGGATCAGGGCCAGCCACGAACCTCTCCGCTAGCACATCTGAATCTGAATCTGACTGGCATCATCCATGAGCCACACTGCAGTTGTTGCATTATTTGCAATAACTGGCCAGCGAACTGTTGCATAATCTGCAACGATTCAGTAAGGGCAAAAAATGCCCGAACTGAAGAAAGCAATCAACCTGTCAGCTTTTCCGACAGGTTGATTAAAGCTGCGCTTTGGCGTTCGGCTATAAAGGATTGCACTTCTATCCGGAGCATTGAATTCTTCATGAAATCCCACATTTCTTCAGGGTCGTCAGCACTTATTTCCTTGTAAGCATCACACCCATAATCCCGCTTTAATACCCTGACAGCGTTCTCTAAGAATTCAGGATACTGTCTTTCCTCGTCCCGGATATAAACCAAGCTCAGCAGTTTCGAACGATTTCTCCATTGATCAATAACTGTTTCAGACGCTGCGAGTGCTTTCCCGCCAGATCGGCGTTGATCTAACCCGGGTCCAGCTATACGGGAAAGAGGGGGTATGAATCCGGTTGAGCAGCAGTTCGGCGGCAAGGCGGCCGATTTCCGTTCCGTGGATTCTGACGGTTGTCAGCGGCGGATCCGTGTAGGCAGACTGCGGCATGCCGTCAAAGCCGGTCACCATGATATCCTCCGGGACGGACAGCCCTCTTTTTTTCAGGGCAAGCATTAACGGGACAGCCAGGTAATCATTGGCGCAGACAAAGGCATCCGGCAGGGAGGGAATCTGATCGAGCCGGGACATCAGCCACGCGGAATCATCATAGGGGGAATCATCAGGCTCGCAGATACAGCACTGACTGTCAAACCGGAGACCATTCTCAATCAGAGCCTGATGATATCCATACCACCGTTCCCGGAAGGAGCCGCAGTGGTTGTAATCCCCGACAAACCCGATCCGCCGGGCTCCGGCTTTCACAATCCGCCGGATCAGTGATATGATTGCGGCAATATTTTCCATGGTCACCCGGTCACAGTCCATGAGGGCAGTGATTGCGTCGGGGGGCGTGTCGGTCAGTACCATGGGGATATCCAGACGGCTGATTATGTCGATATAATCCTGGTCAAAAAGCTCAATGCAGACAATCCCCGCGATCTGTGTGGACACAAAATGCGGCGGCAGCCGTTTCGCTTTCAACTCTTCCGGGGAAATCTCATAGATTTTCAGGGTATAGCCTTCCCGACTGATCCGATCCGTAAAGGAGGACAAGAACAGGGTGCCGTAGTGAAGCTGGCTGGGCAGATACCGCGTCAGCAGGGCGATATGCCCGGCGGGCTGGGGCAATACGGGGATTTCATCCGCCGGAAATCCGTATCCCAGCTCTTTCGCTTTCCGCAAAACCAGATTCCGGGTATCCTGCGGCACGGCGCCCCGGTTGTTGAATACCTTGGAAACAGTATTCCGGGAAAGACCGCAGGCACTCGCAATGTCCTGCATGGTGATTCTTCTGGGAGGCATGGTTTCAACCCTTTCTCTTCATGGTACAAACAGGCTGCTTGTTTACATATTGTAACACAGTGTCATCCTGCAAACAAGTTTACAAAATGTAAAATACAAAACAAAATCGAAGCGAATTTGCAAAGAACAAGGTGAATTACACACAAATTTACAAAATAAATGTGCAAATTGTGCATATTATATTGACAATGTGTAAATGTAGATGTAAAATGACGTTGACATCCGGAATATCGGATATTGGACGTTACAGTTACAAAGACGACACGACATTGAAAACAGGCGAGGAGGGGAAAAATGCAAGGCGTGGAGCAACTGCCTGCCGCCCGAAAGCGGCAGAAAAACACGACCCCCGGTTACAGGCTGCGGACTTTCAGGGAGAACAGTCCGTATCTTCTGATGATCCTGCCGGCGGTCCTGGTGGTATTCCTGTTCAACTATCTTCCGATTTACGGTGTCCTGATCGCTTTTCAGGATTTTATGCCCGGTGACGCGATCCTGTCAGACACCACCATCTGGGTAGGCTTTGAGAACTTCACGAGATTCTTCAACGATGTGCAGTTCTGGCCGCTGATGAAGAACACTTTCATTCTGTGTATTGTCGGCTTCGTCATCGGTTTCCCGCTGCCGATCCTTGTTTCCCTGGCGCTCAACGCGCTGAAGCGGAAAAAGGCAGGAAAGGTTTTCCAGACGATCTATACCGCGCCTCACTTCATCTCCCTGGTTGTTCTGGTCGGTATGCTGCAGCTGTTCTTCGGCCGCTATGGCCTGGTGAACAACATTGCAGCCCACCTGGGCGGAGAACGGGTTTCCTATTTCCTGGAAAGCTCCGCCTTCCGTCCGCTGTACATTCTGTCCAGTAACTGGCAGGACTTCGGCTGGAGCGCGGTCATCTACATCGCTGCACTGAGCAACGTGGACCCGGTGCAGCATGAAGCGGCGATGATCGACGGCGCCAGCAGGTTCCAGCGGGTGCTCCATGTAGACATTCCCGCGATCATGCCGATGATCAGCGTGATGCTGATTATGTCTATCGGCGGCCTGATGGGCGTTGGCTATGAAAAAGCCCTGCTGATGCAGACCGACGGAAACCTGGCAGTCAGTGAACTGATCGCCACATATGTGTATAAACGCGGCCTGACAGGCGTTCCGGATCAGGCTTACGCGACGGCCATCGGCTTGTTCAACTCCGTGATCAACGTTGTGCTGCTGATCATTGCAAACACGACATCCAAACGGTTCTCCGAGAACTCGCTGTGGTAAGGAGGGGAACGAAAATGACGCAGAAAGCACCTGCTATCAAAATCAAGAACAACGCGCTGAAAGATACGAGGGGCGACAAGATCTTCTTTGCCATCAATGCTTTCATTCTCGGACTGCTCGCGCTGATTATTCTCTATCCCCTTTACTTTATCGTAATCGCCTCCTTCTCCGATCCGGACGCGGTCCTGGGCGGACAGGTGGTGCTGGCCCCGGTGAATATCACGTTTGAGGGCTATGAAAAGGTGTTCCAGCGGGGCGATATCTGGCAGGGATACCTGAACACCATCATTTATACCGTGGTGACGGTAATCCTGTCCCTGGTGGTTACCATTCCCGCCGGCTGGGGCCTGAGCCGGAAAACCACGCCCGGAAAGAAATTCTGGATGATCTACTTCATTATCCCGATGTTCTTCGGCGGCGGACTGATCCCGTTCTACAACGTGATGAGCAGCCTGAAGCTGATCAACTCCCCCTGGGCGGTGATCCTGCCGGCGATCCTGAGTGTATGGAACCTGTTCATGAGCAAAACGTTCTTTGAATCCTCCATACCGGAAGGCATGCTTGAAGCGGCCCGGATCGACGGCGCCGGAAAATTCCGGACCTTCTTCTCCATCGTGCTGCCGCTTTCCAAGGCCATCGTCGCCGTTATGGCGCTGTACTACGCTGTCGGACAGTGGAACAGCTACTTCAACGCTATGATTTTCCTGCAGGATGAAAGCAAATATCCGCTGCAGCTGGTGCTGAAGGAAATCCTGATCGCCAGCGAAAGCACGGTGGGCGGAAGCGGCGAAACGATCCTGCAGCAGTACCGCCTGGCGAACCAGCTGAAGTACGTATCCGTGATCGTCTCCAGCCTGCCGGTGCTGTGCCTGTACCCGTTTGTCCAGAAATACTTTGCACAGGGCGTCATGATCGGCTCCCTGAAGGGTTAATAAGGAGGAAAACGAAATGAAAAAAAACCTGAAAAAATGGCTGGTTGTCCTGATGATGGCTGTCCTGGTGATTACCATGACGGCCTGCAGCGGAGGCAACAAGGATGCGGCTCCCGCAGAAAAGAAGGAGGAGACTGCTGCCGCACCGGCTGAGGAAAAGAAGGAAGAGACTGCTGCCGCACCGGCTGAGGAGAAGAAGGAAGAACCCGCTGCCGCGCCGGCTGCCGCTACCGGAAATCCCCTGGTGGACAACTATGGATTCCAGTGGCAGGACGCTTCCGCTCCGATCCTGAACGAACAGGGCGCGAAGGACATCGCCTTCAGGGTGTATTCTTCCAAGAACGCCAGCGCGAAGGATTACAACGATATGAAGATTATGGCTGACCTGTTCGCCCAGACCAATGTGCAGGTCAACTGGGAAAACGTATCCGAATCCGTTTACTCCCAGCAGAAGAACCTGATCTTCGGCAACAAGGACAACCGTCCTGACGCGATCTACCACGCGGGCATGGGTGCCGGTGAAATCATCAAATACGCCAAGCGCAAGGTGCTGGTACCGATCAGCGATTATCTGGAGTATATGCCGAATTTCTCCAAACTGCTGGAGGAGCGGCCTGACATCAGGAACCAGCTGCTGAACGTGGAGGACGGAAAGATCTACTCCCTGCCCCGAATTGAAGAGATGGGCCTGCTGCAGAGCCCGAACCTGCTGTTCCTGAACATTGCCTGGACGAAGGAAGCGAT
>CAMVEB010000054.1 GCA_947166385.1 uncultured Clostridia bacterium | reverse complement strand
TTTCCACATGAAAAAGTCAGTTCGTGTTTCAGAACTGACTTTTTCAGTGCCCTTGATTTTCAAGGCTTCCAGCTTTATTAGAATGCCGTCAGCAGGAATGCCATATAAAACGGCAGGGTAAGAATCTGTCCGGAATGGCCAACGTTATAATCGCCCAGCTTGATGGCACCGCCTACATGGTATTTCTCCGGATGATTGAGTACCGTTTTTGCACTCTTGGTATTTCCTGTGGAAGCTTTTACTTCCAACAGGGTGCTTTTACCTGCATACCTCATCACGAAGTCGATTTCCAGACCAGAATCCTTATGAAAATAATAGAGCTTCCGGCCCATCTTTGCCAAGATATCGGCGGCGAGGTTTTCGAAAATGGCGCCTTTGTACCCGAACAGATTACCTTGCAGCACATCGAACTGTGTGCCGTCTTCCAGCATGGAGATCAGCAGACCGTTGTCCACCATATACACCTTAAAAATATCCTGAATGGCGTTTCCATCCAAGGGCAATTCCGGCAGTGACAGATTGTAGCAGCGGCGTATGATTCCGGCGTCCTCAATCCATTGCAGGCTGCCGGAAAATTTGGATGAGGTCGCGCCTTTTTTCACGACGGAATACTGAAATTTTTTATTTTCTTTGCTGAGCTGTCGGGGAATGGACCGAAAGCACTCGCGGATAAAGGGCTTATCCTTATTATCCGCGTATTTGACCATATCATCTTCGTAATCTGACAGAATACCACGCTGCAATTGGAGCACAGTATTCATCTGATGGGTATCCACAAAGGTTTGCACCACGGCGGGCATGCCGCCTACGACTGCATACTGCAACAGCAACTGACGAAGCTTTTCATGCAACGCTTCCGCTACGGGTATTTCTTTTTTCAGACATTCAGCCAAATACTGGATCACAGTCGCTTCAATACCATTCGCCCACAAAAACTCCTCATAATCCATAGGATACATTTCTTCGATTTGCTCATAGCCCACCGGAATGGATACGGGCCGCTTGCCGTAACCTTTGACACCCAGCAGGGATCCTGTTCCAATCACGTCGTATCGGCCATCCATGGCGAAAAACTTCAGAGCTGTCCGTGCTTCGGGGCATTCCTGGATTTCATCCAGAATAAGCACTGTTTTTCCTGCCTCAAATATGGCTTCAGGCCCCAAAAGAGCGGAAAGCAGCATAGTCAAATGATCTACCTCCAGGGAGCCTGAGAAAACGGCAGAGTAACTTTTATTCTCATAGAAATTAAGATAGATTTCATGGGTGTAGTTTTCCTGAGCGAACTGCCGGACGGAAAAAGTCTTTCCGCATTGGCGGCAGCCTTTGATGATGAGCGGCTTGTGTCCTATTGTATCCTTCCATTTTTTCAGAGTGTCTTCGATTTTACGTTTCAGCATAACCCGTCCTCCTTTGCTCTCATTCAAAGTATATGCAAAATATAATATTTTTCAAGGGACTTTTAATCCATGATGAAATATTTTTCTACCGAGTTATGCGAAGAGCTGAGTATTTTTTCAGGCGAGTTCCTAAGAACATTGTACATTGTACATTGTACATTGTACATTGATTGTACATTGTACTTGTCAAGAAAAGTAGTCACGAAAAATGTTTTTCGACCGAAAATATTTCCAGCGGTAGACACGGGAATCATTTTTCATGATTCTTCTTTTTCAGGAGTAGACACCAGAGACATTTTTTATTCATTTCCATTTTCAGAAGTAAACACAGTATCTTGAGCGCTTTCTACGCCTTGATTTTCCTTCTCTTTTAGCTTCTGGTGCCTCCTTTTCTGGACGAACTTTGGTTCCGTGGTCAAAATCCGCTTCGAAAATGTATCTTTCTGTTCCAGTTCTCCTCGCTGGAAGCGCTGGTAGTAGTGATTCGGGGTATCATATCCAACGGCGTAGCAAGGGCGCTGTTTGTTGTAGAAGTTCACATATCGTTCAATCGTATCATGGATTGCATCCCGGGATCTGCAGTCTTCCAGGTGAAAGTCCATGAAGAGTTCTTCCTTAATCCACCCGTTCAGAGATTCGTTGACAGGGTTGTCCGTCGGCGTACCGGCTCTGGACATCGATCGTTGGATGTTCTCATCCTTGATCAAGTCATTATAAGCCATGGAAGCATAAACCGAGCCTTGGTCAGAATTATGCCGAATTCGGTATAATTCTGACAGAGGATTCCAGTATACCAACCGCGCATTCCACCGCATGCTGACCAAAGCCGGTATGACCCAGAGCATGTCCAGAGTTGCCAAGTGTATTGATAACGGGCCGATGGAAGGCTTCTGGGGAATTCTGAAACGCGAACGGTATTACGGAATACATTTCACGGACAGAGCCAGCCTGGTCAGCATGCTTGATGATTTCATCCAGTATTACAATACCGAACGGCTCCAGTGGAACCTTGGTGTACTCACTCCCATGGAAAAGCATGAGAAGTACTTCGCTGCTTAAGTGAAAATTGGCCCAGGAGGGCAGATTTATCTGACCCTCCTTGACTGCCTTTCAGTACACTGCTGTCATCCGGTCAAGGGTGGCCGCAGGCCACTTGCAAAGCCCTTGACCGGATGACAGCAGTGTGCTATTTGCCGTGCTTTCCCTAAAGAAAATCTCTGGCAACTCTTGTTGGTCACCAGAGATTTCTTGTTCCCGTCTTGTTTTTTATTTCACTGTCCTCTTGACGGGGCCAGTTCATCATGGTGGCCGGGTCCATCAGCCTTCTTCTCATTGTTTCCAGTGTTTTAGCTCTGACAGCCATGCATCATACTGCCTGCGTCTTTCTTCAACATCCAGTCCTTCGGGGTTCGGCATGTGCTCAATCAGGAAATCCAGCAGCGCGTCCTTCGTCGGGTATGCATACTTTCCATCAGCGTAACACCATTTGCAGTAATCCTCATTGAAGAAGCCGTCCGGTTCTCTGCTGATATTTTCATCTTCGTTCAACGGCATCCCGCAACACTGGCAGAACAGCTGTCTCGGGGAACCCAGCAGGGTATTGATCGATACGTTATATTGCCGGCTCAGCAGCTTCAGTGTTTCCGTATTCGGCTGGGTTTCTCCGGTCTCCCATCGGCTGACAGCCTGCCGCGTCACCAGCACCCGCTCTGCCAGTTCCTCCTGGGTCAGATGATGCTTTTCCCTGAGATCCTTCAATAACTCACGCATTACCATGGTTCAATCCCCCTGTCGTTTGTTTTCAACCACATCATAAACCGCGCAGGGATCCGGCGCAAGCAACTGTCTGTTGCTTCTACCGGATCCGCCTGCATGCAGGCTGAAGAACATGATCAGTATTCCATCATATCTATCTTTTTCTGCAGTGTTCCTGTATGCTATGTCCTGCTGTTTGATTAACGATTCCCTGTCTGCAATGGAATGCCCCGTCGGAAGATTGCGCTCATGCGTGATTTCCTGTGTCCCGGCACCAGGCCGCGATCTCAGAAACGAGTTTAAGGGGCAGCTCGTCAGAATAAGGGATCTGAATGGAACCTTTGCTGTACCGGAGGCCGTACTCATCCAGCCGTTCAGCAAAACATGCCACCGTCTCCGGTCCGGGATAAAGACCGATATGCGTTTTCTGGGCTGCAAAGTGAATGATGTTATGCCCGTTCCACCAGGTCGGCATCGCCCATGAAATCTTTTCCTTTGCTTCCGGAAGCTCATCCCGGATGGCTTTCCTTACAAGCTGAAGCTGTTCCTGTATCCCCGCATCCTGTTCAGAAATATATTCGTCAACCGTTTCCGGTGCTTTTCCGCAAAAATGGCTCTGGTTTTCATTTCTGAAAGATCGGCCGCACTTCCGGCATTTCCACATTTTCTCCTCCGCTTTTATCTCAGAATCTTTTACAGATGCCATCATGATTTCCTCCCCGCGAAACCGGCCGCTTCCCTGATCCATGCAAGTAATTCATCATCAATTTCTTCCCCGGTCCCAATCATGACATGATGCGTCCACCGGCCGGGACGAGGTTCAGCAGCTGCATTGATCCGGGTGGACTCAACCCTGTGGGGCAGTCCGAAGGTGATCGTCAGGAATGGATCCGGACGATCCTTTGCTTTTCGAACCGGTGTGAATGAAACAGCGGCAAACATATGCCCCGTGAAAAAAGAAACCTGCGTTTTCCCGACTTCAATTCCTGCTTCCGGAATTTCGGCAAGCACGGATTTCCGAAACACCTCATACATCGGCAACGCCGCCGGTTTTCTGTCAAAGAAAAACAGTTCCTCAGAAGAAATCGTTTCCCGGCAGTTCTCTTCCCCCATATGTCTCTTCCCTCATTTATCGCTTTTCATTGTCAGATCGGGACCGTCAGAAGCAGCAGAAAAGTAATAAAACGCGCTTCGGTTTACTGCCCGGAATACTCCGGGAGCCGTTCCTGTCTCGAGATAGTATACCATAGAAAGAAAGCCCGAACAATCAAAAGCCGGCCGGATCGCTCCAGCCGGTGTCTTCGGGTACATGCCTGCCCTCGCCTGAATGCTGCAGTAAGTATGGCGGCGTACATGGGGCGTGATATTCGGCATCTGCTCCCGGAAGATCTCGTTATATCGTTTCACCATATGATTGAGCCGATGTTCCCAATGCATGGCAACCAATGGCATTCCGTCTTCGTCCAGGAAAAGGAATCCGCTGTAGCCGTCCACCATCTTCTCAACTTTTGGCGCTTACCGTTCTTCGATAATCGTCTGAAAGCACTTGGCAACATCATCGTTCATCGGCAGAACTCTGGTGCCCGCATTCGTCTTAGTCTTTTCGATCACATACTTCATGTTGCTCGTCCGCTGGAGCTGATGATCTACATTGATTGTTTTGTTCTTCAGATCGACATCCTTCAAGGTCAGCCCACAAAACTCAGAAATCCGCAGCCCGGTGTGGAACAGGATGTAAACCACCTCGTAGTATTTGCAGTAACAGTTGTCATCATGGATAAACTTCAGGAAACTGTTCATCTGCTTTTTCGTAATTGATTCTCTTGTCAAGCATCATTCACCACCACTCCTACCAACGCAAATCGGCATTCCCTTCTTCACCAGGCAGCGACTGCTGTATCATCAAATCCACCCAAAATCAATCCGGCACCGCCGTTTGATCTGACAACGGCGGTGCTGATCAGCCGGATGACAGTATCCGTCTGCGGTATATGGTCAGAATCGGCCCGGGGACGGCGGAAGGATACGGATGTTTTCACCATTGGCAGGGCCAGCTTCATAGGTCAGCTGGCTGAATGAGGTGATCTCCTCTCCCAGGAGATTCAGGCCGCTGATGGTCACATGATCGACGCGGCTGTTTTCATCAAAGGACCAGATCCGGACCGCGGGGCGTTTTCCCGAAAGCACCCGCACATCGCGTACCGTCACATCGTCGATGGTTCCTCGCTTCAGCGTCGCGGACCACCGGGATTCCAGCGTCGTAAAATCAATCAGGTAGGGGGTTCCGTCCCCCAGGCCCATCTGCGCGTCCTCCACCACAATGTGATCGAACAGCACATGCCTGACAGCGGCGCTGTCACTGTTATGGATGGAGATGACCGGCTTATGGAAAGCATGCAGCACGGTGATATTCCGGAAGGTGATATCCTCGATCACCCTGGCCCGGGTCTCATAGCCGATCTCGCAGGACTGGGCCAGGTCCGTCCAGAGGGTGCAGGTGTCAAAGGTAATCCCCCGCGCGTCCCCGCCGTAGCCCTTCACCACCAGGCTGTCGTCCCAGGACCGGACGAAGCAGTTCCTGACCGTGATGTCCTCGCAGCTCTGGAAGGTGAAGCCGTCGCTGTTGCTGCGGGCGGATACGATCTTCACGTTCTCGATTTCCGCGTTCCTGCATTTGAGCAGGTTGACGGTCCAGGCGGACGGATCCAGGATGGTGATGTCGCGGATGGTGAAATCGCTGCAATTGGAGAGATTGACCGGCACGATCGTGTCCTGCCAGCGGTCATAGATGCTGCCGCACAGCACCCCGGGGCCGGCAATGGTGAAGTTTTTCCCGAGGCCGCAGCAGATCTGGCCGTAAAGGACGCATCCCTCGTCCAGCCAGATGGTTTCCCCGCTCCTGACGGTGATCAGCTGGTCCCTGTGCTCCCCCGGGCCGAAGAAACGCACCTTCGGATCGTCCGGAGACGGCCTTTGGGGATCCGTTCCGGATATGAAGAGGTGCAGCGCTTCCTCCGGCCTGCCGTTGAACTCCACCGTATAGTTTCCCGGACCGGGCAGGTCAAAAACCACCCTGCCCTCTGAAATTTCCGGCACAATGCCCGCGACCAGCGGACGCAGAAGAGCCGTTTCCGCTTCCCGCCCGGAGAGCAGGATTTCCACCCGACACGGACCGTCATGGACAGCCACCGCCACCGGCGTGCCGGACAGGACCGGATTCTCCGTCCAGAACCGCTGGTGGCTTACCGCTTTCTCATAGACGGCGGTCAGCTCCTCCCCGTCCAGAAAAACCCGGCACGAGGGAGCCCTGTCCGTCAGCCCGTCCGCCGTACTCATGCCCGGCCGAAAAAGCGAAACAAGCAGCAAAAGGATGAGGATGAACTGTTTCATCGCCCGATTCTCCCAACATCAGAAAGCATTCAGGATTTCCAGAGCCGCCCCCCGGAGCGAAGCCGGCAGGGGCATCGTATTCAGCTCCGCCATCAGCGCCGCCGGATCCGGCTGCCCGCATACCACCCTCATGATTTCCCACTTCAGATCGTACGACATCCGCGCCTGCAGCAGGATCCGCCGGAAAAGCTCCGCCCTGTCCGGCGCCTCCGCATCGCTGAAAGCGTTCCATGTCATGCGACAGGACGGCGCCTGCGGCGTCAGGCGCAGCGCCCGGCGTTCCCTGTCATACACGGAGGTGTAAGCGCAGGTACAGCTGTCCGGTCCGATGTCCGCAACGCCGTTCAGTTCCACGGTGAATGTCCGGCCGGGCGGCAGCAGCGACGTGTCCCCTTCCGGCGGAAGGATTTTCACGGTCAGGCCTGCGCCGCGCCGCACACAGACCCGGGTGACCGCCCGGCGGCAGGCGGGATCCTGCGGCAGCAGGCCGTTGTCCTCGATCAGCTCCGCTTCCCCGCCGGCGTCCGGGAAAATCCGGAGCAGGATCTTCTCCGGCAGGTCCGCACCGTTTTTCAGGCGCGCTTCCCCGTTCATGGGAATGATGCTTCCGGCCTTTGCCAGCACCGGAATGCTGCCCAGCGGCCGGTACATCCCGAGCCTTCTGCCACCGCGGTACCGCAGGCCGGTAAAGAAGTCCGTCCAGACGCCTTCGGGCAGGTAAACCTCCGCCTCCCCCAGCTCTGTCTCCGGGTCCGCGGGGGAGGTCACCGGGCAGACCGTAAGGCCGTCCCCGAACAGGTACTGGCCGCGGTTGCGGAAAAGCAGGGAGACTTCGTCCGGATAATCATAGTACAGGGGGCGCAGCAGCATGCTGTTTTCCCGGCTGCAGATGACATTCTGCGAATAGAGCCAGGGAATCAGCCGGTGACGCAGGCGCAGGAAGTCCCTGACGATTTCCGCCTTTTCCGGAGGGAGCATCCAGGGTTCCTTGTTCATAAAGGGATTGTTGGAGGAATGCAGACGCATGACCGGTGAAAAAACCCCGAACTGGACCCAGCGGACCAGCAGCTCCGGATCCTGCGCGCCGTGCATATGGCCTCCGATGTCATGACTCCACCAGCCGTAGCCGATATTCGCGGCGGTGGCCGTGAACCGGGGCTGGAAAGCCAGGGACGCCCAGGTGATGCAGGTGTCGCCGGAGAAGCCCAGGGGATAGCGGTGACTGCCGGGGCCGCCGAAGCGGCTGAGGATCAGGGCGGGATGCCCCGTCTCCAGCGCATGCAGGTACCGGGTATGGTTCAGCACAAACAGCGGATCCATGCCCGGATCCGAGGTGCCGCCTTTCTGCTGCCAGTCCAGCCACCAGAAATCCACCCCCACGTCCTCCAGGGCGGTGATGACCGTGTCTTCCATCGCGCTGATCATTTTCCCGTCCGCGGCGTCAAATGGAAAGCTCTTCCCGGCGGCGGGATCCTCCCCCATGGCCTCCGCCATTCGGGGATACAGTTCCTCACAGGGACGGATGCCGTCCGCCGGGTGATCGTTCAGGGTTACCTTCAGTCCCTGGCGATGCAGCCAGGCCAGCAGCTTCTCCGGCTCCGGGAATTTCTCCCGGTCCCAGGTATAGCCCGTCCATCCGGGGCCGTATTTCGGGTCGATATCCGTCACATGCCAGTTCATATCCAGCACGGAGACAGACAGGGGAATCTCCTCCCGCTGAAAGCGTTCCATCAGCTGCATGTATTCCTGCTGGGTATAGGCATAGTAGCGGCTCCACCAGTTGCCCAGGGCAAAGCGGGGCACCGCCGGCACGCAGCCGGACAGGCGCAGATAGTCCCGGACGGCCCCCCGGAAATCACGGCCGTAGGCAAAGAGGTACAGATCCTTTCCGGAAAAGCGGTCGGGCAGCAGGCGGCCGGTTTCATCCATACCCATGGAGGCGCTGTCATCCAGCGCCGCGTATCCGCTGAAGGACAGGATGCCGTCCTCCAGCGGGATTTCCCCGTCCGCCTCGTCCAGGGTGCGGGCAGTTCCACCGAGGGTCTTCACGGCATCCCCGTAATGCCAGACGCTGGCATAGACGGCATAAGCGCCTTTCAGTTCCGCGGAAAGCCCTGCAGCGGAGAAAGGGCCCCGGTTGTACCGGAGGCGGATGTGCTCCGTTTCCACGACCAGCCCATGTTCCGTTTCCTCCACGGTATACTCCGGCACGGGGAACTCCCTGCACAGTGCCATCTGCGTGGCTGTGTCCCGGAAGCGGCCGTCCGCGTCATACTCCAGCCGCAGCAGCCGGTCCGTCAGCACAGTGACGCGATACCTATCCCCGCGGATGACAGCCCTCGGATCCGCTGCCGGCCGGATGGTCCAGATGTCTGTTGCCTTCATGCCTCATCCTTCTTTCCAAAACGGGGCTGCCGTTTTTCAGACAGCAGCCCCGCGGTTTCTGTTTCAACCGTTCCTGTTGGGTATTTTATTCGCCGATGTAGCGGGCGTAGGCATCCAGGTGGATCTTGATCAGGTCATTGACGCCCATCTTGTTCAGCTGTTCAATGTAGGCGTCCCATTCCGCATCCACGCCGCCCTCAGTGACCCAGTGCGCATACTGCTGGTTTACATAGTTCAGCACTTCAGGGCTGAGGAAGCCGATCTGGTCCAGTTCCTCGGCGGTATAGGCCACCACCGGGAAGGTGGGCCGCGCATACTGGGCGTTCACCGCGTCGTCCGCCAGCTTGATGCCGTCGCCCTCGGTAGTGGGCAGGATCACCTTGCTCTCGAATTCCTTGTTCATGTACTTGGGGCCATGGTCACGGAAGGAGTATGTCCAGCAGGAGGTGTCCAGGTTGATGCCGGAATCGGCGGCAGGCAGCAGCACTTCATAGGTGCCGTCTTCATGCTTCGCGATCTTTCCGTCCCCGATGGAGCCGTAGTAGGTCTGCAGGGAGGCTTCGTCGGTGTAGAACTGATCCGCCCACTCCAGCAGCTTGCCGGGATTCTTGCAGTTCTTCGTGATGACGAACTCATTCTTGCCGTAGTTCAGGAAAGTGGGATCGGATTCCACATAGCGGCTGCCGTCAGGGCCGGCCACAGCTTCCACAACAGTGTAATCCTTGGCGTTGCCCAGCAGTTCGGCGTCCGCCGTCCAGGCGAAGACGATGCCCGTGCGGGGGCCGGCTTCGGTATCCTGCACCTTGGCGCGGACCATGTCGGAAGTCTGTGTGAAATATTCAGGATCCAGCGCGCCGCGTTCAAACAGGTCGCGGGCCCAGGCGACAGCAGCCTTGTAGTTTTCTGTCATGGGAACAAAGACGGGCTTGCCTTCAGCGTCCATACCCATCATATTGCCGGCGCGGCTGACCTGGACGCCGAAGGGCAGGAGCAGGTTGTTCAGGTCAAACTGCAGAGAGGAAGCGGCGATATAGCCGTAACGTCCTTCTCCGGACTTGGAGAACGCAACCAGAGTGTCCGCCAGTTCGGTGTAGGTGGTGGGCATGGGCAGGTTCAGCTCTTCCAGCCATACTTTGTTGATATACATTTCATTGGCGGTAATGGGCCGCATGGGGAGCTTCTTCGGAAGGCTCCAGATTTTGCCATCGGCGTCCATGCACAGGGCTTTCAGGTCCGGGTCCTTTTCGAAGATCGCGGTCAGGTTGGGCATATGCTGCGGGATCAGGTCCGTCAGTTCCACAAAGAAATCCGTGTTGGGAATGATGTCGGCATCCGTCAGGGAGATGGAGCCGAAGAACGCGTCCGGCATGGCGCTCAGGCCGGTGGCCAGCATCAGGGATTTCTGATCGCCCCAGTTGCCGTTCCAGTAAGGCTGCCATTCGATGGTCACGCCGGTTTTCTCCCCGATCTCTTTCAGGAGAGCGGTCTCGGTAAAGTCGGTGCCCCACACTTCCGTCCAGCGGACGCAGGCGACAGTGAAGGTCGAGTCTTCCTCAGCAAAGGCAGCTGTCACGGAGAGCAGCAGGCTGAGGACGAGCAGCAGGGAAAGCAGTTTCTTCATGTTGGGTTTCCTCCTTATTATTGGTGTATATTAAGGCCTTCCGCCTTGAGCCCGGGTGGATATATCCGCGTCATCCCTTGAGCGCCCCGATCATGACGCCCTTGTTGAAATACTTCTGTACGAAGGGGTACATGGTCATGATCGGCAGGGACGATACGACGATGGCGCCGTATTTGATCAGGTTCGCCTTGCGGTTCAGTTCCGCCGCCGCGGAACCGGTCATGGCGGTTGCCGCCATCTCGTTGTTGATCAGGATATTCCGCATGACCAGCTGCAGCGGAAAACGGGACGGCGTGCGCAGATAGATCATCGCGTTGAAATAGCTGTTCCAGTGGCCCACCGCCGCCCACAGGGCAATGACCGCCAGGATCGCCTTGGACAGCGGAAGCACGATCTGAAAAAAGTAGCGGAGGTTGCCGCAGCCGTCAATCTGGGCGGCGTCCCACAGCTCCGCCGGCAGGCTGCTCTGGAAGAAGGTGCGCGCCACCACGATGTAGTAGGAGATGACCGAGAACGGCAGCACCATCACCAGGAAGGTATCCACCATGTGGAAGGTATTGTTCAGAATGATGAAGGTCGGGATCAGTCCCCCGCCGAAGAACATCGGAAAGATGAAGAAGAAGGTGAAGAAGCCGCGACCGGCAAGATCCTTCCGGGACAGGGAATACGCGACCGGAATGTTGACCACGAGCATGATCAGTGTTCCCGCCAGGCTGTAAAGGATGGTATTGCCGTAGCCGTTCCAGAGATTTTCCATGGACAGCAGGTAGGAATAACCGTCCAGGCTCATGGCGCGGGGGAAAAGCAGCACATCCCCTTTGGCCACCAGGTTCGGGTCGCTGACGGAGGCGATGACAATGAAATACATGGGATAGAGGGCCAGCAGCGTCAGCAGGACGGCAACGGTATAGATGATGATATCGAAGATTCGGTCCGCCCGGCTTTTCCGGATACGGTTTCCGCCGGCATGAGGGCGGATGTTCCGAACTGTAAGATCACTCATTCCGGTCCCTCCTCAGAACAGTGATGTGTCGCTGACCTTTTTGGCAAACAGGTTCACCAGGATCAGGATCACAAAGTTGACCACATTGTTGAAAAGGCCGATTGCCGCGGAATAGCTGTACTGGTTGCTCTTCAGGCCCATCTTGTACAGATAGGTGGAGATGATCTCGCTGTTGGAGATGTTCAGGTCATTCTGCAGCAGATAAACCTTCTCAAACCCAACGCCCAGAATGCTCCCGCAGCGAAGGATGAACAGGGTGATCATGGTCGGCACCAGCATCGGAATGTCGATGGCCAGGATTTTCTGCCACTTGCTGGCGCCGTCCACTTCCGCCGCCTCGTACAGCTGCGGATCCACGGCGGAAAGCGCCGCGATATACATGATGGAATCCCAGCCCACGTGCTGCCAGGCTTCCGTCCATACATAGATGCCCGAGAAGGCGCCGGCGTTGCCCATCAGGTCCCCGGTCTCAATTCCCGCCAGGGAAAGCAGCTTCGGGATCATGCCCGAGGAGGGCGAAAGGAACATGATGATCATGCCGCACATGACCACGGTGGAAATGAAGTGCGGCAGGTAGGTGGACACCTGGAAGAATTTCTTGAACCTTCTGGCGTACATCTGGTTGCACATCAGCGCCAGCAGGATCGGCAGGGGGAATGTCACCGCGATGGTGTACAGGCTGATGACCAGGGTGTTGGTAATGGTATTGGTGAACATGTAGGAGTTGAAATACCGCTCAAAGTATTTCAGCCCCGCCCAGCTGCTCCCCCAGATACCGGCGGCGGGACGGAAATCCTTGAAGGCAATGATCACGCCGTACATCGGCAGGTATGTGAAGCAGATGAAGATCACGATCGCCGGAAGCATCAGCAGATAGAGGCCCCAGTTTCTGCGTGCCCGATGCAGGAAAGACGTCCTGCGGATGGATACCGCTCGTTGCATGATCGGATTTCCCCTTTCGCGACTTTGCCTTTGCCGGTTGAGTTTATCGTTAAACCTGTTACAGGAATCGGCTTTTCCGGGTCAGGTTTATCGATAAACTTGCTTTCTGACTGTAGTATATCGTTAAACTTCCTTACTGTCAAGCCCCTTTTTCACTTTTTTCATTTTTTGTGACCGGCACCAAAAAGGCGGAGAACCTCTCCGCCTGCACTGTTACAGTTCCCTCACCGACTGGCGCTCTTTCACCCTGACCCCCAGGACCCTGTGATCGTTCCGGAATGAAGGGTCCTCGATGGCGCGCATCAGCATTTTCACGCTCTGGTCCGCCTTTTCCCGGATATCCTGGGCCACCGTTGTCAGGCCCGGGGTGATCAGCCGTGCCGGCATGGAATCGTCAAACCCCATGACGGACAGATCCATCGGAACCTGGATTCCCCTCCCCTGGCAGCCTTTGATGATCCCGCAGGCCAGCAAATCCTCCGTAGCGACCACCGCGGTCGGCCGGTCGCTCATCCGGCTGATTGCCTCCGCAACCGCTTCCCCGCCCGCCTGCAGCGATACGTTGTCAAACAGCCAGTCCTCCCGCTCCGTCAGGCCGTATTCCGCCAGTGCGGCACGGTATCCCTCGAAACGGTCCCGGATGACCGACGATTCATAAATGGAAGGCGCCGCGAAAGCGATTTTCCGGTGGCCTTTCTTCAGCAGATACTGCGTCGCCAGACAGCCGCCCGCCCGGTCATCCAGGCAGACAGAAAGCGTCTCCAGGTCGTCATAGCGGCGGTCGATGACCACCAGGGGCTTCTGTGTTTTCTGAACCAGTTCCCGGGTGACCGGGTCCTCATGCGGCAGGATCAGGATCATGCCGTCCATCTGCCAGGTGCGCTGGACCTGCAGCACCTGTTCCGCGTTTTCAAAGGAACAAAGCATGACATAATACTCCCGCTCCCGCAGCAGTTCCTCCAGGTAACCGGCCAGCTGACCGGCATAGGGATCCCGGAGCATGCTGGCCGTGGACCCGTGCCACATGGGAAGCAGCACGGCGATAATGCGCGAGGATTTGGAAATCAGGCTGCGCGCTGCCATGTTCGGCACATAGCTGTACTTTTCCATAATGTCCCGGATCCGCTGTTCCGTTGCCGGAGAAACCCTCGCGTGATTATGGTTGATCACATTGGAGACGGTCATGACGCTGACGCCTGCTTCCGCGGCAATATCCTTGATCGTGATCAAAAAGCTCGCTCCCTTAATTACGTTTATCGTTCAACCTAATCTTACGGAGATTTCCGCCGCCTGTCAAGCACGCCGGAAAACGATTATTCTCATGCTTCCGCCCCGTGCTGCCTGTCTCCCCGCAGCCGGCCGGCAGGAAACCGCCTGCCCGCCGCCGTATGTATATCAGATGACAGAAGAACATCATTTTGTTCATTGTACATTTACTACCGGCTGACTACCGCGGAGGTACTGTCCTGGCACGTAGCTGTCCACCACGCAGACAGTGTGAGTTTAAGCGAATCAACTGCCATGCGCTTTTAATTCCTTCTTATTCCTGTACATCTGTTCATCCGCCCGTTTAAAAACATCCGCAACGGTATGGTCTTCCATCGGATCATATAATGCGATACCGGACGCTACGATAACTCCTGCGCCTTGTTTTTGATGAGCCTGGGAAGTCTCTCGGATGGTCCGAAGCAGCAACTCCCGGTTATCATAATCCTGCCCGGAGAGGATCGCCGCGAATTCGTCACCACCAATTCTGAATACCGGACTGTGTTTGAAAGTTTCGCAGATCAGGCGACAGCCCGCAATGATCAGTTCATCCCCGACTGTGTGTCCCTGGGTATCGTTCGTCTTCTTCAAATCGTTTAGATCGAAAACAGCGATGGCAAATGGCGGTGCGTCCTGGTTTTCAACATGCCGCTGTAAAAGGTTCTCTTCCTCAAAGTATGCATACTTGTTCCGGACACCGGTCAGAGAATCCCTCCTGGCTTTCTCGTTCGCCTCATTCAGAATGCGGATATCTTCGTCGATGTTTTCCACACACAGGATCACATGGGTATCGTCGTTGGCCAGCATACCGGAAAGGCGTACATAAACCGGCTGTCTGCCCATCTGCAGGCGGTATTCCACACTGGTCATAGCAGAAGAACGCAGCCTGCTCATCAGTGTATTCTTATTCAGGAATGCAAGCACCTTTTCTAAATCCTGCGGATAGATGACTATCCGAGCATCACACTTCAATTTTTCGAAGAAATCTGTCCCTTGCGCTGGTTTCTGAAGAACATCCAGTAGATTGGTAGAGGAAAACTCAGAGTATTCGTTTGTGGCAGTATTCACGTAATAAATCACATCATATACCCGTGCAAGGCTGTTTGCGACCTGGTTGAACAGTTCTCGTTCCGTTTCCAGCCTTTTCTTTTCCAGCAAGGAACGGTGTTCCGTATCGATATTACGAACTGTGAGGATAAAGTAGTTTTCCTCTCCGTGAATACCACCTTTGATCAGCCTCATGGAATGATAAATCGGTTTGCCATCGATCATCAGGCGATAAATAAATTCCTTTTCCCGTCCTTCTGTCAGTGTCTCCTTTTTTATGTCGTCCGTAAAAATGTGCTGATCCTCTTCGTATACCAACAATCGTGCATCCCGAGCCATGCTTGTGAAGAAATCCTGGCCAGATTTTTCGATCTGCAGAGAATTGTATTCCGCATTGATTGAATACCACCGGTATTCATTGGTTTCGGAATTCACAATATAAATACTGGAAAAAGCGCCCATGAAAGCTTCCGCGATCTTTCCGAGTATGGATTTACTGTCCGTCTGCTGACTCCTTTTGACTTCTTCATCCACATTTCTAAAGCCGCCCACGATGCCGGTCTTTCCGCCTGGTAGATCCAGCCTTGTGAACTCCACCCGGTAATGCCGAATCTCGCTGTCAAATACACGGCGAAAGGGTACGGAATAAATCAGTCTGTTCGACGTGTTTTTCACGATGTTCTCAGCCGTAACGCTATCCAGGAATCTCTGCCTGTCTTCCTCCAGAACCAGCTTCGAAAAAAAAGCAAGGGCATCAGAGAATCTCCTGATCTTTACCGCCATATGAGCCGGCATGAGGTGCTCCATTTCCGGATCAATCCGATACAGCTCAAACTGCTGGGTCTCCACATCCCTGATGAGCCATAAGGAATCGTATGCATTTGTCAGTGCTTCAATGACTGCGGAACGGATCGCTTTGTCCGATTCTGCCTGCTGATGCATGTCGGTATTATCCGAGACGAACACAAAATTCAAACCCAAGCCAACGCCGGATTCCATGTACTGGCCGTAATCCGTAATCCAGCGGATTCCGCCATCTTTACGCACAATCCGGTATTCCACATAATCCTGGTCATCTTTGTTCTCTCTGCTCTGCTTCGTTACAGAGGCGGCAACCATTTCATAATCCGCAGGATGTACCATCCCCCTGAATGTGAAGCCGGTATATGCTTTGAACTCATCCAGACTTTCGCAGCCGAAAATATCGCAAACTGCCTTATTGGCATACAGCAGTCCTTCACTTTCGTCCGCTCTGTAGATAAAGAAACCGCCCGGTATATGATCACCAATCTGTCCAAGCACGGAAAGAATCCGCTCGACTGGCGGCACCTCATCCGGTTGGCTGATGGAGAGAATCGCTACAGCTACAGCGATATCACCTGTTTTCGGATTCACATCGATCCTGCGGGCAAAAGAATGTACAACTGACCCGTCCGGCATGGTTTCATCATATATGAGTGGTTTCCCCTGCTCTGTACAGTTTTTCGCGATAATGCTCACGAATGACGTGTTAATGGGGGTGTATTTATCTACTTGTTGTTGCGGAGCCATCAACCCAAAGAAGCGTTTCAGAAACTCCCTGTAAGAAGGATTGCTTCGTACAAGCCGCACCTGATTGCCATTGATCTCAATGATTCCGACCGGTATAGTGTTAAACGAATTATGGAGCAGGTTCTCATCCTGACTGGCAACCACGTCCAGATCGTAAAGATTGATCCGCCCAATTGTCTCAAAATAGCCGGATACATCCGGATCCTCAAATCCAATCTGTCTTCCCGTCTTATATCTGTCCAGAATTCCCTCAATAGGAACAGGCTTGCAGAAATAATAGCCCTGCAGCTTGGAGCATCCGATCTCCCGGAGGAAACTTGCCTGCTCCTCTGTTTCCACGCCTTCACAGACTGTGCTGACCCCCAGGGACGCCGCCATCTTCATAAGCTCCGTCAGAACAATTCGTGCGCTGTCTCCTTCGTTCAGTCTGCGCATAAAGCTCATGTCGAATTTGATCAGGTCAAACCGGATGCTCTGCAGAACCTCAAGCGATGAATATCCGCTTCCGAAGTCATCCAGCCATACCGGGAAGCCAAGTTGCTGAAAGCGCTGGATCTGCGCCTTCATGTACTCAAAATCACTGCCGATTATGCTCTCTGTGATCTCTACCGTGATCATCTCATGCCGGACACCTGCTCCGTCAACGCGTTTCCTGATTTCTTCCACGATATCACATGCACTGAAATCCGATCTGGAGAGGTTAATCGACTGTGGAACGATGGTCAGCCCCGCCTCTTTCAGGAGTCTCATTTTCACCAGCACCTGTTCAAGCATATACAGATCCAGTTTGTAAATCTGCCCGGACTCCTCCAGATGAGGAATGAACTCAGCCGGTGACAAGAAACCTTTCTCCGGATCTGTCCATCTGGCAAGCGCTTCTTCTTCGCATACCCTGCTGTTTGCTGCCCGGACAATCGGCTGATAATATACCTGAATCCACTTTTCGGAAATAGCTCTGTCAATGTTGCTCAGAATATAGCGACGGTTTTTATCTGCTTCGCTCAGGTCTCTTGTATAGAATTGAAAAGAGGAAGTTTCCAATTTTCGGATGCTGTCACAAGCCATTTTTGCCCGGTCATACGCATTGCTGACCGACACATCCTCAATACTCGTTGAGTAGATGCCAACCCGCACCGGCAGATGTTCTTCCAGCTTTTCCGTTTCATCAAAGAAAAGCCGCAGGCGGTCTTCAAGCCCGACCTCTCTGGAAGCTGCAGCGAAACGATCTGCGCCGATATGACAACATTCTTCATGCCCGAACGTTTTTGCCAGGAGGTCCGCAAAAGCCTGCAGGAGCCTGTCTCCCGCTGCGAATCCGTTCCTGTGGTTATAGTATTTCATCCCGTTCAGGTCGATATACAGAAGGCAGGCCTGTTTTCCTTCGCTGAAAAAGCGTTCCTTTTCGATTTCACACCGCTTGAAGAAATATGCCAGGCTCGGAAGACCGGTCAGCGAATCATAATTTGCAGACCGCAGGATGCTCTCCTGATGCAGAACGCTGTTGATCATTCGGTTCATCCCGTTGGCAGCCGATTCGTCTCCTTCAATGTAGACACCTTCGTCTATATACCAGACATAAGCGAGCCGGACACCTGGTTCAGGATATACATGGATTCCATGGGCATGAACAACATGATAGTTCGATTCCACACCGGCCTTTGTGCGGAATACGGCTTCGTATTCTTCGCTGCCTTCGCCGGATGCAAAGCGAAAGGCTTCCCGGGTAATCCGTGCCACGTCATCAGGGTGCACATCTTTATACATGTCATGTTCCATGTCGTAACACGCCTGATCCCGTTCGCTATAGCCAAGAAGCCGGCAGAAGCCGTCTGAAAGGACGATGGTGATCACCTGTCCATCAATAAACTGATATACGGCAAACGGAACTGGCAATCGTTCCATGGTTTCCTGAATTCCCGGATCAAAACGATATTTTTTCGTAGGGGGCATGGTAAATCCTCCTGCTGTCATTTTCTGCCTGGCCGGCTGCAATTCAGCGCTTTCCCGCTCTTTCGTTGGTTTCATGGCAGGTGACCGATCACTGTAAAAAAACCATTCATGGCAATTGTCTGCCATCTTTATGACTATTCTACCACATGTGGCCGTCTTTTACCAGATACCTACAGCCAAAAACAAAAAAAACCGGCGCACCCACACCCCAAAAATGGTATGATTGCGCCTGTCTGTTCAGTTTTCTCAAATCACCATGCTATCTCCATCAGCCTCATCAATGAAAGCAGAATTACCGTCCATCCTCTCCTGCTCTTCCCTCGCCCGCTCAAGGTCCTGCAGCCGGGTCATCTCTTCCACAGCATCCTGCAATCCGAGGTGCGTGTACACGTTCAGGGTTACAGAAATATCAGAATGCCCCATCAGGTACTGCAGGGTCTTCGGGTTCATGCCCTTCCGTGCCATATTGCTGCAGTACGTGTGCCTACACACATGCGGGGTGATTTTCGGCATCTGAACCTTGTAGATCTGATTATACCTGTTCACCATGTGACTCAACCGGTGTTCCCAGTGCATGGCCACAAGGTGCAAGCCGTTGTCATCGATAAACAGGAACCCGCTGTATCCATCCACAGTCTGTTCAAGCTGGATTACATTGTCATCATTGACCGCCCTTGTGCGGTCCCGTATGATACTTTTGAAGCATTCCTCTACTTCCGCCTTCATAGGCAGAATCCGCTTGCCAGAGGCGGTTTTCGTTTCCTGGACGATAACGTCCATATCCTTTGTCCGAATCACCTGCTTGTCAATGTTGATGGTGTGGTTGACAAAGTCTATATCCTTTACCGTCAGGCCGCAGAACTCACTTATTCTCATCCCCGTGTGGAAAAGGATATACACCACCTCATAGTACTTGCAGTAGCAGTTGTCATCATGAACGAATTTCAGGAATTTCTGCATCTGATCCAGACTGATTGCGTCCCTTGACACGCTATCGTTCACCACAACCCCGGCAAGGGCAAAGGAGAACGGGTTCTTCACCAGCAGGTCATCATCCACCGCCAGCTGGAATGCCGGCCGCAGAACACCGCGTACACTTTTGATCGTGCTGTACCCTTTCCCGTCCTCCTGCAGTTTGATCAGAAACAATTTTGCATCGGAGGTCCTTACAGAGCCTATGGTCTTGCTTGAAAAATCCCGAATGAAATATCCGATGTTCTCAAACGGCGGTGCTGTGAAGTAATCCGATAGAGCAGCATTGGTCTTCATGAGTTTCCGGTATTCACAGAAGATCTCCCTGACGCGCCAGTCATACAAGTATTCGGGGATCTGGAGCCTCCGCCACAAGGTCATTCGATTCAATTTGTCTGTGATCAGTTCCCCCTTCAGTAATGCCTCCGTCTTGTATCCCATGTTTATGTCTCCTTTCTGTAGGCCAAACAGGTCGCTATCGACCTCAGGTCTTTTATTGGTGTTAGCGTCGGGAATAGAGGGCCAATCAGAGTCGGATTTGAAGGGCCAATATGC
>CAMVEB010000053.1 GCA_947166385.1 uncultured Clostridia bacterium | reverse complement strand
AATTCTTCTAGCGGAAGATTTGTGATTATACATTCATAAGAATCGTCAGCGATTGGAAAACGAACGATTCGCATCTTTATTTCATAAAACCAATTGATGTGTAAGTCTACAAAGTCAAACGGTGTGTCTTTCATTATGATTCGATATTTCTCTTTGTTGGCCTTTACCTCATTAATCTGCTTCTTTGTCAGCGTGATGGAAACAGAAGTATCGAAGGATTCCCGATCGTCTGGCAAATGATTTTTCAGTGATGAAACAATTCCATTGCTGGTAATATCCTTGGCGCGAATCAAGTAAAACATCCCATTTTCCTGAATATGGGCAAAAATGTTGTAGTTTTCATAACCTCTGTCAGCGATAAATAACGTCTTCGAATGTCCGGGATACCTGTCAATCATATCGCACATGGCTCTATTCTCGTTTTCCTGACGTGCAGGCTGAATAATGGCATTCACATATGTCCTGGACAGTAAATCATACAAAGCGTTCAGATGCATTAGATTAAAGCCTTTTGAGTCTGGTGTGGATTGAAAATATGTTGTTTCATCCTGCGGATTGTGTGCAATACACAGATCTGATCCGTCACAGGCCAGCAAACGATATCCACGAAACAGTTTTTCTCCAGATGCAACGGCGGTAAACTCCCGAAACAGAAATTCAAAGGCTTCAGGCAATATTTGTGCACGCCTCTGGTTGAAGGATGAATTCGTTGGAGTATCCACACTGAAGTTGAAATGCTCCAGAAGTTCATCCTTTAGTGACTTTCCTTCCATGGAGATGATAAATCTCATGATCTCTCCAAATGACCATTTCTTGATGCGACTGAAATCTTTTTCTGCATTACGAGTAAATAACCAATGATATTGATCCATCTCGTTGATGAGGGATACCAGTTTTTCTTTGATAAATGTGGAATAGTTCATCCTGTGCCCTCCTTGAAATCAGGTCTATACCTGCTTTCAAGGGCCGCTTTCGCTACCGACTTTCTTTAAATTCAGTAGCGAAAGCGGCCGCACATTTTGCCCGTTCTGTCAACCCTTTTCTGCAATTTTCTTAACAAAAAAAGAGACCGGAACCTATTTCAGTTCCAGTTCTCTTTCCGTCATCCTTATCTGAATGACATTGCCCTGTGTCCCTGTGTCCCTGTGATTGCATTCGGATTAAAGTGATTATCCTGTTGCGTCGCAGAAAGAATTCATGATAAAATAGCGGGGATAAGTATCTGAGAATTATTGAAACAGCCTGAGTTGATACACTGCAAATGATGCATAAAAAACAAAAATTTTGCGTATGAGGAGGATGTGGAGATGAAGCATCGGGGGATGAAGAAACTGTTGATGGCGTTGCTGTTCACAGTGGCTCTGCTGGCGGTTTGCAACGCCGCATTGGCAAATGTTGAGATCAATGAAACAAATTTTCCGGATTCAAATTTTCGGGCCTGTTTGCTTTCAGGAACACAATATACAACATCGGGCGATCAGAAGTACTATACAGATGACCAGATTCGGGCAATTACATCTCTGAATGTAGCAAACAGCAACATTTCGAACCTTACAGGAATAAAGAATTTTACCGCGCTCGAATATCTGTATTGTGATGGGAACAATATAACCGATCTGGATGTATCGTCCTGTACGGCTCTGAAGGAATTGCATTGTTTCCGAAACGGTCTGGCCAATTTAAATGTATCAGGCTGTATCTCGTTGGTGAAATTGTATTGTTACAGCAACAGTTTAACAGCACTGAATGTATCCGGATGCAACAAATTGGAAGAGGTACTGTGTAATGATAATTCGATAACAGATTTAAATGCATCAGGCTGCAGTATGCTAAAAGAATTGCATTGTTATCGGAACAGCTTGACAAATCTGAATGTATCGGGCTGTACTTCGTTGCAGAAACTGCTTTGCTACAGTAACAGTCTGACTGCTTTGGATGTGTCTGACTGTACTGATTTAAAGGAATTGCATTGTTTCAGCAACAATCTGTCGGGTCTGAATGTATCCGGTTGCATCAAATTGGAAGTTGTACTATGTAATGATAATATGTTAAAAAATATAGATGCATCGGGTTGCAGTGCGCTAAGAGAATTGCATTGTTTCCGGAACAGCCTGACCGATCTGAGTGTATCTGGCTGTACTTCGCTGCAAAAATTGTATTGCTACAATAACAGTCTGACTGCTTTGAATGTATCTGACTGTGCCGGTTTGCTCGAACTGCTTGTAGATAGCAACAAATTGTCAAGCCTGAATGTGTCAGCCTGTATTGGTCTGACGAGATTAAATTGTTCCATCAATGATCTGACCGGTTTGAATGTCTCTGGTTTCCCGGCATTAACTGAGCTGTATTGCTCTGGAAATGAATTGATCAGTTTGAACGTCTCGGGCTGCACAGCATTAACGAAGCTGAATTGCGCTGAAAATGATCTGACTGATTTGGATGTTTCAGACTGTGCCGAACTGGAGGATTTGCATTGTGAACGTAACTGGCTGACAGAAGTAGATATCAGCCACAATCCGAAACTGAAGAATTTTAGCCTGGGTGAACAGAAGGAACGGTTAAGTGCAACCGTCACCACCATTCCGGCGGCGAAGAATCTGATATACAATGGAAACACACAGGAACTGATAACAGCGGGCAGTGCGGAAGGCGGCACGATGCAGTATGCTCTTGGCACAGATACGGCTACCGCACCGACAGCAGGCTGGGACGCAGCCATTCCTGCCGGGACTAAGGCGGGCACCTACTATGTCTGGTACAAGGCAATAGGGGATAAGCGCCACAAAGACAGTGATGCCCGTTTCGTGGAAACGACAATTGCAAAGGCTGACGATAAGGTAAAGACTGCCCCCAAAGCGATTGCGGATCTGATCGCAGATGGGAAGGATCATGGTCTGGTTACTGCCGGCGAGGCTGAAAACGGCGAGATGCAGTACGCGATTGGCACAGACGCAGCCACTGCCCCGACAACCGGATGGAGCACATCCATCCCCACCGGCACCGACGCCGGAACCTACTATGTCTGGTACAAGGCAGTCGGAGATGCTGATCATGCGGACAGCGATCCCAAATGCGTTGAGGTCACCATTGAGGATGATCTCAAGGATAGAATCGTCAGTGTGAATATCAGCGGCGGAATCTACCGGATCAATATCACACAGGGTTACGCGACCTTCATCAAGCCGAACTCAAATCCGGGGAAGAGTTTCCGTGTCCTGGATGAAGCGGAATACAGCGGAACAAAATATCCGGTCATTGGCATCGAACCCGAAGCCTTCAAGGATCTGAAGGATCTGGAGACCGTGACCCTGGGCGCGAAGATCCAGGAGATTGGCCAGGATGCCTTCGCGGGCAGCAAGGTGAAATACGTCCACTATGCCGGAATCAAGGCCCAGTGGAAGAAGATCAAGATCGGGATGGGCAACGATCCCCTGAAGAAGGCCACGCGGTATTACAAATCCTCCGGCCCGATCACGAAGCTGACCCTGAGCAAGACATCCAAGACCCTGAAGGTTGGCAAAACCCTGACCCTGACGGCAAAGACCACGCCGAAGAACGCGGCCCCGAAGTTCAAATGGACCAGCAGCAATCCGAACGTCGCCAGCGTCAAGAATGGCGTCGTCAAGGCGAAGAAGTCCGGCAAGACCACCATCACCTGCGAAGCCCTGGACGGCAGCGGCCTCAAGGTGAAATGCAAGATCAAGGTCAAGTAATCCGAATCCCCATGGCTGTGGAGCAGGCAACCTCTGCTTCACAGCTCTTTCATTTTGTGGTATCATGATATGGGTGAGCATACAGATTGTATGCCAGAGAAAAATAGTTTGCTGGATTTTGCTGTAAACAGAAGGGCAGACGGGGACAATGGCAAGAATAAAATGGTTTGAAAACGAACAGATTGTCGTCTATATTTACGGGGAACTATATGAAAAACACCATGTCCGCCATGTGCTTATTCTTAAGAAGGATGAAGATTGTCAGTATGGCTTTGATGGCCAACCGATTAAGGGAACCAAAAGGCTTCGAAAAAAATCAGATCATGATTTGGTTTCAGCGTGGATCATTGAGAATTCGGACAAACTGGAAATTGCCTGGGATCTGATCAATCAGGGAATAAACCCGGGCAGGATTGATTGATGGGGGTGAAGATGATGATAAGGGCTAAGAAAGTGCAACCAATGAAGAACTATCTTCTGTATGTGGTTTTTGCAGATGGAGACAAACGCATATATAATTGCTATCCTTTATTGCAGTATCCCATTTTCAGTCGGTTGAAGGAAGAGGAATTTTTCAGGACTGTGCATGTGGATGAAATGGGAGTCGTTTGTTGGGACGATTCAACTGATCTGCCTCCGGATGAGTTATATAACAATTCTGAATCGGTAGAGAATATCATGAAAGTCAGTTAAGATGAAATGGATGGAGAAGAGCGTATCCTGAACAACGCGAAAGCTCTTTGTTACCGCAAACCAAGGCCCAGTGGAAGAAGATCAAAATCCAGAAGGGCAACGATTCCCTGAAAAAGGCCACGCGCTACAACGAATCCTCCGGCCCGATCACAAAGCTGACCCTGAGCAAGACATCCAAGACCCTGAAGGTTGGCAAAACCCTGACCCTGACGGCAAAGACCACGCCGAAGAACGCGGCCCCGAAGTTCAAATGGACCAGCAGCAATCCGAACGTCGCCAGCGTCAAGAATGGCGTCGTCAAGGCGAAGAAGTCCGGCAAGACCACCATCACCTGCGAAGCCCTGGACGGCAGCGGCCTCAAGGTGAAATGCAAGATCCAGGTCAAGTAATCAATGATCCCATGGCTGTGGAGCAGGCAACCCCTGCTTCACAGTTTTTTAATTTGATGCGTTGGTTTATGCAGACGCCCTGACGGTCTGCTGAGAAAGGAAAGACTCGGAATGACATGGAGGAATAAAGGGAAAGCAGGGCGAAAATATCATCGTTCGAAGGCAAGTTGATCATATGGGGCGTGGACAACAGCTTTTGAAAACACGGGATACCAAAGCTTACAGCCCGCGGGATCTGACGGTGGCGGAAGGAGAAGAAGAAAAATGAAGAAGATCTGGTTGCTGCTGGTGTTGCTGCTGGTGGCAGTTTGCTCTGTGGCGGCGGCGGACGTGAAGATTGATGAGAAGCATTTCCCGGATAAGGTTTTTCGGGAAGAAGTGGTTCAGAAGTTTGATACAAACCGGAATGGTGTTTTAAGTGATGCGGAGCTTAAGGCGGTGAAGGAAGTCAGAGCCGCAGGAAGAGACATCCACAGCCTGAAAGGGATTGAGTATTTTACTTCCGCCACATTAATCCACTGTTATTATTCCTATCTGACTGAACTTGATGTCTCCAGCAACACGGAATTAGTCGAACTGAATTGCTTTGGAAACTCAATTGATACGCTGGATCTGAGCAAGAACAAAAAGCTGGAAAACCTTATTTGTGGAATGTGTACGATGACCGAGCTGGATGTCAGCAAGAACAAGGAACTGAAGCTTCTGTACTGCAGCTATTGCCAGTTAAAAGAACTGGATGTCCGCAAAAACGGAAAGCTGGTCGAACTGAAATTTCCGCACAGTTCCTACCTGACGGAAGTCAAAATCGGTCAGAAGAAATACATGGAAAATCTTTGGGCCAGCGACTGCATGTCGCTGAAAGAGCTGGATATCAGCGGATGCCCGATTCTGAAGGCGCTGGTCAAATCGTCTGCTCCGAAGGAACAAATCGCTTATCATTTCTGGGGTTGGACGGTCGTTGGTGGCAAGGGAGCATCGAACTCAAAAGATTTATATATGGACAAAGACACGAAACTCATCACAGGTGAGGATGACGCCGTGCTGGTCAAATCTATCAGGCTGAACAAGACGAAAGCGACTATCGGGCAGGGGAAGTCGCTTCAACTGAAAGTGAAGAAGATCCTGCCGGAAAACGCAACGGTCCGAGATGTCATCTGGAGGTCCAGCGATGAGAGTGTGGCGACAGTCAGTGCCAAAGGCAAGGTCAGAGCGATCGGCAAAGGGACTTGCAAGATCATCTGCACGGCAGCGGACGGAAGCGGAGTGAAGGCCGTATGCAAGATTACGGTGAAGTAAGGCACAGACATATGACGCCGAATCAGAGAATATGGGCGATGTCCCGGGACCATCTCGCAGCAGCCGTTTCCTCTCTGGGATACCCGGAGGAATTTGCGGATCTCCTGGCCAAACAGCTGGGAAGCCCGAAGGCCATTGACCGGCTGACATCCTACCTGTATCAGGCAAAACCCGGAACTGTAGAGATGATCATCGACGAGATGCTTGCGATTCAATCGGATATCGATACCTGGAGAGAGAAAAAGGAAAGCCAGGAGGCACAGGCCCGGTATAACAGCTGGCTGAACAGCGAAGCCCGGTGGAAGAACGAAGAAGACAGGGAACGGTAGCTTTCTTTTTGCCTTGTTTTATGTTATGATGCAGAAAACATCTGGCGATAGAATCATTCTGTTCTCGAAACGCGCAAACGACAAATCCGGTGAAGACTCATGGATGGAACATATTATGAATGGGGGAGAGATCTGTATGAAAAAATGGTTCATTTGTTTCCTTGGATGCCTGCTGTGCCTCTTTATAGCTGTTGGCTCCTGCGAAGAATTTGAGAGAAAAACGATTGAATGGGAAGAAATCACCGTAACGGTCGTCGGCCTCTCTGAGAAGGAAGAACTGAGTAAGAACTTTGATCCGGCCGAGGGTAAATGGATCACACTTGTTCTGCGGATTGATGGTGAAACGAAAATGGATCCTCTTGCGGAAATGCTGCGGGAGAAATTCCGACTGGATGAGATGGAACCCTATTCGGGGATTCTCTGGTCCGGCGCCTCTGTGCGTTATGAGGGGACGGAGACCGGAGCAGTAGAGGTTACCCGTTTCACTGTTCCCGGATCTGTCAAATTGTGTTTCGATGTGCCCAAAGATTATGAACTGGAGAAGGCCGTTCTGTTCTTTGACGGGGAGCTGGTGGAAACGGAAATCGATCCGGAGGACATTCTGGATTAACGAACCAGGCTGGGCGTTTGACTGATCCAATTCCGTAAGTCGCGGACGCGCGCGGGCATTTTGACCTGCTGTAATTCACTTGTGAGGAGGTATCATCTGATGCGAAAGGTATTATGTATTGTTTTTGCATTGATATGGATTGTTTCCTGTTCTTTTGCCGGGGAGTCTGAAACCCCGAAAACCCTGTCCTGGCGCGGGTATGTGATGAACGCGGTCTGGGCAAGTACGAATCGTGAAGATATTAACGCGGTCAATTTACGGACGGACGGCCAGTTTGTTATCGTTCGTTTCAAGCCGCTGGAGGGGGTTTTTGAAAAAGCCGTCCTGGATGTGGTCAATGAGGAAGATGAGATCATGCTTCGCCTGGCCGGCGGAGAAATGATTCTGCCGTCTTCCATGATGTACCACAATATCATTCAGCCGGAAGGCGGCGGTTTCCCTTCTGTGGCCCCGGAGCAGGAAGATTTTGATCTGGTCTATTTCATCGAGGGTGCGGATGAATCAGCTCTTGAAGGCGCCGTGTTTGTGGTGACTGAAAATGGAGAGGAACAGATCATTGCCCTGGATGAGATCCCGCGTGAACTGCCCTGAGTCCTGATTCCCCGGCGGCAAGTCCGCCGGTTTTTTCATTCCGTAAAACACAGACACGCATAGCTGTTTCAGCCTGCTGCCTGCATTGATCTGAATGCTTCCTTCAGATTTCATCCGGAATATTGTCTGTCAGAAGGCGGATGACCGGGCGGACCACTTTGTCATCTGCATAACCTTCTACCATACTTTTATAAAGCTTGCCACCGAAGCCTGTGCCATCTGCGCGCTTTGAATTCGTATGCGTCCGAAGCCACCATCCGCATGTTTCATCACGAACATCCGCTCCATGATTCACAGCGGCCTGTGTAGGGACACACTTTCGTTCCTCGTTGGAGTCAAAGTACCGGTCTGCCTCATCCATGGAGAGCAGATAAACCTTATCAAGCGAAGTGCTTCCCATGCCATCGGAAACGGCGGTTACACCTTTCTCGGAAACAGCAGAAGTTTCAATCTTTTTCTGCTCTTCGTCTGTAAATGCCTCGTTCAGGAACGAATCGTTCAGCCATTTGCGCAGCGAACAGGTTTTCCATTGCGCGCTGCCGGTTTCACAGTATGGTTTTGTTTCCAGTCCGTATCGGCTGAGCAGGGTTGTATAACCATCCTCTGTATCCAGCACAATCCATTCGACGGGTTCCGGCCCGTTGGCCGGATCACCGTCCTGCTCATAATGTCCGAAGGTGACAATATCCCCGGCTTTCGGGAAACCCTCCTCTGTCTCTGTTCCGGAATTGGAGGTATCCGGATCATATTGATCCGCAAGCTCCGGAAACCATGTACATTCCGTACCCGGGGTCCATACCGCATGGGGATCGTCCAAACTTCGCATAGTGATCCATGGCACGGATTCCTTTGGCATATATTCAACGGCATCGCCGCACAGGAGAACCGCCTGACTATGGAAATGAGTCACAGATGCCGGAATAAAGGCTGCTTCCAGGGAATCACAGTGATAGACCGCGCTGCCTTCCATTTTTCGGACAGTATCCGGAAACAGGATGGCGCGTAGCGTATCTATTCTCTCGAAAGCATGCTCCCGTATCACCGCCACAGGGAAGCCGCCAAGCGTATCCGGTACCCGGAGACAGGCTTCGTTTCCCGTGTACCCTGTAAGAATTGCCTCTCCCTCAAGAATGGCATATTCAAAACCTTCTTCTGACTTTTCGATCACGGGCTTTGGCATGTCCTCGGCTCTGGCGAAGGGAACCCATGGAAAGTCATGGCTTTCCGCATATCGCGCAGCTACGCTGCCTTCAGGGGTGTAAATAAGGATGTTGCCGTAATTGAACACGCTGTCGCCGATACTGACCACGCTGTCGGGAACATAAACGCACAGGACTTCACCTTTGCTCGACAGGAAGTACTTCGGCAGTTTCGTGACGCCCTCCGGAATGATCAGATACGTACACTCCGCTCCGTATTCCAGCGTACCGTCGCCCATTTGTTTCAGAGTAGACGGAAGGGAAAAGCTTTCGCCGCATCCGCGCAGCAGCGTGAAGTCCCCGGTCTCTTCCAGGCCCTCGTTGAGGATCATCTCAGACAATCCGGTGCTGATATATTTCTCAATCCGCCGCAGTGTCGAAGGGAAATTCATCTTCCTCAATTCTTTGCCACCCACATACCGGATCCAGACAATTCCCTCAGGCAGCGTCAGTTCCTGCAGTGTGTCATTTTTGCATTCTTCGATCCCCGTAACAGGATGTCCGTCCACTTCTGCGGGGATCTCATACCTCGTGAAATCTCCTTTCAATTCCGTCAGGCAGCAGGTTTGCCCGGTGATTCGATAGGAAGCGGTACCGTTGGAATAAGAGACTTCAATGATACCATAGAACCATTGCCGCACACCGCTCCAGATTTCCGCAAGAGAAAGCGCTTCGCCGCGCAGCGTTCCTTTTCCGCTCATCGGCGGCGTAGTAAAGGTATGGTATGCTGTCGTCCGGGTGTTTGACCCGCGACGGTAAACATATGCGTAGTAGTGGCGGTTATAGGCTGATCCGATATAGTCGTCGCGGGCCTGAGTGGTGTGCACCAGACACAGCACCGCGTCAGCCTCTGCCAGTGAGGAGGCGCGCATATGCTCCGGAATGCGAACCTGATAGTCACCCAGCAGACGGTATTCTCCCTGATCGCAATAGATCGCAATGAATCTGGTATCCTCAAAATCCTGGACAGACAGCTCAGCATCTTCCATATGATCCTGAGGCAGCAGATCCTCCGGCAGCGTTTGTGCCGCATCACATGTCAGCGAGACATCCCACCCGCCGGTTTCCAGCTCCGCGGCATATTCGATCGAAACGTCACGAAGCAGCGATAGCTGCTCATCTATCGTATCTGCGTTCTGTATCGCCTGTGCAGCGGTATTCGGTACCCCGCCGGCCTGCGCAGGGATCACATGAAGGAAAACCAGTATCGCAATAACAAAAAATAGTTTTTTCATCTTCGAATCCTTTCGTTCCCGTTTTTTCTTCTCGTATTCTACCATGAAAGCGCCGGATCAGTCCAGCAAATACCGATTGATTTCGGAGAGCAGAATGTGCTATATTCGTAATTAAGTAGAAGCGTTTTCCAGAGTCGCGAATATTCTTGAATCTTACGGCCAGGCGGAGAGGGGGCCTGCTGAGTGAGCGGGGAAGATTAAAAGAAAGAGCTCTTTCTGAATCAGAAACAGCTCCTGGATACTTTTCTGGAACATGGCGCGATCTCCCGTGCCCAGTATGACAAATCCCTGGGTGATCTGATCGAAAAGATGGGAATCCGGGATAACTTGATACATGACGAGGAAACCAAAATGGATACCAGAGAACTGCGCCCGAACGAAATGGATTCAGTTTCCGGCGGGAAAGGCGGATCCGAAGAGGAATTGCCGGAGATGCCGGGTTATGAGGTTTATCAGATCCAGCGCGGCGATACGCTGACAAAGATTGCGCGTCTGTATGGCACTTCTGTGGATAATTTGATGCGGATCAATCGCCTTTATATCCAGCTGAGCTGTGATATCACAGAAGGCTATTATATCTATGTGCCTGTTTAAGATGCTCTTGAACGAGAGAGGTATCCGGAGTCTTACTGCCATAGCAAAGAAAGTTATAACAAAGAGGTGCATGAAAAGATGAAACGGTGTCTGAGTCTTCTTTCAGTAGTGATTTGCCTGGCCATTATTTGCCTGGCCATTTCTCTTTTTGTCCCGGAGTCATATGCGGAGGAACAAGATCTGTCTTTCGGCGATAGGGTGGTCTTCGGTCATTATGAGCAGGATGCGGTTGATGCTGATGGGTCGGAAGAGATACAATGGATCGTGCTGGATACGCAGGGTGACCGTGTCCTGCTGATCAGTGAGCTTGTGCTGGATTGCCAGTATTATCATCGGGAGAGGTCGGATATCACGTGGGAAAACTGCTCATTGCGGAGCTGGCTCAACAGTGAATTTTTCGACAACGCCTTCTCGGAAGAGGAAAAAAGTGCAATTCTGCTGACAGATGTGGATAACAGTGCTGCTCAGGCCTTAGAGGGGATAAAGGCGGATGGTGGCAGTGATACGAAAGATCGGGTTTTCTTGTTGAGCCACAGAGAGTATGAAAGGTATTTCAACAGTCTCGGAACAAAAAGCTGCCCCTTCTCGCTATATGCGCAGGATCGTGCCAAGTCCGCAGATAGCGATCAGAAATTCACCCCCAATTGGTGGTGGCTGCGTTCTCCGGGAGAACAGCAGAACCGTGCGGCAATACCTGGCATGACTGCAAAAAGCATGGGCGTCGATGTCAAGAGGCAGGGCGGTATACGTCCTGCTCTTTGGGTTGATCTCCGGTCCGGTGTTTTTGCTGCCGCTGTAGACAGAATGAGGGATCCCATGCCGTCCGTGAACTGGAAGGGGTATGAACTAACCCCTATGTATTATGAGATTATTGGTTGGCCATCCTACGAGATCATCATCCGGTTTACATGCGAGGATGTACCGCTGCAACTGCTGTACGACGAGAAGGAAAACTTCTTTCTGATTAATCAGTTTGGGCCGGAAACATATCGCTCGAGGCGAATCCTTGTAATGGAAAACGAGCTTATGGAAGGGGCCCTGGACAGTACAGCGGATTTTTTTGATGTCGCGTTTGACAGGAACAACACTGGTCTATCTCAAAACATTACGTATTGCAAGCTCCAGCTGGGCGATGAGGAGGAGACCGTTCAGCTTCCGCCGCGAGGCGCTTTGGACCCAACCCGCTGCGCGTTTGTGACAAATGAAGGGTATTATGCGATCAGCCTGTATTCCACGGATACCATTCCATGGATAGCATTTTGGTACAAAGAAGCGTTTCAGGGAGCGGATATCCGGATGTGTATTTCCGGTTTTTTGGAGGACAATCAGACATCTGCCTTTCTGACGGATCGTTTTCTGAATATGTTTGATTTTGCGAGTCTCGACCTGACCCTGTCTGAGAATCTGCGTCTGTGGGATCCTCAGCATCCGGAGATCATCACACGCCTGAACCTCGGATGTTACACGACCAAGGGTACTTATCCTTCCGTGAAGAGTCTTACCTATCGGATTGGAAGAACAAATAAGGGTTTTGTTGATTTCAATGCTTGCTTCCCGAATTTGGAAGAACTGACACTATTGATCGGAAAAGCAGATGAAGAAGGAAACGTTCTGAATCAAAACAGCAAATTACTGACAAACATCTGCGGCCGTCTGAGTAAACTGACCATTGTTTGTTCAGAAGAAACGGAACTACCGACGGATCCGGAGCTTCGCGCGTGGATCGCGGCGCAGCGGGATGCAGTACGGCGTCTTATGTTGAATGGAAAGGCAGCCAATAAATATGATCTGTCTGCAGGGCTTGAGGAAGATGAACTCAGAAACCAGAAAGCCTACAGTGACCGCAAAGATTTGATCACGATTTTCCAGACGTCCGGTTCCAGCACAGACATGGAAATCACCGGAAGTGATCTGGGAGAAAAGATCCTGGTCTGCATTACAAAAGCGAGCTCGGATGAGATCAGCTACACAAGTGCGGAAACCGGTAAGAAGTCGGAATTCAGCGATATTCCGAAAAAAAACCTAGCATTCTCACTGGATGAGGCGGATACTGTCATACGGATCTACCCCAGATTGAACAAGATTGGTACTTATATAATCGTCCCGTCGAATAAGGTCTGGGCGGATGCGTATGAGTGCGAGATTCATGTGGCTGTGTATTCCATGAAGAATAGAAAAGCCAAGTTGTTGACGGATAAGGTGGTTCATACGACATATCCGCCAGGCACGTTTGAAGTGCAGCTCAATAACTATCCGCAGACAAATACTGGATTGTTTTCCCCGCAGTTAGGGATCAAATATATAGCTTCGCTGCTGAAACCGTAAACAGGCAGAATGAATACCGGTATCAGCGTTAAAAAGGAGTCCCTTCTGATGTAGAATTCCTCATGAGTTGAATAGGGGGAATCGGTGTGAAGAAGAACCTGGCAATTTCCATTATTTCAGTCTTGGCAGTTCTGGCGATTGTTTTTTGTGTTTTGTATGTCACGAACAATGCCGATAAAACGAAACAGATTGATCAGCTGGTGTCGGAGAAGAATGATCAGTCAACCCAGATTGCTGCCCTGAATGAAGACGCTTCCGATAAATCGTCTCGGATTGAATCTCTGGAAACAGAAGTGGCAAACAAAGAGACTCAGATTAGCACTTTGACTTCGGATGTTGCGGACAAGGAGACCCAGATCAATACGCTGGTGGTGGATGTTGCGAATAAAGAAACCAGGATCAACTCCCTTGAAGCGGATGTGGCTGATAAGGAAACTCAGATCAATACGCTCACGGAGGATGCTGCGAAAAAAGCGGCTCGGATTGCTTCCCTCGAGGCAGATGTTGCGGAGAAAACCAGTCAGATAAATGCGCTGACGGAAGATACCGCATCGAAAGCCGGACAGATCGAAGCATTGTCGACCCAGCTGGAGGATAAGAATCAGCAGATTGAAACGCTGGAGAGCGATGTCACCTATAAGGCCAAAGCCATTGATAAACTGACCCAAGAAATAGCGGAGAAAGAATCTGTGATTTCAGCTTTATCCTCTGATTCATCTGAGAAGGATAAAGAAATTGTAACATTGAATTCAAAGCTTACTGAGAAAAATGATGCTATTGAAAAGCTGGACAAAGACCTTGCGGAGAAAACCAGCACTGCGGAAGAATTGAACAAAACGGTATCCCAGAAAGATAAAGAATTGCAGCAGGTTCGGAAAAGCATGAATGATGCGGTTGCCGGCCTGGATGAACAGCTGAAGACGATACAGAAAAAACTGACAGATGCAGAGAAAAAGATCAAATCATATGAAACTGGAAAAGCTGATTGGGAAGCACAGATCGCCGCTTTGAAGAAGCAATTGGATGACGCGAAGAAGGCGGCCCAGGAAGGCGCTGACGCTGCCGTGAAGGCGGCTCAGGAAGTCGCCGCTGCTGAGAAGGCCGAGCTGGAAGCCCAGATCAAGAGCTTGACGGAAGAGCTGGAAACCTCCAAGAAGGCAGCCCTGGAAGGCGCTGACGCTGCTGTGAAGGCGGCCCAGGAAGTTGCCGACGTGCAAATCAGGGATCTGAACGAGCAGTTAGAGAAGGCGAAGAATGATGTTACCAGTCTGGAAGCCAAGGTGCAGGATCTGACTGTGCAGCTGGATGAAGCGAAGACTTCCGAGAAGGATGCGGTAGCCGCATTGGCGGAAGCCAATAAGGTAGCAGAAGAAGCCAAGGACGCGCTGGAAGAAAGGGCGAACGCTGCGAAGGGATCCGATCAGACCGAAGAGCAACCCAAAGAACCGGAAACAACCGTTGCGGATCTTCCATCGAATGTCGGAAGCAATCCTGCCGCGGAAATGGAAGAGGGGATTACTGTTGCTGCTAGCAAAGCGAAGCTTAGGAACTGTCACAAAATAAGTTGATCAATATGTAACGAAAAGAGTGGATTATTTTGTGACAACGTGATATACTATCAGTAGATCATTTATGGGAGGATCTGCTGATGGTAGTCAATGCAGAAACGGAACGCGTAATACGTCGGGTATTGGGGGATATGCTTCCGAAACTCAATGAAATGCAGAGAAGACAGCTCCAGGGAAGCATTGCGGACGCATTGGGGCATGGCGGTGTTGCATATGTCAATTCTCTCACAGGAGCAGCACGGAACACGATAAGCCGAGGAATTGAAGACCTGAATAGCATCGCGGAAGCAGAATCGGCTGATCAATCATTAGCGATATCCGGGATCAGGAAACGGGGAGGAGGACGGAAAAAAGAATCAGAGAAACATCCGATGCTGTATCAGGATATTGAGGAAATAATCGATCCGGACACATACGGGAATCCAATGAAGCCATTGCGATGGACAACACTGAGCCTACGAAAGATTGCGGAAGAACTGCTGAAGAAAGGATACAAGGTCAGTCAAAACATCGTATCCAGGGCATTGGAAGCATTGGGATACAGCAAGCAACAGAATCAGAAGATGTTACAGGTCGGAAACCAGCATCCTGATCGGGATGCGCAGTTTCAACATATTAATGAGACGGCGCAGGCATATCTGGAGCGAGGTGATCCTGTCATTTCCATTGATACCAAGAAGAAAGAGAATGTAGGGAATTTCAAGAATCCTGGATCAGAATACCGAAAAGAGAAGTCTCCCCGGAAAGTACTGGATCATGATTTCCCGATCCCTGAACTGGGGAAAGTGAATCCATATGGGGTATATGTATTGAATGACAACACCGGATTCGTTAATTTGGGAACCAGTCATGATACAGCAGAGTTTGCGGGAGAAAGTGTTTATCAGTGGTGGGAAGCTGTTGGGAAAAACACATTCCCGGAAGCCAAAAGGTTGTACATCAATTGCGACGGTGGTGGCAGTAACAGCAGTCGCAGATGGATATGGAAGTACCAACTTCAACTACTTGCCAATAAAACAGGGCTTGAGATTGAAGTATCCCACTTTCCGCCGGGAACATCGAAATGGAACAAGGTTGAGCATCGTCTGTTTTGCTATATATCGAAAAACTGGCAGGGACAGCCACTGATTGACATTGAAACGATTGTCAGCTTGATTGGCTCTACGACAACCAAGAAAGGATTAAAAGTGATCTGTCAGGTAGACAACAACGTCTATGAAACCGGAAAAAAGATTTCAGAAGAAGAAAAGGAAAGCATTAATATCGAGTTCTTAGAACCGTTTACTCAATGGAATTACATCATCCGACCGATTCAAAATGATGTGGTTGTTTCGTGACAGACCCTTACTTCTTTTAAAACTGTAGGGAACACTGTGACGTTCGGACATTATGAACAGGATAATAACACAAGAAATGGGCAGGAAGAGATTGAATGGATCGTGCTGGATGTTCAGGATGGAAAGAGCCTGCTGCTAAGCAAGTACGGACTGGATGCCAAACCTTACAACACAGAATACACCGACATTACCTGGGAGAATTCATCCATACGGAAATGGTTGAATCATGATTTCCTCGCTACAGCTTTTACAGCTGAGGAACAGGCCGCGATTCTGACAACCCAGGTTGATAACAGTTCGACGCAGGGCTACAGTGAATGGAGTACCAGCGGCGGGAACAATACCCAGGATCAGATATTCCTGCTGAGCTACGCGGAGGCAAATCAATATCTGAAAGTTACCCCCAATGATAGGAACAATCTGAAATCAAGAGTGACGCCAACGGCGTACACAAAGGCTCAGGGAGCATATGTCAGCGACGACAAGACGGAGGACGGCAGCGCCGCCGGGTGGTGGTGGCTTCGTTCGCCCGGCTTCTATCAGAATTATGCAGCTTACGTGTTCTACGACGGTTTGCTCCTCAACTTCCGTGTCAATCGTGATGGCTGTATTCGCCCCGCTTTCTGGTTGAATCTGGAGTCTGAAATCTTCTAAACCTATTCAGCCAATCAAGAGAAACACTGCTAGACAGTCTTCTTCGTGTTCCTCTTCCGCTGTCCGGGCGATCAGGTCCATATAATCAATCGGTTCGCTCTTTCTGCTCATGGCGTTCTCCTCATCTTTCCAGCAGGAATGTCGCTGCTTCGTCCGCGGCGTGAATGAGCCAGGCCACCGGGAATTGCTCATAGGCGTTCCCGACATCCCGGATCGTGGTCGCGCTGCCGTCCGAGAATCCCATGTGGCAGTTGATCGCCGCGGCCTCTTCCGTTGTCAGCTTCATAAACTGCTGGATCAGGAACACAGACTTCGATCCGTGCCCGCCGAAATGGTATTTCTCATCAATGGTGTAGTAGGGGACTTCCACCCATTCCCCGTTGATTTTCTGATTCCGCTTGTCTATCCGGTACAGGTTGACCTTGCAAACATCATGGAACAGCGACGCGATCGCGAGGGATTCCTCCGACGGCTCCTTCGGCATCAGGAAGGCGAGCTTCCTGGCGTATTGATACACATCGATCGAATGCTGGCACAGCCCGCCGGCGTACGCCCCGTGGTACTTCGTGCTGGCCGGCGCGGTAAAGAAATCCGCCTTGCCCATCCATTCCAGCAGGTCCTCCAGCCCCTCCCGCTGAATGCTGCTCCGGCAGATGGTCAGGAATTCCTGTTTCTGATTCTCAATGTTCAGCTGCATGGATCTTTCTCCTTCATATCTTTTCTGCATTATTCTACCATGAAAGCGTCGGATCCGTCCACAATTCAGCATGCCGCCTGTTTTCTGAAAACTATATAAAAAGAAACGCCCGTGGCCGGTACGATGACGGCACGAGCGTTTTCTGTTTACCAGATATCCACGGATCCAGTTTCCTCGCCCTTGATCCACCAGAGCTTGTTCTGGTCGACCCGGACGAACACGGTTTCGGCGCCTTTGGGCAGCTTGGCCGCGATCTCTTCAGCGGTGATGTTGCCGCCCAGCGGGGACTGGACGATGATTTCCAGCTTGCTGGCGGGCTTCTTCGCCGCGGCTTCGACTTTCTGAACGGTTTCCTTCGTCTTCCGGGCGGTCCTGGCGGCGGTCTTCTTGACTTCGATTTCCTCAGCGACCACTTTGTCTTCGACTTTCTTCGCGGCGGCCTTCGCCTTGGCGGGGGCCTTCTTTACGGCCTTTTCGACCTTCTCTTCGACGGCCTTGACTTCTTCAGCAACCTTTTTCTTCGTAGCCATTATTTCTGCACCTTAGGCGGTCCACTCTCTATTGTCACCGCCGTTGATCTTCTCGAGTTCGTCAATGTTCATTTCCTTCATGTTGTTCTCCATTTTATTCACATTGATGATCTGATTCCCGAAAGGAGGAGCTGTTCATGGCTGATCAGGAATTCCTGGCCTCCTTTGCCGTGAAGATCGACGAGTCCGGCGTTTCCCGCCTGCAGCAGATCAGATGCTGGAGGAGAAACTGTACGATACCGCGAATGGTGCTTGCTGAGGACCTTACAGGGCGCGATGGGATAGAAAAAAGCACCGGCGGACCGGTGCGGGAGAATTGTTTTCCGGAACAGTAAATCAATCAGTAGTACGAGTCTTTTCCTCGATGATACGTTGCATTTTTTCAAAGTCGATCATGTTTTCAGCGGAGGGTTCCAGCGGATTTACCGATCTCATTTCACCGCCGCTGACCTCTTCCATCTCTTCCATGTTTATTTCCTTCATGTTGTTCTCCATTTTATTCTTCCTCCTGCCCTGTGGGCGTTTTCTTTCTTTTCTGCCGGAGCTGTTTTGCTCCTGACATCTGTATATACGCAGCACCGAAGAAGGCTGGCAGCGAATTTTGAAACTTAACAGAATTGTAATATTTTTGACTGCATCCTGCCCGAAAATCGGCCTGCGGTCAATCAGGGCTTAGCAAGGAAAACAATAAGTGAACTAAACCGCCTTCGGCGGTAGCTCGTTCCCAAACTGATCAAATATAGCAGGATCAGCAAGGTTATGCAAACCGCAGCTCATCCAGTGTGTACCGGATCACTTCATCAAGGGAATCGTCCTCATCCTGCTTTGTCCGTTTTGACAGCCAGGGATGGGATTCTTCCCATGATTCCTGGGTTTCCTTTGTCTCCTCATTCATGGAACGGTCACCTCTGTGATTTTTTCAGAACCGCAATAGATTGTAGCCGGGAATGGAGCAGAACACAATATCCATTCTGGTAATTTTTCGGCCTTTCGATTCCCTGAACCAGAAACAAATGCTTTAAGTAAGCAATCAAATATCATACATTCCAGTCGAACCTCTTTGTAAATAAGGAATATCAGATCATTACATAATTTTCTTTATGATGGAATTGTTGACATTTGATATTCAATATGCTACTTTAAGTAAGCAATAGGGAAGACGAGGAGGTGAAAAGGATGGAAGAAACGGCCGGATATGATTCGGATAATGTCCGGACGGATAGAACGAGAAAAGTCAGACAGTCTGATCTCAGAGGCTACCAGAGGCGGTATCACAGGCTCCTGAAGAAAAAACTGATCGCGTTCAATCCGGCGAGAGCCCGGGATATGCTGATCTGGCAGCATCTGAGAGCGCAGCCAAACAGTACGGGTTATATCAAGTCGCTGATCTGGAAGGATATCTTAAGGAAAGGATCGCCTCCTCTTTTTTTGTCTTGCAACTTACTTAAAGTAAATCCGGTAAATAAATCAGAGGAAAAAATCGTTCATTCAGACGATGTCAATTGCTTAAAGAAAGGGAAAAGAAAATGAAAAGGGCATTGAGAAAAGCAGTCAGGGAATATTATGACTGGCAGGGAGACCGGGAGGTTCATCCGGTTGGCTTCGTGAAGAACCGGGATGATGTGGAAATGCTGCTGGTTCGTGTCACGGACGCGCAGGGAGCGGAAATCAGCTGCCTGATGAGCTGCCAGAATTGGGCGGACGGCCATTGGGATGTCACCGAGATGTGGAACGCGGACAGGGACCGGGAAGAAGAGCTGGTGGAGCGTTATCGGCAGTCGGGTTTGGAAAACCCCATGGAGGAAGAATGATGAACGAGATTTTATCCTGCCCGTTCTGCGGAGGCAAACCGTATCTGGAATCGGATTCAAGAGGCTTCATCAGGGGAGAATCCAAAAAGATCTGTTATGTCAGGTGTCTGTGCTGCGGGGCGCGTTCCCCCAGGCTGGATCTGACAACATATAAGGAAATGAAAATGTCAAAGGAGGCTCTGAAGAAGGTCATCCGGTCATGGAATATGCGGACAGTTCCATCTTTCAGATATGAGATTGTATCGGATGGCCATAGCCGCTGGCATGTCGGATCATTGCTGAAGAATGTGACGGAATCGGACGACGGGGATGGCATTGCCTGATCCGATGTGAGAATGTGGCGGCCGCCGCCGGTAAGGATGAGTTATAACTTGGGAGCGAAGGGAGATTTGACGATGACAATCGAAGATATCAAAAAGATGACAAAAGAAATCCTGACTCCGGTGGAAGTCGCGCAGATTCTGCAGTGCGACGCTGAACTTATCCGCTTTCAGGCCAGAAAAGATATCAGCTCACTTGGTTTTCCGGTATCAGTGATGGGCAGTCGGATTAAAATCCCACGCAGAGCTTTTATCAAATGGATCGAAGGAGACCATTGATATTTTATTGATGATCAGAACTATGTTCCTATAGCATTGCAGAAGTATTTTACAATCATATTTCGGCTCGGCTTTGCGGTCGGGCTTTTTTGTTTCCGCGAGCGCCAATAAATAGTTCATCAGATATGTCAGACCTTTTCATCATAGCCTCTATCTTTTTTGCTGGTTTGCCTGTGTGATCACTTCGAATGATGGGTTGGAATACGGACAGACCGGTTCGTTTTTACCAGGCTGCCGGATGATCTTCCGGGCTGGTTTTTATCATTTAGGTTGGAAAGAAAGGTGGAGAGAGCGATGATATTTTTATTGACGAACCGAACTTCACTGCATATAATTGATGCTGTGCAAGGGGCGATGGAGGATGTTTTTTTGGTTGGGAGTACGGTTGGGAGTAGCACAACTTTTTACTCTGCAGAGCAACTTTCCAAACCGCTGGAACCCTTGTAAAATCTAGTGGAGTGGTATCGAAGTGGTCACAACGAGCCTGACTCGAAATCAGGTGTACGGCAACGTACCGTGGGTTCGAATCCCACCCGCTCCGCGCACATTGGGCGCCTGCGTCTGCAGGCGCTCTTCCAATGTACGCGGAGCTGGGTGGGATCCCTCCGCAGCCTCAATCGGCGCGGCTGCACACTGTGCAGACCGCTTGTTTCGGCTGAACTCACCGCCGACGAGATTTTCGCCACTGGCGGTCGTCGGCGGTGAGCCCCGCTCCGCTTTGCACACATTGGGTGCCAGCGTCTGCAGGCGCTCTTCCAATGTACGCGGAACTGGGTGGGATCCCTCCGCAGCCTCAATCGGCGCGGCTGCACACTGTGCAGACCGCTTGTTTCGGCTGAGCTCACCGCCGACGAGATTTCCGCCACTGGCGGTCGTCGGCGATGAGCCCCGCTCCGCCACATTCGGTACCTGCATACGCAGGCGCTTTTCCAATGCGCGCCGAGCTGGGTGGGATCCCTCCGCAGCCTCAATCGGCGCGGCTGCACACTGTGAAGACCGCTTGTTTCGGCTGAGCTCACCGCTGACGAGATTTCCGCCACTGGCGGTC
>CAMVEB010000052.1 GCA_947166385.1 uncultured Clostridia bacterium | reverse complement strand
CCGCCCGGCAGGCGGACAGCAGCAGGGACAGTACGGCCGTCCGGCGGGACAGGGTCCCTACGGCCGCCCGGCAGGCGGACAGCAGCAGGGACAGTACGGCCGTCCGGCGGGACAGGGTTCCTACGGCCGTCCGGCAGGCGGACAGCAGCAGGGACAGTACGGACGTCCGGCCGGCGGGCAGCAGGGCGGACAGCGCAGCGGCATGAGCAACCGCAACAGAGCGCCGGAACTGGCTGTGCCGATGGAAAAGGAACGGGTATCCAATTATGACCCGAACAAGAAGAACTATATCCGCCAGCATGATCCGGAGCATGTCAGCCGCAACCGGAAGCAGGCCAGCAAGAACAGCAACTTCAACGGATACGACGATGAGGTGATCCGCGGCGGCAAGCGGGCCCGCAGCAAGAAACCCAGCGCTCAGCAGATGATGGCTCCCATCAAAATCGAAACTGCCTATATGGCGGGCGACACCATTACCGTGCGTGACCTGACGGAAAAAATCGGCAAGCCTGCCGGCGAAATCATCAAAAAGCTGTTCATGCTGGGGAATATGGCCACCATCAACAGCGAAATCGATTTCGACACGGCGCAGCTGGTCTGCTCCGACTTTGAGATCACCCTGGAACGCAAGCAGGAGCAGACCGCGGAAGCGGCTCTGGTCGCCGAGGACTTCGACGATACCGAAGAAAATCTGGAAACCCGTCCGCCGGTCGTGACCATCATGGGTCACGTCGACCACGGCAAAACCAGCCTGCTGGACTATATTCGCAAGAGCCGGGTGACCGCGGGCGAAGCCGGCGGGATTACCCAGCACATCGGCGCCTATACGGTCAATGTCGACGGGAGACAGATTACCTTCCTGGATACACCCGGCCATGAGGCGTTCACCGCGATGCGGGCCCGCGGAACCCAGGCGACGGATATTGCCGTGCTGGTTGTCGCCGCGGATGACTCTGTGATGCCGCAGACAGTGGAATCCATCAACCACGCGAAGGCGGCGGAAGTGCCGATCATCGTGGCGATCAACAAGATGGACAAGCCGGACGCCAATCCGGAAAAAGTCAAACAGGATCTGACCCAGTACGGCCTGGTGTGCGAAGACTGGGGCGGCGAAACGATCTGCGTACCGGTCTCCGCCAAGACAGGCGAAGGCGTGGACGACCTGCTGGAGATGATCCTGCTGCAGGCGGATGTGCTGCAGCTGCAGGCCAATCCGAACCGGCTGGGCCGCGGCGTCATCATTGAGGCCAAGCTGGACAAGGCCAGAGGTCCTCTGGCAACCGTCCTGCTGCAGAACGGTACGCTGCATGTCGGCGACAGCATTATCGCGGGTATGGCTTCCGGTCGCGTGCGCGCGCTGATCAACGACAAGGGGGATCGCGTGGAATCCGCCGGACCCTCCATGCCCGTGGAAATTATGGGCTTTGACGATGTGCCCAGCGCCGGCGACGAGATGATCGCTGTCGGTGATGAGCATCTGAGCCGCCAGGTGGCGGACGAGCGCCGTGAAAAACTGAAGGCGAGCCGCGAAGCCACCATGGCCAAGATGAGCATGGAAAATCTGTTCTCCTCGATCGAGGCGGGCAAGGTGACGACGCTGAACCTGATTATCAAGGCGGACGTTCAGGGATCCGTGGAGGCCGTCAAGCAGGCAATGGAGAAACTGAGCAGCGACGAGGTCAAGATCCGCGTCCTGCACAGCGCCGCCGGCGCCATTACGAAGGACGACGTCAACCTGGCATCCGCGTTCAACGCGATTATCATCGGCTTCAACATCCGGCCGGATGCTTCCGCCCGGGAGGCTGCCGAGAAAGCCAAGGTGGATGTCCGGCTCTATACCGTGATCTACAAGGCGATCGAGGATATGGAACTGGCGATGAAGGGGATGCTTGAGCCGGAATACAGAGAAGTGCTGCTCGGCCATGCCGAAGTGCGGAATGTATTCAAAATTACCGGCGCGGGCATCATTGCCGGCTGTTATGTTCAGGACGGCAAGATGCAGCGGAATGCCAGCGTGCGCCTGCTGCGGGACAGCGTCGTGGTCTTCGAGGGCAAGCTGAGCAGCCTGCGCCATCTGAAGGACGACGTCAAGGAAATGGCCGCCGGCTACGAATGCGGTATGAGCCTGGAAGGCCACAACGATATCAAGGAAGGCGATATCGTTGAGTGCTACATAATGGAGGAGATTCCGCGCTGATATGAGCTATCAGAGAATTGACAGAATATCGGAGGAAGTCCGCCGGGAAGTGGATGCCATCATCCGGGAGGAACTCGGGGATCCGCGGATTGACGGTACTTTCTCCATCACCCGGGCTGATGTGGCGGGAGATCTGCGCTACGCGAAGATCTACGTCAGCGTGCTGGAGGACGACAAGCGGGACGGGCTGATGGAAGCCCTGAAGAACGCGAAAGGGTTCATCCGCCGTTCCCTGGGGAAGCGGATGATTATCCGCTATACACCGGAGCTGATATTCATCAGCGACAAGAACATTGAATACGGCGTCCATATTGCCCGGGTGCTGGCAGAAACGGTGAAAGCGGAGGACAAGACGGATGGAGATGAGGAAGCCGAATCCTGACGCGATTGCGCGCTGCATCCGGAAAGCCCGGACGATAGCCGTGGTCAGCCATGTCAACCCGGATGGGGATACCCTGGGAAGCGCGACAGCCATGCGGCTGATCCTGCAAAAGATGGGGAAGGAAGCTGCCCTCTTCTGTGACGGCAAGATTCCGGATCAGCTGGCGTTCCTGCCGGGAGCGGAAACCTTCCGGGTTCCGACAGGCGCAGAAGGCCCGTTTGACCTGATGCTCGCCGTGGACGTGAGCGATGTGAAACGCATGGGCTGCTGCGCCTTGCTGATGGAGAGAAGCGCAAAAACGGCTCAGATTGACCATCATCCGACGAATCCGCTTTTCATGGAGACAAACAGCGTGGACGGCGACGCGCCCGCGACCTGCATGATGATCCGGGAACAGATGAAGACGCTGGGCGTGGAGATGGACCGGGATATCGCGGTCTGCCTGTATACCGGGATCAGTACGGATACGGGGAACTATGCCTTCAGCTGCACGAACGCGAAGGCATTCCGGCTTACGGGCGAACTGATGGAGCATCATCTGCCTCTGGCGGAGCTGAACCGGATTCTTTTCCGGGTCAAGAGCCGGGAACAGATCCGGCTGCTCGGCAAAGCGCTGCAAAGCCTGACCTTCCGGGGGAAAGGAAGAATTGCCGTGATGAAGCTGACCCTGCGGGACTTTGCAGCATGCGGCGCCCTCAGCGAGCACGCGGACACGATCGTGAATTACGGCATGGATACGCAGGGGACGGAAATGGCCGTGCTGGCCCGGGAATCCGAGGACGGAAACGTGAAGTTCAGCCTCCGGGCCAAAGAACCCAGGCAGGTGGACGAAATTGCTGCCGCCTTCGGCGGCGGCGGGCATCCTCAGGCATCCGGGATCACGATGGAAGGCACGCTGGATGAAGCCGTTGAAAAGGTTGTCTGTGCAATGGAAAAGTATCTGGATGAAACGGGCAGGCAGGAATGAACGGATTTTTCAATATCATGAAACCTCCGGGTATGACCAGCGCGGCCGTCGTGGCCGTGATGAGAAGGCTGACGGGGGAAAAGCGTGTAGGCCATGCCGGTACGCTGGATCCGGAGGCCGCGGGCGTTCTTCCCATCATGGTGGGAAAAGCCGCGCGGCTTTTCGATTATCTGGTGGACAAGGAGAAGGAGTATGAGGCGGTCGCTGCCTTCGGGCAGCGTATGGACACGCAGGATGCCACCGGTACCGTGCTGGAAACGGGGGACAACTACCCGTCCCTGGATACCGTCCGGGCCAAAGCCCGGGAACTGACGGGAGAAATCCGCCAGCGGCCGAGCATCTACAGCGCGATCAAGATGGGCGGCAAACCGCTGTACCAGCGGGCCCGGGAAGGGGAACATGTCGAGGCTCCGGAACGTACGGTGACGGTATACAGCATCGATGTGACCGGGGAAGAACCGGATCACGGCTTCAGCCTGCGCGTTCGCTGCGGCCGGGGAACCTATATCCGCACCCTCTGCGATGATCTGGGCAGAAAATGCGGATGCCCCGCCCATATGCGCAGTCTGGTGCGCACCCGGAGCGGCGTGTTCGGGCTGGATACAGCCCTGTCGCTGGAGGAAGCCCGGGATCTCGCCGCACGGGGGCAGCTGACGGAGAAAATGCTTCCGCCGGATTATCCGCTGGACCATCTGCCGGCCGTGCATCTTTCCCAGGCCTTTGAAAAACAGGTCCGGGCCGGAGCGAAGATCCCGGCGGGAAAAGCCTGCGAGGATCCGCCGCCGGAGGGGGAGATCCTGCGGGTTTACATGACGGGAAACTTCTGGGGAATGATGCGGCGCGAAGGGCCATACCTGGTCTGGAAGGCGCAGATTGCTCCGGAAAATGCTGAAGAGATAAGGGGACAGCCATGCAGGTAATCCGGAATCGGGAGCCGGGAGGAGAGCGTGTCCTGGCACTGGGAACGTTTGACGGCGTCCATTTGGGCCACAGGAAACTGCTGGAGGTCGGACGGGAATACGCCAGTCGCCGGGGAATTCTGCTGCGGGCCTGCTCTTTTGACAGGCATCCGCTGGAAATCCTCTGTCCGGAAAAGGCACCCAGGCTGCTTTCCACGCTGCGGGAAAAAACGCTGCTGATGGCCCGGTACGGGGCAGATGAACTGCAGCTGATTCCCTTCACGAGGGAAACGGCCGACGTGGAACCGGAGGAATTCCTGCGAATGCTGCGGCAGCGGGTCACCCTGCGCGCGGTCACGGCAGGATGGAACTATACGTTCGGCCGGGGCGGAAAGGGAAACGCGCAGATGCTCCTGGAGGATGGGCGCACCTATGGATACGAGGTGCTGATTGTCCCCCCGGTCAAAACGGCGGCGGGTGAAATTGTTTCTTCCACGGCGATCCGAGCGCGCCTGCAGTCGGGTGACGTGGAAGGCGCGGAAAGCATGCTGGGCCATGCCTATGAACTGAGCGGACGGGTGGAACAGGGAAAACAGCTGGGCCACCTGATCGGGGTACCGACCGCAAACGTTCAGATCGACAGCAGCAAGCAGCTGCCGGCCTTCGGCGTATATCCCTGCCTGATGAACGCGGGCGGGGAGGAGCGGCTCGCGGCGGTGAATATCGGCATGCAGCCCACCCTTCCTTCCGGAAAGGTGACGGTGGAAGCCCATGTGCTGGACGGAAATCCGGAGCTGTACGGGCAGCATGTGCGTCTGCGGCCAGGCAACCGGATCCGCCCGGAGAAGAAGTTCGGCTCCGTGGAGGAACTGACAGAGCAGATCCAAAGGGATACCGAAGCCGTCCGCAAGTGGCGGCGCATGGCATAGATGGTCAGAAATCGGACATTCCGTTGCCTTGCAAGGGGACGGAGGAAAATGATATAATAAAACTACCTGTCAGCAACCGGCAGGACGGCGAGAATTTTGAGGAGGAACGATATGCCAGCGACAAAGTTCGACAAGGAGTCCATCAAAAATACGATTGTCGGGAAAATTCAGCGCTATAACGGACTGACCATCGACGAAGCTTCCACGCGTCAGATTTACCGCGCGGTGGCTTCCACGGTCCGGGACCAGATCATGCAGAAAATGATCAGCAGCCGTGAAGTCTGGAAAAAGCAGAAAGGCAAGAGCCTTTATTATCTGAGCGTCGAGTACCTGATGGGGCGCAGCATGTACTGCAATATGCTGAACCTGCTGAGCACCAAAGAATATACGGAGGCCCTGCAGGAACTGGGGATCGATATCCAGGACATCCTGAAGGAAGAGCCGGAACCCGGTCTGGGCAACGGCGGTCTGGGCCGCCTGGCGGCATGCTTCCTGGACAGCCTGAGCAGCCTGGATCTGCCGGCCATGGGCTGCACCATCCGGTATGAATACGGCCTGTTCCGCCAGAAGATTGTGGACGGGCAGCAGGTGGAAATGCCGGACAACTGGCTGGAAAACGGCAACATCTGGGAGACCGCCATGATGGAGGATACCTGCGAAGTCCATTTCGGCGGCCATGTCGAGGAAATCGAGATCAACGGCAAGAAACAGTATGTCACCCGGGATTACTACACGGTGGAAGCTGTTCCTTACGATATGCCCATCGCGGGATATGACGCCACCATCGTCAATCCGCTTCGGATGTGGTCCGCCCGGAGCCCGAAGAAGCTCGACCTGGGCAGCTTCGGCGAGGGCCGCTATGTGCAGGCTTCGGAGGAGATCGAGCTGGCGGAAGCCATCAGCAAGGTGCTTTATCCGGAAGACCGGCATTACGAAGGCAAGATGCTGCGCCTGAAGCAGCACTACTTCTTCACCAGCGCCTCGCTGCAGTATATTCTGAAGGATTACAAGAAACGGTTCGGCAATGATATGAGCAAGCTGCCGGACCATGTGGTGATCCATATCAACGATACGCATCCCGGCATGGCGATCCCTGAACTGATGCGCCTGCTGATCGATGAGGAAGGCCTGGGCTGGGACGAGGCCACCGCCATTGTGCAGAAGACCATTGCCTATACCAACCACACCATCATGGCGGAAGCGCTGGAGAAGTGGCCGGTGAACATGGTGCAGCAGCTGCTGCCCCGGTGCTATCAGATCATCTGCGAAATGAACCGCCGCCTGTGCGAGCGCCTTTGGAATTACTTCCCGGGCGACTGGGACCGGATTGCCCGCATGGCGATCGTCAGCTATGACAATGTGCATATGGCGAACATGTGCGTGGCGATGAGCTACTCGGTCAACGGCGTGAGCCAGCTGCACGGCGATATCCTGAAGGAAGAAACCTTCCATGACTACAACCTGGTGATGCCGGAAAAATTCAGCGCCATTACCAACGGCATTACGCACCGCCGCTGGCTGATGAGCTGCAACCCCGAGCTGACAGACCTGATCTGCCGGAGCATCGGTACCAAGTGGATCAAGGATCCGGAGAAGCTGAGCGATCTGCGTCCCTTCGCGGATGACGCTGCCTTCCGCGATGAGTTTGCCGCCATCAAGCGCCACAATAAGGAACGGCTGGCGAAGATGCTGAAGGAACGGCAGAATACCGTGGTCGATCCCGCTTTCATCTTCGACGTTCAGGCCAAACGGCTGCATGAGTATAAACGCCAGATGCTGAACGCCCTGCACATTCTGGTACTGTATAACCGGATCGTGACGGACGAAAACTTTACGATGGAACCCCGCTGCTTCATCTTCGGCGCGAAGGCCAGCCCCGGATATTACCGGGCCAAACAGATCATCCGGATGATCTGCGCCCTGAGCGAACTGATCGCGAAGCATCCCCGCGCCAGCAAGATGCTGCAGGTGGTCTTCCTGGAGAATTATGACGTGTCCAGCGCGGAAATCCTGATTCCCGCGGCGGAAGTCTCCGAGCAGCTGTCCACGGCCAGCAAGGAAGCCAGCGGCACCGGCAATATGAAGTTCATGATGAACGGCGCGGTCACCATCGGTACGATGGACGGCGCAAATGTGGAAATCAGCCAGCAGGTGGGCATGGAGAATATCTATATCTTCGGCATGCGGGCTGATACGGTTCGGGATATGTACCGGGAGCATACCTATAATCCCATGAGTATCTATGAAACGAACCATGAAATCCGCCGCGCGATGACGCAGATGATCGACGGCACCCTGATGCCCGGGAATCCTGCCGCGCTGCAGGATCTGTACCACAGCCTGCTCCTGGGAGACTGGGGGAACATGGGCGACAGCTACTTCGTCCTCAAGGATTTCGGCTCTTACTCCATGTGGCAGCGCCGTCTGAACGAGGATTACGGGGATCAGAAGAAGTGGCAGAAGATGGCTGTGATCAACACCGCCATGTCCGGTATCTTCTCCTCCGACCGCACCATTCGGGAATACAATGAACGCATCTGGCATCTGACGCCTGTCGGAGCACCCGGGAAGAAAAAGTAAGGGGATTGAAAGAACAGTCGGATCGCGGTACAATACCGGCAAAGGAAAGCCTGCGAGGCAAACCGATATCGGAAGGGAGATCTGAATCCATGGCTACTACCGCAAAGAAGCCTGCCGCGACGACGAAGAAGACCACCACCGCGGCAAAGACCACGACCGCGAAGAAGACGACCACCGCTGCGAAGACTACCGCCGCAAAGAAAACTACCACAGCGGCAAAGGCCGCGACGGCGAAGAAGACCACTACCGCGGCGAAGACCACGGCTGCGAAGAAGACGACCACAGCGGCAAAAGCCGCGGCAGCAAAGAAGACTACGACTGCAAAGAAACCCGCCGCCACGGCGAAGAAGACGGCCGCAGCAGCGAAGAAACCAGCAGCAGCGGCGAAGAAGACTACCACCGCGAAGAAACCCACAGCAACCGCGAAGAAGACCACCGTTCCCGCCGGAGCCAATACCTCCATGAAGGTGACCGCTTCAGAAAAGAAGCTGGTGGAAGCTTACCGCGCCGCTTCCGGGGATCTGAAGAAAATTGCCCTGAAAGTGCTGAAAGGCGAATACGGGGATACCGTGACCAATATCCTGAATGTTGTCGGCGGGGGCGGTACGTCCGCCGGCGGCGGGATCGGGGATACCATCGGAAACCTGCTGGGCGGTTTACTCGGGAAATAAAGGAAATCCTTTGAACAAAACACTTCCAACAAAACGGAACCCCGTTCGTGATTACGAACGGGGTTCCGACTGTCTGCAGGGAATGATTACGGACAGGTGATGGTGGTATCTCCGGTGATGACCAGGCGGAAGGAATTCTTTCCGGCCTGCTGCGGGGATCCGCCGTTCACGCTGTAGCCTTTGGCGGCCGCTTCCGGACTTTCGGCGATCACGATGATCACCGCGCCGGAAGGAACTGTGCCGGAGGCCTGGGACAGGATTCCACCGGCCATGTAGGTGAAGGTGCAGCCGGTGCAGGTGACCTGGCAGCGGACGCTGTCATCCACGGTTTCCTGCGTCTTCGCCACATCGATCTTGGCGGAAATCTTCAGATCCTGTGTGACGTTCTTCAGAACGAAGCTCTGTACATCGTCGGCTGGCTCAATCCGGATGCCGTTGATGATCCAGTATTTTACTGGGGATTCAGAACGGACGGATACGCTGCCGGATTCTTCAAACGTCAGCGTATCAGCCTGCTGATCCTCCAGGGGAGAACCCTTGGCATCCAGCGGGCAGAGGATCAGATTCTCCGCGGATACGGTAACAATCTTCGGCCCCTGCTCTTCCTCGGGAAGCTCTTCGGGCTGGGTTCCGTCTCCGGCGGGAACATTTTCCGGCTGAGGGACTTCCTCCGGCTGGGGAACTTCCGCAGGAGATTCCTCCTTTTTGGGCGCTTCTTCCGGCGCGGGTTCCGGTTCCGGAGCAGGTTCAGGTTCAGGTTCGGGTTCAGGCTCCGCGGCGGGTTCCGGCTCATCGGGCATGCCGTACACCTTCAGCAGAACTTTATCTGAGTCCAGCTTATAACCATTGCCGGTCAGGTGGCAGAAAACCGTCCAGTTATGCATGGCCTCCGGCACCTTCTTCAGCGTAAGCTTTGAGCCGTTGACACCGGAAACCTTCAGCCCCTTGAAAAGCTTGGAGATCTTGCTGGCGAGGATTTCCTCCCCGTTTTCCGGGTTAATGAACTTCCATGTGATGCCTTTCGCGCCGGATACCTTGATGGTGAACGTGGCGGTACCGCGCTTGTCGGTGGTGGTATCCTCCGGCTGCTTGATGATCTTCGGCGCGCCGGCGGCCAGGGCCGCGGAAACGATCCCCAGCATCAGGCACAGGGTCAGCAGAATGGCAGCGATCTTCTTCATACAGACAAACCTCCCTTAAGGGGATTCTCCGTCCAAACGGAGAATTTTAAATATGATATAACATTTTATCACAGAATTGTAAGAATTTCAATCTTTTCCGCGAAGATTCAGTAACTTCAGCATCACAGATTCCAGCGCGCCATCCTGATTCAGGCGGCCGGATTTCACCGCGTATTCCGTGTCAAAACAGATGCCGACTGCCTTTTTTACCTGGCCGTTGGTGTAACCGGCGGCCTGACGGAGATACTGATCCACGGCGAAGGGCGGCACGCCCAGAGAGGAACGGATGAACTCCCGGCTGCATTTTTCATACTGCATAATCTTGATATGCTGCAGCAGACGAAACTGGCGCAGCAGCATGGACAGCATATACAGACGGTCCGTACCGGCAAGAATCTGATTCCGCATCAGGATGAAAGCCTGATCGCTCCGGCCGGACACCACCGCATCCACCATCTGGAAGACCGTGCATTCCGTGGAAGGGGTTGCCAGCTTGCGCACGGCGTCCGGATGAATGGAGGTCTCCTCGCCCATATACGAAGCAATCTTATGAATCTCAGTCAGCAACAGGCCTGTATCGCTGCCACAGGTGAAGATCAGGAAATCCGCGGTGCGCTCATCGCATTCCTTCCCGAGATCCCGGAAGGCGGCTGTCACGAAGGAAGTCAGCTCCCGGTCCCGCAAGGGGGAAAAGGTGACCACCCCGTTCATTTTTTTGATCTGCGTATACAGTTTTTTCCGCCCGTCGGGTTTCTGCTCACAGTAGAACAACAGCAGGGTGCTGCCGGGAACGTCGGGCAGGTAGGCGGTCAGCCGATCATCCGCCTCCGCCCGTCCGGAAAGGGCCGGATGGTTCCGGATGATGACCAGGCGGCGGTCCGCCAGAAAAGGCAGGGTTTCCGCGGCGGCCATGAGCTGATCGGTGTCCGGGGCTTCCAGCACGCTCTGGTTCAGATCCTCCATCCCCTCGGGAAGCAGTTTCCGGCGCAGCGCCTCCAGGGCGGTCTGCTTCAGATGCTCCTCTTCGCCTTCAAACAGAAGGACATTCGGAAGCTTCCCTTCGGAAAGAAGACGGTCAAAATCCTTGCGATCCATGTGTCTGCGTCACCTCCTCGCGTATCATTCCGGCTGCTGCGAAACATCTTTGAATGAAACAATCCCGAATGCGTCCTCCTCAAAGCGGACGGTCAGGGCACCGCCGGACGCGGTGGACCGGAGCGGGATTTCCCCCAGCCGTTCCGCATAGGCCTCTTCGCGGGAGAGGCTGGCGCAGCTGAGCAGCACCGCCTGCGGGCGAACCCGTTCCAGCGTCTCCGGGAAAGTGGAGCCCGCGGATCCGTGATGAGGCGCTTTCATCAGATCAGCCGGTACGGCGGAATAATGCTCATAAATGCCTTCGATGTCGCCGGTATGCAGGAAGGAGACTCCGCGGATTTTCAGCAGCGACACCAGGGAATACCGGTTGGCATCCTGCATCCGGCGGGTTCCGCCCTTTTCGGGCCAGAGGACTGTCAGGGTGCCGGAAGGCAGGGACAGGGAATCTCCGCGGGAGAGAGTCCGGATTTCCGTGCCGGCCGCTTCCAGCTCTTTCAGCACAGCCAGGACATCCTCATGGATTGCCTGGTCCTTCGCGCCTTCCGGCAGGTAAATCACGGGAATCGGGATCTCATCATCCATCAGGGACAACAGCCCGCCGGCATGGTCGGTATGCAGATGGGTGAGGATGACGGCATCCGGCGTCAGCCGGTTGCGCCGCAGGAACCCGCTGACCACCCCGTCATCCGTTCCGGTATCCATCACATACACCCGGTCGCGGTCCCACAGCACCGCGGCATCCGCGTTGCCGACACTGAACTGGATATACTCTGTGGTATGATGCGGCTGCGGAAGCAGGGAAAGGATGACAACGGCTGTTCCCGAAAGCAGACATATGATCCGCCTCCAGCGGGAGGGGCGGAAGAGGCCGCACAGGCTGTAGCCAACCGGGATCATCCCCAGGACCGTGAGCCAGGTGGATGCATGCGTCCACAGCGTAATCCCCGGCAGGCTGCCCAGCATCCGCACCGCCTGCAGGAACAGATCGGTCAGCGCTTTGCCGGGGATGGCCAGCCACTCCGCGAGAAAACGGACGGGCAGCGTCAGCAGAATGATCCAGTCCGTCAGGATCAGCGCGGAAGCCGCGATCCCAGCGGGCAGGTTCACGACCAGGGAAACCAGCGGGAGCTTCTGATAATGATACAGTTCCGGCAGCAGCAGCCCCAGCCCGGCCGCCACCGTGACAGCCAGCGAGGACCAGACCGCGCGGGGGATCCGGCGGGAAAAGGGATTCAACCCGTCCAGCCAGGGCATTATCAGCGCGATGCCTGCCATGGCACAGAAGGTCAGCTGGAAGGAAATACCGGTCACCTGCACCGGGGAGATCAGCAGCATGCCTGCCATTACCGCACAGACCAGGTGCAGCTGGATCCGGGGCCGCTGCAGCTTTTTGCCCAGCATTCCGGCAAACAGCATCAGCGAGGCGCGGAGCACCGGCTGGCTCATGCCGCACAGTCCGCAGTACAGCAGCAGGATCAGTCCGTACAGCCAGGGCCGGACTCGCGGGGGAAGACGGAGCAGGCGGAAGAGCAGCGCCAGCAGCGCGATCAGCAGGCCGGTGTGGAAACCGCTGACAGACAGAATGTGCGCGATCCCAAGCCGGGCAAAGGCGGCCCGGTCTTCCGAGGGGATCAGGGTCCGGATGCCCAGCAGCAATCCGGAAGCATATCCGCCCGCCTCCTCGCCCATCACCTGTTCCAGCGCCAGGGAGATCCGATGACGCAGGGCGGCCGCCGATCCCATAAAAGAAAATCCGGAGGCGGCGGTGATGCTCAGGCCGTCCGCGCCGTAGGCGCCGACGGTGATTCCCCTGCGCAGCAGCTCTTCCCGAAAATCATACCCGTCCGGATTATCGGCACCGGACGGGGCATACACCGTTCCCCGGAAGCATACTTCTTTGCCCGGAACCAGGTCGTCCGGCAGCTCATTGTCGGTATAAAAGGTCCACCAGGCGCCGGAGGACAGGGGCTTTCCGTCCAGGGAAACATGGGTCAGGGCTGTCCGGACCTGGCCGTATTTCCCGCGTGTGACTTCCTCACAGATGATGCCCCGGACCTCGTACTCGCCCTCCGGCGGCAGGGCCGGGTGAAAGGAAACCTGCCCGGCGGCAGCTCCCAGCGTGAAGGAGAGCGCCAGGCACGCGGCAAACCGCAGTCCTCCCCGCGTCAGGAACAGCGCGGCCAGGGCAGGGAGGCAGGCCAGCCAGGGCAGCAGCGGCGAGGAAAGGCCGCGTCCGGCCAGGATCCCGCCGATCAGGCACAGCGCAGCCGGCGGCAGCAGCCAGGCTCTTTGCCTCCCGGTCATACATCGATCACTTTGCCGCCGGCCGCCAACATGACGTCCGGAAAGCGGACACGGGCTTCCCGCAGCAGCAGGGCAGGGGAGAACACCGGGTTCAGGTGCGTGATCACCAGACGCTCCGCGCCGGCATCGGCAGCCAGGCTGCCCGCCAGCTCAGCGGACAGGTGCGGTTTTTCCTCCGTCCAGTTTTCCGCGGGAAACAGGCCATCCGCCAGCAGCAGATCGCACCCGCGGTAGAAATCGGCCAGCCCGGGCAGGGTGTTTGTATCGCCGGTATAGCCAAAGACCCGGCCTTCAGCCTCAACCCGGTACCCGACAGCAGGCACGGGATGGCGCGCCTCACCGACGCGGACAGATAATCCCCCGAGGGAGAAGGAATCCCCGGGCGCCACGTCCGTCAGACGGAAACAGGCCGCTTCCGCGACCACCTTCCGCATGGCGGAGTGCTCGTCCGCCGGAGCATACACAGGCATCACGGCGCCCATGGCCTGCAGCCGGTACATCAGCACCGGCAGGTCCGCGCAATGGTCAAAGTGCCAGTGGGAGAGCACCACGGCGGTCAGGGATTCCGGGGCTGTCCGCGCTGTCAGCCTGGCCAGCACGCCGCTCCCCAGGTCCAGCTGAATCAGGGTATCCCCCGATTCCAGCAGGTATCCGGAGGTCGCGCCGCCGCTGCAGGGAAAGGGGCCGTCCACCCCCAGCAGATGAAGTTTCATATGATCAGATCTCCTTTACCGTGCCGCCCAGGTCCTCGATCACCGCGCATACGGCATCGAGGGAGCGGGCTGTGTCACCCTCCCCCCGGGAGGCAATCCACAGGTTGACCGGTTCCCGGCGCTCGCTCAGGCAGTCGTACAGGGCGTCCGCGTTCATGCCATAATAATCGGGCAGGCCCAGCATGCTCCGCAGCGCGGTGTGCAGCTCCCGGGCCGTTGCGTAACGGGAAGCGTCTATCATCAGCGTTGTCATTTTATCCACCTCATATTCCTCTTCCTGTCCGGATCGAAAAAGCCAGCAGATAAGCCACAAAAGCGCTTTCCACCGCTACGATCCAGGATCCGGAAGCATCAGGCGATACCACCAGCAGCCGCAGCAGGGGGACTGTCCGCCCTACATCCACCGATGCCAGGTACTGGTACAGCAGAATCAGCAGGATCACCGCCGCCGGGATCCACAGCAGCCAGGCAAAAGGCTCCCGAAGACGGGTGGCTCCGGCCAGGGGCAGCAGCAGACTCAGCAGGGCTCCAAGCAGGAGACCGATCAGCAGGCTGCCGAAGTACCAGCTCAGCGAAAACAACAGCGGCATCAGCAGGCACAGGGCCAGCAGCATTCCCAGCGGCACCAGGATGACAGTCAGTTTTCGGAGGAACATGTACTTTCCAGCTCCTTTAATGTTTTCAGATCGGTGGGGGACAGGTCCGCCTGTTCCAGCAGGTCCGGCCGGAAGCGCAGCGTCGCCGCCAGGCTCTCCCGCCGGCGCCATGCCCGGATTTTCGCATGGTCTCCGTTCAGCAGCACCTCCGGAACACATTGCCCGTTCAGGTCCCGCGGCCGGGTATACTGGGGGTATTCCAGCAGCCCTTCCGAGAAGGATTCCTCCTCCGGGCTTTCCGGGCTGCCGAGCACCCCGGGAATAAACCTGGCCACACAGTCTGTCAGCACCATGGCGGCAAGCTCCCCGCCGGTCAGGATATAATCCCCGATACTGATCTCCTCGTCCACACAGGTATCCAGCGCCCGCTGATCCACGCCCTCGTAATGACCGCACAGCAGGATCAGTTCCTGCTCCCGCGCCAGCTCCCGGGCCAGTGCGGTGGTCAGCTTCCGGCCCCGGGGCCCGAGGTAAATCCTCCGGGCTCCGGGATGACGGCCGCGGGCGGATGCCATCGCGTCCTGGATCGGCTGGGCCATCATGACCATGCCGGCGCCTCCGCCGAAGGGATAATCATCCGTGTTTTTATGCTTGCTGGCGGAAAAAGGGCGGATATCCGTCAACTGGATTTCCAGCAATCCCTGTTCCCGGGCGCGGCCCAGGATGCTGGCGGAAAGCACGCTCTCAAACATCCCGGGGAAAATCGTCAGGATCTCAACGGTCAAGCACGGCCACCTCCCGCAGCTTTTCCGCGACGGCTTCGATTTTCCCGGCGGCGGCATCCACCCGCGGGAAGACAGCCAGCAGGGCGGGCGCCATGAGCGTCCCTTCCGCTGTCCGGAACACCCAGGTATCCACCGGCCCGTGCTGCAGGACGTCCGTCAGCGTACCGATCACGTTCCCGTTTTCATCTTCGCACACGCATCCGATCAGGTCCGCGATATAGACGGCGCCGTCTTCCGCGGGCGCGGCATGCGCCCGGTCGATATACAGCTCCCGGCCGCGGAATGCTTCCGCCTCATCCGCAGAAGCGCATGCATCCAGGTACGCGTATACAAAACCGTCATGGATCCGGCTGAAGCGGAAGGGGACAGGCGTATAGTTCCCCTGATTCTCTACCCACAGCTGCTTCCATTCCGCAAACAGCTCCACCCGGGAGGCATAGGGTTTAATCTTGCATTCCCCTTTGATTCCCTGCGGCTTCAGCACGGTCCCGATCATCAGATATTCCTGCATGTTCACCGATCTCCCTGATAAAAACGCGGGATCCGCTTGCGTTCCGGATCCCGCATTGTGCATTTCACTGTATCTCAACAAAAACAGGCTTGCTGTTTTTAGCCGTAGCCGCCTTGACCACGGCGCGGATCGCCTTGGCTATGCGGCCCTGCTTCCCGATGACCTTGCCCATATCGTCCTCCGCCACATGGAGTTCCAGGATGATGGCTTCCGGGCCTTCGGTTTCAGTGACGGTCACCTGATCGGGATGCTCCACCAGGGACTGCGCCACGAAGGTAAGAAGTTCTTGCATGGGTCCATCCTTTCTTGTCCGATCACTTCTCCTCGATGGCACCGGACTTCTTCAGCAGAATGCGGACGGTATCAGTGGGCTGGGCGCCTACGCCGAGCCAGTACTTCGCGCGGTCGTTGTTGACCTTGATTTCGGCGGGCTGGGTCATGGGATCATAGTAGCCGATCTCTTCGATGAAGCGACCGTCCCGGGGGCTGCGGATATCGGCAACCACAACACGGTAGAAAGGCTTTTTCTTCATACCCATTCTCTTCAGACGAATTTTGACAGACATTTTGGAATCCTCCTTACAATATATGTTCTTGGAATGATCTCTATGGAAAACATATACCTGTCAGTGTATATGAGTCCAACAAAACAGGGGGGATTTACATCCCGGGGAAACGCATGCGCAGCCGGCCTTTGCCCTTGGTGTTCATCATCTGCTTCATCATCTGCTGCGCCTGCTCAAACTGGCGGATCAGCGTGTTCACATCCTGCACCGTGGTACCGGAGCCGGCGGCGATCCGCTTTCTCCGGGAGGCGTTGAGGATGGAGGGATCGCGCCTTTCCTTCGGCGTCATGGAGCGGATGATGGCTTCGGGCTTCTTCATCGCGTTTTCATCGACATCGATGTCCTTGCCGCTCATCCCGGGCAGCATCCCGATCATGCTCTTGATACCGCCCATCTTTTTCATGCTCTGCATCTGCTCCAGAAAGTCCTCCAGGGTGAGCCTGCTGCTCATGCCCTTGCGGGCAAACTTCTCGGCATCCTTTTCGTCAAAGGCTTCGGCGGCCTTGTCGATCAGGGTCAGCACATCTCCCATGCCCAGGATGCGGGAAGCCATCCGATCAGGATAGAAAGGCTCAATATCGGTCAGCTTTTCGCCGATACCGCTGAACTTGATGGGCTTGCCGGTGACCGCCTTGATGGACAGGGCCGCGCCGCCGCGGGTATCGCCGTCCAGCTTCGTCAGGATCACGCCGGTCACGTCCAGCTTTTCATCGAAGGTCTTCGCCACGGTCACGGCGTCCTGACCGGTCATCGCGTCCACCGTCAGCAGGATTTCCGTCGGCTTCACCGCGGCTTTGATCCGGGCCAGCTCCTCCATCAGCGCTTCGTCAATGTGCAGGCGGCCGGCCGTGTCGATGATCAGCACATCCCGCTGGTAGTACCGCGCGTATTCGATGGCTTCCTTCGCCGTCTTCACCGGATCCTGCGTTCCCTTTTCGAACACGGGGACATTCACCTGCGACCCGACAACCTGCAGCTGTTTGATGGCGGCGGGACGGTAAATGTCGCACGCGGCGAGCATCGGCTTCTTCCCCTGCTTGGTCAGATACCCGGCCAGCTTGGCGCACATGGTGGTTTTCCCGGCGCCCTGCAGGCCGCAGAGCATGAAGATCGTCGGCACGGAGGGGGACCAGTTGATCCGGGCATTGGTGCTGCCCATGAGCGCGGTCATTTCCTCATTGACAATCTTGATGACCTGCTGGGAAGGGGAGAGGGAGGAAAGCACTTCCGTCCCGACGCAGCGCTCGGTCACCTTCTTAATGAAGTCCTTCGCCACGGCATAGTTGACGTCGGCTTCGAGCAGCGCCATCCGGACTTCGCGCATGCCTTCCTTCACGGCCTGCTCATTGAGCTTGCCGCGCCCGGTCATTTTCCGCAGGGCACCCTGCAGCTTTTCGCTTAAGCCTTCAAAGGCCATTGTTCTCCTCCTGATCCAGGGCCAGCAGCCCGGATAAAAGCTGCTCCGCCCGGTTGTATTCCTTTTGCCTGACGGCGGAGAGCGCCGCTTCCAGCCCGTCTTCCATCCGGCGGAAACGCGCGGCAACGCCGAGAGAGCATTCCATCTCGTTAAGCCGGGCGGCGGCCCGGACCAGCGTCTCATGCACCGCCTGGCGGGAAATCCCGACCTCCTCGGCAATCTCCGCCAGGGAAAGATCCTCCTCACAGTGCAGCGAGAGCACCCGGCGCTGCTTCTCTGTCAGCAGCCCGCCGTAAAAAGCGGAAAGAAAGGCGAGATCCACCTTTTTCCGAAGATCTTCCTGCGCCATCTGGAATGCCTCCTGTCAAGGATAAACCGTTGACAGCTGACTATTATACAGCAAGAAAAAGGATTGTCAAGGGTTTTTCCCTGACAATCCTGATGATCAGTTCTTGATTTCCTCGCCTGTCAGGCTTTTCCAGAGCTTCCGGATCGTCTCCTGGTTGGCGACCCCGTAATTCGGATCATTCTTTTTCGCCTCCGCCATATCCCGCAGGAAGTGCACACACAGGTGTCCGTTAAACCCGTTGTCCGGAATGGATCCGCTCAGGTGGGGCATATCATGAGTGGAGCCGATGGTCCATACGCCGCTCGGCAGCCTCACATAGACGCCCTTCTGATTCCAGGTGTTCTTCCCGCCGAAGGCTTTCACCATGTTCTGGGTATCGGCCAGGGTCAGCGGCTCGCTGTCACAGTGACGCCCCCGGGAGTACACCCGCAGCGTCCAGCTGATCCGGGTTTCCGGATCATAAATCAACAGGTGATCCCCGTTCTTCAGCGTCCCCTTCACATCGTTGAACCAGTGCAGCAGTCGGATCCGGCTTCCGTCCGGAGCGACCGGCGAAGAAGGCTGTTCCGGATCGGGGGTCGGCGTGGGCGTCGGGGTCGGTGTGGGGTCAGGCGTCGGGGTTGGTTTGACAGAAGACTTCTTTTTGGCGGCCAGCTCCAGGAGCAGCGCCATCGTTTTCTTTCCGACCAGCCCGTCCACCTTCAGCTTATTTTTCCGCTGAAATTTCCGGACGGCGTTCTCGGTTTTGTTTCCGAAAATTCCATCCGCCTTTCCCTTCAGGTATCCGAGGGTGATCAGCGCCTCCTGCACGGCGCGCACCTGCTCCCCCCGGGAACCGTGCTTCAGCGTGGAAGCGTCCAGAGCCAGCGCGGGAATGATATCGCAGCAGACCAGCACCAATGCGGCCAGCAGACAAATGATACGGCGACGAAGCATAAGCGGCCTCCTTCAGCGGGAACGCGGGAATCCTTCCGCTCCCCTTAGTTCCGGATAACCATATAACGCCGGAACGGGGGATTCCCTTCCCGAATTTTATCAAAAACGCACAAAATTGTAAATTAATTATGAAGTAAAAATGACAAAATCTCCTTCTTCCAACCGGCCGGAAGATATGTTATACTATCTTCGTATGAATTGCTCTCCGCCCGCGGAGAGGATAAAGGAGCGTATCACACCATGAGGAAAATCGGCGTTTTGACAAGCGGAGGCGACAGTCCCGGAATGAATGCGGCGGTCATGTCCGTTGCCCGCAGCGCGGCGCTTTACAATATCCCCCTGATCGGAATCAAACGGGGTTACAACGGCCTGCTCCGCAAGAGCAGCAACATCCATGACGACCTGCAGGAGCTGACGCTGGATACGGTGCTCGATATCGCGGATGAGCCCGGAACCTATCTGCGCACCGCCCGGTGCGACGAGTTCCGCCAGCAGAGCTACCGCGAGTTCGCGGTCCGGACGCTGAAGGCCATGGAGATCGACGGCCTTGTCGTCATCGGCGGCGACGGAAGCTTCAACGGCGCCAAGTGCCTCTGCGAGATGGGCATTCCCTGCATCGGTATTCCCGGGACGATTGACAACGACCTGGGATACACGGAAATGTCCCTCGGCTTCGATACGGCCGTCAACGTCTGTGTGGATGCCATCCGCAAGATCCGCGCCACCTCCCGCAGCCATGACCGCCCCGCGGTGGTCGAGGTCATGGGCCGGCACTGCGGCGATATCGCGCTGACTGCCGCTGTCTCCACCGGCAGCGAGATCGTCGTTGTTCCGGAGATTCCGTGGACGGTGGAAAGCATCGCCATGAAGCTGCAGAGCCAGCTGATGAAGGGCAACTTCCGGGCGACGATCGTGATGGCGGAAGGCTGCTATGAAGCGATGGCGCCATTTAATCTGTACAAATTCCTGACAGCGCACGGCAAGCCCTGCTATCCGGAGGAACCCATGAGCGCGGTCCGGTTTGCTTCTGTCATGAAGCGGATGTGCGGCGGCGCGGAAGCCCGGGCGACCGTCATCGGCTATGTGCAGCGCGGCGCCGAACCGACGGCCCGCGACAGCGCCTTTGCCTTTGAGGCCGGCAACCTGGCGGTCCGCCTGCTGCGGGACGGCATCAGCAACCAGGTCATCGGCATGCAGAAGGGCCGGGTCATGTACATGCCCATCATGGAAGCTCTCAAGTGCAAGAAGCAGTTCAACACCTCCCTGTTTGACCTGGTCAATTCCCTGTAAAAAGGTGCTTGACATCCGGCGGGAGATGTGGTAGTATCCCTTCTGTTGTAAGCAGAGGCTTGCCCGTCTCTCACCTGGGCGGTTTTGATCGCCGGGTTCCGAAGCATCCTTTCATTCAGGAATGGCTTTCTCATGAGCGACGGGTTTGTCCCGTCGCTCATTTTTTTACGGAGGTGCATGGACATCGCAACCGAACTGATGATTAATGAGGATATCCGCGACAGAGAGGTTCGCCTGATCGATGAAAACGGCGAGCAGCTCGGCGTCATGCCCACGCAGCAGGCGCTGCAGCTGGCGGAGGAGAGAGGGTATGATCTCGCGAAGATTCAGCCTTCCGCTGTTCCCCCTGTGTGCAAGCTGCTGGACTATGACAAATACCGCTATGAGCAATCCAAGCGGGAGCGGGAAAACCGCAAAAATCAGCGCGTTGTCGATATCAAGGAAGTTCAGCTGTCCGCTACCATCGAGGAAAACGATGTGAACACCAAGGCGAAGATGGCGATCCGCTTCCTGGAGAACGGCGACAAGGTCAAGGTTTCCATTCGCTTCCGCGGCCGGCAGATCACCCACAGCGAGATCGGCATGAAGGTCATGCTCGATTTTGCCGAACGGTGCAAGGATGTCAGTATGGTGGAAAGGCGTCCCCTGCTTGACGGCCGCAACATGATCATGATCCTGGCTCCCAAAGCCGTGAAGGCTTCCTTCGCCGAAAAGAAGGCGAAGAGGGAGAAAGCTGCCTCGAAAGAGACGCAGGAATAACCGCACTGGAAGGAGGACCTACTATGCCTAAACAGAAATCCCATCGCGGAGCTGCCAAGCGCTTTTCCTTTACCAAATCCGGTATTGTAAAGCATAAGCAGATGAACGCCAACCATCAGGTGCATCTGAAGACCACCAA
>CAMVEB010000051.1 GCA_947166385.1 uncultured Clostridia bacterium | reverse complement strand
TCGGAAAGGTCTCCGGCGCTTTGGGTACCGCCTTTACCGCTATCGGAAAGTTCTCAGCGAAAGTCAGCATGGCTGGCGGAGGACTGGGCGGTCTGCTGAAAACAATGGTTTCTTCCAAGCTGGCCATGGTGGCCCTTGCCGCTGCTGTGGTATATGGGGCTATCAAACTGGTGGATTATGCTTCCGGCGCGAAAGCCGCCCGTGAAGCCCTCGAGGGTATGGCGAAAACAGCAAAGAACTGGAAGGAAACGGAAGCGGATACCTTCTACAGCCGGAGCAAAGGGCTGTCCTTTTTCGGCATGACGAAGGATGACTTTGTCCGCACCACAGCCAGCGCCAAGGAATGGCTGTCCGGCCTGACCAATGTCTGGTCTGACGGGCAGAAGGAAACGAATGAGATCGTTGAATCCTGGACGGAATCCTTCAAGAGCCTGACCGCCACAACCCGGGAATCCCTGCAGGAAATGAAGGATACAGCGGATGCCGCCGGGTATACTTCTGTTTCGGATCAGCTGCAGGCGGACATCAAAACGCTGGACGCCATGGACAAGGAGATCACTGCTCTCCTGAAAAAACGAAAAAACCGGAAACTGACTGAAAAAGATAAACTCCGCCTGCAGGAACTGATCGATACCCGGGAAGCGATCGAGGTCAAGTACAAACTGACCGCCGCCGACACGGAAGGCTTCACAACCATCCGGAAAAAGGTTGAAGCGGAGATCGCCCGTGCGGAAGCCCGTGGGCAGGAAGTCAGCGGAGAGGTATATCAGGAGGCCATGGTAGCAGCTGCCGAAGGCATGGCCTCCGTCAACTCCGCCCTGGATACGCAGTATGACAAGGAATATGCTGTGATCCAGCTGATAGAGGACGCCACGGAGCGTCAGGCTGCGCTGGATGCCCTGAACGCCAAGTACAATGAGGATCGCCGTGCCGCCGCGCTGGAATACGCCCAGCTTATGGCGGACATGGTGAATCCCGTCTGGCAGCAGGATAACGTTCAGGAAGCCAAAGGCCAGATCGGTGAACTGATGCAGCTCCTGCGCCAGTACAGTACCGCGAAGACCGACTCTGAGAAGAAGGCATTCCTGCCAGAACTGAACAAGCTGACTGCCAGTATGGACGAGGGAGTACTGACGGAATATGTCAGCTTGCTAACCCAGATCCAGTCCCTGCTGGACAGCGGGATGTCGGAAGAAGAAGTCCAGGCTATGTTCCCGGATATTGACTTCACGACTGCGCTGGATCAGCTGGCGGCGATCCAGCAGTTCCTGAAGGATAACAAATGGGACACGAACCTGACCAGCCTGAACGAGATGTTCGGGGAAGCTGTCGGGGATGAAGTCCTGAAGATCACCACGGATCTGGATATGACTGGTGCGAAAGCCCGCTGGGAAGAATGGGCCAGTAATCCGGGTGCGATCACTACGGACGCGATTATTGCTGGATACTCCGAAGCGGAAAACGCTGAAAAGCAGCAGCCGATCGTGGAAGCCTTTGTGTCGAAATACACCGAGATTCCCGAAGGTGCGAACACAGCACAGCTAACCCCTGAAGGCATTCTGGCATACGTCACCAAGTATGCCGAATCCACCATGGGGGTGGATATTTCCGGCTTGAATCCGACAAACGTCACCGCTATCGTCAGTGCCTATAAGGAACTGGCCTCCGGCACGAATGTTTCCCAGCTGAAGCCCAGTGAGATCACGGCCTACGTGTTCAAATACCTGGAGGAGAACGAGGTTGATACCACCGGCCTGACACCTGACTCCGTTACCGCGATGGTCATGGCATATGAGGAGATCACCGGCGGCGCTTCCACCGCTGCCCTGAAGCCCTCGGATATCGTTGGTCTGATTGTCAAATACGCCGAAGCGGAAAACGTGGATCTCTCCGCGCTGAACTCCGCACAGGTCGAGGGCATCGTCACGAAGTTCTCTGAGGCAACCGGCTGTGATAAATCCGAGCTGATGAAGGAGTTCGTTGCCTATATCACGGAATACAAGGAAGCCAACGGTGTGAAAAAACCGACCCTGAACATGCAGGTCGGCCTGACCGGCTATGATATGCTGGCATACCGCCAGTGGCTGAAAAACAACAAGGTCGAGGTTGAGGGCATTGTCCGTTTGTCGGAAGCCTACGAGGATCCGACCGGTGCTCTGCATGATCCCGGGGTGAAGTTCTGGAAGGACGGACAGGAGATCCCGGTATCCGCTGTCACGGAAGACATGCTGAAACCGGAGGACGTCGCTGTTCTGGACAAAGACGGTACAATGCATGTCCTGATCACAGCCGAAGTGACCGGCGCACCGGAGGCCATCGCCGAGATGCGTGAACAGGTCGCGGAAGTGGATCAGCTGGGCATGACGGCCTTTGGCACCGCCATGACCGGCATCATGCCTGCGTCGCTTCTGGACTTTATCAAATCCGCAGAGCAGCGCATCAAGAACGCTAAAGGCGATCTGGATCAGTGGTATAACTTCATCTACGGCGGTAACGAAGGAATCCTGAGAACGCTGGATCAGTCTATGCAGAGTGACTTCAACGCTGACAGGATGGCACAGCTCTCTACCTATGTGGCAGAGGTTGTTGCCGCTATCAAAAACGGTGAGGAAGTCAGTCAGGAGGATATCGACAACCTGAACAAGATCCTGCAATTCGTTCGGGATCTGGATTCCGTGGGAGTCGGCGGTAATGTGACCGCAGGCATCGCGGAAGGCATGACCGAAGCCGGATGGGATACCACGGCTGAAACCGTAGCGGAGAATCTGGAGGAAGCCATCAACAGCGCTTTCATCATAGAAAGCCCGTCCAAGCGTATGGAACCGACCGGTGAGTACGTTGCCGCCGGTATCGGTGAAGGCATGGCAGGCTATGACTTCACCACGGATGTGACTTCCATGGTGACTGCACTGCAGACTGCAATCTCTGCCGCGCTTCCGGGAACTCTGAAGAATGTCGGTGTGAACGCCATGACTGGCCTGAAGGAAGGTATCAACGCCGGGCGCTTCAGTGTGATCACTGCACTGAGATCTGCGGTACAGGCTGCTGTTACAGCAGCGAAGCAAGCCCTGAAGATCGCTTCTCCCTCTAAGGTCTTCCGGGATGAGATCGGCTCCATGACCATGAAGGGCTTTGGAGAAGGCATCCTGGAGGAAAGCAAGGTTCAGGCGAAGATCGTGAAGAACGCCGCCCGCTATCTGACCGGGGAAGCGCAGGAAGGCGCGATCGCTTTCGGGAGCACTGACAACCGGAAAACCTACAATAACACTTCTTCCGTCAATCTGACGGGAAACAACTTCTATGTGCGGGACGAGCAGGATATCCGCTCCCTTGCTGTCGAGATTGCCACCCTGACCCGCCGTCAACAGCGCGGCAGGGGTCTCCGGATGGCATAAAGTTGTTGACTTTCAAGGCTTGTAGAGGATATATGTTCCTACCAAACACAAAGGAGGAAACCCTATGTTTTCCATGAACATCAGGCCCGAGATCCTGAAGAACATCCGGGAGAAGTACCCACCCGGAACGAAGGTAGAGGTTGTAGAGTTCCATGACCAGTACCGGGATATCCCGGCAGGGACAAAGGGCCGGGTACTGGCGGTCGACGACACGGGCACGATCCACTGCGAGTTCGAGAACGGTATATCGCTCGGAGCCCTCTGGGGGATCGATATCGTGAAGAAGATCGACTGAAACTATTGACCGGGAGGAAGCTGCCTGCGGGCGGCTTCTTCCTCTTTTTGGAGGTTTTCCCATGACAGACTATTTCATTTGGAACGGTGTGGACTGCCGCACAAAAGGCATCCATGTATCGGAACTGCCGCCCATCACCATTCCGCTGGAGAGGAGCAAGCAGACCAATGTTCCGGGCAGACCAGGAAGCCTGACACAGCTTGAGGGTGATGATGTCTATGACGATATGATCCTGACCGCGACCTGCTTCATCTCTGATCCGGCGCAGATCCCGGCTATCGCCGCCTGGCTCAAAGGCAGTGGTACAGTGACCTTTGCCAACCGGACGGGCGGCTACTACAAAGCGCGGATCGCCAACCAGATCCCTTTTGAAAAGGTGCTCCGGGGCAATCCGCACTGTACCTTTGCGGTCAACTTCCGCTGCTATCCTTTTTTCTATGCCGATGCAGCTGCTGACATCACGGTCACCGCGTCCGGGATGATCATCACGAATCCGGGAAGTGTGTACTCCGAGCCGATTCTGACAGTCACAGGCTCCGGGGACATCACACTCATGGTGGGTATGACCATCGTGGAACTGGAGAACATCCCCGGGAGCATCGTTATCGACTCCGTGCTACAGGAAGCCTACCAGGGCAACACCCTGATGAATGACCACATGAACGGCGAGTTCCCGGTGCTGAAGCCCGGCGCGAATGCCATATCGTGGACGGGAACGGTAACAAAGGTGGTCGTCAGGCCGAACTGGCGATTCTTGTAAAGATTTCATCAATCGCAGTTTTTCATATTGACAGATGTCGATGTGAGGTGTATTATCATATCGACATCAATCAATGTGAGGTGTTGAGTATGGAATTGATGCAGGCAACAACGATCTGCAAAGCCCTGGGCGATCCCAACCGGCTGCAAATCGTGCAGCTTCTGACGGAAGGTGAAAAATGCGGCTGCGATCTGCTGGAAAAACTGCAGATTGGCCAGCCGACCCTGTCCCATCATATGAAGATTCTCTGTGACTGCGGACTGGTGACGGCAAGGAAAGCAGCGAAATGGAGCTATTACTCCCTGGACTGTGACCAATGGACAGCCTTCCGGGATTTCATTGATGCAATTCGCTGCACCTGCGCGGTGAAGGAAAAATCTGAAGGCGGGTGCTGCTGCTCATGATCTGGGATTTCATTCAGAATGAAGTGCTGGGCATGAAATGGCTCAACCGGGTTATCGGCTCTCTGCTGTCCCTGACCGGACTGGATATAGAGAGCAGGATTGGAGCCAGCATCCAGTTCTTCCTGTACGATGTGATCAAGATTACGGTGCTTCTGTGTATCCTGATTTTCATCGTGAGCTACATCCAGAGCTATTTCCCGCCGGAGCGCAGCCGCAGAATCATGGGACGCTTTCACGGCTTCTGGGCCAACCTGATCGCCGCCCTGCTGGGCACAGTCACGCCTTTCTGCTCCTGTTCCTCTATCCCGCTGTTCATGGGCTTTACCAGCGCGGGGCTTCCGCTCGGTGTCACGTTCTCCTTCCTGATCTCGTCGCCCATGGTTGACCTGGGCTCCCTGGTACTGCTGATGAGCATCTTCGGCGCAAAGGTTGCCATCGTCTATGTCATCGCCGGACTGATCGTTGCTGTCATCGGCGGCAGCGTCATCGAGCGGCTGCACCTGGAGGATCAGGTAGAGGACTTCATTCGGAACTCGCACATGAATGTGCAGGACGAGCAGGGCATGCGGCAGTCCGAGCGCCTGAACTACGCAAAGGAACAGGTCGTGGGAACGCTGAAGAAGGTCTTCCCCTACATCCTGGCGGGCGTCGGCATCGGGGCCGTGATCCACAACTGGATCCCCGAAAGCTGGATCGAAACAGTGCTCGGCGGGAACAATCCCTTCGGCGTGATCCTGGCGACTATCGTCGGCATTCCCATGTATGCGGACATCTTCGGCACGATCCCCATTGCGGAAGCCTTACTGGCAAAGGGTGCTCTTCTGGGTACGGTGCTGGCCTTCATGATGGGTGTCACGACCCTGAGCCTGCCCTCCATGATCATGCTGAAGAAGGCCATCAAGCCGAAACTGCTGGGCATCTTCATCCTGATCTGCACTCTGGGCATCATTCTGGTTGGATACGGGTTTAACCTGTTTCAGACAATTCTTCTGTAAAAGAAAGGCGGCAAAACAATGAGCAAGATGAACATCAAGGTCATGGGCGGCGGATGCAGCAAGTGTGAAACGCTTCTGCACAACACAAAGGCAGCGGTGAAAGCCGCAGGCATTGACGCGGAAGTCGAGTACATCACGGACTTTAGTGTGATTGCCGGATATGGTGTCATGTCCACACCCGCGCTTGTAGTCAATGAGAAAGTCGTATCTGCGGGAAGGGTTCTGAAGCCCGCGGATATCGAAAAGCTGATCAAGTAATACTTTGACAATTTCCCATGCGCGTCTCTTCGGAGGCGCTTTCTTTTTACCTTTCTGGAGGTGATACCCCATGATCTGCGTTTATCCTGCTGATTGCACCGACTTCTCCACAAATGGAAATGGAACCATTGAGCCGTCTTCCGCACTGGTGACGGAAACCTTAAATGGAGAATACGAACTGCAGCTGGTTCACCCCATTGATGAAGCGGGAAAATGGCAGCGACTGGTGGAAGGCTGTATCCTCCGTGCTCCGGTTCCGACAGCGACAACTCCCCGGGTGCACTTTACTGCGCCGGGTGATGACAGCGGCACAGAGATCTACCGGATCAACACCGACTTTGCCGGAGCTGAAACCCGGAAAGGTACCCTGAACCTTCGATCCGGTCCCGGGAGGAACTATAAGATCCTCGCGGCCTATAAGAACACCCTGACCGTGCAGGTCATCGCCAAAACTAGCAGTGCCTGGTATGAGGTGACTGCTCCTGACGGGAAACACGGTTACATGGATACGACCTATCTGGTATATGACCACACCGAGGGCTCCGCTTCCGAGGCTGTTTCCTCTGTTGTGGAGGAACGGCAGCTCCGGGATCAGCCTTTCCGGATCTACCGGATCGTCCCCGAAATGGATCAGATCACAGTGTATGCCCGGCATGTGTTCTACGACCTGCTGGACAATATGATCAAAAGCTACAAGCCTTCACCCTCTGCGGTGGGGGCTTCTGTTGTTCAGACGGTTTCCTCTTCCTGCCTGTCGGAGCATGACTTTACCTTCTATTCCGATCTGGACGGCACAGCGGAGGATGTGGAGTTCGAAAACGTGAACCCCGTGGACGCCATTCTCGGTGAAGACGGTGTCGTGGAAAAATACACAGGAGAGCTCACCCGGGACTGGTGGGATGTTTTCGTTGTGAAACGTGTCGGGCAGGACACTAACGTTCAGATCCGTCAGGCCAAGAACCTGCTGGGCATTTCGTATGATATCGACCTGACTGACGTTGTTACCCGGATCATGCCGACCGGTGAAGACGCTGACGGCAATGTACTATACCTACCGGAACTGTACATCGACAGTCCGCTGATCGACACCTATACCCATCCGAAATGGATCCATCTGCCGGTTTCTGAAGCCAAGGAAGATACTGACGGGGACGACGCCAAGACCAAAGCCGAGTGTTATACCCTCATGCGGGATGCCGCGCAGGCGCAGTTCGATGCTGGGTGTGATGTTCCGACTGTCACGCTGGACGTAAGCTTCATCAACTGTGCAGAGACAGAAGAGTATGCGGAATACGGCTTCCTGCAGAACATCTTCCTCGGCGATGCCGTTCGGGTAATCGCTCCACGGATCGGTGTCTGGGTTTCCATGCGGATGACGCAGTATACCTACGACTGCCTGACCCGGAAATACACGCAGATGACCCTTGGCACGGTGGCGGATACCGTGGAGGGAAATACAATCTCAGCCCGCCAGCTTCCCAGCGGGATCATCACCGGTAGCAAACTGGCGATCAACTCTGTCGGTTCCGGCGCTTTGCAGAATGGTTCTGTCGGTTCCCTGCAGATCAAGATGGCGGCAATTGAAACCGCCCACATCGAGGATGCGGCAATTACCAAGGCCAAAATCGGACAGGCCGCGATCGGTACCGCCCAGATTGAGGATGCAGCTGTTACCAAGGCGAAGGTCGGCAACGCTGCCATTGGTACCGCCCAGATCGAGGACGCTGCCATTACGCAGGCCAAAATCGGACAAGCGGCGATCGGAACCGCCCAGATCGAGGACGGTACGATCACTTCAGCGAAAATCGGCTCCGGGGAAATCCAGACTGCCAATATCCATGACGGCGCGATTACCCACGCCAAGATCGGACAAGCAGCCGTGGAGACTGCCAATATCAAAGACGCTGCTGTGGACACGGCACAGATCAAAGACGCCGCGATCACGAATGCCAAAATCGGCGGTCTGGCTGTGGGTACGGCAAATATCCAGGACGCTGCCATTGTCGCGGCAAAGATCCTTGACGGTGAAATTGTCACAGCGAAAATCGCCCAACTGGCAGTGACGGAAGGAAAGATTGCTGACCTGGCTGTCACCACGGCGAAAATCGCTCAGGCGGCAATCACCAACGCAAAGATCGCAAATGCCGCTGTAGACACCGCACAGATCGCTTTGGGTGCGATCACAACCGCTCTGATCGCGCAGGGTGCTATCGGTACCGCCCAGATTGCGGACGCTTCCATTACCGCCGCCAAGGTTGTCTCCCTGAACGCTGATGTCATCACTTCCGGCACACTGGCCACGGAGCGCCTGATCATCACCGGGGCGAACGGCATTATCTACGAGATCAATGCCGAAGCGTCCGGCCTTTCTGTTCAGGAACTACAGGATCAGAAATACCAGGAACAGATCAACGGCACGGTCATCGTTGCCCGGTCGATTACCGCACAGCAGATTGCCGCAGCTACGATCACAGCAAACGAGATCCTTGCCGCAACCATTACTGGTGATAAGATAGCCGCCGCCACCATTGAGGGCAGCAACATCAAGGCCGGGGCCATCACGACGAGCCACGTTTCTTCCAACTTTGGCCAGACCCTTGACCTGTCCAGCAATACCGGAATCAACCAGACCGTTCAGCAGATCTATACCGACATGAATGCTGCCATTGCGGCAGCGGGTGGCGGAGAGATCATCGTCGGCACTCAGGTTTCCAGTACCAGTGCGTGGACCGGTGTGGCGTCCTTCTCCCAGCTTACGGACGGACAGCAGATCGTATACTGGCTGCCCGTAGCGCCGACATCCTCAAACGTCACGCTGGAACTGACCTTGTCGGACAATTCCACAACTGGCGCGATCCCGGTGTATTACAGCGGCACAACCCGGCTGACGAACCATTACGCCGCAGGCAATGCCATCCGGCTAATCTACAAGGTGAACGCCCCGATCGACGGAAGCACCTATACCGGCTGGTGGGCGGATGCCAACTATGACAGCGGCAATACCTATGACCGGATCAAGTTCGGCAACTCCGTCGTCTGCAAACAGAATATCACGTGGGCCATGCTCATCGTCGGTGATGATACCGGGTACTGGAACCTTGCGGGCGGCAGTGTTTTTAATGTGGATCACCCGATCCTGTATCCGTCTTCCAACGGAACAGCGGGATACTACCTGTCCAACGTGTATCTCTGCTATCCGACCATCAGCCTGCGGACGGTGACCGGCGACAGTTCCTTTGCTGTCACAGCCCGGAAAACAGTGTACCTGGTCGGAACTCTGAGCGGAAAGATGTTCACGGTACGGGGCACGAACTGGCTGACGACAAACCCCACGGATGATACCGAAACGCTGTCCTTCATTTCCCTGGGGTATATGTACAACACGTACCAGATGTACCTGTATCCGGAGCATCCGATCTACCGGATGAAGAATGGTGTGCTGACCGCTGTATCCCAGATGGCCTATGAGGCATACGAAGCCATCGACAATCTGGAGATCGGCGGCAGGAACTACCTGCTGAAGTCTGGGGATGAAGCTGTTACCAGTAACGACCTGATTGCCCGGTATGCTCTTTCAGAACCTATGGTGGAAGCTGAAGTGTACACGCTGACTCTGTGTGTTTCTTCGTTGGATCTGTCCGAGATTGACGTCTATACGGCTGACGGGCATGTCCTGCTCGAGAGTATTAGCCTTGATACTTCAGCGACTTCGGAAATCGTCCATGCCACCTTCATGGCAGAGTACTCCACTGGGTATACCCCTGAGGATGATCCGAACAACGCTGATATCCTGATCAAACGTTCTCCGACAGGGATGAGTTCCCCAGAGGACTTCACGATCCATTGGGCTAAGCTGGAGAAAGGCAATCGGGCAACGGATTATACTCCCGCGCCTGAAGATACGGACGAGGCGATGGAACTGAAGCTGGCTTCCGTGCGTGCACAGATCAGCACGGAGGCGGACAGTATCCGGCAGGAGGTGCAGGCGAATTACGCCCTTGCCAGTGATATGTCCCAGGTCAGGACGCAGCTGAGCACCCTTTCAGAACAGACAGAGGATAACTTCACCTGGTCCGTGACGAGGATCAACCAGCTGGAGGAAGACCTGCAGAATGCCCATGAGGCAACGGAAGAAGAACTGGCCATTATCCGTACCTACATGACCTTTGGGGATAATGGCCTGATCATCGGCAAGACCGGGAACCCGTTCACCTTCCGGGTCGTGAATGACAGGCTGGCATTCTACATGAACGACACCGAGGTTGCCTATCTGAGCAACAACAAACTGTATGTCACACAGGCCGAGATCCTGACGAAGCTGATCATCGGTAAGTTTGCCTTTGTCCCGCAGACAAATGGCAACATGTCCATTGTTTACAACGGTTAATACCGGGAAAGGAGAATACCATGGCAACAACCGTAAATTATGCCGCATCGCTGGTCACCCGGAAAACCAATTATTCCTCGAACGGCAGCTCAAATAGCGCGGCGCAGGAATTCTATGAAGCCGGTTCAAACAATGTTGGTATCATCTGCTTTTCCGGTATGAACCTTGCGAATAAGGTCATACAGGAAATCATCTTCACCATTACGGCAAAGAAAGCCGGTTACGGCGAAGGCAGCACGAAAACAGTTTATCTCCGGAAGGCAAACTACCAGAACAGTATTGCCTCCGGGGTAACCGGTTCCGGCTACGTCGGTGATGCGCTGGGAACTTTTACCGGACACTTCTATGGCAATACATCCGCTTATGAGCTGACCGGATCATTGTACAATGCCGTCGCGGCTTATCTTGCTGCCGGAAATAACACGTTCACGATTTACAATCCCAACCCCAGCGCGTCGGCACAGGGCTATTCCTATAACTATCTGTCATGGTCGGACGTCGTCATCACAGTCACGTATGAGGAAGCGGCCTCTCAGCCGAGCACTTCTGCCGCAACAGTCGCCATGGGTAGTGCGGTGACAATCTATACCAACCGCCCGAGCTCTGCGGTGACACATACCATCTCGTACTGGTTCGGCAATACAAGCGGCGCGATCGCCACGAATGTCGGGGCTTCCGTTTCCTGGACTCCGCCCTTGTCGCTGGCAAGCCAAATCCCAAATGCCACCAGCGGCGTGTGCACGATCACCTGTAACAGCTTCGTCAATGGAACACTCACAGGAACCCGAACATGCACGATCACACTGACAGTTCCGTCCAGCGTTGTGCCGACAATCTCTGCCGTTACAGTGGATGACACGAATAGCACGGTTAAAACCCGGATCGCCGCCTACGTGAAGAGCCTGAGCAAGCTGTCTGTGGCCATCACAGCGGCAGGCGCGTACAGCAGCACCATTTCTTCTTACCGGACAACGCTGGATGGTGTGACCTATACAGCAGCATCTTTCACTGCGACAAAAGCACTCTCCGCAGCCGGTTCCCTGACGCTTACGGTCACGGTTACGGACAGCCGGGGCCGAACGGCAACATACAGCACCACCATCACGGTGCTGGATTATACGTACCCTTCGATCAGCCGATTCACCGCAGAACGTTGCAACAGCGGCGGTACGGCGGCACAGGTGGACGGTAACAAAGTCCGGTATAATCTAACCGGCAGTGGTTCCGCGCTGAACAACCAGAACACGCTGACCTGTACCATCTATTACAAGCTGTCCACCGCTTCCGCATGGACGCAGGCGGAGACAGTGACGCCTTCCTCCTATGCTCTCAGCCAGACAAACAAGCTGATGAGCCAGACCTTCGACCCGCTGTACAGTTACAACCTGAAGGTCACCGTTGCTGACTACTTCTACTCTGTGGAGCAGATTATCAGCATCGGCACGAAACAGGTGTTGCTGGACTTCCTTTCCAATGGTAACGGCATCGGTATCGGGAAGGTCGCGGAAACCAATGGATACATCGATTGTGGTTGGCCACTGAAACTGAGTACCCCATTGGCGATCGCCTATGGAGGGACTGGTTCAGTCAATGCGGATGCCGCAATAGCCAACCTGGGCGGAGTGAAGAAGTCCGGGGATACCATGACCGGCAACCTGAACATTCAGGGAACCCTGTATCCGTCTCTGTGCCTGCTCCCGACAAACAGTGGACAGACAAATCGGATCGTGTTCGAGGGCAGCTATGTGGGTGCGGCATCCTTTGCCGCATGGGAGGACAGCACCGGCAATAATCGCCGGATGCTGGAAGTCCGGACAAAGGCCTATGCGGCCAGTCTGGACAATGCGGTGATGGTCCGTGTCTGCGATGGCGGTACCTGGGGAAACTACCGGGTCTATCATGAGGGCATGGAAACCGTGATTCCGCTTTCAAAGGGAGGAACAGGCGGTACTTCCGCAGCGACAGCCCGATCGAAAATCGGAGCAAACAACGCCAGCAACCTGACCACAGGCACACTGCCCGCGGCACGGCTGCCTTTCAAAATCCAGTATGGGCAGACCAGCGTGACCGGTGTTGCGTGGACAACGGTTAGCCTGACAGCCGGGTTTACCGCAACCCCGACGATCATTGTGTCGTATGCTGGCAACCCAACCTCCAGCGGTATTGCGGTGCTGAAAACCGGCAGTGAATCCACGACCAGCTTCCAGGTCTGTATGGCTGGATCCTCCGGTTCCGGCACACGGAAAGTGAACTGGATCGCGATCGGTACCTGATGAATCACCGCCTTGTCCACCCAGGGCGGTTTTTTCATATCAAAAAATAAGGAGGAAGATCCAATGCGTGATTTTTCGATTGACCTGATCTGGGCAAAGATTCAGGTGGCCATCACCGCTGTGGGCGGATGGATTGGCTGGTTTCTGGGAGGTGTGGACGGTATGCTGATTGCCCTGATTGTGCTCATGGCGCTGGATTATCTCTCTGGCGTTATGTGCGCCATCGCGGATAAAAAGCTGTCCAGCGCCGTCGGCTTCAAAGGCATCTGCAAAAAGGTGCTGATTCTGATGCTGGTCGGTGTGGCCAACATCATCGACGTACACGTGGTTGGCACAGGGGCTGTCCTGCGGGGTGCCGTCATCTGCTTCTATCTGAGCAATGAAGGCCTGAGCCTGCTGGAGAATGCAGCCTATCTTGGACTGCCAATTCCTGACAAGCTCCGCGAAATCCTCGCCCAGCTGCATGACCGCAGCAAGAAGGAAGCCGAGCCGACCGATAAGGGCGAAGGTGATCAGGATGCTTGATGCCAAGAAGCTAATTGCCTCCGTGGAGGAGTGTCTTGGCTGGCCCTATGTCTCCCCGGGAACAAACGATTCCCGGGGTATTGACTGCTCCGGGCTGTTCGTGAAGGCTTACCGGGATCAAGGTGTCAGTATCTACCATGGCAGCAACACGATCTACCGGAAATACTGCTCTGAAAAAGGAAAGCTGTCGAGTGTTTCCCAGCTGAAGCCCGGTATGGCGGTATTCAAATGGAACGCTAACACCCCGGAGAAGTTTGATGACGGTCTCGGCGACTTCCAGCACATCGGCCTTGTCACCAGTGTGAACCCACTCCGGATCGTGCATGCTTCCTCTGCGGCAGGCTGTGTCACAACGGATGAGAAACTCGGGAAATGGGCTTACTGGGGCTGGCTGAAAGATGTGGCGAGGACAGACAGTCTGCTGCCCACTCCCGATGAACCGACAGAAGGAGATGAAGACCCTATGGCTGAATTCGCCACTGTGATCGCTGACAGCGGTTCCACAGTGAACATGCGCACGAAGGCGAAGAGCACGGCTGCTCTGGTGGAGCGTGTGCCCCTTGGTGCCCGGGTAGAGGTTCTGGGCACCTGCGGATCCTGGACAAAGGTAAAGTTCGGTTCCCGGACCGGGTATATGATGTCGCAGTTTCTGACTGTGGAAGAGCCACTGGAGCCGGATGAGGATCTTACCCTCGAGGAACGGGTCACCCGGTTGGAACGGCGAGTTGCCCTGCTCGAGATGAAAGATGGTGCGGTCGGCTGATCGTCAGGCCCTGTGGGGTAATCCATGGGGCTACTTTTTTCGTTTTTGGGCTAATTCTTTTTGGCTGCAAAATAAAATCTTTTCGAATATAGCAATTTACATGATAGTATAGTATTTTTTGTCTGCCATCGCATTGGCGGTAAAACTCATAGAAACAATAAGAAGAGCAGCTGTTAAAACTTTTATTATTCGCATCATGTGCCCTGTGTATCCTCCCAACTGACATAGCCCTGAAAGTCTTCAATTCCATGAAGAATATTCTCTTTTGGTGCATAGGTTCCGGCAATGCCGATAATCTTCCCGGTCTGTGCATCGATAGCAAGCCTGGCGCACTCCAGTTTTCCGTGATCATTCGTAGGGTAATCCAGATCTTCTCCTTTTATTTCTGCCTTTCCATTTTTACACCACCAAACTTCCACATGCCAGATCGGTCTGGTCGCGCCGGTATATCCTTCCGGATCATCCTTTACGTCCACGACGGTGTACCCAAGCCGCATCTCCAGAATCTTTCGTATATACCCGGCTTCAATCTCTTTTCGCAACGTTTTCTGAACTTTCGAAAAGCTGGCTAAGGGAACATCTTCTTCAACAGTTTTCGTCTGTGTGGGGTAGTATCCAAAGCGCATTCCGTTGTATGGACTCATTCCCATATTCAGATTGATCCAAGGGATCCGATCCTTCCAGACCGGCAAGTCATATGGTAAATAGTATCCGATATGTCGGAACAAAGGGATGCCAGACACAGTTTGGTATGCCAGATAGTTCACCCAACATTCCTGCGATTTTCCAGTTTTGGGATCAATGGCGATGTTTACCATTATGTCAAAAGGGTGATCCATATCAAAACCGGCAGTGCCCTGGTTGACGCATTCCAATACATCCCAAACTTCCTGTGCCAGTTCCCGAAGCGTTTTTCCATCAAAATCCGCGAGTCGCATCTCCATATCTACCGGCACATAGTAATGATTCGATTCCAGCTTCATTTTGTCAAAGTTGGGCTTGGATGGATCAGAGGCTCTGGAGACAAATATCCTTTTTCCACAATCCGACTCCCAACTATCTCCGGGTAGAGAGGAAACATCGATCTCATTGTTTTCCTCAAGACGAAGAAAAAGGATCGGCATCTTATCTGCATCCGGCACAAGGATAGGCGCGTTGATTTCTACTGTACGCCATTTCGTTTTGATACTTTCCTGCCATCCATTCGGATATTCTTCTTCGATCAAGTCATGCAGCTGGCCAATTGTATAGTACTTCTGCTCTGCCGTTGCGGCAGTGTATGGTATCAGAAGCAACATCAAACACAGGATTGAAAGAATCTTTTTCATTCTGCTTTCCCTCCGATTGTTATCCGGGATAATGCGCCATTTACTTCCATGTCAGTATTTTCGGAGCATCGCTTCTTTTTCGGGATGTATCCATCGGATCCAGGAGTTTTCCGGTCTGGGCATTGAGATAAAGCAGATGCGCGCCGCTGCGGCTGTAAGGATTCGCTTCGTCCTCAAATTCCTCTTTCCAGAAATCATCCTTCGCATCCGGAAACCAGTCACAGTCCACTACCCAAGTCGGAACCAGAATCCAATGCTTTGTATTGTGGTCAGGCTCCACATAGGCGACATAGCCGAGCTGAATCCTGCGGATGTGGCGGATCAGTCCGTCCCGGATCATCTTTTCGAGTTGCGCTTTCCCTTTTTCAAAAGGAACGAGCGGTATATCCTCATGTAGAACGTTCTCTTCCTGCCATAGCTTGACAGACATGAAATAGGAAACTGGAGAACTTATTTCCAGACGAAGCCAGTTGTCATATACACCTTCCCAACGATGGTTTGTGCGCATCCGCCCATGCTGATAGGTCAGATGCGCATTTCCCAGTGCCGGAATCCCGCGGATGACTTGCTTGAAATCAAAGCCGTATCCGCGATGATCTACCAGGGGTTGGTTGTCTTTATCCTTGTACAAGCCCATTGTATAGGCATCCCGCAACTGCAATTCCATGGCTCCGCTGCCATATGTCGTCAGGATTTCATTCAATTTGGCTGTCAGCAGCGTATAGGCTTCGCCCATCGTCATGTCGTTATTTTCTGCATGGAGGTTCCAGTCAATTTCCTCCGGTAGGAATACGTCTCCCCAGAAGTGGCATCTCCCGGCGTATTGATCTGGGATCTCAAATTCCCAATACTGATCCATCGCCAGTGTAATATCTCTCCCGTCAGATCGGGCCCAGGCATCCACATGTTTGCGGGTTGACCGGGGATAAGTACCATAAGCGTCGCAAAGCGCCGGATCAAGCGACGGATAGTGCCCCACCCGGATCACAGGAGCAGATTCCACATGGGGGATGATGAACGGCGCGTCAATCGTGACTGTTTCATTCCGAACAGTCTGATAGCTTTCCTGCCAGCGCTGTCCATTGTATTGCTCGTATATTTCCGAAATCGTAAATCTGTCTTCTGCTTCCGCTGTGACGCTGAGCAGTAGGACGATCATCAGCAGTAAAGATACAAAGTTGCGTTTCATTCCGTGTTCCTCCATACTATCTGATGATCATCGGTGCAACAGCCAAAGAATAATCCATGCTTTGATTGTCATGGACTGCTCCGGTCTGGGCGTTGATGATGATCGGCTGGAAATTCTGTGGGTTACCAAGAAAGATATCCGCGCCTTCGTCCTTGGACGCCAGGGGTTCTGATTCAGCGTCGTTGCAGTATTCGCACCAGGCCACATATGCCGGAACCAGCGTATAAGGGGCGTCCCCGTTTTCATTGGCGCAGTACTGCACATAGCCCAGGCCAACATGATATACATAACGGATATTGCCACTCATAATCAATGCTTCCAGCTGGGGCTTCACCTGATCGAAAGAGAGCAACGGCACATCATCATACAGAACGGCGGTTTCTTTCCAGCAGAAACTGTTGATGGAAAACGAATCCTGATCATAAATCGCCGCGTACACAATTCCCCTTTGCTGAAGCGCATAGAGGTTATGCGGCATGGATCCGTAATGCACAAATGCCGCAGCAACCGGAGCCAGGAATGAAATACCATGCAGCTTTTGTGTACAGTACAGATAATAACAGCCCTTTTCCCGGAGAAACTGACCGCTGCTCCTATTTTGCAATCTGTCATGCAAAGCAATATCCATCAAATTCAGTTCTATACTTGGAAACGCTTCTTCAAGACGCGACTGCGCAATGGAAAAAGCATCCCGAAGCGATAGATCGTTGTTGTCGGCATATGCGCCGTTCAGGTCATATTTCAGCAATGTGTGCCACCGCTCTGTGACCTTGCCGGGTATTTCGCCAGCGTTTTCATCCCAGCCGCCGGGATCGGCATACGTCAGGACCGTCTGATAATCATTGGATCTGAATTCATAATCAAGCTTTGTTCCTTCAGGCGCGGCATAGCGCTGGAGCAGTGCGCTGTATAGCGGTTCAGCAACCGGCGGCATAGCCTGAACCGTCAACACTGGGAAACTGCTGACATCTGGTATGTCTACAACGCAGTCCACTTCAATAGTTCTTCCGTTGGTGTGATAGATTTCCTTCCACTCCGGCTGACCTATCTGATTCAGCTCTGTAATGGAATGCCGTTGACCTTCAGCCGCAACTGATTGAAAAATCCATATCGTCATCAACACCGTGACAATCAGTAAAAACCGTTTCATTCCAAATCCTCCGATAAAGAGGGATGGCATGGATCATTCTATGCCTCCCCTGTGAACAACCAGCCTCTCAGACAGAGGGCACCGTAGGTATCAGCTCACCCGTGACTGCATTGATATAAATGCTGTAGATCATATCTGGGTCGTACTTTATACGGTCTTCTTCTGAGAGCATAGACAGTACATGTACAGGATCCAGATAAGTATCATACCCACGAATCTGCCAGACCGGTATCAATTGCCAGGATAATTCATCGTTTTGTTCAGCAGCATTTCTGCTCATACAAAGGTATCCCAGATTGATTTCCAGGATTTCCTGAAGCTTTCCATCGACAATTCGTTCTGTCAGTATTCCAGTCAAATTGTCAAAAGAGAGCAATTGCACGTCTGGTGATAAGACCTGTTCAATCGTGACTGTATTGATGTAAAGAGAGTAATGCTCCCAGTCTATGTAGGCAATAAAGGAGTGCGTCTGCATAGAATTGATTTTTGAGGCAACGGTGCCTGAAAGGAACACTGGTATTCCGGCGATACTCTGTGTTGTAAACATCTTGTATCCCTTTGTTGTATCATGCTTCCAGGGCCTTGTGGTATCTGCGATGGAAGCCGGAAAAGAATACTTTCGGTCGAACACTTTTCCGCTCTTTACATAGCACATGGATCCCAAAGCCGTCACTCGGTATGGAACCAGATCTGCGTCCGTAACACCATTGGATGAGAGAATTTCCTGCATGAAATCGATCAGATCCTCTGGAGTATATCCGATATCCGGGAACTGATCCGGATCATAAATCTCTTCTCGTTTACGAGCATCCGCTTTGCCGATGAGAAAGGATTCGTCGCCAACCAATTCATCCGTATTAAAGTTTTTACAGACACATATCAACGGAACTGCATCCACATCAGGAATGTGAACGGGCGCGTCTACAACAATCATTTTTCCTTCTCTCGTTTGAAATTTAGCACACCATTTTTCCGGTGCGGTTTCCTTGATTTCATGAATATTACTGTTTTCCTGCGCCGTTGCGGTCAGCGGGACAAGCAGCACACAACAAAGGATTTTCATAACGGTCTTTCTGATCATCATAAGCCTCCAAAGACAGGAGGGCACAGATTGCTTCGTGCCCTCCTGGGATAATGTTTAGTTTATTAATATCACTTCACGCGCACAGCCTGGCTCATATCTGCCACACCATCTTCAATAGGAGCCAGATACAGTTTGGCAGGAATGTTTTCCAGATAGGGATAGAGGAATTCAGCCCACTCGTTACCGTAACCGTTCTGTCCGGCGTGTCCTGGGAAGACCAGCTTGCCCTGTCCATCCACCAGTTCCAGACTGCAAACCCAATCCTGGAACACATCCATACCGCCATAAGGCCACATGACTACGCCTTCCTCGTTTTTCGGACCTTCGCCGTTTGCCTTGATGAATGCCGCCAGAGAATCCGGATTCACCTTCAGATCCAGTGTAATGTAGGTCATGAGGGGAGAGAAAGCGGCTTCCTTCACCTTCGCGGTAACATCAGGCAGCACTTTTTCTTCTTCAGGGTGGAGTGTGTTCACCTGGGCCAGGATCTCCTTTGCATCATAGGTAAAAGTAACGATACCCTTCTCCGGAAGCTTTAGAGAGCCGTCCACATCATATTTTTCCGGATGATTCTTTCTGCTGTAGTCTGCCAGATCCTGCTGTTCTCCGATGGGCAGGCTGATCTGAATCGGGCCATTCAGAGAAAAGCCTTCATTGTCCAGACGCCAGTATTCGGTGTGAATGATTTCACCGGGAACAGTGCTTCCGGATACGACGGAACCAGAATTATTGGGCATCGCCATTTCTTTACCGTTGAACCAGATGGCATCAATCCACCATCCGACATGATGGGCTTCCAGATCCGCTTCAGCATTGCCTTTCAGACCTTCAACAATCGTATCGGCAGTCATTCCTTCAGGGATCTGATCACCGAACATTTCTGAGGCGGTCATTCCGTAGGGAGTATCTACATCCAGCATCCGATAACTGTATTGGAGCAGAAGAGTCTTGCCATCATATCCAGCTTCTCTGACTGTGATTTCCACATTGTTAACGGTGCCCTGATACAGATTGCTCTGCATCACACTGTCAGCATTCTTCGGAGTGCCATTTCCTGTCAGGAAGGGAATACTCGCAAAAAGATTCCACTGTGTTGCAGCAAAAGCTACTGCTCCTACCAGTAATGTAATAGCCAGAGCGATTGCGACTGTCCTGCTGCTGAAACGGCCAGCGGTTTTGATGGCCTGCTTTGTACTCTCTTTCATTTGTGCCTCCTGCGTTACGATGTTCTCCAGTGTCATTTCCACTCGATTGTGGAAATGCTCCGGGACTTCAGGGGTCACAGATGTCAGTTTATCTTTGAATTCATTGCTGTTCATGATTCTGCCTCCCATTCTACGAGGAGAGTCTTGCTTAGCTGTTTCCGTGCGCTTCTCATACGGGTTTTGACCGTGCTTTCTGGAATTCCCAGAGAGCTCGCCACATCCTGTATGGAGTAGCCGTCCACATAATGGAGCGTTATGATCAGGCTGAGTTCGGGTTTCAGCTTTCTCATTGCCTCCAACACCGGGGCATCCGGTTCAGGCGGTTCCACTTCCTGTGCGGCGGCGTCCTCCAGGGGATAGAAGTTCCACTTTTTGCGCTTGCGCAGCTGATCCTTGCACTGGTTCATGAGAATCCGGGTCATCCACGGTTTGAATTGTTTCATATCCCGCAATGACGATCTCTTTTCCCAGGCTTTGATCAATGCATCCTGTACCGCATCCTCCACATCGGCATTATTGCCCAAGTAGGACCAGGCGATGCGGTATAATAGCTTCTCAATCCGCCTGATTTCCGCTTGAAACATCACAGCATCCACGACATCGTTCCCCTTTGAATTCATCGGTCTGCGCGTCCGCTTTCCGATAAGCATCCTGTACAGCGCTGATTACAGGTTCCAACCATAAGACGAACGGCTATGGCAAAAAGGTTTTACCTTTGTGAAATATTCTTTTCAGAAATTATAGCATGAGGGAACTGCCTTGGAAAACGATCGCATAGACTCCCAGAGCCACATAGTTCCGGGATTGGCTTCGCCGCACAGATCATAAGCATGCTACCAAATCCGGACAGGGAAACAGACCATTCCCCGGTTACAGCATCCCGATGGAACCGGATTGAAATACGATGAAACAGATCGCCCTGTTTCCTGATTACATAAAACCTGCGTTTCTTCATCTGAACTATCCTCCACACCTATTAGACGAAAAAAGCAGGGTTTTTGATTGTTCGGCATAGGAAAAGAAAAGGCAGCCGAAGCTGCCTGTGGTATCCCAATGAAAGTCGTTTGTTCTATGCCATTAACGGAAGATCGCATCAATTGTAGTCCCGTTGATTGCGTTAAACTCAGCCCAGCTCGTGTATTCCTCTCCACGCTCTTCTTCTTTAAACAGTACCTGCCAGACAGGAGCAAACACCATACCATCCTGCTTGTTTTCAGCACGAACGGCTACATAGGTCAGGGCCACCCGTTCAATGGATTGCACCTTGATGTCATCCTTGGACTTGGCAGCTTCCGCATAGAGAAGGGCCACAGCTTCCTCGGGAGAGATCAGTT
>CAMVEB010000050.1 GCA_947166385.1 uncultured Clostridia bacterium | reverse complement strand
TGGGATTATAGCTCAGTTGGTTAGAGCACCACGTTGACATCGTGGGGGTCATAGGTTCGAGTCCTACTAATCCCACCAAATGAAACGGGCCCTTTATGGGTCCGTTTTCATTTGGTGGAATAGTAGAACCTATGACTACGGGGCCCCACGATCGTGGGGGGAAAGCCGCCGATGACCTTCAGTGAAGGAAATCTCATCGGCGGCTTTCTCAACGGATAGGAAGCGATCTGCCCAGTGGGCAGTCGCGACCATATCCGTTGCGGACATAGGTTCGTTCAGGCAGCCGCGCCGATTGAAATGCAGACACAGGTTCGATCAAACAGTCGCATAATATCTTTCTCGTGTCAGGATACAGGAAACAATATTCTTCACCGCACCGTCCCATGGCCGTACCATTTCCTCAGAATGGTCATAAACAAACCCGAAGTGTTCCGCAACTTTCCTTGATTTCATGTTGTCCTGAAAGAATCCGTACCGGACATCTTCAGCCCCGAGTTTCTCAAAAGCCAGTTCCAGCAAAAGGGACACGATCTCCTTTCCGTACCCTTTCCCTTGAAAGGCTTTGCCGATGCCGATGCCGGCCTCTTCATAGTGTCCCGGATCGGTTTCCCTGATGGCGCACAGCCCGACCGCTTCATCCGTATCCTTCAGCGCCACAAACCACGCCAGATGGTCCTTCTGATACTGAATGCTTCTGCGGCATCTGTCCAGGGCGTCTGTTTCCGTCAGCGTTGGCTGAAACAGCATCCACCGGTATACTTCTTCGTCTCCCCACACGTGCTTCAGCATGGATCTGTAGTCTTCTTCTCTCGCTTTGCGCAGGATGATATGCTCCCCAACCAGGGTATCATAGTCTCCGATCATCTTTCCGCCTCCCCTCCGGCTTATCAGCAGCCGCGGCGGCAGCTTCGCGCCGCTCGCAGTGAACCGGATTAATGATCCGCAGGCGCGGTATAGCTGTCCCGCCAGGTATATCCGCAGCCGGTGCAGGTATGCTCTGTCCAGCCCCATTCCTCCCCGGAGGGCGGAATCACTTTTTCCTCGTACTCCGGATTCTCGCAGGTCTCCGGCAGCAGAATATTGTGGAACTCCTTCGTTTCCTTCCGGGTGAAGCCCTTGGTATCGTTCGGCTTGCGCGAGGCCAGCTTCGTCAGCGTCTCTCCCACGTCCGCCTTGCAGTAGGCCCGCCGGTCCGGATTGTGCTCGAAGAAGTATATCCGCCCGGAGATCTTGTTGTGGTTGATGATCCGGTTTTCCAGCCCCATCTGGAATTTGGTCCCGCTGGTGTAGAACAGGCCGAGCAGCCCGCCGTTATGGCAGTAGCCGAAACAGGAAACATATCCGTCAATTTCCACCGTGCAGTACTGAATCTGAACATAGCCGGTAGCCATCATCGCCCCGAGGAACTGCTCGCACCGGGATTTCCGGTTCAGGTCGACAAAAATCAGTTCCACCCGGGCGTTGCAGTTGTGAATATATCCGCTTCCGAATCCGGCTATCCCCCCCACGCCGGACATAACGCCTTCGTTGTCCAGCCGCACGCGCCCGTCCACGGTGACATTCTCGATCGTACAGTGCTGCGCGTATCCGGCCAGGATCGCCGCGAAGCAGTGGCTTTTCCCCTCGGCAGTCACATGCGCGCCGATCACCTTCAGGTTCCGGACCGTGGATTCCTCCATGACGGAAAACAGTGCGGCAAACTCCGTTTCATATTCTTTTCTGTTGCCGTCCACCGTGATCCGCTTTTCTTCCCCGACACGGTTCACGGTCAGGTTGTAGATCCCGTGCCCGTTGCCGTCCAGTTCTCCGGAAAAAGCGATGGGCAGCCAGTCTTCTCCCTGCAGATCGATATCGTTCATCAGGGAAAACCGCGCGCCGGGATGGTTTACCACATCCCGCAGATCATCGGCATTCCGGATTTCGATCACCGGATCCTCTCCCGCAGCCGCCGCGCAGAGCAGCACAGCCGCCGCCAGAACCATCAGCAGAATCAGTCGCTTCATTTTCGATCCTTCCTTCCCGAAAGTTTGCCTTCAATGACCGGAGAAAGCTGGGCCAGAATCACCGCGGAAAACATCAGGATACTGCCCGCTGTCTCCCGGGAGCTCATTCTTTCCCCCAGAACAATCGCGCCTGTCAGCACCGCAAAGACCGATTCCAGGCACATCAGCAGCGAGGCCACCGTCGGATTGACCTCCTTCTGTCCGATGATCTGCAGCGTATACCCCACCGCGCCGGACAGGATGCCGGTATAAAGGATCGGAATCATGGCCTCCCTGATCCCTTCCCACTGGATCTGCTCTGTCAGCAGGGCCGCGATCATGCTCAGCCCGCCGGTCACCAGGAATTCGTCCCGTGCCAGTGCGGCCCCGTTGACCCGCGGGGCGAAATGATCCACGCACAGGATCTGCCCGGTAAAGCAGATCGCGCATCCCAGCAGCATCAGGTCCCCGGTTTCCACCGTCAGCCCGGTCGGAGGAACGCACAGCAGATACAGGGCGCCAACAGCCATTCCGACCCCGATCCAGATGATCCTCCCGGGATTCTTCCGCAGGAAGAGCCATCCGGCCACAGGCACCAGCACCACATACAGGGCGGTAATGAATCCGGCTTTCCCGGCCGCCGTATGCACCAGCCCGATCTGCTGCAGCGAGGTGGCCAGGAACAGCAGCCCTCCGCACATCAGTCCGCCGGTCCGCTGTTCCTTCCGGATGACGGCAGGATCGTTCCCCGATCTCTTCCGGGAGATCATGGCCACCGGGATCATCACGATCCCGGCCAGCAGCATTCGCACGCCGGAAAAGGTGAACGGCCCTACATGGTCCATTCCCATCCGCTGTGCGACAAACGCAGCCCCCCAGATCACCGCTCCCAGCAGGAGCAGGAGGCTTCCGCGTACCGATTTCTGATTCATTCCCGTCGTTCCGTTCCTTTTCATCCGCGTCCGGAAGACCGCAGGTCTTCTCCGGGCATTGTACAGGATTTGAGCCGGAAATTCAACGGGAGTACATTTCTCATCGCCAAAAATCATTGAAACATCCTCAAAAGTATGGTACTATGTATACTGATTTTATATGTGGAGAAGGATACCGATGAATGATTCACGCATGATGGAAGTCATGATCGCCGCTGATGATCATCGTCTGCTTTCCGCCAATGCGGAGGCCTGGTGGCTTGTGCAGAATGACGTGTTTGTCCCTCTCGAATCCTTTCTGACGGAGGAAAGCAGCGCCGAGTTCCTCCAGCGCCTGAATGAGAAAAATGCGGAGTGGTTCCTCACCCGCTTCAAAACCACGCCCGCCCTTCCCTATCTGACCCGGATCGCTGCCGAATCCTTTGAGCAGGAAGGCGGGAATATGATCCGCGTCATTCTCTGCCGGCTTCATGAGCTGATGGATAACTACAGCCGGCTGAATGATGCCCTGGCGACGCATGACGCCATGCTCTCGATCTATGAGGATCTGTATTTCGAGTACAGTCCCGCGGAGAAGACCGTCACCCTGTATAACGCCAACCAGAGCGCCTACAGCAACGGCGTGATGGAAGCGAAAGCTTTTTTCGCGGCTTTGTCCGCCCGCTGCAATGAGGAAAGCCAGTCAGCCCTGAACAGTGTCATCAGCCATCTGCGGGACGGAGCGCCCCGTTTTCGTCAGTCCATTCCCTGCAATCTTTTCAATGATGACAGCGCCGTTCAGTCCGTGCAGATCAAATGGCTGACCATCCATCTCCATAAGAATCAGACGACGATTGTCGGTCTGATTCATCCGCTGCGTTCCCGCGGGACCGAGGAGTCCGCCGTCACCTATGACCCGCTGACCGGCACCATCAGCAAGGAATTTATCACCCGCATGGCCGAGGACCGGATCAACCAGCAGCATGCCGAGCATACCGCGCTGGCCATCCTGGATATAGACTATTTCAAGCATGTCAACGATAACTACGGCCACCAGTACGGCGATCAGCTCCTGCGCCAGGTGGCCAGCATCATGGAGACGGAGATAAAGGACGGCGGCGCCGTCGGCCGGATCGGCGGCGATGAATTCATGATGCTCTTCTACCATGTGGAGAATGAAACCGCCCTGCGGGCCTACCTGCGGAGCATCAAGAGCGTTGTCAGCGCCGTGCTTCCCGGGATTACCGTGTCCATCGGCGCGGCGGTCTATCCGGATGCCGCTCCCAACTACAACGATCTCTTCCTCGTGGCGGACTACTGTTTGTACCTGGCCAAAGCCAAGGGCCGCAACCGGTATATCATCCACACCCTGGCAAAGCATCCTCCCCTGGCGGAAATCAAGGCGGAGCAGTCCGGCGGGGAGCGGAACCTGGTTCGCGGGCGGGATGACCTGCCCCTGGGAGACGCGCTGGTCCAGCTGATGTACATGATGCAGTATGGCAAAAAGCCTCCGCTGTCGACCGTGGTGGAAGAGTTTGCCGTTCGCGCGGCGCTTCCCCTTCTTTCCCTCTGGCGGGAGAAGGATCGCGCCCTGCTGGCTGTCGGCGGCAAGGAGAAGCATGATGTGGACGCGCTGCAGGCGTTCGTTTCCGGCCATGATCTCTCCGAGCTGGAGATTCCGCGCTATCTGATCGACGGAATGACCGTCACCCATACGGTGGATAAGAAGGAAGAAGGCTGTGTGGAGCTGCGGGAGGCCCTGCTCGAGCATCAGATCCTCTCCTTTATCTATATCCCCTTTACGGATGCGGCCGGGGAAAAAGCCTCCCTGGTGCTGGCCTCTGTCAACAGGAAAGTCTTCTGGAATGAAGAGCACCTGAAGTATTACCGCCTCTTCGCGGATATGCTTTCCCGCTGCACCCTGTCCGAATTTTCTCCCGCGTAACGAGGAGACCGTATATGATGATGAAAAAATGGCTGATCCTGCTGCTGAGCATCCTGGTCCTGCTGCTTCCCCTGCTGTCTGCCGCGGAGGAGGCTGCTTCCTCCCCGGAGGAAGGCTGGGTTTGCCTGATCTGCGGGGAGGAAACCGCCGGCAGCGGCGCCTGCGCCCGCTGCGGCACGGTTCGGAATATCTGGCGCTGCATGGGCTGCGGAACGGAGAATCTGTCGGAGCTCTGCTCCTCCTGCGGCAAAGCGAAGGCGGATTCCCTGGATGAGCAGGCCCTGAGTCCGGATGAGATCCGCGCCTTCCCCGCCGTCCGTTATCTGGCGCACACCGGCCGGCCGGACGCGCTCTGCGCCCTCGCTTCTTACTATGAGATCGGCTTCCCGCTGGAGCAGGATCTGGCCCACGCCTTCACCTGCTATGAAATGGCGGGCACGCTTGGCTACGCCCCGGCGTATATCGCCCTCGGCAATCTGTATGACCGCGGCCAGCGGATCGATCGGGATCCCTTCAAGGCCATGGAGTATTATCAGAAGGCCGCGGATCTCGGAAGTGCGGAAGGCTTCTGGTTCCTGGGAACCTATTATGAGGAAGGCACCGTGATCAACCGGGATTACAGCAAAGCCATGGAGTATTACCGGAAGGCCGCGGATCTCGGCGACCCCGACAGCCTCATGAGCCTGGCCTATTGCTATGCCCAGGGCAAAGGCATGGAGCGGGATCTGGATACCGCCCTGGAGTATTATGAGAAGGCCGCCAATGCCGGCAGCCACCTGGCCTGTGATTATCTCGGTTATCTGTATATGCAGGGCGACCTCGTCCCGCGGGATACGGAAAAAGGCCTTTCCTGGTACAGGAAGGCCGCGGATCTCGGCAACGGCCGCAGCATGTTTGCCCTGGGCTATGCCTATGAAACAGGCGAGGGCGTGGAGAAGGATCCGGCGCAGGCCGCCGCCTGGTATGAAAAAGCCGCCCTGGCCGGCCGGGCGGATGCCGCGGAGGCCTGGGCGAGGCTTCAAGAAACTGTTCAGTAAACTGATTATTTCCCCTTCGAGCTGGGGGCAGGCGTCGGATCCGTTCCGGGTTCCGGCGTTATTTTTTCTGCCTCAAACATCGCGTCAATCACGTTCTGGTCCACGATGCCGTTGATGTGGAATCCGTGGTCCCGCTGGAAATTCTTCACCGCCTGAACCGTCCGGTCCAGCATCCTGCCGGTGCATTTCGTGTCGTAGTATCCCAGCTCCTTCAGCCGGTTCTGCACCCAGAAAACATATTCATTGTTGCTGTTCTTCTGCAGCGTCTGCCGTCCCAGTTCCGGCTTGACATCGCTGCGGTAGACCGGCTCCGCCGTGGGTGTCGGCGTGGCGATCGGCGTGCAGGATTTCGTGTTCAGCGGAGGCTTCTCGCGCATCAGGGCGTCCTTCAGCTCCTGGTTCACCGGCAGATCCTCCCGGATAGTCACCACCACGCCTGCCGGCACATTGTCGTAGATCCATTTCGCGTCCGCCACCGTCAGCCGCACGCATCCGTGGCTGGCGCGCTGGCCCAGCTTGTTGTAGCTGGAGACCTTCATGTCCGTGTTGCTGACCGAGCGGTAGATCGGGGAGTGGAAAGCGACGGAAGAATTGATCCGCGTCCAGTAGCGGGCATAGTCCCCCCATTTGGGAAAAACGCACCATTTCGCCTTCCGCCCGTTCAGAACCCAGTCTCCCACCGGGCTGGGCGTTCCGACCTTCCCTGTCGAGCAGATCATCTGCCGCACCACGACTGTGTATTCGCCGTTCTCGTCCCGGCCGTATACATGCACGATCTGGTTCCGCACGTCCACCGTGATCGCGAAGGGAATCGGCACCGGCGTCGGCGTCGGTTTGGGCGTCTGATCCGGCATCACGATTTTCCGGTCGTTGAAGATGATATTCCAGGTCGCTTCGTCCGTCACGCCGGTGGTTTCCATGCCGTTCTGCGTCTGGACCGCTTTCACGGCGCGCACGGTGTTTTTCTGATAGTTCCCGCTGATCGGGCCGTCATAGTATCCCAGCTCGTGCAGCCTTTCCTGCAGCTGTTTGACCAGCTTCCCGCTGGATCCGCTCTTCAGCTTTTTGGTGAATTCCACCGGCGCTTCCGGCATCGGCGCGCCGTTTTCGTTCTCATCCACCAGGAAGCTGGACAGTTCCGGCTGGGGCGTGCTGGTTTCCTCTTCCATGTCCGCCTTGGCGATCGCAAAGTCGGAATAAATCGCTTCCTGGGTCTCCTGGTCCGCTTCCCCGGTCTCCTCCAGCTTGTTCACGTGCTGGAAGGACTTCACGGCGCTGCGCGTCGCCTCCAGATAGTTTCCGCTGATCTTTCCCTTGTAGTATCCCAGCGTGGTCAGCCGCAGCTGCAGATCCTTGACGTCGTCCCCGGTGGACCCGTATCGCAGCAGGCGGTACTGGGTGGCCGCGATCAGGATCTGAGTCCTGACATCCGCGATGCCTGTGGCTTCCAGTCCGTTGTCCTCCTGGAACTGGCGAACAGCCTCCTCCGTTTCTTTCCCGTATCTGCCGTCCAGGCTGGCGTCAAAGTAGCGCAGGTCGTCCAGCCGGATCTGGAGGAACAGCACATCGTCCCCCTCGTCGCCCATCTTCAGTTCGCGGGCTTCCTGCATTGTAGCGGATTCCTCTTCCTCCTCCACATCCACGGGAACCGCCGCGGAGTCGTCTCCGTCATCGTCGTCTTCCGCCATGCCCGACAGCCCGGTAACGCAGAGCATCACCAGCGCCAGCAGCAGGCAGACCCATTTTTTCATCATATTTTCAATCTCCATCTCCGCCGCCGGCGGTCGTTACTCCTGGGACCAGAGGATTTTCCTTCCGATCCCCGCGTCCGCAGGCAGCACGCCCGGCTTCCGGCATACAAATCCGAGATCCGCGTCGTACATTTCGCGGTTGCTTTCCACCGTCACCGGCACGGAAACCGCAACCTCGTCCTCTGTCTCCTCCAGCACGGAGGCGATCATCCGCGGATCCGTCCGATGCACCGTCGGCTTCACTTCCGCCGGCGCGTAAACCCGCAGGGTATAAGCCGCCGGATACAGATCGGTGAAGCGGTAGAATCCGTACTGATCCGTCACCGTTTCCGCGATGACGTTTCCGTTGCGCATCAGCTCAATCCGGACGTTGGCGATCCCCGGTTCCCCGGCGCCCTGCAGACCGTCTTCGTCCAGGTCTACCCAGCAGAAGTCGCCCAGCCGGCCCGGCAGCACGCTGCCGATATCCATGCCAGTCCAGTTTTGGTCCATCTTCAGCTCCCGCAGTTCGGAGGACCCGATCCGGTTCACCGTCTCCGTGATCACGGAGCGCAGCTCGCCCTGCAGCCGGTCATCGCCCGGTTCAATGATCACGCAGCCTTCCGGCACCGTCGCGTTCAGGTAATAATCCCCGGGCATCAGATGATCGAACCGGTACTGGCCGTTTCCGTCCGTCACGGTGTTCTGCACGTCGTTTCCGTCTCTGTCCTTCAGCGCCACCTGGACGCCGCTCAGGCCTTCGATGCCTTCCCCGCGGTCGATCCATGCCCGGCCGCTGATGCCGGTATACCGGACCACGCCCATCAGCAGGCTGTCCTTTTCTTCGTTCTCCTCCAGCGCGATGTGGCTGAGCACCAGTGCGCCGTTTTCCTCGCGGAACATGCTGTCGCCCGGTTTCGGCGCCACGGTCCGCTCGTCCAGGGGCAGGGAGACCGTGAAGTTTCCGGGGATCATGCCCGCCGCGGCAAACACGCCCTCCTCGTCCGTCACCGGCGTGTCAAACACCCGTCCGGTGCTTTCGTCAATCACCTGCACCGGGTACCCGGCAGGCGTCTGTTCGCCCTCGTCAAACAGGCCGTTGTTGTTCTCGTCCAGCCAGATCTGGCCGCGGATCGCCGCGGGCATCACCGCGCCGACTTTCTGCTCTTCCCGGATCATCCCCATCGGCACCTGCAGCGCCGCGGACTGGTCCGCTTTCCCGGCGGTCATCGGCAGCTCCAGGTGATCCGTCCGGCTCATGACCATGCCTTCCGGGCAGGCCATGCGCAGCGTGTAGGTATCCGGCCGCAGGTCTTCCAGGGCAAAGGCCCCGTCCTCACCGGTCACCACGGTGATTTCCTCCAGCTCGCTCCGGGAAGGAATCAGCTGCACGGTCATGCCCGCCAGTTTTTCCTCGTCTTCCATCAGGCCGTTGCCGTTGTGGTCCCGGTAGGCCGTGCCGGAAATCCGGCCCAGCGTCAGCGCGCCGCACAGCGGTGCGTCATACAGATCCCCGGTAGCAAAGGAGAAGGAGGCGCTCCTGCCCTTTTCGTCCCCGTCCGCTTCGATCCGGTTGCCGCCTTCGGCCGTTCTCGCGAACACCGCGCCCTCCGGCAGTTCATATTCCAGCGTATATTTCCCCGGCATCACCGCGTCGAACAGGAACTGCCCGTCCGCGCCGATTTCCGCCGCAAAGGCTTCTTCCATCTCTTCGTTCATCAGGCGCACCGTCACGCCGGCCAGGCCGTTCTCGCCGGCATCCCGGATCCCGTTGTCGTTCAGGTCCGCGAAAACGGTTCCCTGTACGGTTCCGGGCCGGATCATGCCGATATCCATGCCGGTCAGCTGGGCGCCCATCTCGACCTGGAACGGGTCGGAATATCCCTCGCCGAAGTTCAGGTTCCGGATCACGTTCCCCTCGCCCAGGCGGGTAAAGGCATACCCCTTGATCGCGGTCACGCTCAGGGAGTATTCTCCGGGCGTGATCCCCGTCAGTTCGTATACGCCGCGGACACTGGTCTTGTCCGACGCCACGATATTTCCCGCGCTGTCCTTCAGGGCAACGTTGAAGCTGGTCACGATCTGTTCTTTCCCGCTCACCGTCGCGCTGAAGTCGTCGTCCTTGTAGACCGTTCCCTTGATCGTCGCGGGGTAAATCGCGCCGATGGCAATCTCCCGCCTTTCGGCGTCTTTCAGCACAAAGTCATTCCAGAAGTTTTCCCGCCGGTCCGCCCGGGCCTGGAAATGGTTCCCCAGCGGATCGTCCTCCGCGACCTTGGTGAAGATGCTGCCGTCCTTCGGCATCACCGCGCGGATCCGGTAGGTATGGCCGCGCAGTCCCGTCAGCGTGAACATCCCGTTCTCGTCCGAGAAGGTGGTGGCGAATTCCTCGTCCGGCGTCGCCTGTTTGCTGATCGCGATCTTGACGCCGGGCATGGGCGCTTCGCCCTCGTCGTATTTTCCGTTGTAGTTGGCGTCCTGGTAGCACCGCCCGAAGACCTGCCCGGCCCAGGTAAAGCCAAAGTAGACGTTCTTCCGGCTTTCGTTGTCGTTCAGGTTCATCATGGCGCTGGCCTTGCTCGCGCCTTCCCGCGTCAGCAGGGAACGGATTCCCCTGTTGCTCGTGTATTTGGCGAACATCATGCCGTCCGGCACATACGCGGTAATATCGTACAGCCCCGGGCGCACCCGGTCAAAGCTCCAGCTGCCGTCCGCCTTGGAGGTTGTCTCGTACAGCAGGTGATCCTTTTCCCGCTCCAGCGTAATCCGCACGCCGGGAATCATCGCCTCGCCTTCCTTGTACAGACCGTCGGCGGATTCGTCCAGCCAGCAGTATCCGCTCACGGACAGCGCGGTGCGGATCCCGATGCCCTGCTGGGCTTCCTCCCCGCCGGCAATCTGCAGCACATCGCTGGTCTGTTCATCTTCAATAGAGAACTGGTACGCGTTGGCTTCAATGCTGCCCGTTCCGCCGAAGTCGCAGAAGTTCCACCCCTCCGGCAGATAAACCCGGGTCATATAGCGGCCTTCCGGCACCCGCAGGAACAGCACATCCCCTTCCTCGTCCGTCTTGTCGGCGGCCAGGGCTTCTCCCGCTTCGTTCAGCAGGTACACCGTGATGTCCGGGATGCCGTCCTCGCTGAGGCCGACGACGCCGTTTCCGTTCTTGTCGTTGAAAATCCGCACCCGCAGCGATCCGGTGTTCTCTCCCTGCGGAATTCCTTTCAGCTCCGGTTCCGGGGTGGTCAGATCCTTTTCCTCGTAGGGCGGAAGGGTCGGTGTCGGCATCGACTGGTAGGATATGTTTCCCCGGCCCGTCGGCGTTGCCTCCGGCTTCTCCGCGGGCTGTTCCCCGGCATCGGGGTCCGTCTCCGCGCCGTCGTCCGGCGTCGGCAGCGGCACTTCGGCCGGCGTTGCCTCCGGCTTCACCTCCGGCGTCGCCATCGCGTCCTTCAGCGGGTATACGACAACCGCGACCGTCACTTCCCCGCCGGCGGACAGGTCCGGCGATACATACGCGCTGCTCAGATCCCATCCGGGCTGAATCGTCTCCGGCAGGGGCTCCAGGCGGATCCGCTCGGGATTCAGCAGCGTCAGGCTTTCCGGTCCCACCGAGATAATCCCGATCTCCTGGCCGTTCTGCGTCACCCGGAAGGAACCCTCCAGCGTGATCTCGCGGAAGGAGCCGTTTTCGTCGGGCTGCATGCCGGTCAGCGTCACCCGGATGGTCACAGCCGCCGCGCGGGCCGTTGTCAGGCCGCCCGCCAGCAGCATCACGCACAGGATCAGAGAGAGAAAACGTACAGGCCTTTTCATCTTGCTTTTACAGCCTCCGGTCAATGGATATTGATCTGGTTCCCGGGCTTACTGGGCCAGCTTCATCGTGTGGCGCGCCTTGTTGTATACGCCTTCCGCGAAGGTGTCCGCCATGCTCCTGGGATAGCTCACGATCATGACATACAGCGTCTTGTTCACGCAGTTGATGATCACGCGGCCGGCCACGCCGGTTTCTTCCAGGTTGTCCAGATTGCCCCTGAAGGAGGCATACACGCCGTTCCCGTCGATGAAGAAGCGGGATGCCGTGTCGGAGCCCTCGAAAGTCTTGAATTTCCATTCGCTCCGGATGCTGTCCAGCGCCGCCTTGACTTCCTTGGTCAGCTCCTTCGCGTTGTAGTTGGTGTTGACGGGCGTCGCCCGGATTTCCACTTTGGCCGCGTAATCCATGGAAGGATCCGGATTCGTCAGCGTATACACGCCGGCGATGCTCTCGTCCGGAATCCAGCCCGCCGGGCCGTCGAAGGTCAGGTGGAACGCGGATACTGAATACGTGGTGTAGGAGAATGTCAGCTTCGGCAGAGGCGTCGGCGTCGGCTTGTCGATCGGGTCGATCTTGACCGGGGTAGCGCCCGCGAAGTCGCTGTACACCGTCGGCACCGGTGTGCCGTTGTCGCCGATATACTCGCTGTCCCCGCCCTCTTCCGATGTCGGGTCGTACGCCCCGGAGTCAAAGTCGGTCTGCGACGAGATCAGCTGCTGCGGGGCGGATTCCTGCTGAACCGGCGCGGCTTGTTCCGCGGTCTCGGCGGTGTTCTGCCTGGGCTGATTCGGGAAAGTCTCCTGCTGCTGGCAGGCGGTCAGTAAAATCGCGCATACGACCAGGACCAGGCAAAGTACTCTTTTCTTCCACATGATTCATCCCTCCGTCGTCTTGTCTCGGTGCTTTTTTTATTCCGCGTCGTCCCGGTACAGGGGGTGGTATACCCGCCGGTCCAGGCTGAAGATTTTCTCGCTGAAAGCGCCTTCCGGCGTCTTATCCTCGACGCCCTTCATCGTGTTCATCCGGGCGTCCATCATATCGATCCAGTGCAGCGCCTCCGCCTCCGGGAACATCGGGGCCTTCGGGCTGCCGTATTCGCTCTCGCCGTGGTGGCTCAGCAGCATGTGCTCCAGCAGCGTCACCGTCTCGCCGTGGATGCCCAGCCGGTCCGCCACCCGGTTCAGGTTGGTGATCCCCCGCACCAGGTGCCCCAGCAGCTGGCCGTCCCGCGTGTAGTCCGTCACGTTCCCGGTCCGGTCGCTTTTCAGCTCCTCGATCTTCCCCAGGTCGTGGATGATCACGCCCGCCAGCAGCAGGTCCCGGTTCAGCCAGGGATAGACCTCCAGCATCGCCTTGGCCATCCGCAGCATGTCCGTCGTGTGATGCAGCAGGCCGCTGCGCTCCGCGTGGTGCATCCGCTGGGCCGCCGGGAACCATTCCAGTTCGTCCCCCGCGATCTCCAGCATGCCCTCCGTCAGCTTCCGCAGGTTCTCGCTTTCAAAGCCGGCCACGGTTTCCCGGATCTCCGCCGCCATGTCCGCGGGCTTCCGCGGCGCGGCAGGCACCAGCTGATTCATGTCCACCGGATCCTCTGCCGCGGCCATCCGCCATTTTTCAACCCGCAGCTGCATGCGTCCGTTGTATTCCTGCACCGTCGCGCGGATCTTGATGGGATTCCCGCTCTCCGGAACCGGCTGCGTGTTGTCCCAGTTCCAGATCTTGCAGTTGATCTCCCCCGTCCGGTCTGTCAGGTTCATGTCCACGTAGTCGTTGCCCTTGCTGTCCTTCCGCTTCTCCGCGGACCGCACCAGCAGGAACCCTTCGTACCGCATGTCCCGGACCAGCTGGCTCACCGAATAGTTCTCCATTCAATCTCCTCTTCGCGCCGCCCTCCGGCGGCGCTTCTCAGAATGGCGCGTCCCCCGACGCGCTGTAGTCCTTCGCCAGGTTGGCGAATGTCGTATATTCACTCAGCCACGCAAGCTTGACTGTCCCCAGCGGGCCGCTGCGCTGCTTGGAGATGATTACTTCCCCGATGTTCTTGTCCTCGGTCTCCTTGTTGTAGTATTCCTCCCGGTGCAGGAACATCACCACGTCCGCGTCCTGCTCGATGGATCCGGAGTCCCGCAGGTCGCTCAGCACCGGGCGCTTATCCAGCCGGTCCTTGTTGGCGCGGCTCAGCTGGGCGCACGCGACAATCGGGATTTTCAGCTCCAGCGCGATCGCCTTCAGCTGGCGGCTGATCTCGCTGACCTCCAGCTGCCGGTTCTCAACCCGCCCGTCGGCGCGCATCAGCCCCAGGTAGTCCAGCACCACCAGGTCCAGCCCCTTGTCCATCATCAGCCTCCGGCAGCGGGATCTCAGCTGGCTGGGCGTGATGCCCGCCGTATCGTCGATGTACATCGGCGCGGCCGCCATCGGCCGCAGGGATTGGGCCAGGCGGACCCAGTCCTGGTCGCTCAGCGTTCCCTTCCGCACCCGCTGCATATCCACCCGGGCGTCGGAGCACAGCATTCTCATGGCAATCTGTTCCCGCGGCATTTCCAGCGTGAATACCGCCACGGATTTCCCCTTGTTCAGCGCCGCGTGGGCCGCGATGTTGATGGCGAAGGAGGTCTTGCCCATCGAGGGCCGGGCGCCGACGACGATCAGTTCGCCGCTGTGCAGCCCCGTCAGCAGGCTGTCCAGGTCGATGAATCCGGTCGGCACGCCCGCGATCTCCCCGTGCAGCTTCGACAGCTCCTCGATCTGCGCCAGCGTTTTGACCACAACCTCGCCCAGCGGCTTCAGCGCCTCTCCGTCTGTCCGGTTCATCACGATGTCGAAGATCGCCTTCTCCGCCGCGGCCAGCGTATCCTGAACCGGGCTCTGCTGCGTGTAGCAGTCCCGCGATATGTTCTGGCAGGCCTGGATCAGCTTCCGCAGCGTGCTCTTCTCCAGCACGATGTCGATATACGCCTTGACGTTCGCCGTCGTGGGCACCTGGTTCAGAATCCGCATCAGGTAGGCGTCCCCGCCGACCCCTTCCAGGGATCCCTTCCGGGCCAGTTCCGTGTGCAGCGTCACCAGGTCGATCGGGGAGTGGTTCCGGCTCAGCTCGCACATGACCGAGAAAATCTCCCGGTGCTCCGGCTGGTAAAAATCGTCCGGCTTCAGCTGTTCCATCGCCCGGAGCACAGCGGTGCTGTCCTGCAGCATTGCGCCGAGGACGCTGACTTCCGCCTCCAGGCTGTGAGGCGGCGCCGTACCCCTGAACTCCTCCGGATTTTCCATCTCTCCGCTCCGTTATTTCTGAATCGGCTGGATGTCCAGCTTCATTTTTGCCGTCACGCCGGCATACAGCCACACGGAGATTTCCCGGATCCCGACCTCCCGGATCGGGTCCCCGATGTCGATCTTCCGCTTGTCGGCTTTGATCCCGTACTGCTTCTCCAGCGCTTCCGCCACTTCGGCGTTCGTCACGCTGCCGTACAGGCGGCCCTTTTCGCCGCATTTGACCTGCAGCGTGATCACCTTGTTCTTCAGCTGCTCCGCCTTGGCCGTGGCCTCCGCCTTCATTTCCGCTTCCCGGGCGTCCTGCGCGGCGCGCTTGCGCTCAATCTCCTTCAGCGTGCCGGGAGTCGCCTCGGCGGCCAGCTTCTGGGGAAACAGAAAGTTCCTCGCGTATCCGTCGCTGACCGTCAGGATATCGTCCCGTTTTCCCATGTTGCGGACATCTTTCAGCAATACGACCTTCATTCCTGTTCAACCTCCTTATCCGGACGCAGGTGACGCGCGTCCCTGCGCTGGTCAATCATTCCCATCAGGATCGGGATCAGCGGAATCAGCACCGACAGCACCACGCTCCAGATGTTCCGCATCGTGCTCCCGATGCCCATCCTTTTTCCCATCCACTGCATCCAGCAGATGCCCTGCAGCATAAACGCCGCCCGGAACACATCCGCGCACATCCAGCCCAGATAGGCGCCGATCCCGTCTTCCGCCAGGAAGGCGATCACCCAGCCCATGCACAGGGCGAAGACCGCCCATCCGAGCCGCCGCGGCATGTACCACTGTTCCATCGGGGAGAACTCTCCCTTTTCGCCGTGCTTCCGCCGCAGCCAGTCCGGCATTACCGTTCCCAGCAGAACAGTCAGCGCCGTATGATACACGATCACCGAGCAGATCAGCGAGGGCAGGATCTCCTCCAGCGAAACCCGCAGGCTGTACAGCAGCTGCGTGCGCACGCCCGCCGTCATCGTCATCGGATAGAACGCCAGGGTGATCGCCTCCGTGCCCTGCAGGCGGGCGTATCCCGCGCTGTAGGCCCGCAGCAGGATCTCCGTCCCCTCCGGGCTCCGGTCAATCAGGTCGCACGCGCTCTGGGCCAGTCCGTTCACGATCTGCCCGCCGCTGATCTGCAGCAGCGTGATCAGCCCCGCCGCCCATGCGGCCAGGCACACCCCGGTCCTCAGGATCGGGCGCATGATCGCCTTTTTCATCTTCAGCCCGCACACCAGCCCGTTCCCGATGCACCAGATCAGCACCGTCGGCCAGGCCATCTGCGGAAAAACAGCCATCCCGGCCGCGCATCCGGCGGCGCACAGCACCGCCCCGGAAACCCACCCGCTGTACGCGGTCAGCATCCCGGCCGCCACCGGCAGAATCAGCATCGCGCCGGCCAGGGGCAGAACGCCCAGGACCGCCGCCAGCGCCAGCAGCGCCGTCAGCACCGCCGGAGCAAGCCAAACCTGCCCTGCCTGTCCCGACACTCCGGGCCGATCTGTCAGTTTCCCGTTCATTCCGCCACCTCCCCGCATATTATATCACTATATTCTATCCCATATCCCTTTAAAAAGCAAGAAAAAAGCCGGGCAACCGCGCCCGGCCCCTTATCCCTCCGGTATTTTCCAGATGGTGGCCTCCCCGTTTTCGAACACCTTCAGGTAGTTCCTGTCCAGGGCTTCCTCGTCCACGTCGTAGCTTCCCCGTTCGTAGGAGGACACGTAGATGTATCCGGCCCCGTATTTCTGCGGAATCTCCGGATACGCTTCCGGATCCTCGTAGAACAGCTTCAGCTCCGTCTGCCGCTCCCCGGTGTTGAATCCGTGCCAGTACAGCCACAGATCCGGCCCGCAGACGATCTCCCTCCCGGCGATGGACAGCACCGGGTTCAGGTGCTGCGTTCCCGTCACGAACACCGCGTCCTCCTCCGTCCTGTCTCGGACGAAGTCGCCGGCCTCGACGCTCTCCCGGCTGAAGGCCACGTAGTCCGATACGCATTCGCGCCACACGGTCAGCCCCGCGCTCAGGAAGGTCACCACAGCCGCCAGCACCGCCAGCGCGTACCGGCTGCGCATCCCCTTCATCTTCTTCCACACATCGCCGCACCAGTCCGCGATGATCATGCAGCACGGCAGCCAGGCCAGATACAGCAGCTTGTTGTTGTCGTATTCGTTCGGCTGGAATCGGATGAATTCCGCCGCCAGGATGATCGGCAGCGCCATGGCGAACAGCCGGCGGTTCCGCGGCTTTTTGTCGATCAGCGCCGCGATCAGCGCCAGGAAAGGCAGCCCGATATTTTTGATGTAGAACCACAGGTACAGATCCCGCATCCCCCGGCCCGATGGGTTGTTCACCCAGTTGAACTGGAACTGCAGGAAGCTGACCCCCGTTCCCGAGAAAGTCTGCCGGAAGGTGAATGCCAGCAGCTGCGGCGCCGCCAGCGCCGCGGCAATCCCCCCGTACACCAGGTAGGGCAGCAGGATTTTCCGCCGGCTTCTGCGGAACATCATCGCCCGCGGATCCCCGTGGATCAGGTCGTAGGCCATGCATCCGAGGCTCGCCAGCCCCAGCGCCAGGAAGCTGTGGGTGTGGATCAGCGGCAGCGCCCCTCCCCACACGGCCAGCAGGATCAGCCCCCGCCAGCCGTTCTCCTCGTCCCGTGCCCGCGGGCGGAAAACCGCATTCAGCAGGTAGAAGCACGGGATCACCGTGCACCAGCCGCCCAGCAGTGTCCGCTGGGGAATCATCATGTCGCAGATCACGTTCGACCAGCGCAGGTTGTTCGGATCCGGCTGGTTCGTCGGCGTTTTGTAGTACCCGGTCAGGATGTTTCCGATCCGGTCGCTCACCGTGCGGAAGTATCCGGCAATCGTCTGTCCAACGCGGGTCAGCCAGGAGGCGCCTTCCTGCGCTTCCCATCCGCCGCCCGCTAGGTCAAAGTCGTACAGGAACCCGAGCCCGCCGTTCAGGAAGAACAGCAGCGCGGCCAGGATCACCGCCTTGCCGCCGGCCGTCATCTCCCGTCCCAGCACCAGCACGCCCAGGTAGCACAGTGTCATCATCAGCACCCCCGGCACGATCAGCGACGCCTGGATGCTGCTGCCCAGCAGATAGAATGTCGTGCTGAAGGAGTCCGTCAGGAAGGGATAGCTCAGCCGGGCCCCCGGAAAGAAGGGATACTCCGGCGGGAACTGTTTCCCCGCCAGCCCTGTCACAAAGCTCATGTGCATCGGCAGGTCCCCGTAGGTGCTCTGCCCGACGCGCCAGTTGCCCGCCGCGTCCGCGCGCATTGTATGCGTGTATTGCAGGTAGGCGCTCAGGATCGTCAGCGGAATCACGACGATCAGCACCTGCCGCAGCATGGCCTTTTCCTTGTCGTCCCAGGGGGCAGGATCCCGCCGGTCCCGCGCTGCCCGGCATCCCAGGGTGATCAGCAGCAGCAGGCCTGCCGCCGCCGTGTGCGCCAGGGCGTTGAACCCGAAGAAAAACGCGAAGATCGCCGGCAGCCACATCTCTTCCAGCACGCCGAGGCTCAGCCCCAGCCAGATCCGGTTCAGCGGCCGGTGTCTCGGAAGCAGAAACCGCACGGAAAGAACGCCGAATCCCAGGTACATCAGCGTGTAACACAGCGATGCGATCACGTTCTTCCCCCTTTCATTCTGCTGTTTCCGGTTTCTCTTCCATCTTCGCGGCGATCTCCATCAGCCGCCGCATCCGGTGATTGACGCCGCTCTTGCCCACCGGCGGATCCAGCATCTCCCCCAGTTCCTTCAGGCTCAGATCCGGATTCTCCAGTCGCAGGCGGCCCAGCTCCCGCAGGCCCTTCGGCAGCGTATACAGTCCCTCTTTCAGCATGATCTGGCGGATCGCCTCCGCCTGTTTCTGTCCCGCGTCCAGCATCCGCTCGCCGTTATGCTCGTCGCAGTTGGCTGCCCGCACCGCGGCCGCCCGCAGCTGCTTCCGGATCCGGATATTCTCCATCTCCAGCACGCTCTGCCCCGCGCCCATCAGCGCCAGCGCGTCGGCAATCTGCTGCGCGCCTTTCAGGTAAACCACCTGCGATCCCTTCCGCAGGTAGGAATGAGCCGGCAGGTCGCATTTCTCCAGCAGCTTCAGCAGCTGCCGGCACAGATGCTCGTCCTCCGCTTTCCATTCGAAGTGATACCCCTTCTCCGGGTTTGTCACCGTTCCGGCCCCCAGAAAAGCCCCCCGCAGGAATGCCCGCCGGCAGCATTGCCGGGTCATGGGATGCCGCGGCGCCGTCCGTTTCAGGTGCGTCTGCCCCTCCTCGTCCGTCTCCGTCATGTGCAGGGCGCCCAGCAGGGTCTGAGCGTCCTCCCCGCTCAGCGTCAGCACGCACACCCGCCTTCCGCCCAGCTGGGGCGTCTGGGTAAAATGCAGCGTCGGATTGACCCCGAGCCTTTTTTTCAGCAGCTGGAACAGCCGCCGCGCCACTCCGGCGTCCTCCAGCCGGTAGCTGACCGACATCCGGCCCCCGCCCCGCAGCCCCAGGTGCCCGGAGGTCTGCGTCAGCGCCGAAATCTCGCTCAGCATGCAGCAGGGCTTCCCCATCGGAACGCGCACCAGCTCCTGCCGGACTCCGGCGGCGAAGCTCTGCCCGTCTCCCGGGCGTCTCATCAGATGGATGCCTCCTTGCCCAGGATGCGCACTTCCGGCTCCAGCCGCACGCCGGCCCGCTCCTCAACGATTTTCTGAACATGGCGCATCAGCGCCATGTAGTCTGCGCTGCTGTTCCCGTAGTTCACCAGGAATCCCGCGTGCTTCCGGCTGACTTCCGTTTCCCCGACGCTGTATCCCTTCAGGCCGCACTGGTCGATCAGCGCCGCCGCGAAGAAGCCCTCCGGCCGCTTGAAGGTGCTGCCCGCGCTGGGCGCGTCCAGCGGCTGCTTCTCCGCCCGCTGGGCGTTCAGCTCGGCCATCTTGGCCCGGATCGCTTCCGGATTTCCGCTCTCCAGCTCCAGTGTCACTTCTGTCACCACAAAGTTCAACCGGCTCACCGCGCTCGTCCGGTAGCCGAATTCCATTTCCTCCCGGTTCAGGGAGACCGCCCTTCCGTCCGGATACACGCCGTCGACCCGGACCGTCACGTCCGCCATCTCCCCGCCGTAGGCGCCGGCGTTCATCGTCATCGCCCCGCCGATGGTCCCCGGGATGCCGGCGGCAAATTCCAGCCCGGTCAGCCCCGCCTCCGCGGCGGCCGCGGCCACCGCGCCGAGCATCGCCCCGGCCTGGGCAGTGATCCGGTTCCCTTCCGTCCGGATCCCGCGCATGTTCTTTTCGACCCGGATCACCAGCCCCGGAATCCCGCCGTCCAGCACCACCAGGTTGCTCCCGTGCCCGATCACCGTCACCGGCATCCCGGCCCGGCCGGCTTCCGCAAACAGGCCGATAATCTCCTCCCGGCTCCGCGGAAAAGCCAGCCACTCCGCCGGTCCGCCCAGCTTCAGCGTGGTGTACTCCCTCATCTCCGCGTTCCGGATCACTTCGTATTTTTCAAACATCTCTCCAGCAAACTTCCTCTCATTCACAAACGTGCCCATGATTATTGTACCCGCCGCCGGAGGAAAAATCAAGCTCCGCCGTTTCCGTGCGGATCAGCGCCCCGCCCGGCGCGTAGATCAGCTTCATCTCGAAGCATTCCTCCCGCGTCTCCAGCAGTGGCAGAAAAGCCCGGTCCCCTTCCCACAGCTCCAGCTGCCCGATGTCTTCCCTGGGCACCCATTGCAGCACGCCTTCCGCGCACTCCGGCAGCGGTTTTTCCTCCGCCCGCGCCGTGTACAGGAAGGTCATCTCGTTTCCCCAGTCCGGCAGGATAAAAGTCAGGATCCCCCGCAGCCGCAGCTCCGTCATTTCCAGCCCGGCTTCCTCCCGGACCTCCCGCCGCACGCATTCCGCCGGGGATTCCCCCTCCAGCAGGTGGCCGCCCAGGCCGATCCATTTCCCCGCGTTCTCGTCCGTCTGCCCCTTCTTGATCCGGTGCATCATCAGGTACCGCCCCCGGTTCTCGATGTAGCATAGGGTCGTCAGCCTCATGGCTTCTCCTCCTCCCGCTTCTCCGCCGCGTAAGTCGCCGCCTCGGTGATAATCCGCTCCATCCCGATGTCTGTCTCAATGCGGGGAATCCGTTCCGCGCGCTGGTCTTCAAACGCCGCCATGATGATCCCGGCCCGCCTGCACCGCGGCAGGAACCGGTCGTAGTATCCCCCGCCCATGCCCAGCCGCGTGCCCCGGCTGTCGAAGGCCGTCCCCGGGCAGATCACCAGATCGATCTCCTCCGGCGGAACCTCCTCGGAGGTCTCCGCCTCCGGTTCCGGAATGCCGAAAGGCCCCGGCGTCCATCCGCCGGGGATCATCGCCGCCATCGCGGTATCGTTCAGGCATCGCGGGTAAGCAAACCGCTTTCCCGCGGAAGCAGGGTGCTCCGTCAGCGCCTGCAGGGAGACCTCCCCCCGCACGGCCCGGTAAATCATGACCGTCCCAGCCTTCCTGTATTCTTCCGTCTCCGCGATCCGCTCCGCGATCCGGCGAGATTTCTCCGCCCGTTCCGCTTCCGTCAGGCTTTCCCGCGCCCGGATACCTTGCTTCCGGATCGCTTTCCGCTCTTCCTCGTTCATCTGCTATGACTCCTCCGCCCTTTCCTCTTGTCCCTACTCCGCGCAAATTGGAAGAGCGTCTGCTTCTGCAGGCACCCAATGTGTGCAAAGCGGAGCGGGGCTCATCGCCGACGACCGCCAGTGGCGGAAATCTCGTCAGCGGTGAGCTCAGCCGAAACAAGCGGTCT
>CAMVEB010000049.1 GCA_947166385.1 uncultured Clostridia bacterium | reverse complement strand
TTGTTGTTTGTAATGTCTACTGTCGGGTTCAGTTCTGTACGTGTGATCTCCTGGCTCGTTCCGTTCCCCGTTACCGTGTATTCGCCGTAGCTTGTGCCGACAGGTTTATTGTCTGCGTTTACTTCATATACATAATACGTCTGGCCGACTGTCAGGTTATTGAACGTTACGCTCCCGATACCATCCGTTACCGTGATTGTCTTCACGTTCGCTGCATCAATCGCAGTATCCGTGCCAACAGCTGTCGTGCTGATACCTACATTGAACGTCAGGCCATCTGCTTCGGTATCTGTTACTCCGTTATACTGGACGGTCTTCTGTACCGTCAGGCTGCCTACTTCGTCTCTCTGGTTTACAATATCTTTACTCTTATCTTGGCTTCCTTTTCTGTCATACTCTATAGTATGCGTTGTGCGGGTAACGATCGTTCCGTTTTCGTTTGTTTTGCTGATGGATTTTGTAATAAATACCTTATAGATTGTCGTATCCAGTTCATATCCGTCAGGTGCTTTTGTTTCTTTCAGATAGAGTACTTTTGTTTCTGTATTAGTGCTTCCGACAGCATATGGCTCACTCACTTTCGGCAAGTACCTGCCAAGCGCCGGATCATTTGTTTTAATTGTAATTGGATTGCCCGAATACTCTTTAATCTGATTCCTTGCCCTGTAGTCAGAGAACAGTGCGAACTTGGCGCCACTGATGAGCTGATTTGCGCTATCCACTTTCCTGATGATTATTTCATCATGCACTTCGTTGCTTGAAGTATCCTGGGTATTCTTGAAAACAGGAATTCCTGTAATCTTATCACTTAAACCGATTTCTGTATCTGTCTTGCTCGCGTCAGAACTGAATTGGGTTTCGTTAAAAGTCTTATAGTATACAGCATTCCCTGCAACAAAGCTTCCATCCATCAGTTTTATAGCTTTGATTGCCGCATAATAAGTATTTTCCGTGGCAATATGATAGGTATTGCTGTCAGGTGTTCCCGTGTTTACCGCAGTTTCATGAATCTGGAATATATTCCATCCTTCGAGTACATCCAAATTGTCAAATTCAATAGACGCACCATTATTCTGTGAGGTAGGAATATTAGCGCCTAAAGATCTGGCTGTATACCAGGCATTGTCAAAATAATACTTAAGTTCAAAATCAAATCTCTCAGTGCTCTTGGCATTGACATTGTTAATTGTCTTTTTAGCCACAACATTTGCTTTGTCGATTGCAGGCATTCCTGAGTAGATATTATGCCACTCAGAATTATTGTTGGTGACTGTACCGCCGCAAACAATCCAGCCTGCACTGGAGCCTGCAATTGTTATATCGCCATTCGGCACAAGAACAATGCCCGCCACAGTGTCCAGGGTAACATTTGCACCTGGAGTTGCAATGTTCCATACAATTGTACGGGCAATGGCTTCTTTGGCCAGATTTGTGGAATCATTGGCAATAGACGTAGTAGAATTCATTTCTTCGCCATCACCAATTTTGACTTTGAACTGCTTGATGTAGATGTTGGTCTTTTCATCAAAGTTAAATACAATAACCTGCTCGGGAAGTTTATGAATTCTCAGTCCATCTGTTGTTTCAAGTTTGTCTGCAATCTTATCAGCATCAATGTATATAGTTGCCCCATCCGGTAAAGCCGTTGTGTCAATGGATACTTCGTTGCTTCCGGGTATCACATCGAATGTTGGCTCATTGCCGTTCATGTCTGCTGAAACGCTTCTCGCGTGATCAATAATCGGATCAACAACATGACCCCTGATGTTTTCACTTGTTTCCGGCAAGATCTCAATCTGTTCTTCACGCCCGCCCATCTTTTCAATCTGGGATTCGCTGACCGGCGTATACATGATGATCTTTGAGTTTGCCGCGGACTGACTGTCCAGACGAATAGTCCCGGAATCAAGCTGGCCTACGTAGAACAGGCCTGCGGATGTACCGGACAGATTGGGGGTAATATTGGACGCGGTGTGTCCAAAGTGATTTACTGCAAAGTTTGTCTGTAAATGGTTGTTTTGCTGCAATTTCTCGGCTGTAATGCCGTAATACAATCCATTCCCCAAAATGGATTTATAGTTATAATCTGAAGAAACGGAAACGTTCGAAAATCTGACAAAATCAGTAATGGTTGAAGTGGTATTGCCGATATTTTCGTCTGTATACCGTTCAGGATAACTGATTTTTGCTCCTTTAAATAAATATCCTTCAGTTAGAACTGTACATTCGGTGCCGGAAACGGCCTTGTGCAATTCCAAATCATTACCACTGGCTTTTATCAGTCTGACAGTCGCTTTTTCGTTTCCTGTAAATACATAGTTGGCATCCTTTTGTTGATTTCCATCGAGGATCTTCCAGTCTCCGCGAATAGCAGGATCGCTATGATCATCATAACTCTTTATCGAGATGGTAGAATCCGCTGGTCCGATTCTTTTCAGGAAATACTGTATATCGCTTGTTGTAGCATGTTCCAGTTTGACAAGAAGGAACAGATGATCATCAGGCCTGATCTCCGGTGTGCCGGCAACATCATAGATGAATTTGACCTGATATTCTTTCTTGTATGAATCATGAAGTTCTATGGTGCTGGACAGTTTATCTGTGGATACGGTGTTACCCATAAAATCATAACCGGCAATGGTATCTTTACCTGCTTTTGCTGATAAATAATCGGTGGGACGTGAATCCTTATGATACAATCTTGTAGTAATATCATGTATTTCCGGATCAAAATAGATTGTTGTTCCTTCATCCGTGCCATTTGCGTCTATTACTTTATAATCTGCCGGAATTGATACAAGAGTCTCCGTCGTTGTCCCGTCAAAACTGACATCCGTGATATTGTACGCAAGAATTTTTCCGTTGTCTGCATCCTTGATTGTTGATAGGATATAATACTTTTGAGAACTATCCGGATCTGAATATGGTTTCTTCGTTTGCCTGTCGGCGCCATAAAAGATGATTTTTACTTCATGAGTATTGGAAGTCACTCCTGTGTTGACTTTAATCAGATTAATCTTCGTAGACCCGGCAGACTGGTCATATGATACCTGATATCCTTCTGTGATCTGTCCTTCTTCAAATTTCGAGACATTGGTCCCGGATATTGCGTCTGCCAGTTCAATACCGCTGTCTGAACGGACAAGCGTGGTTTTGATATCTTGTGTTCCTGTATAATAATACTCCGTAGTATCTCCAGATGCTCCGGTTTTAAAGGGAGGAACGGGAATGGGAGAAGAAGGATTCTCGGATCCGTTCAATGCATCACTAATTGATACAAGACTATAATAATGCTTCTTTTCGTATTGATCAGAATTGGGGATTTTTACCGTTTCTGTCATTTCTAAGAAAGCATAATAATTCTTACTGCTGTTCAGCTCACCGCCGCTGACTTCTGTTTTCACTTTATAGGTATCAAGATCTGAAATGTTTAATTGCGTTTCGGGACTATTGACATCTCCCAATCCCGTACCGTTAATTCTGTACTTTGATTCAATCAGATCCTGAACGCCAAAGATGCATCCTTCTTTTTTCTGATCATAATCTGCCGCATAATGTGCTAACACATCTGTTATTGCAGTTTCGTCTGTTGCATTCTGATCATAATAGATGAGGGCATTATATGTTTTCGTTCCACCGAGTGTTGTAGTACTGGCAGAATTATTCTTATTCGCAAAACTGGTTATCGGATATGTTTCCGATGATTTGTTCAGATCCAGCGGAGAACCTGCAAGGTAAGATTCCGCACCGTCCTTTAGATGCCCGATCACATAGTATTTGCCGGTATTGCGTTCGAGCTTATCAGCTCCGATGACTGTAATTTTCGCTTCAGGCGGATTGCCCAGGGTTATTGTTGCTTGATTGCTTTGGTCGGTTATGGATTGAATGATATATTTTCCGCCGCCCTCTGACTGGTCGATCAAATCATTCACGCCGAGGATGTTGCCGCTGACGTTCATTCCGCTGGCATTTACGTTGACAAACCACTGATTGTTTGCCTGAACAAGTTTTACGTTGATTTTATCTCCGCTCGAATAATTGATGCTGGAGCCTTGAGGGTTATCACCATTTTTAAATACCTTTAATTCTTCCGTCACAGTATCTGATCCGTCAGGAAACTGCAATGGGGAGGTCCCTGCATAATAATAGGTAGTTCCATCTTTCTTCAGTGTGGCAAAGACATAATAATTGTTTTGTATCTGTTGTCCGCCGCTGGGCTTATTTAAGCTGATCGTGAAAGAAGGCAATTTTGTTGCTTTCAGGTTAAGAATGAGATGATCCTCGCCTTGTGGGGTTAGTGTACTGCTATAACTGTAATTCCCGAGAACCCCATTGGCATTTGGCTCTTCATATCTGTCGTTATTATTTCCAAAGTATTCTTTAATCTTGGGTATGTTATCCAACGTTCGCACAATAACTGCTTTTGTGAATTCAAAAGAAGTAATATTATCACCGTTGTTGTTTTTGAATTGCGTATTCGGAACCAGTTTGTCTGTATCTGCCGTTAATTCAGTGATGGCGCTTACTCTTGTCTGGTCTGTCTTTGTTTCATTGACAAAAACCAGATAGTACTGCCATGTATTACCATCGCTGCGGTCTTGAAGCGGAGAAAGATCTGTGCTTGGCGTAGTCGCGTTTTCATAAAACAGGACATTGCTGACCGTTAGTTGCGAATTATTATATATTGTTGGCGATTCAACTCCACCAGCCCCTGCTGCTGGAGTGATCATTGTTGCCAGCATGATAATGGCTGTCCAAAGAGCGATGAATCTATGATGAGTCCGTACCATGATTGATTTCCTCCTAAATCTGAGATCTGATGCGTAAAGACGTCAATCGGATTTCTCTTATTCGTTCGAAAGTAAGGTGACAATCGTCTTCCAGCCATAATCCAAATTTTCAATATCCAGGATGTAAGACATTGTCTCGCCATGTTGTCCTTCTATCTCAAAATAGGTTTCTCCATGGTCCGGAGTGTAGAGCCACTTAATTTCATAGACATCGTCTTCATGGAAATCCATCAGATGGGCCGTTATTTCCACTGTCATTCCCAATACGGAATAACTGTAACCATCCAGCGAAGATGTCAGTCTGATACTCCTCGCAATCGGTTCTTCCATCTCTTCCGGATCCGTCTCTTCGGCTTCTTCCGCCTGCTTTTGCAGAATAATCATCAGGGCATCCCATTTGATATATTTTCCTGTTGATTGAATATCATTGATATAAATCTCCGCCCATTCGCGGTCTTCCGTCTTTTTGACCCATAATTCAGTTCCGGCATCAATGTGGTCTGCCGGATCTGCTTCTGTATCATACCGATCGAAAACATCCGCGCCGTCCTGGTAAATGACCTGAACTTTATAATATCCCATTTCCAGCATGGTTTCATCGTCAGAAATTTCTTCCTTCTCTTCATCCTGCGGAGTGACAGGCTCTTCCTCTTTCTGTTGAATCTCTTCTTCCTGCTCAGGTTGTTTTTCTTCTTCCTGTTGTTCCGGTTCCGGTTCTCTTCCTTCTTCTTCTTCCTTCTGTTCCTGTTCTTCTGCCTTCTCCGGGTCTTCTTCCTTCTCCGGCTCTTTTTCCTGAGTCTCTTCCGGTTCCTGTTCTTCCTGCTTGATTTCCTCTTCTTTTATTTCTTCTTCCTTCGCTTCTTCGGCTGGGGCGGATGTTCCGTCTTCCTCTTCGCCTTCGGTTTCGTCGGTGACCTCCGGATCAGTTATAGGGGCTTCTTCCTCTTTCTGAAGTTCTTCTTCCTTGATTTCTCCCTGGAGATCTCCTTCCTGGGGTTCCTCTGCCGCGGGCTGTTCTGCGGGAGTTTCTTCCTTTATATACTGTGCGGGTTCTTCCTGCTCTTCCTGTGCCTGCTGCGGTTCGACTTCGGTCTGTTCTTGTTCAGTCTGTGGCTCTTCCTGCTTCGGAGCTTCTTCTGTCTTCTTTTTCCGGACCTTCAGCTGGAAGTCGACCGGTCCTTCCTTTTCAGTTTTCAGGGTGATGGTGTAAATCTGATCCTTGTTCAGGTTCATTTCAAAGGAATAGATGAAATCCGTGCTTTCCGGGTCGTCGTTCTCTTCCGGGGTCAGGGAGACGGAAGAATTTTCAAACAGAACGGTGATCAGATCCTTCTCGGGCACGACAAGGACGAAGCGGATCGTACGGCCGTATTCGTCCGTGACCTGGACCTGGAACGGCTGTTTCCGGGAAACCTGTCCGCGGATGCTCCGTTTTCCGGTTTCCTGCAGGAGCGGCAGCTCCTGTTTTTTGTCCTCTTCCTTGTCTTTTTCTTTGTCTTCGTCGGACTTCTTTCCGGATTCCTTCTCTTCTTCCTGTTCGGGGTTCAGGGCAGGATCAGGCTGAGCCTCTGGTTCAGCGGGAGTCTCTTCCTTCTCTTTCTTGTCTTTCTTATCCTTCTTCGTCTTTTCTTCCGGTTCTTTCTCCGGTTCCGCTTCGGGTTCGGAGGCAGGCTCTTTCTCCTGTTCCGGCGCCGTTTCAGGATCTACGGTGTCAGGCGTCTCTCCGTCGGGTGTTTCCGGCTGAGGATCTTCCTTCGGCTCTTCCTGTGCTTCTTTCCCTTCCTCTTTTTCAGGGGCAGGATCAGTGTCCGGAGAAGCAGGTTCTTCTTCGGTGGGGACGGTCGGTTCTTCCACCGGAATATCTTCCAGTGTCAGCTCTGGGGAGATGATCTCCTGGGGCTGTTCCCCTTCCGGCTGGGTCGGTTCCTCGTCCGACTGCGTCGGTTCTCCCTCCTGCTGGGTCGGTTCTCCCTCAGGCTGGATCGGTTCTCCTTCCGGCTGGGTCGGCTCCTCCTCAGGCTCCTGGGCAGACTCTTCCTGCGGGAGCTCGATGTTCACGTCCGGCGCATCGCCTTCGGCCTCATTCGCAAAGCCCGCCGGCAGGCAGGTGAGCAGCAGCGCCAGCGCGCAGAGAGTGGAGAGAATCATTCTGAACCGTTTCGTCATTGTCCTTACCCCGTTTCTTGTCTGTATTGGTTTGCCTGTTGATCTCCGGAAAAGCTCCGGAGTTGGTTACATTTCGATTACATGGAGTCTGTTTCTTATGTTTCTATATGCTGAAAAAAAGGTGCAAGAAACCACGCTTATGATAGCACAGGAAAAATGAAAAGACAATACTCATAGGAAAATTTACCAAATTGGACATGCAGGACTTTGTAAACTCTCAGAAAGCATGAATAACTGTGAATCATCCTTTTCTGACCGCGATTTCCCGGGAAATGTCCGGAAATACTCGTTCATTTCCCTTCTTTCCGGATAATGTAATCATTGCGCGGTCATTCATTTGCAGTCTTTTATTCCCCGCGCTTTTCCTTCCGGCTGTTTTTTCTTTTTCCGGGTCTTCCCGGGAGCAGAAAAATCTGATAGAATAAGAAAAAAAGAAGTTGAATCATTTGTTGCTGAAATCCATAGTGGAAGGAGAATTGCCATGAAAAAACTGTTGGGCATGCTTTTATCCGCGGTCCTGTTGCTGGCGCTGTTTGCCGTCCCGGCAGTTGCCGCGGAAGATAATTTCCATATCGCCATTATCACCGGCTCGGAAGTCCAGACGGAGGACAACCTGCTGGGCGCCCGGGATTTCCAGGCGAAGTACGGGGAGGACCGGGTGAAGCTTGGGACTTACCCGGACAAATTCACCGAGGAACAGCAGACCACGGTTGATATGATCGTGGCTTTTGCGGAAGATCCCCTGATGAAGGCCATCATCGTGGACCAGGGGGTACCCGGGACGGCGGAAGGGTTCCAGCTGGTGAAGGAGATCCGACCGGACATCCTGTGCCTCGCCGGGCAGTCGCATGAGGATCTGGCCTATATCTCGGATTACGCTGATCTGGTCATCAAGAGCGACTTTGTCGCCCGCGGATACCTGATCATCCACACAGCCCATGATCTGGGATGCGATACCTTCGTCCATATCTCTTTCCCCCGTCACGAGGCCAGTGAAGCCATGAGTCGCCGGATCAGTATCATGAAGGCGGCCTGTGAGGAGATGGGGATAAAGTTTGTGAGAGAGACGGCGCCCGATCCGACTCAGGTGGAAACCTCGATGGCGCAGGCCTTTATCGAGCAGAATGTCCCCGTCTGGGTCAATGAGAAATACGGCAAAAACGCCGCTTTCTTCTGCACCAACGACGCGCATACCGAGCCCCTGATCCGCCAGCTGCTGGCCAACGGCGGGTACTTCATCGAGGCGGACCTTCCCTCTCCCCTGATGGGATATCCCGGGGCGCTGGGACTGGATCTGAGCGACACCGGCAATGATTTCAGCAAAATCCTGCCCCTGGTGGAAAAGGCCGTCTGCGAAAAGGGCGGCGCGGGCCGCTTCGGCACCTGGACCAGCAGCTTCGGCTATTCCCTCACCGCCGGCCTCGCGCAGCACGCCTGGAATGTTATCAAAGGCGAAGCGCAGATGCTGAACATGGAGGATTTTTTCGCCGCCGTGGATGTCTTCGCACCCGGCTCCAAATGGAACGGCTCCACATACACCGATGCGGTGACGGGAGCCGTAAACAACAAAGCTTTTCTGATCTATCAGGATACCTACATCATGGGGAATCCCGGCCGGTACATGAACACCACCGCAGTCACCGTGCCGGAGAAGTACTTCACCATCCGTTAACGGTTCTTCCGCTTGTCCTCGTACATCAGGCCGTCCGCCCGGCTGTAGACCGCTTCAAAGTCCCAGTCGGTTCCGGGCAGGTATTCCGCCAGGCCCTTGGCAACGTTCACCCTCTCCCAGGGATACTTCACCTGGGAATTTTCTTTTGCCGCCGCCCGGTCAAATTCGGTCATCAGCTGATAGCGGTTCTCATAATCGGTCTGCTGCAGGATGGTCTCGAATTCGTCGCCGCCCAGGCGGAAGACCGGGCTGTGGGCAAACACCCGGCAGATCAGGGAGCAGGCTGCCTGCAGGTAGAGATCCCCGAACTCATGGCCATGCTCGTCGTTGATCTTCTTTAGGCCGTTGCAGTCAAACGCCACGACGGCAAATTCCGGCGGCGAGCTTTCCGGAGACGTGCGGATCTCATTGTTCAGGCGCGCGGTCGCGATATTGAACGCGGCTTTGTTTTTCACGCCGGTCAGCGCGTCCGAATACGCCTTGCTGTTCAGATCGCTGATATGCATCTTCAGGGTATCCCGCATCTGGGTAAAGGCCCTGGTCAGCGTACCGACTTCATCCTGGCCCTGGTAGTTCAGTTCCACATCGTAGTCCCCGTCCGCCAGTCGCTGGGAAGCTACGGACAGCTCCCTCAGGGGCTTCGTGAACGCTCGTACCAGCAGCAGTGCGATAACAGAGAAGATGGCGGTCAGACCCAGAACGGAGAAAACGATAATCCGTATGATCTGATGCAGGTTGGCGGAAATTTCCGAAACCCGCGCGCTGATCCCGAGTTTGATCTTGTTCCGCAGTGTCGTGAACGCCAGCTGTTTTTCCACGCCGTCAAAGTCAAAGCGGATCATCTCATCCCCGCTGCTGGTGCGCTTCAGCAGGCTCCTGTCCGCCGTCTGGTTCAGGCTGTAGACATTGATCCCGCTCTCCAGCGTGGGATGGTACAGAATCGTCCCATCCTTGTCCGTCAGGAACACGATGCCGGTATCATAAACATGGACATCCCGGATCTGGTCCACCAGCGTTTCGAAAAGGATATCCATGCCCAGCACGCCCAACAGGAAACCGTAGCAGTAGATCGGCGCCACATAGGAAACCGTCAGCGCCTCATTCAGGAAATGGGCCTTATACGGGCCGATCCACATGGGTCTGCCGCCTTTGACGGGGGAATAATACCAGGTGGTATGCTCCGTGTCGTTGAGATCCAGTTCAGAGGAGATCAGCGGATCGCGTCGGATAAACCCGTTGCCCTGCGTCGCGTCCAGGAAAAAGCCGTGTTCCGAGGAGCCCAGATCGTCATTGATGCAGTAATAGTAGGTCACAACGCCCTGGGTGTTTTCGGCAATACTGCTGAAGGCATGCTCGACTTCCGCCGTATGCGCCTCCAGCGCAGTATCCAGCTGTTCCTTCTGTTCCGCTGTCAGGGAGGAGGAGAACAGCGCCATGTCCATCCCCTCCAGCGAATCTTCCGCGATATGGATGCCCATCTGCACGGACTGCTCCAGGCTGCCCAGGTAGACGTTCAGCTTCTGCTGCAGGGTCATGCAGGTCGTGCTCATCCGCTCCACAGAAGAGCGTTCGCTCTCCTGCTTCACTTTGATCATGCCGATGCCGCCCAGAACCAGCACGCTGGCCAGGATCGCGGCGATGGTGACGGCGATGATCTTGACACGGATCGAGTACATGAAAGACCTCCTGCAGGAATCCGGATTCTTTGTCTTCTCTGTGTTTACTATATCGGAAAAAGGCCGTTTCCGCAAGGGGCGAAGATCAAAAAATCAGTCCGGTGCCCCGCCCTTTACTTCCATCCGCAGCAGGATCGCGGAAAACCCGCCCTCCGGAAAGAGGTCGGTTCTTCTCGTGACCAGGATCGCTTCCGGGTCCGCCCGCCGCAGCCCCGCGGCGAAAGATCCATTCTGCCCGTACCGGACAACCGGCTGAGGAAGGATATAAACCCTGCCTCCGGCAACTTCGCGCGCGTCCGCTTCCCATAGCTGGTTTGGGAGATCCTGGTCGGCCGGGATCAGGATCAGCTGATTCTCTTTCGCTGCTTCCCCCAAAATGCACGGAATCCCGCAGGCCTCCAGCGCCACCCGATCCTGCCGCAGCTGCGCATCGTCGGCGGAGACCCAGTACAGCCCGGCCCCGGGCTTCAGGTCCCGCAGCAGCGCGGCCAGGGCGGCGTGGAACGCCTGTTCCCCAGCGGCCCCGCAGGCCGGCACCGTCCAGTTGCGGAAGCCGCGCCTGGCCTTCCCGGTCAGCGCCCGGAGCGCGGATATCTGCCCGGCGGTCAGCATCCTCCGGGTCAGCAGCACTGCCTTCCCTGCCGGATCTGTTTCCTGCACATACTGGATACCGTATCGCAGGAGAAACAGAAACCTTTCCGGATAAAAAAGCGCCGAGATCATGCGGTGGGCCGGTTTGTCCGGGGACAGATGCCTCAGGAATGCCCGGGTGTGCGGGAGTTCCCGGATGCCACTTTCCTCCAGGATCCGTTTTTCCTCCTCCGTGTTCCGGCGGAGCAGCCGGGGCCGGGACCCGGATTGTCTCCCCCGCGCCGTATAGACCGGAAAATCCTCCGGAACCACCGTCGCGTAAAACGTCCCCTCCGTCGGAAGCAGCCTGTCCGGATCCTCCGAGCGGTCATCGGAAAAGGCCCAGACCTGCGCGCATTGAAGATACCGCCGGCTGTCCCTTCCGCTGGATCTTTCCAGCATCCGGTTAAATTCCGTCCGGAATCCTCCGGCTCGTTTCCCGCTTTTGACCTCAATCATGGCCAGGGGCAGGCCGTTCACAAACAGCGTGATATCCGGCCGGAAGCTCCCCGCGCCGCTTCCGCAGGCCAGTTCCGCCGCGCACTGAAACAGATTGTTATTAGGATGTGCAAAGTCAATCAGGCGAAGCCCATTCCATCCGTCGCGGATTGTCCGGTAAAAATGCCTGCCCAGGTCCTCCGCGTCCAGCCGGATCCGGAGATCGTCCGTCAGCTGCCCGAACATTTCCGCCGGGATCCGGACGCCGTTGATCCGTTCGACGGCAGCCTTCAGCGTTTCCGGAAGAAGATTCATCGTCCGGTCCCGTCCGCGGAGCTGTTCCCGGGAAAGATAGCCGTAACCCAGCCGGGAAAGATGCAGCAGCGCCGGAATCTTCATTTCCAGATCTTCCCGCCGGATCTTTCCCATCGTGTTTCCTCCTCTCGCCGGCCTGGCCGGAGACAATTCTCAGAGGATCTTTCGCTCAAATTCGTCCGCGGGCAGAGGCTTGGAGAAGTAATAACCCTGCACCAGATCGCAGCCTGCGCCCTTCAGCAGCTTCAGCTGATTCTCCGTCTCCACGCCTTCCGCGATCACAGGCACCTTCAGATACCGGGCAATATCGATGATCAGCTCCACAAGGCGGAAATCCTTCTCGTTCCGCTCGATATTCCGGATAAAGTCAATATCCATTTTCAGGACGTCAACCGGCAGGGAAGAAAGCATGTTCAGCGAGGAATAGCCGGAACCGAAGTCATCCATTTCGATCTCATAGCCTTTCTCCCGCAGTTCATTGATCACCCGGATAAGCTGCTCGGCATTCTCGGTATAGGCGGATTCGGTCACTTCGAGCTTCAGATCGCTGCTCTTCAGGCCATTGCGTTTCAGAATGCCGTCCAGCGTATCGATCAGACTCGGATCAAACACGTCCACTCTGGAAAGGTTGACGGATACCGGGAGGGTGATCCTGTACAGATCGCGCCAGGCGGCGATCTGGCGGGCGGCTTCTTCCCAGACATAATTATCCAGGATGCTGATCTGTCCGCTCTTTTCAAACAGCGTGATAAAATCGTCCGGCCTGATCATGCCCAGTTCCGGATGCTTCCACCGGACCAGGGCTTCCGCGCTGGCCAGCTTCGGCTGATCCGACCGGATATCATATTTGGGCTGGTAATACACTTCCAGCTCATGACGGTCCAGCGCGTGGGGCAGATCGTTCAGCAGACGCTGGTCGCGCTCCTCCCGCTGCTCCATGGCCGCGTCATAGATCGCCGGCCTGGATTTGATTTCCCCGCGGGACTGATTGCAGGCGGTTCTGGCTTTATCAAACTGAGATTCCGGTTCCAGCCCTTCCTGCCAGGCTTTTACGCCCATCCGCAGATGAACGTTGGCTTTGTCGAACTTTTCGTCCATCCGTGCCTGGAAGTGTCCCAGCATCGCCTGCCAGTCCTGTCCCCGGGGGCAGTAGATCATAAAGCGGTCCGCATGGGACCGGCCGGCGATCCCCTCCGTTCCGGACAGGCTGTCTTCGATCAGGCTGCCCAGTTCCCGGAGGATGCTGTCGCCGTATTCCCGTCCGTGCAGCGCGTTGATGGAATGGAAGCGGTCGATGTTCAGGGTGACCGCGTCCATCTGCTTTTCTGGGAACTCATGACAAAGCCGGGTGGCATACACCAGGAAGAAGTTCCAGTTGTACAGATGCGTCAGCGGATCCCGCTCGGCTTCGGATATGATCCGGCGGCCTTCCTCCTCCTTCGCGGTGATCCGCGCGTTTCGGAGGATCAGCAGCAGAATGAGGATGATGACCAGCGCTGCGCAGCTGATGATGTAGATCAGATTGGCCCGGATAAAATCACCGACGCTGGCCGGCTGCTTCTGCAGCGCATAATTGGTCAGCGAGGAATTGATCTCCGTATCCGGATAAATCCGTGTCACCTTGTTCAGGATGGAATACAGACAGTCGTCTTCCCGCCTCACCGTGAAGGCGACGTCCGCGACCTCGTTTGTTGTCAGCGGGGAAAGATTGTATTTGACAAGGTAGTCACCCAGAAGGCCGATCCGGTAATTGCTGACCAGCCCACAGTCCGCCTTCCCGGAAGTAACGGCCTGAAATGCCGGCTCGCTCTCTTCAAAATGTTCGATCTTCCAGTTTGGGAAATAATCTTTCACGAATGCATCGTAGTTCGGATTTCCCGTCACGATGGCAACGGTCCATTCCTGATCCCGTTCCAGCCCCCGGTAATCCGTGCTTCTGACGACGGCGTACATCTCGGAACGCACCAGCGGATCCGTACTGGCAACGCCCAGCTGCTCCCCGTCATAGGCGCTGAGGCTCAGCGGAAAAATACAGTCAATCCCGCCGCCGGCCAGTGCCTGCATGGCATCATCCGTCGAAGCAAACGGCTGGGCCTCAAAACGGAGCTGTGCGTTTTTCTGGCAATTTTCCGCGAGCACCAGATAATCAGCCAGCGCGCCGGTAAGCGCATGGGTGTCCGGATCCTGCGCGCAGAACGGCAGAAAATTGTCCCGGTAGCCGATCCGGATCGTTCCGTTGTGAGCGGCAAGCCAGTCTTTTTCTTCCGGCGTGAGGAAGCTGCTGACAGACCCTGCCCTGTTGAACCGTTCCGCCAGCTGCTGGTTGTAATCCCGGTTATCCTCAAAGAGCCGGTTCATGGCAATATCCAGGTCCTGCTTCAGATCGGGACGGTTCCTGTTGATCCCGAAGTAGGATTCCGCGAAGCCGATCTTCCATACCGGAACCACATCCGCGGTGTTGCCGTAGGTGTCCAGCGTGACCAGTGCGTCGAACTCGCCGTTTGCCAGCATGTCGAGGAGCACCGGTGTCTTCTCCGACGACTCGATGATCTCTGCCGCGATACCGTGGTTTTCCGCCCATTCGGTGAAAAGCCGCTCCTGAATGCTGTTTTTATTCACGCCGACCCGTTTCCCGTTCAGGGTGGAGAAGTCATCCGGCCTGATTTCCGTGTTGTCCGGCGCGATGAATACATGATAGCCTTCCGAGCCCATTGCCTCGGAGGAGTACAGGATCTTTTCTGCGCGCTCCGGCGTATAGGATACGTCGCTGAGCATGTCCAGATCGCCCGCGATCAGCTTTTCGAGCAGCTCTGACCAGCTTCCCTCCACGTATTCATACGTCCAGCCAGTGTAGATCGCGATCCGCTGCTGATATTCATACCCGTATCCGGATTTCCTTCCGAACTGATCCGTTCGGTGGAAAGCGGATTCATACCAGCCGACCCGGACGGTTTTCTGCGCTGTGTCCTGCGCGGATGCGGCCTGCGGAATCATCGTGCACAGCATCAGCAGCAGGCAGATCAAAAGAGCGATGATTCGTTTCATGTGGCTGTCCCCCCCCTGTCAGTTCCTGATAATCCCTTATTCAGATCCGTTTTCCTGTTTATATAAGTAAATAACAGCCTGTACAGCTTATGCAATGATTATATAGGAATCGCTCCTGCAATTCAAGCGGAATCGGACGATCCGGCGAAATCATTTTCCGCGGGCCGTCGGGTGAAAAGATGATTTGTCTGGTATGAGAGGTGACAGAACAGGGGCCCCTGCAACGAGATAAAAATGTTAGGAATTGACATAAAAGCGACTTTCTTCTATAATATATTCGTAAAAATTTCCAATGTCTGGATTTTGGAAGATTGAGTTGCGAAACACGGTAAAAGTGAACACCGGACGGATGTCATGCGAGACGGAAGGAGCGGCGGAAAAATGGCGACAGCGAAACGGATACTGGCTTTTGGGATTGCACTGTGCCTGATGATCGGTACGGCCTGCGCGGAATTTGACGTGACTCAGTATTCCTACGAGGAACTGCTTCAGATTCAGGAAGCGGTGAAAACCCGGATGGAGGAACTGGACCGGCAATACGCGCTGGAGCATGCGGACCGGAGGATTTCTTTCGAGACGGAAGAAACGGTCCTCTACCTGGGGGAGACGATCCGGATGCTGCCGGTCATTGACCGGCTGACAGATGATGCGCCGGCGATGACCAACCTGATCTGGACCACGAGCGATGAAAAGGTGGCCAGTGTGACGCCGGCCGGCACAGTGAAAGCCGTGAGCGGGGGAGATGCCGTGATCACGGCAGCAGCGGCGGACAATCCGTATCTGTCGGCCTGCTATACCGTCCATGCAGCGGTAGCGGTGGAGAGTATCCTCATCTGGGGCCAGGACGAGCCGCTGGTGTTGGGAAATAATGAACAACTTGCCATGACAGTACTGGGATTCACCGTGGAGCCGGAAGACGCCTACAGCCAGAATGTCATCTGGCAAAGCAGCGATGAATCAATTGCCACGATTGATGAGAACCGCGTGGTGAGAGGGATAGCCCCCGGAACAGCGACGATCACCGCGACAAGCACGGACGAGTCGGCGACAGGGAAAAAGCCGGTAAATTCAAACTTTGAAATTCGTGTCATTCAGGGCGTAACCGCCCTGATCCCCGAAGAAGAAGAAATCATCCTGTCCATGGGCGAAAAGAGACAAATGGCAGTACGAATCGAGCCGGAAGACGCCGGAAACAGACAGCTGACTTTCCTGAGCGAAAACGAGGAGATTGCCACGGTTGATAAGAATGGAATGATTTCAACGGTGAGCCCTGGAGAATGCGGAATCATTTGCGAAACGACAGACGGAACCGGAATTGCCGTCCGATGCACGGTGCATGTGAATCGGACGGTCACAGGGCTGACCCTGAGTGAGAGCGGGATCAGCATGGCGGTCGGAGAAACAAAAATGGTGGAGGCAATCATCAGCCCGGACGACGCGACAAAGAAAGACGTGATCTGGACTTCCTCCAACGTATTTGTTGCTCGGGTAAACGGCGGAATGATCGAAGCTGTGGGACAGGGAAACTGCGAGATTACCTGTACAACGACAGACGGAAGCAACCTGAGCGCGGCGGTTCAGGTGAGGGTGCCGACTTTCAGCGTCGGGGCGGAGGAATATATCGTAACGGAAAAGAGCGGATTGCTGATTCCGGTCCTACTGAACCAGAAAGGAATCTGGCTGACGGTCGAGAGCGAAGGAACATGCTTCGGAGCAGCTCTGAATGCCGCAAATGAAATCCAGATTGAACCGATTGAAGCGGGAGAAGGGACAATTCGCATCGAAAACCCGGACGCGAAAGAAGACTCGGTGACCCTAAGGATCACCGTCGCGGACAGCGCGGTCTTCAACGAGAACTCCTATCCGCCGATTCCCTACATGGAGATTATGAAAGCGCCGGACAGGTATGAAGGCGCGCAGATCGGCCTGCTCGGCAAGGTCATTGCCGTAACCGGTCAGGATGGGGACGAGACGGTCTTTGCCATCGGGACGGAAGGAAAGAATTACACCGACCAGGTATTCCAGGTGCGGTGCGGAAAAGAATTGATCCCGGATGGGTTTGATACCGGATGTATGGTGACGGTGTACGGGATCTTCGGAATGGAGAAGATGTACAGCGAAGGATTGCAGGCGGAAACCGTCATTCCGGCTGTCAGCGCGGAACGGATCATCCTCCGCTGAACGAATGGCGGATTGTTCACCTCTTATGCGATACCATGTCCATCCCCTTGATCATCAGAAAAATACTTCATCTCAAAAACATCGACCGGAACCGGGCAGCAGAAGAGGAATCCCTGGAAATGATGACAGCCCATTTCCGTCAGAACCTGGAGTTGCTCCTGCGTTTCGATGCCTTCTGTAATCACGTCCATTCCCAGAGAATCTGCCATGCTGATGACAGACTGCAGAATGATCCGGCTCCGCATGTTGTCTTTGATTTCCTTTAAGAAGCTCATATCGATTTTCAGCACGTCCGCTTTCATGTCTTTCAGGAAGCTCAGTGTGGAATTGTCTTTTCCGAAATCATCAATTTCCACCAGGAAGCCCTTCTGACGAAGTTCCGACACAATGCTTTCATATTTTTCCGGCTCGCCGAGGAACGCCGTTTCCGTGATTTCCAGCCGGAGCAGACGGCTGTCCGCCCCGTATTGATCAACAAGCTCTGTGATCACGCGGGCAACATCGATGCTGTAAAAGTCCTTGGCGGAAACATTGACGGAGATGGTCAGCTCCTGCTTGTCTGTTCCTTTCCACAGACTCAGCTGCTTCACTGCGAGTTCCCACATATACCGGTCCAGCTGATGGATCATGCCCGCGGTTTCCAGGGTTTCAATAAAGTCTCCCGGCAGCATCACAGAACCGTCGGGTCTGTGCCATCTGACCAGCGCCTCTGCCCCTGTCACGCGTCCGTCCTCTCTGACCAGAGGCTGCAGATACATCCTGAACTGCCCGCTGTGGAGCGCTTCTTCAAAACTGCCGAGGATGGTATGCTCCATCAGGATCTTCTGAAGGATGGCATCGTCAAAATATGCCACGGTACGGGTCAGATCCTCCCGGATCGTACGGAGGGCTGAATTCGCCCGTCCGCACATCACAGACACCGGAATGGACGGGTCATCGATTTCACAGACGCCGAAGTGAATACAGAACGTGTAAATTCCGCTGTTATAGATTTCTGCCAGCGTCCGGGCGATGGAGGTCAGCCGTTCCTCCCTGTATGCGCTCCCGGGGAGGAGCACTGCGAACTGGTCTGTACTGAGTCTTCCGCACAGGCCTCTCGAAGCTTCCGAGACTTCTCTCAGCATGGATGCCGTTTGCGCGAGGACCTCATTCCCTCTCTGGTCTCCGAACAGCGTGTTGACCAGTCTGAAATTCATAATATTCGAGGTAATCATCACCCAGGACTGGCCCGGACTGTTTTGGATCATCCCGCGGGCAAGCTCATAGAAGGCATCCGAGTTGAGCACATTGGTTAAACTGTCGTGATGGGAAAGATAATGCGCCGCTCTGCTGCCGATATTTTCAGCTTCTCTGTTATTGACCGCCAGGTCGCTTTCCTGCTCGACATTCACTAATTCGACAACCGCGTTGTAGGTGCTGCCGTTTTTCAGCCGCAGTTTGACAGGATTGGACTGAACAAAGTAATAGTTGTCTTTGAAATGCTCTGCCTTCTCCTGATGGCATCCGGTCCTGCAGGCCAGTGCGCTGGAACAGTTGATGCACTTCTGCTCTGAATTCCATATGCCGTAGCAGCTTTCATTCATGTTGATGCCGCCGTCATCCTGCAGCTCAATAATTCTGCACTCAATCGGATCCACCACCCGGGCAAGGGCATACTTTTCAGACATTTCCTTCAGAAACGCTTTCAGCTCACCGACCGTATATTCAGTGGCTTTCATCTGGGTTTCCGGCATTTCGTGCCCGATGGCGGCAGCACGGTTCTTCTCCCGCTTGGTTTCATACATTTTCTCATCCGCACCTGAGATGAGCTTCCGCAGCGTATCTGAATCGTTCAGCATCGCGCGGACAAAACCGACGGAGAACCCCGCCCCGGCCTTGCCGTCCATGGTGAGCTTTTTCTGTTTGAAGGCATCCAGCTTCTCATGGAACGCTGATTCCGGAAGATCCGGCACGATGGCAAGGAATTCATCACCGCCGTACCGATAGCAGTATTCCTTTCCGAAAGTCTCGGAGAGCAGTTGGCCCATTTCCCGGAGAATACGGTCCCCCTCCTCATGGCCGTGCGTATCGTTAATCATCTTGAAGTCATTCAGGTCCGCCATGACGACAGTGACCTCATGTCCCTGATAGGAGTCGTAGTCGCGCCGGAGCGCCAGACGGTTTCCGATTCCGGTCAGTGCATCGATACAGGCCATATCGTTCAGGTTCCTGATATGGTCGTTCAGATTCACGATAAGCTTTTTGAAGGAAGCGGTGAGAACGCCAACTTCGTCCTTCTTGTCATAGTCCAGCTCCGTATCATAGTAGCCTTCACTGATCTGCTCCGCGGCTTTTGACAGTTTCTGAAGCGGTCTGGTGATCTGCCCTGTGAAGGTCATGATCAGGATGACAAAGATGACCAGCAGGATGGCAAAGGCAATCGTAATCTCCGAATACCATTTGTTCCAGGCCGCGTTGATCTCCTGAACCGGCACCGTCACATTCAGGCGCATCCCGTTGCTTAAGGGAAGCCAGACCGCCTGCTTTTCAACCCCGTTAAAGGTGTAATAAATGAATTTGTCCGTGCTGAGCAGCCCGTCCGGCACCTTGGGCTGCGATTCCATGGTGGTAACGTCCATTTGAGGATGATAGACAACGTTTCCCTCTTTATCATTCAGGAAGGCATATCCATGATCAAAAAGCGTGATGTGATTCACGACTTCCGCCATCGTGGAGTAGTCAATCTCAATGCCGATGACGCCGATAAACTGTTCCTCATGATAGACGGGAACATTATAGGAAATAACGCGGGCATCCAGATTTTCCGTGATATAGGGTGTCAGCCAGACGCCTTCTCCGGTTGCCTTGGGGACAGTGAACCAGACCAGTTTGGAGGTATCCTTCGTATCATAACCGGTAATATCCGTCACCTCGTGCTCCTGGAAGCCGTTTTCCTCCGTATTAACGTACCAGAAGCCTTTGACATGCTGATTCACTTCCGGATCGATCCGGTAATAATACGTCAGAACGCCGTTCGTGTTGTACGCCAGTTTCTGAAAAACATCGCTGACCCGATCCATATGGGCCTGAAGGTTTTCGTCATCCACCCCGTCCAGATCGGATTCCACATAGGCCTCAACGGTTTTGACCGACCGTTCCACATTTTGAAAATAATAGTCCAGATCTTTCTGCCCGGTTTCGCACAGCAGGAGGAGCGTCTGTTCCGCGTCACGGTTTCCGACATCCCGGATAGCCGTCACACCGTAAACGGCAGCGATCACCATGGCGATCACGATAACGCAGACGGTCATCGCCGTAATCTTGGTCTTTATCGAATGCATTAAACAGTCCTTCTTTCAGAAAATGCAGAATCACCGGATCGGTCAGCCGCGGTTATTTGGGGTTGCTGATCCCTTTCTTGCATCTTTCCTTGTCTTTATACATCAGTTTGTCCGCCCGCTCAAACACATCCTGGACGCGCATGTCTTTTCCGGAATCATATTCGGAGATTCCGAACGCGCACGGCCGGATATCCGTGTGCTTATTTGCGTCCAGTGCTGCGGAAAACTGTTGGATCAGCTCTTCCCGGCTGTCATGGTCCCGGCCCTGAAGAATCACAGCGAATTCGTCGCCGCCGATCCTGAACACGGGACTGTGGCAGAATACGTCGCAAATAACGGCGCAGGTACTGCTGATATAATCATCGCCGGCCTTATGGCCCTGTGTGTCATTGACCTGTTTCAGACCGTTCAGGTCGCAGACAATCACGGAAAAAGGCTTCTGTTCCCCGGCCTGAATCTGCTGGTCCATCTCCGCTTCTGTCTGGGCATAGGCCCGCTTGTTTTTCACCCCTGTCATGGCATCCTTGTTGGCCAGATCCAGCGCGTCCTGATAAGCTTCCTCCATCCGTTTGGAAGCGTCGATATTGGCCACGGAAACGATGATATGATCCGAGTCTTCCTTCGGAAGAATCGCGTACAGGGAAACATACTGCGGCCTTCCATCAATCATCAGGCGGTAATTCAGAATCGTCTTTCCGTAGGAAAACAGAGTTTTCAGCAGATTCTCCTTCTGCATGGCATGCGCCAGCATTGGCAGATCCTCCGGATAGATATCACGCTTCATATTCATCTGTGTTTCGCTGAAGAAGTTTTTCCCTCTGGTGCCCACTTTCAGCCTGGCGTATTTCTCGCTGGCGCTGTACTCCGCGTATTCATTCGTTCGGATATTGACATGGTAGATGACTTCATATTGTTGGGCCAGGGCCAGGGAAATATCATTGAATGTCTGATTCTGAGCGCGCAGGGACTGTTCCCGGCGGACCTGCGTGTCCGTGTTGGATACGCCGATCACGATATGATGGGAATCATTCAGGGGCTGAACCACCTGCATATTCATATACCGGTGCTTTCCGCCGAGAATCTGCCGATAGGTGATGGAAACCATGCCGTTCTGCTGCAGGTCATGCATCAGCCGGTCCTTGCTGAGTTTCTGCAGGGTGACATCCACGTCGTCCGGATGAATATAGATCCGGATATCCGCCGCGGCGTCGGTAAAGAAGTCGCTGCCCTGCACGGTCGTCCCGAGCTTCGCGTACTGTTCGCTGGCACTGTAGAGGGTGTAGGCGCCGGTATCGGTGTTGATGTAGTAAATGACCTCATAGCGGCTGGCCAGCGCGCCCGCGATCCGCTGATAGGTTTCGCTTTCCTCTTCCCGCTTCTTCTGGGCGTCAATGTTGCGCACGCCGACCACCAGGCGGTCCTCGTTATCCTCCTGGTGGAATGCCAGCAGCTCCATGTATTGCGGCACGCCGTCAAAAATCTGCCGGTAAACGATCGTGAACGAGCCGGATGTCCGGATGTTATTCAGCAGGACATCCCGGTCAATTTCGTGCAGGACGCGGTCCCTGTCCTCCGGATGGATCACCTTCTGAATATTGCTTCTTGATACTTCGAAAAAGTCCTCGCCCGGCCGGAAAAAGCCGAAACGGCTGCTGGAGCTGTATTCCATATAATGGCCTGTGGTAAGATCCACATGGTAGATGGCTTCATACTGGCTGGCAAGAGATTTCACAATCTCCGTATATGTCCGGCTTTCCGCTTCGTGCTCCAGTTCCTTCCGTTTCCGGTCATCCACATCCTGGACACCGATGATGATATTATGATCGCTGGCGCGAATGGCTTTCAGGGAGAAATAATGCGGATTTCCTTCGAGATTCAGCCGGTACGTCAGCGAAAAGGAACGGCCGTTTTCCAGTGCTCTGATCATGGTGTCCTTCTGAAAAGCGTTCAGGAAATAGTCAAGATCCTCCGGCCAGACCTGTTTTCTGGCCTCCTTGGGAACAGCCTGAAAGAAGTTTTCGCCGGCCGAAGCCTGAACGAGCTCCTTGTCCGCGCCGATGGTCGTATATTCGATGTAGCTGTCGTCATCGGAATCAATCACAAAAAGCTGACAGTAGTCATTGGCCAGTGCAAGTGCGATGCTGGCAAAGGATAACGGTTGTCCTGATTTTCTGCTCATATAGGATTCCCCCGCGTTCAGATGCGTTCTCTTGTTTTCATATAAGCAAATAGCAGCCTATACAATTTCTTCCGTAGATTATATAGGAATCGCTCATACAATTCAAGCGAAAACGGCGGATGATGCGATGAAATATGCCATGATTGCAAATCTTTCTGTCCGCTGCAGTGGCCGCCGCGAGGAAAAAGGCAAGGCAAAACCAGATAAACCACAAACAAACCACTTCCGGCTTCCCACTCACTTATTCCACAATGCTCGGATCGTATTCTGATTACTCACTCCATAATTGGGATCTTTCTGTGTGCATTCTTCCATGTCCCGGTAAAAATGCACACACAAATGTCCATCGAAACCATTATCTTTAATATATCCGTTCAGATGCGGAACGGTATGTGTCGCTCCGACCGTCCAGCGGCCATCCGGGAGGAGCACATAAACCCCCTTTTGACTCCATGTATTTTTCCCATTGAATGCCTTCAGCATAATCTGGGTATCCATCAGCGTCAGTGGTTCCGCGTCGCAATGACGTCCTTTTGAATGAACCATCAGCGTCCATGCCAGTCCGGAAACCGGTTCATATACAGTTAACCTGGCTTTATATTTCAAGGACGGTTTGATATCGTTATACCAGTGAAGTAATTGTATTTCTTCTTTCCGTGGGGCATCCATCTTTCCGGCAGTATTCTCCAGCGGAGGAGCATCATCTATGGTGTTGATTGCTTTATGTCCTTTAGCCAGTGCGCTTTCTATCGCATTTAAGGTTTTCTTCCCGGCGATACCATCCTGTTTCAGTTTGTTATTCTTCTGAAAAGAAATGACAGCAGCTTTTGTCATCGCACCATACGAGCCGTCCGGGTCTCCTCTCAGGTATTTCATCTGGATCAATGCTTTCTGAAGGAGCCTTATCCGGATTGGATCGCTTGATTCATGAATCGTACTGTAGTCACCTGAAAAATGACTGTTTTCATTACTGCCTGTTTTTATTTGAAGTGCCTCCTGCGTTTTCGCCCCCGCCAGGCCATCAACTTTCAGCTTCTTCGCCTGCTGAAAAGCACAAACTGCCGCTTCCGTCTGATAACCGAACACTCCATCAGCATTCCCTGTCAGATAACCTTGATCTATTAATGCCTGCTGAAGCATTCTGACAGAATCTCCCCGCATTCCGTACTTAAGGGTTTCACCCAGGCTGGAAGAATGAACAACTGAGATAAGTACAAAAAGAAGCGCTATGGTTCTTTTTCTCACACAACAACCTCCCCATAATGTCAAAAACACCAAATTCACAGGAATCAACACTTTTTGTACAAGCCATTACCTGGATGAGCCTTTTTTTATTTTTTGCTGTGCGCAAAAATATATTACATTATTATTATATTTTTGTAAAGATATTATTTCTTTTTTTATTCAATAATGAAACAAGATCAGTGTTTCACTTTAGCTTCTGTTTTCGGGCAAAAGAAAATCCCCGGAACCTTTATTTTCAAGGCTTCCGGGGAAGTGAGCCCGGCGGGATTCGAACCCACGACCTTTTGATTCGTAGTCAAACACTCTA
>CAMVEB010000048.1 GCA_947166385.1 uncultured Clostridia bacterium | reverse complement strand
TGAAAATGGCCCTTTATTCCCGACGCAAAATGGCCCTTTTCACCCGACGCTAACATTGGTCGGATGTTACCGTTATAAAAGGGACATAGCAACGGGTGAGGGAAAAATAAAAAGAGCAGCATGAAACCGAACATCTGCCGCTCCGGGTATACAGTTTCTGCTTTCATGCTTTCAAGCATCCAAGAATCTTCTGAAAGCATCATAGTTTCTGGTTTCCTGTGGCATACAGAACACCGCGAACTCGATCATTCTGAAATACTGTTTGTATTCCCGTACCACATCAGCATACGCTTTAGCCACCACATCCGGATCATTCATAAAAGCACCGCAGCCAAAAGCACCGAGAACAAGAGCATCAACCTCATTTGCGACCGCTGTATGCAGGATAAGGTACAGAACCATCCCCCTGTCTTATACGGAATCGCAAGCGCTATTGTCCCACCATTACAGTCTGTCAAAAAAGCCCAGTGAGTCAATACCGGCGATCAGCTTCACCAGATACCGATTATCTATGATGGGCCATTGGAAATCAAGTCGGTAAAGCGCATTGGTAGTAAAGAAATTATCGCTCTTTACAGCCACAAGATTCTCGTCATCCCCGGTTTCGTATGCCAGCAGCGACATGATCGTTTCACTCTCGGACTCCTTTTCCGAAGCTTCATGCAGTATCCGCTCAAACTCCGCCTGCGAGACGATTTGAATCTTGAAACCGTAATGCTTCATGGCAAAAACGATATCCGCCAGGGGAACGGAGTGATTATTGTTGATGTTGAAGATGCTGAATCTGCTGTCGACGCCCGCAAGTGCGAGGACCGCGTCAGCGGTGGCATCAATGGGCGAAAACTCCACCTGCTGTGCGAGAGACGTGATCGGGTAGACGCCAAGATGCTTGTACGCCCAGAAGGAACGCATGAAGGCGTTGGTGCTGAAGTTGATCTGGAACTCGCCGTCCGTATATCGCCCCATCAGGTTTCCGGCACGCAGGATAACCGCATTCAGGCTTCTTTCCACTCTGGCGGAAAGAATAGCACGCTCAGCAAGGAATTTGGTTCGAACGTAATCGTTGTCCACGTATTGGCCCATATAGAGCATATTCTCATAGAGTACGCCCGCCTGATCCGCCGGCATACTGCCGCCAACAGACAGTGTTGAGACATGGACAAGCTTCATGTCGTTTTTCAGGCAGGCCTCGATCAGATTTTCCACACCATGATAGTTGATCCGATCCAACAGGTCGTCCTTGATAAAATGCTTCACACAGGCAGCGCAGTTGATGATCATATCCGCCTTTATGCCGTCAAGGGCGAGAAGGGATTCTTTGTCGGTAATATCTCCCTCGACGCAGAAAATGCGGTTGCCAAACAGCTCCGAATGGGTTTCCCCAAAGTAATACACCATTAGGCCCATCAGACGGGCTTCCAAGGTTTTCGACCGGTTTTTCCGCATCAGGCAGTATATCCTGCCCTCTGTTTTTGCCAGGAATGCTGCAAGCACATGGATGCCCAGGAAGCCCGTGGCACCGGTGAGTATCACATCCCCCAGGGGCTTTGATGCGATTTCATCCACGTGTTCCATGACATTGTACGCGATGAAGCGATCAATTTTATCATAGTCATATTCCGCCGCCTGTCTCGATTTTTCTGACCGTTTCTGGCCGGCAATCACATGCGCGAGCTGCCTTGGCGTAGGATTGTCAAAAACATCCTTATATACAATCCTGTAGCCTCTGCGGATGGCATAAGTGAGCATGCTTGCAGCGGTAATGGATGTCCCACCGAGTTCAAAGAAGCTGTCTAAAGCCCCCACATGATTTAGCCCCAGTATCCTGGCAAATGCCTCGCAGATTTCCTTCTCCAGCGGCGTGGTGGGCTCCACATTCGCCTTTTTCTCCTCCCGCCTTGAAGGGATCGGAAGCTTCTTCCTGTTGACCTTCTGATTCTGGTTCAGCGGAATCGCATCCAGCTGCATGAATGCGGAGGGAACCATGTAATCGGGCTTCATGCTTCTGATATAGTCCGAGAGCGCCGCAAAATCCACGGCTTCATCCGCTACCACATAAGCTGCGATATATTTACCGTTTCCGGAGGGGTCGTCGAAAGCCTGTACCGTGGCATTCCTGATCCCGTTGTATCCTCTGATCGCGCCCTCTACCTCGGTCAGCTCGATCCGGAAACCGCGAATCTTCACCTGTTCGTCTTTTCTGCCGACGAAATCGATCTTTCCATCAGGCAGTCTGCGCACGATGTCCCCGGTGCGGTAGACGCGGTCAAATCCTGGCGCGTCGCAGAAGGGGTTGCGCTGGAATGCCTTCTCGGTCAGCTCGGGCTTGTTCAGATACCCCTTGGCCACGCCAAATCCCGAGATCCAGAGCTCGCCAACCGCGCCCACAGGAAGCTCCAATCCATTCTTCCCGACCACATAGGCCTTGTAATTATCCAGGGGAACTCCGATCGGTACGCGGAAGTTCTTTCCCTCCACCGGATATATTGTTGAAAAAATGGTACACTCGGTGGGTCCATATCCATTATAAAATGTAAAATTACCCTCCGGTGCAAAGGGAACCAGCTTTTCACCACCTGCTATCAGTACCTTCACATGAGTATCCTTAAAGTTTATGGCGAACATACGCGCCATCTGCGTGGTCATGAAGGCATGGGAAACGCGGTTCTTTTCAAAATAGGCATTCAGCTCTGGCGGGTTCAGCTTCATTTCCTCGGGGACGATGCATACACAGGCGCCTGTGGTCAGAGCAGGATACAGATCCATCATACATGCGTCAAAGCCAAAGCTCGCATACGCCGAAACAATCGAATCTTCTGTAAGTGTGAAATAGTTCCTGTACCACTGGCAGAAGTTCACCAGATTTCCGTGCGTCAGCATCACGCCCTTCGGCACGCCCGTGGTGCCGGATGTATACAGCAGTATGAACAGCGCGTCCGGTCCGGGTTCCATCTCCAACGGCTTTCTGGCAGGCAACTGCTCAATCTGCCGGGTATCCAGAACCACCCCCGCATAATCGGGAATCAGCGCTTTCAGAGCTTCATCCTCGATCAGTGCCTTCGCAGCGGAATCCTCGATCATCAGCCTCAGCCGTTCGGCCGGATAAGTGGGATCCAGCGGCTGGTAGGCCGCGCCTGCCTTCAGCGCACCCAGGGCAGTCACAACCATGTATTCGTTGCGTGGAATGAGTATGCCGACGACATCTCCCGCGCCGATCCCCTTATCCTGCAGATACGCCGCGACGCGATCGGACAGATCGTCAAGCGCCTGATATGTCAACACCTTGTCCTTATAAATAACAGCTGTATTCTGCGGACGCTTCTCTGCCGTCCGTCTGAACAGGGTAACGATATCCGTGGGCTCAACAGGCCTCTCGGTCTGGTTGCAGCCATCCATCATCCGCTTCTCGTCCGGACTGACCAGCGAGATCTCGCTGATCTTCTGATCCCTGATCAGCCCGCTGAACGCCCGTACAGCAGCCTTAAGAAGCGCCCTGACGTTCCACGCTTCAAAGTGCTGCGAATCGTATTCACAGGTTATTTCAAAGCCGTCGTCTTTCTCGTACACATTGATCATCAACTGCGCCTTGATGGCATTCAACTCAAGCGGAATGCTCTCAGCCTTCCGTCCGCCTACCATCACATCAGTGCCCAGTCTGCCCTGGTAGGCAAAGATGATATTCGCCTTGATGTCAAACTGCCTGGAGATCTCGGCGAATGAATAGATGTCGTTGGTCATGCTGTCCGTCAGCTGCTGCCCGATCCGCTTGGCATAGGCTATGCCGGACTCACCCTCCTCCACCCGGCAGACGACAGGAAGCGTATGGACAAACATACCGACACTTTCGCTGAGTCGGGAATCGTTCCTGCCGTTGTAAATCGTCGTGTAGACGCTGTCATCCCGGTACAGAAATCTCGACAGGGCCAGGCCGAAGGCAGCGTTCCACAGCCCGTTGAGCGTCACGCCACCATCTTTCACGACATCACGCAGCATGTTGTCCATGTCCACCGGAGCGTCAACGGTCAGATACCCGATTTCCATTGCCTCCATGTCCTTGTCATAGACGGGCAGGCAGTCTGTGTCAATCCCGTCCAGCAGCGTGGTATAGTATTCCTTCGCCGTTTCGAAGTGGGTGCCCTGGCGAAGCTTTTCCTCAAGCAGGGCGACTTCAAAGCCTGTGAAGCTTTCCTTTATGAGCGTTTCCCCGGCATACGCCCGGTTAATGTCCCGCATGAAGATCTGGATGGACTCTCCGTCAAACGCGATATGGTGTCCGTCCATAAACAGGTAATTTGCCGATTCAGAACGGATGATCGATATCCTGAACAGGCTGTCCCCGATCAGCCTGAACGGATAGACCAGATTGTCGAAGCCGTTCTGCAGGGAATCAAATTCAGTCTCGGAGATCAACGGCGGGTCATCGTCCCTGCGTTCGGCTGTAATTTGTCCATTTTCATCCGAGGAAAGACGCATTTTCATGTAGGGGTGCGCGTTCACCGCCTGAATGATGGCCTGCTTAAGCCTGGCGATGTCCACATCCCGGTCCAGTTTCAACAGGGCGGGCGTGTTGTAGACAGTCGAGTTGAAGTTGGCCATGCTCTCCACATAGATGCCCTGCTGAACAGAGGACAGCGGATAACTGGCCCGCAGGCCAAAGCGCTCCTCCTCGCTTTCTGTGAACAGGTGCCGCGCAATCTTTCGGATTGTGCCGTACACCTTCAGGTCGGAGAGCCTGAAGCTCTTTCCGAACACCTGGGAAATCAGCGCGCCAAGACGCATGGCAGCGATGGATGTCAGCCCTTCCCTCTGAAGCTCGGAGGTGACACTGACCTTCCTGCCCGAGAGTACCTCGCTGACCAGGTCGCTGAGCTTCCGTTCACTTTCGTTTTCGGGAATGACCACATCCTCATCCGAAACAACGGACATTTTCCGCAGGGCCTTGCGGTCCACCTTGCCGTTTGGCGTCATGGGCAGCTCATCCAGTTTCACAAATGCCGACGGAATCATGTACTCCGTCAGGGTTTTTGTGAGCATCCCGCGCAGGGCGCCCTGCTCAATCAGCCGGTTTGCCGTATAGAAGAGCACCAGCAGATCCCCGCACACCTCCGCCACAGCGTGAGTGATCCCCTCATACCGGCTGGCTGCCGTTTCGATCTCTCCCAGTTCGATTCTAAAGCCCCTGAGCTTCACCTGGGTGTCGATGCGCCCGAGGAATTCCAGCTCCCCGTCCTCGTTATACCTCGCCAGATCTCCGGTGCGATACATCTTCGCGTCCTGCCCGTCAAGGAATGGACAGGGCACAAACTTTTCATCTGTCAGCGTCTTCTGCTTCCAGTAGCCTTCCGCAATCTGAGCTCCGGCCAGGCACAGTTCTCCCGCCATCCCCTGCGGCAGCAGGTTTCCGTATTCATTGCAGATGAATGACCATGTATTCGGCACGGGGCGGCCGATGGGAATATCCACATCCTTTTCCTGATCCACAACATGAAGGGACGAACAGACCGTAAACTCCGTCGGCCCGTAGCCGTTGATCAGCCTGATGCCCGTCCTTGCGCAGGGCAACATCTTCTCTCCGCCCATCATGACAAACCTGAGTCCCATATCCGGATACTGATTCACCATGGACATGCCGATTTGAGTGGACATGGTGAGCGCCGTGATATGGTTCCGCGCGAAGTAATCCTTCATCCCGGCCATATCCCTGCGCAGATCATCCGAAAGAATATGTATCGTGCCTCCGGCGGCCAGCGGGCAGATCAGGTCGTCAAGCGAAGCGTCAAAGGCAAAGCTGGCATGTACGGCGTGGATGCTGTCACGGCCTATTCCAAGCTCATGGATCCTCCAGGCCGTGAACGCGCGAAGCGAGCGATGACTCTGTATCACGCCCTTCGGCTTTCCGGTGGAGCCTGACGTATAGATCATATAAGCGCGGTGCGCGGGTGTCGCGCGATTCACCGGTTTTGCATTCGGGTAATCCTCCAGTGCGCGGAGGATCGTCTCCTCCGTCATCACAGTCTTCGCCTCAGAATCCTCCAGTATATACGCGATGCGCTCCTCCGGATAGTCCGGATCGACCGGCACATAGGCGGCTCCCGCCTTCTGGATGCCGATAACCGCCGCCACGAACGCCTTCACGCGGCCCAGCCTGACCGCGACAAAGCTGTTCTGCGTCACGCCGTGATCGATCAGATAAGCCGCCACCGCATTTGAAGCCTGATCCAGCTCCGCGTAGGTATAGCTGCCCTCGCTGTCCACCACGGCCGTGTGATCCGGCGTCTTCTCTGCCCAGGCATGGAACAGCGTAAGCCAGGTCTCGCTTCTGTCATACTCCAGCCCTGCGCCTCCGGACAATTTCACAACGGCTTTTGACGCTTCTGTATTCAGCAATTTCAGGCCGGAAAGCGCCGCGTCCGGATTATGGATAATCTCCCGCGCCAGCTGCCCGAACAGCTCAAGCACCCTCTGAATCTCTGCCTCCCGGTAGAGGCTCCTGTCGAAAGTGATATGAAGGGTCAGGCGGCCTTCCGACACATACGCGGACGGATTGACGGCATCGAAATGCTCCTCGCGGGTCAGCACCGGCCGCAGGTGTCCTTCCTGCTTCAGGTCTTCCTCCCCTCCGACATAGTTTTCAAACGCCAGCACTGTCGAAAGCAGGTCGCTGCCAAGGGGTGTTTCCTGCTGGATAGCGGACAGGGGGCAGAAGTCCCAGGCATTGCCCGCGGCTGTCTGCGCCTGAAGCGAGCGCAGCGCTGCCCGGGCCGTGGTATTCCGGTCCCAGCGCACACGCACAGGCACCGAGTTGATGAATAGGCCCACCACATCATCCACCCGGGTCCTCGTATTGTCCCGCCCTGAGACCACCTTGGCAAAGACCACATCCTCCGCTCGGCTGCAGGTTCCCAGCACCAGTCCCCACAAAAGCTCCGTGCCGTTGTTGATGGTTGCCCCCTCCCGGCGGCACAGCGCTTCAAACCGCCGGGTTTCCTCCGCGCTCAGGGTGATGGCGAGTTCATCGGACGCGGCGCTCTCTCCTTCCGGCGCCATGCCGTAAGAAGGGATCTCCGCTTTGGTTTCATAATCCGACAGCAGGGTACGCCAGTACGAAAGCCCCTGTTTCATATCCTTCTGCAGTATCTCCCGCACCGCGGCCTCATAACGGCCCGCGGTGGATGGGGCGGTGTCTTCCGTCCGATGCCCACAGAGCTCCTCCCGCAGGAAGCGGAACAGGTCGCCCATATAGAGTTGGATGCACCAGCCGTCCACGATGATGTGATGGGTCGCAACGATCAGGTAACAGTGGGCGCTGTCTTTCTTTGCGCAGGTCAGGCCAAACAGGGGCCTGTTCTGTAGATCGAATCCATGGGACAGTATCTCCTCCCTGAGGTGAAGCACAGCCGCCTCCGGATCCTTTTCCCCGCTCAGGTCAGTCATGGCAAGGCCAAGCCGCCGATCCACGATCGCCTGCCTGGCTATGCTTACGTTCTTGTGTATGATGGCCGTGCGCAGCACCTCATGCTTTTCGCCCAGTCGTTCCAACGCGCGGCGAAGCTGGTCTTCCGAAAGCAACCCCTCCATTTCGAAGATGCTCACCAGGCGATAGGCCCAGGACTCCGGCTCCGAGAGGTGCTTGAGCAGCATGCCCTCCTGCAGCGGAAGCAGCGGATATATCCGCTCCACCCGCTCTGCCCGTGCGGCAAAGTCCGCCATCACGGCTTCAAACGCTTCCTCGCTCCACTGTGTTTCGCCAAGGTCGGAGGCGGTCGTCATCGGCCCGCTGCACACAGACAGGTATTTACGGATACTGACCAGCTGCGACAGTATCCCGTCCGCCAACTCCCGCGCCGTCTGAGCGCTGTACAGCGCCTGATTATAGTCCAGAGCAAGACAGAACTGCCCTTTCTGAACCAGACAGTTGATGGACAGATCCGGGCCGAACACGTTCTTCGGGCTGAAGTCCGGGCCGGTTGGGATGTCCGCGCTGTCAAAGTACGCCCCCTCCGCCGAAGCCTCCGCGTCCATCTCGCCCAGGTAATTGAACCCGATCCGGGCAACGCGGTCCGTCGGGAAATCCACTTCCTCCTTCCCTTCAATCAATCGCAGTATGTTGTACCCCACGCCCTTGTTCGGAATCCTGTGCAGCGTCTCCTTCACGGTCTTCAGGTCATGCTCCAGGTCGCCATTCAGGTTTTCAAAGATGACCGGGTAGATGGATGTGAACCATCCCACGGTTCGGTCCGTGAGCAGTCCCTCCCCGATGTATTCCCTTCCGTGCCCCTCCATCTGCACGGACAGGGAATCCGTTTTCTGGCTTTCCCTGAAGCTCCGACACACCGCAGTCAGCAGCACGTCGTTGATCTCCAGATTGAACGCGCCGTACCGCGTGTGAAGGAAGCGCGCTGTATCCCCGGCATCCATCGCCACTTCCACATGGCCGAACTGCCGGCTGTGATCCAGTCCCATCGACGTCGGAAGCGCCAGAAGCTTCTTTTGGACGCGCTTCCAGTAGGGAATCTCCAGTCCAAGCCGGTAGCTGTCGCACCAAACGTGGACTGCACGCGCATAGTCCTGGTATGTGCTCGTCTTCCCGGGCAGCCGGATCGCCTTGTTCTCCCTGGCCTGCGCGAAGGCGCTCTCCAGATCTGCCAGAATGATCCTCCAGGAGATGCCGTCGATCACAAGATGGTGCGCGGCGATGCAGAAATAATCCCTGTCCCTGCCATGGATCAGGGCGGCGCGGATCAGAGCGGAGGCCATGTCGATGCCGCTCTGGATACCGGCGCAGATTTTCGTGATCTCCGCCTCGGAGGAAGCGCTGTACGTTTCCACAGGGATTATGGCGTCCGCCCCCCTGACGATCAGCCGCCCTTCCCTGTAAACAGCCCTCAGCATATCGTGCTGATACACCAGCGCGTTCAGGGCCTTCTGAAGCAGGTTCACATCTAACCGGTCTTCTGACGAGCTGTCTTTCAGGGAAAGGAGCTGCGTCTGGTTGAAATGCCAGGGCTCCGGCAGCGCCAGGCTCCTGAACCAGGCTGTAATGGGGGCATCCTCCACAGGACCTTCAAAGGGCTCCTGGCTGATACCGGTCCCTTCCCCGGTCTTCGCGGCCCCGGCAATGCCCCGGACCGTCCTGAGATTCATGATGTCAGAAACCGAAACGGAATAACCGCCGTCCCTGAGCAGGCTGGACAGGCGGATCGCCCGGATGGAGTCGCCGCCCAGCTCAAAGAAGCTGTCCAGCGCTCCGGGGGCGGCCGCCATGTTCAGCACTTGCAGCATTGCCGCCGCCACAGCCTCCTCTGCCTCGCCCACACAGGCGACATACTCTCTTATGGAACGCGATGTCGGCTCCGGCAGCGCCTTTCGGTCGATCTTTCCGTTGGGGGTCATGGGCATTTTATCCAGCGGCACATAGACCGCGGGCACCATGTAGTCCGCGAGGGTTTCGGCCAGGAACGGGCGCAGCGCCTCCGGAGTGATCTCCCGCGCATGGGTATAATAGAGTACCAACTGATCCCTGCGCACCTGGGCGGCTACCGCCTGAATGCCCGTATACTGGCTGGCTCTGCTTTCAATCTCGCCCAGCTCAATGCGGAAGCCCCGCAACTTCACCTGATGGTCGATCCGGCCCAGGTACTCCAGCTCTCCCGCCGCGTTGTACCGGGCCAGATCCCCTGTCCGGTACATCTTCTTCCCGGGCAGGAACGGGCAGAGGACGAATTTCTCCGCCGTCAGCTCCGGCTGTTTCCAGTATCCTTCCGCGATTTGGGGGCCTGCCAGGCACAGCTCGCCCGTCATCCCCCGGGGCAGGAGATGACCCTGGCTGTCGCAGATCAGCGACCAGGTATTCGGCACGGGGCGTCCGATGGGGATGTCGTCATCCCTCTGCTGATTCACGACATGGTAAGAAGAGCATACCGTGAATTCTGTCGGCCCATAGCCATTGATCAGTCTGACATCCGTCTTTTTGCAGGGCAGCATCTTTTCTCCGCCCATCATGACATACCGCAGAGGCAGGTCCGGGAAGCGGTTCACCATCTCCATACCAATCTGCGTGGAGAAGGTCACTCCTGTGACGCGATTTTCTTCAAAGTACGCCTTCATGCCGGCCAAATCCCGGCGAAGCGCTTCGCTCAGAATATGGACCTGGCCTCCCAGAGCCAGCGGGCACAGCAGATCGTCCAGTGACGCGTCGAAGGAAAAGCTGGCATGGACCGCGTTGACGCTCTCCCTTCCGACAATGCGCTCCCTCCAGGCGATAAAGGCGCGCAGGGAACGGTGGCTCTGCACGACGCCCTTGGGCTTTCCGGTGGAACCGGAGGTATAGATCATGTAGGCGTAGCCCTCCGGCCTGGCCCGGTTGATGGAGCCCGCCTTGGAACTTTCGGCACACGCCGCCTCTCCATCAGCGGAAAGGACTTCTCCAATCAGCGATTCGTCCAGAACCAGCTGCGATCCGGAATCCGCCAGCATGTAGGCAATGCGCTCTTCCGGATATTCCGGGTCTATGGGCACGTAGGCCGCCCCGGCCTTCTGGATGCCCAGCACAGCCGCGACAAACGCCTTCACGCGCCCCGTACTGACCGCGACAAAGCTGTTCGCCGTCACGCCGTGAGCAATCAGGTACAATGCCACTTTGTCAGACGCACGGTCAAGCTCCGCATAGGTATAGCTGTCCTCGCTGTCCGCCACGGCTGTATGCTCCGGCGTCTTCTCCACCCAGCTATGGAACAGTGTAAGCCAGGTCTCATCCCTGTTATAAGGCAGTTCTTCGCCACAGGACAGGTTCAAAAGCTGTTTAATTTCCTGCTCGTCAACCGTCTCCGCGTCCGCAAGCAGCGGGTTTTCAGCCAGGCTCAGGGACATGTTTCCGATGGCGCGGGCCATCGCCATCATGTCCTCGCCGGAGTAGCGGGTTCCGTCATATTCCACCTGAATCACGTAGCGGCCTTCTTCCGGTTGGACGGTTACGGCGATTGGGAACTTGACGGTATCCAGCGTCAGGCAGGTATCTGTCGGTTCAATGCCATCGATGTCGCCGCTCTCAACGACCCCGCCCTGATAGATCATCATGATCTCCGGGCGGATCTGGCGTCGTTCCACCAGGCGGGTATACGGATAAAACTCCTTCGCATAGCTTTGCTGCAGCTGTCCGTGCACCGCCTTGATAAACTCCGCCGCCGTGGCGTCTCTTTCCACGGCCGGACGCACCACGGGAATGGTTTTCACGAACATGCCAACGCAGGACAAAAGCTCCGCACCGGCGCTTCGCCCGTTGCTGACAGTCAGGGAAAGTCCCTTCGTCTCCCGGGTCAGGCGGCTCATAGCCTCGGCAAATGCCGCCTGCATAAAGCTGTTGACGGTCACGCCCTCCGACGCGCAGAAGGCATTGATGGCTTGCGCGGGAATGGCGGTCTGCACCATGGCATCTGCCATGCCGTCCGGATGAACGGAATCCGGCCAGCTCAGCGCCTCCGCTTCCGATACGAGGCTGTCATAGTATGCTTCCGCTTCCCGCATCTCGTCGCTGTCCAGAAGCTTCCGCTCGTACAGCGCAAAGTCGCAGGCATCATAGTGTTCCGGCGTCAATGTTTCTCCCCGGTATGCCTTCTGCACATCCCTTAAGAACACATTGGCCGACAAACCGTCAAACAGTATGTGATGGATGTCCATGAACAGGTACACGCCGGAGGGGGCGTCAATGACTTCAAAGCGATAGAGCCTGTCCCTGAACAGATCGAAGGGACGCACCCTCTGCTGGAAGTATTCCTGATCGAGGTCGTGTTCCGGCGTGACAAGCGTCACCTCCACGCGCTCGTCATCATGGCGCTGCTGCATCGCCTCTCCGTTTTCCGTGACGAGCCGGATTTTCAGACAGGGGTGTGCTTCCACAGCGGCCTTCACAGCCTTAACCAGCGCATGAGCATTCGCATCGTAAAAGCGGTAAACAGCAGGGATGTTATACTGCGTCGTATTCCGGTTGATCTCCCATTCGATGTACAGCCCCCGCTGGTTTTCGCTCAGCGGATACCGTTCGCGCTTCTCGTGAGCGCCCAAACCCATACCCTGCCCGTGACGGGCTTTGTCGATCAGGGCAGCGATGCCGCGCACCGTTGGCGTCTTCATGATGTCCGACACCCTGACCCGGGCGTCATGCCGGCTCTGCAGAGCCGCGGCAAAGCGCATGGCCAAAAGTGAGGACATCCCAAGCGACACCAGGTCATCGGTAACGCCAAAGCCCGCCTCCCCCAGTGTCTGCGCCGCGAGATCAAGCACCTGCTTTTCCATCGGTGACTCAGGCGCGACGATCTGCTTCAGCCTTCTTTCCGGCTCCGGCAACGCCTTTCTGTCGATTTTTCCGTTGGGCGTGAGGGGCATGTCATCAAGCGCCATGAAGATGGAGGGCACCATGTAATCCGCGAGGCTGTCCGCAAGGAAGTCCCTGAAGGCGGCCTCATCCACAGCCTGTCCCGGGGCGTCCTCTTTGAGTGAATAGTAAAGGACCAGATGATCCTTCTTCACCTCCGCCGCCGCAAGCGCGATTCCCTCGTATCTGGCCGCCGTGCTCTCGACCTCTCCCAGCTCGATCCTGAAGCCCCTGAGCTTCACCTGTGTGTCCATGCGCCCCAGGTATTCCAGATTCCCTTCCCCGTTGTACCTGGCCAGATCTCCCGTATGGTAGATTCTGACCGGTCCCTCGCCGAGGTCTATCGGGGTAAACTTCTCCCGGGTAAGCTCCGGCTGGTTCCAGTATCCAAGGGCAATCTGGGGGCCGGCAAGGCACAGCTCTCCCGTAAAGCCCCTCGGAAGCAGCCCGCCCCAGGGATCCATGATATAGGCGGCGCAGTTGTGAACCGGCCGGCCGATGGGAATCGTCCGGTAGTTTCTCGTCTTGTCCAGCTCGTAATAGGTGGCGTCCACCGTAAATTCCGTGGGGCCATAGGCGTTGTAGACCGGCCCCCTCGCCTTTGGCACAATGGTCATGGCCTCTCCGCCGACGCACAGATAATCCACATCGAGGGGTTCGTCCGCCGCCAGCAGCTGTCCGAACTGTGTGGAATAGGAACCGCCGTTGATGGCATACCGTCTCAGGAACGCCCGCATTTCCTCAGGGTCCCGCCTCGCGCTCTCAGGCACGATGCACACGGTTCCCCCCGCGGCCAGCGGCGGGAACAGATCCTCTACCGCCGCGTCAAAGGCAAAATTGGAGTGGAGCGCAATGCGGCTGTTTTCGCCGAGTCCCCAGCGGCTTCTTATAAACTGTACGAAATGATAAAGCGCCCTGTGCTGTATCATGACGCCCTTGGGCTTCCCGGTAGAGCCCGAGGTATAGATCATGTAGGCCAGCTGATCGGGGCTTATGCCGGGCCTGTCGTCAAACGCCGCACTGTCCGATTTGGCGGAGAGGATTTCCGCAGCCCTGTCTTCAGTCAGCACCAGCTTTGCCCCGGAATCCGAAAGCATGTAGCGCACTCTCTCCTCCGGATAATCCAGGTCGATGGGCAGATAAGCCGCCCCCGCCTTATGGATGCCGATGACCGCCGCGACGAATGCCTTTACGCGATCCATCCTGACAGCCACAAAGCTGTTCTGCGCCACGCCATGGGCGCGCAGGAAGGCGGCGATGGTATCAGAAGCCTGATCCAGTTCACGGTAGGTATAACTGCCTTCGCTGTCCACGACCGCCGTCTTTTCCGGAATGCGATTGACGTTTTCCAGAAAGAGATCCAGCCATGTCTGCCGGGCGTCGCAGATGAGCGTCTCTCCCCTTGAAAGCGCCAACAGCTCTCCGCGCTCCTCATCAGAGACGAGGCTCACCTCCGAAAGCCTTGTCTTTGCCATCATGTCCTTCAGCACCTGGTTAAAGCCTGAAGCAAACCGCGCGATGAAGGCCTCGCTGTAGCGGTCCGCGTGATACTGCAGATGGAATATCAGCTTGTCCTCCTCGGGGAAAAGCTGGGCGGAGAGCGCGTCTCCCGTTGCGATAAAGGGCAGTTCCTCGCGCTTCAGCTTCAGCGCGCTTCCCTTTGGAAGGGACAGCATATCCGCCTGCCACACGAACTGTACATCGCTGGTGATGCCGGTTTCCGCAGCCAGCTCCGCAAAGGAATACAGGTCGTTGGCCATGGCGCCGAGAAGCTGCTCTTTGAGGCTGGAAAGATACCGGGCAACAGACAGATCACCGCCCCTGCAGCAGAGCACGGGCAGGGTCGTTACGAACATGGACACCGTCCTGTGGCAGCGCAGGTCGCGGCGCCCGTTGTAGACCGTGGTGAAAAGCGCGTCCTTTTTCAGTGTGTACGCTGACAGCAGAACCCCGAAGGCCGCCGTAGTCAGCACGTTTTCCGTCGTCCTCTGTCTTTCGCAGAAAGCCTTCAACGCGCTGTAGGATATATCCAGCGCAAATGCCTGCTCCCCGCATTCATGCCCGCTTCCCCTGAGATCACCCGCCGGCAGTGCCAGGGAATCCACATCGCCAAACCGCTTCAGGTTCCACGCCCTCGCTGTCTCCCATGCGGTCTTATCCTGTCGGGCGCTCTGTTCCGCCATGGCCGCGTCAAAGGCTGTCCAGATTTCCGCCTCGACATCCTCCCCGCCCAGGGCTTTATCCAGATCTGCCATGAGGATCCGCATGGAGGTTCCGTCAAATACGAGGTGATGGAAATCCATAAAGAGATACTTCGCCTCTCCTGCCTCAATCAGCCTGATGCGGAACAGGCGCTCACGCTTTATGTCAAAGGGCTGCACCAGGGATGTTTTTGCCCTCTTAAACTCCTCCTCAGTCATCCGCTGGTGAATACATATCTCCCGCTCCGCGTAGGCGCTCTGATACCGCATGGCGGGACCTCCGTGCGCGTCTGATACTATCCCGGAAAACAGCCCCGGATGCGCTCGCACCGTCTTTTCCAGCGCAACGGAAAGGATCGCCATATCCGTATCATCGGGCAGGCTGAAAAGCATTGGGTTGTTGTATACCGCTTCCCCCGCTTTCTTTTCGCATTCCAGGAAAATGCCAAGCTGGGACTGAGTCAGGGGACAGGGACGGGTCAGGTTATCTTCATTTCCCACGGAAGCCTCTTCATGAGGCAGCGCCTCGAGATAGTATTCCGCGATCCTTTTCGGTGTTCTCCCGCGGAAAATCTGATTGATGCTGAGCCCGGCAAGACCGCAAATGCTCACGACCTCCATGGAGGTGACGGAGCTTCCGCCCAGAGCATAGAAATCATCCTCCGCGCCAAATCTCTCCAATCCCAGCACTGAAGCCATCGCAACACACAGCGCACGCTCTGTGTCATTTTCCGGCGCCACATATTTCCCCGCTTCCACTTCAGGCTTCGGCAGAAGACGTCGGCTTATCTTTCCGGTAGTTGTACGGGGCAGGGCATCCAGGTGGATAAAACGGGATGGTATCATGTAATAAGGCAGTACGCTTTCAAGCTTCTTCCTGAGTTCTTCCGTATCGATCTCCACCGGATCCGCATAATAGAGGCAGATAAAGGCATCCGGGCCTTCTCTGAAACCGGCTGCTATGACCTGCTTCAGGCCTGATACACGACTTACGGCCACCTCAATCTCCGCCGGTTCCACACGGTTGCCGCTGATCTTGATCATATCATCGATGCGCCCGAGGACCACATATTGCCCGTCCGGCAGCATTCGGGCCAGGTCCCCGGTATGGAACTCCCCGTTCACGAAGGCCCTCAAGTTCTCCTCCGGACGGTTGATGTATCCACGCACATAGGGATCTTCAACGCATAGCTCTCCCGTTTCACCCTCCGGTACGGGCCTCCCCTCCGCGTCCCGCAGCGTGATTTTCATATCCGTCAGGGGTTTACCCACCGGCGCTATCTCACAGGGCTGTTCCAATTGCCCAAAAGCGACAAGGAACGCGACCTCGCTCATGGAATAAGCGTTCCATATACGAAGCCGAGGATCATCAGACCAGATTCCATTGGCCGGTTCCGAGCCCACAATGATCCTGTTGACAGTGGGTATATTTCGAAAGTAGCGCAATATGGACGGGGCGCAGAAAAGGACATCAATTTTGTTTTCCACGAAGGCTTTATATATTTCCTGCGGATTCTTCGCAATGCTGAAGGGAACGATGCTCATCCTGCCGCCCGCGTCCAATACGCCCACATAGAACAGGATCACAGTAATGAAATGCAGCGGGGAGATCATGGCAAAATGATCATCCGCCGTCAGCGGACTAACTCCGTTCTCATAGTAGCTGCGTGCGATCAGGTCCAGATTCCCGTACTCATGCAATACGCCTTTTGGATCACCTGTGGTCCCGGAGGTATAGACCGCAAAGGCGGCATCATGATCATTCACCTCAGCAAAGCCCGCAAGGGTTTCACACTGAAGGATTTCCGTCCAGACCTCGTCATCAATCACCAGCTTGCATCCGCAGTCCCTGCGGATAAACGCGATGCGCTCTTGGGGATAGTCCTGCTCCAGCATAATGAAAGCCGCCCCGGCCTTCCACACGCCAATCATGGCGATCACGGGCTCCACGCCTCTTGGAAGCAGGATGTTCACGAAATCTTCCCGTCCTATACCATGCGCCATCAAATAGCGGTACACCTTTCCGGAGATCAGGTCCAGCTCCCTGTACGTAACAGTCTTTCCATCCCCCATGGATGAGAGAGCTATCTTTTCGGGCGTGTCCAATACATAGCCCTGGAATTTCTCGAAGAGCTTATTCATTTTATCATTGCCCCCATTTCATGATTACGATATTCTGTCCCAATGAATAGCTGTAAGATGCGTCGCTCATAAACGCCTGTACCACCTTTAATCCCGCCTTCATTTCCTCGTTAGCCGCGTGAATCGGATCAAAGGGTATGCCGTCATCCTTGACAATAAGAGTAATTGCATCCTGGTCACAGAGTATACTTATATCCATGTAGGCTTTTTGCGTTTTTCCGCTATGTTCAGCGTAATTGAGCAGCAGCTCTTCCATGCAATGTGAAATGTGCAGGATAGTATCATGCGTGGCTTTACCGGAAAGAAAATCACACGCTCTGCGTACAGCTTCCCCGACACTGCTCCTGTCGCAAGGCACTGAAATGTCAAACCTTGTGGTGTCGTCAAGCGGCTCAGGTATCAGAAGAACGCTCTCTGCGTTTCCCCCTGCCTTTCTCCTTACGAGTATGGAGCAAAGCAGCACAAATGCGATGGAAAGAGCTGTTCCGATGGGAAACGCCACCCAAATAATGCCTGTCAAGTATTTCGCCAAAATGAAAGCAATTCCCATACCAAACAAGAGGGATGACGCAGACAATGTGGAAATGACAGAGTGGTCATTGATCTGATACACGATCGCCAGGGGAAGTATCACACTTAACGAAAAATTCATGGTGGTAATAAGCGGCAGCCCCTGCCCGGTCAGACGGATCGTCGCAGGATCCGTTGCCCCAAACAGAACCGCAAGCTCGTCTGAAACAAACAATACCGCGAGGAAACATAACAGGGCAAACCCGCAGGATATGGCAAGACCTCTTTTCACCAATCTCCGGAGGCCGTCATAATCCCTCTGTGCCACAAGCAATCCTCCTATCCCCAAGAAAGCGCCCTGCACGCCTCCTGATATCATCTGTCCCAGCGATACCATGGCATAGCCGATGGACATGACAAAAACGCCCGTCTCTCCATGAACAGACTGGACAAAATAATTACACATGAAGATCAGCAGCGTGATAGCAAGATTGCCAAGAAAGGGAGGAATCCCCATCACTACGTTTCTGCCCATCATACTGGCAAATCCCCTGAAATACGGCCTTATTCCAAGCATCTTTCTTTTCCGGAAAAGGAAGACAAAAAGCGCTATCACCCCAATAAGGGATCCTGTCAGTGTCGCTAGCGCCGCTCCGGAGATATCCATCAAAAAAACCTTTACATACAGTATGTCGCAGATCAGATTTACGATCACTGAGGAAAGCATGGCAAATGAAACAAGCCTGGGATAGCCTATACTTTCAACGATTATCGACGTTCCATTCATCAGAAACATCAAAAAAGCACCTGCTATGATGACATAAAGGTATTTGCAGGTGTTTTCGTATAATGCCGGATCCTGGCAGAGCAGGGAACAGATCCTTGGCGCAAGCACTCCTGTAAGAAGGGAAACGATCAGTCCGAAACCCAGGCAGGATGAAACAGCAACGGTTATAGAACTGCTTGCCTCATCGAAATCCCGTCTTCCCAGCGCCTTCGTCGCTATGATCGAAGCCCCGGCAGAGAGGAGAGAGGTAATGCCGGCAATAAGGCCCATGATCGGTACAACATTCTGTATCGCAGATACCGCTTCTGGGCTGATCAGCTGCCCCATTAGGACGCTGTCCACGATAGTGTTTATATTCACGATCGCCATAGTGGCTATGGAAGCCATCAAGAATCTCCTCAGGCTTCTGCTGATCAGATAACTGTTCCGGTTCTTCATCATAATCCTCGCCTCGAAAATTTTAGTCTCATCACTAGAACCTGTGGGTAGTGAATGAGCGAAATCCCTTGAAATAGTATATGACACAGGGTTTTCCTGTGATCAGTTCATCCGCTCGACTGGCAGCACCTCATCCGGTTGGCTGATGGAGAGAATCGCTACAGCTACAGCGATATCACCTGTTTTCGGATTCACATCGATCCTGCGGGCAAAAGAATGTACAACTGACCCGTCCGGCATGGTTTCATCATATATGAGTGGTTTCCCCTGCTCTGTACAGTTTTTCGCGATAATGCTCACGAATGACGTGTTAATGGGGGTGTATTTATCTACTTGTTGTTGCGGAGCCATCAACCCAAAGAAGCGTTTCAGAAACTCCCTGTAAGAAGGATTGCTTCGTACAAGCCGCACCTGATTGCCATTGATCTCAATGATTCCGACCGGTATAGTGTTATCACCTGTCCATCAATAAACTGATATACGGCAAACGGAACTGGCAATCGTTCCATGGTTTCCTGAATTCCCGGATCAAAACGATATTTTTTCGTAGGGGGCATGGTAAATCCTCCTGCTGTCATTTTCTGCCTGACCAGCTGCAATTCAGCGCTTTCCCGCTCTTTCGTTGGTTTCATGGCAGATGACCGATCACTGTAAAAAAACCATTCTTGGCAATTGTCCGCCATCTTTATGACAATTCTACCACATGTGGCCGTCTTTTACCAGATACCAAAGCCCGCCAAAAACAAAAAAACCGGCGCACCCACACCCGTGAACGCACCAGAGTATTCTCAGGGATTACAGAATTGTCGGAATGGCCCATGAGGTATTGCAGGGTCTGGAAGTCCACACCTTTCTGGATCGCAGCAATGCTTGACTGCGCATCGTGACGTAGCATATAATGCTGGCAAATACTTGGTGGGAAGGAAGATCAAAATGGCAACTGAAAAAGAACTGTATGAGCGAGCCAATCCCGTTTCCAAGACGGCTATAACAACGCTGACCCTAAGAGCAGCTGCAGGATATGAAAAAGCTGCCGAGATCCTGAAGAGACTCAATGTTGACATGGAAAATTACGAAAACAGTGCCGTTACAGATGAACGCGTACGTAATGTCGGGATACTGATTCACGAGCTTCGTCATGTGGCTATGAACAGGACAATTGAGGAGACAGGAATCGATAACATTTTTGACTTGCCCTGCGGATACTCTCAACGTGTTTTTGAAATGCTGGAACTTGGAAAGACCTATGTGGGCGGCGATCTTCCGGCGGTCATTGATAGCTTCGTACCCGTGGTCAATCAGATGCTTACCGATGAAGAGAAAAAGCGGGCTGCCTTCAAGGTGACGGATGTTACCAGTTATGAATCGCTGGAAAAGGCTGTTGCGCATATCGATGGTCCCATCTGTATACCCATGGAAGGTCTGACGGTATATCTCAACCAGGAAGAGAAGACAAGGCTTTTTTCCAATATGAAACGGTTGCTGACCAGGAAAGGCGGCTGTTGGCTTTCTGCTGATGTTGAGACAATGGCATATTATCGCGCCGGTATCGGAGCTGTTGCTGAGAGCAAGGAAGATGGTCAGCAGATGATAAAGGCGTTTTTAACCGCTTTTTCTTCGCAGTCAGACTCGGATATTCTGGGAGCTGTCCTGATTGAAAGAAAAGATAAAAACGCGTCTGGCTTGAACGGAGGTTTTGATTTTGATGCCATGGAGAAGCTATACAATGCATATGGCCTCAAAGTCGAGAAAGTGCCATACTACCGTGATGATCTTGAACTGAAGATGTTCTCAAAGCTTACCCCGGAGCAGACTGCAAAGCTTAAGACGCTCATCAAACAAGTACATATTTGGAAGATTACGTCCGATCCTGACGTTTCAGTCGATGATTCCAAACAAAACTCATATGAGGAAGGAGATTTTTCCTCCGAATTCCGGAATGCCTCAGGCAGGCTACAGATCAGGCTTTGCGGAAGAGTTGATTCCCTTACGGCTCCGGCATTCTTAAAGGCCTGGGAGGAGGAAGTCAGCACCGACAAGGTGGATTCCGTGGTCGTCGACTGCGCGGATCTTAAATACATTTCATCGGCGGGACTCAGGGTCCTTTTAATGATCAAAAAGTCGCTACCGGGAAAAGAGCTTATTCTTCACAATGTCAATGAGTCTGTAATGGATATACTTGATACCACAGGTTTTTCGGATATATTGACAGTAGTCGCCGAATAATCCCTGATAAACCATAATAAAGTAGCCCAAATCCATCCATCCTCTCCTGCTCTTCCCTCGCCCGCTCCAAATCCTGAAGCCGGGTCATCTCTTCCACAGCATCCTGAAGCCCGAGATGCGTGTACACGTTAAGGGTTACAGAAATATCAGAATGCCCCATCAGGTACTGCAGGGTCTTCGGGTTCATGCCCTTCCGTGCCATATTGCTGCAGTACGTGTGCCTACACACATGCGGGGTGATTTTCGGCATCTGAACCTTGTAGATCTGATTATACCTGTTCACCATGTGACTCAACCGGTGTTCCCAGTGCATGGCCACAAGGTGCAAGCCGTTGTCATCGATAAACAGGAACCCGCTGTATCCATCCACAGTCTGTTCAAGCTGGATTACATTGTCATCATTGACCGCCCTTGTGCGGTCCCGTATGATACTTTTGAAGCATTCCTCTACTTCCGCCTTCATAGGCAGAATCCGCTTGCCAGACACAGTTTTCGTCTCCTGGACGATCACGTTCATATTGAGACAGTTTCTTGTAGAACACCCCATCCCAGCACTCTGTGATATCAGATTGCCCGATTTTGATTACCATTTATTCCTCCGCAGATTCTAAACCGTCATGATTGCTTCACAAAGTCAGAAATTACGTCCGTGATATTGAACAGTCACAACATACACTGCTTTCTTCTGTTCATCGATTTTGTAAATGGCAATATAATTGTCGATGAGGAGCTGTTTATAGCCTTGACCTGCATACCGGCCTTCCAGCCGGTCCTGATGGGAAGAAGGTAATGCTTCCAAAGACTTGAGTGCGTCCCAGATCCGGTCTGTCTGGCCTTTCGCATTTTCAGGTGCAAGCTTCTCCAGAGCAATATATGAGTAGATTTCATCAATATCACGATAGGCTCTGGGATATAGTATTACTTTATATTTTTCCATAATACTTCATATCCAGGCTGGCTCTTGCGGTATCCAGCGCAACCGGCTCAGCTCCTTCCGCCATTTCATTTTCCGCCTCATCGATTGCCTGATCGATCCGGTTTATCCGTGCAAAACGATCATACAATTCTGCACTCATCACAACCAGATCGCTGTAGCCGTTCTTCGTGATAAAGATCGGTTCCTGCATTTTGTGTGCCATTTCTGAAATTTCACTTGTGTTCCGAAGATCCCGAATCGGCATAATCGTCGGCATATGATCACCTCCATTTTGTGCAACAATTATAGCATAATAATGCCGCGATGTAAAGTTGCTTCAAGATGGCTGATGTAAATATAACAAGCTATAACAGCTCACTCACTCGAAATTTTCACGCGCCTCTGCCATTGGGAAATCTGGTGCGTATATCTATATGTCGGGTGAATGAAAGCCTGACAGACACCGGCAAAACATTCCGCAGAAAAGCGGGAAGCCAAAGATAAAACTGAGGATCAGAAAGGAAATATAAACCATGAAAATGCTGAATGAGAAGGAAATGAACTTTGTGAATGGTGGTGTCGGATTTGACTTTTCTCCTTCTGTTTCGGAACGTAATAGGGAACGCGCCGAGATGCAGCGTCAGGAACGGGTGCGTGAGCAGCGGCGGATGGAAAGCATTGCGGATATCCGGATGCGGGCCAGTGAGGATGCCCTGAAGGCAGCCATGAGACTCAATAAGCAGGAAGCGGATATCAAGGAAGCCATGAAGGCTCAGAGTGAAGCTTTGGGGCTGAATTAACGGTGAATGATTGTCCGTTGAACAGGAAGTTGGAAAGCTATGATGCGCTGCCGCAAGAAATCTTCCTGCGGCAGCGTTGTTTACCGGTTTTCTTCCCCGGTTTCCTCCGGCTTCATATACAGGCTGACGGTGCTGTTCATGGTATAGCATCTCATGCCTTCGTCCATTTGATAATCGATCTTTCCATCCAGCACATCCTGCAGGAAATCGGTTGTTTCAAAGAAAAGATCCGTTCCGACGGGCACTTCGTTATGGGACGGGTAAATCCAGCGGATGTTCCTTTCCCGGATCACCTGCCCCGCCCGGTGCATGCTTTCCACATAATCCGGCAGGGAGGAATCCTCAAAATACGCGTACAGCGGGCCGGGATACCAGGTGTCTCCGGTGAACAGGAGGCCGTTGGCCTCATCGACCAGCATGATGGAGGAGGAAGAATGCCCAGGGGTATACAATACCTCCAGCTTTCTCCCGCCCAGGTCGATCACCTGGCCGTCTTCCACGGTGGCTGTCGGCGCTTTCCCGATCCTGTAAAAATGCTCCTTGTCGAAATCCGCCGGCGCGTTGACGATGAGCTTCGGGTCCACATATTCCAGCAGTTCAGCGTGTGTTTTTCCCTCCGTCAGGGTCTTTATGGCGGAAGGAATGTTGTAGCACATCACGTTTTCAAAGAGATAGTTTCCGCCGGTGTGGTCGAAATGGTCGTGGGAATTCAGCACTGTGACAGGCAGATCGGTAAGCTGTTCAACATATTCCCGGATATTGACGATCCCCATGCCGGTATCCCAGAGCAAAGCACTTTTTTCTCCGGGAATCAGGTAGGATATGACACCCTGGTCCTGATAGGACTCGTAGAGAGCGTACACATCACCCGGCATTTTATAAATCCAGAACCAGCTTCTGCCCTCCACCCAGACCGGCCTGAACAGATCCCAGCTTTCAAAAGGCGTGTCCTCCAGCCACCATTCCTGTCCCTCATCCAGTGCGAAGAACTCACCGCTTTCGATCCTGGACTCGTCCAGCCTGCTGAAAACCCTGCCGTCCAGCCGGGCGTCCGGCGCACCGGAAACCGTAACCTGGTCTTTTTCATCCAGGATAAAGCGTGTTTCGCAGGCCAGCTCCGGGTGTACGCGCTGCACCAGGAGGTTGTCCTCATCATAGTCATTGTCTGTCTCCGTGCAGGTATGGGAAAGCAGATTGTCCGGTTTTGAGCCGGTATCGCAGGGGAAAACCCACAGCACCTGATTGCCTGTCTGATGATCCTCCAGGTATATTTCAACCCGGCGCTCTCCGCTCCCGTTATCCAGAACACAAAGCGTATAGTTTTCGCTCAGCCAGAAATCCTCTTCAATGGCAGGCGTTTCCGTATCGGAAACAGTTTCCGCGCAGGCAGCGGACACCGCAATGAAGAAGCAGAGGATGAAGCAGGCAAATGTTTTCATCAGACGCATTGACAATTTCGAAAAACCTCCTTCAGACCATTTGTCACAGCATTTTTACCATCAGGTAATCATTGTCATAGCTGCCGTCCGGATATTTCATTCCATGCGGACGTGTGCCATACACCGTAAAGCCGTATCTGAGATACAGCCTCAGCGCCCTGTGGTTCTTTGATTCAACGGTCAGTTCAATCTGCTCATAACCGCACTGGGCGGCAAACGCAAGCAGTCGTTCCATCAGAGCAGATCCGATGCCTTGCCTCCAATAA
>CAMVEB010000047.1 GCA_947166385.1 uncultured Clostridia bacterium | reverse complement strand
TCGCCTTGGAGGCCTGGCCGCCGGTGTTGGAGTACACTTCGGTGTCGAGAACCAGAATGTTGACATCCTGATTCTGCGCCAGCACATGGTCCACGCCGCCGTATCCGATGTCGTAGGCCCAGCCGTCGCCGCCGAAGATCCAGATGCTCTTCTTGGTCAGCAGATCCTTGTTGGCCAGGATGAATTCGCGGCGTTCGCAGCCCTTCTTGTCCGCCTGGGCTTCCAGTGCGGCCACCAGCTTCTCGCCGGCCTTGCGGGAACCTTCCGCGTTGTCCTTGTTCTCCAGCCATTCCTTCGCGGCCGCAACCACTTCTTCCACCTTGCCGACTTCGACCACTTCCGCGATCACTTCAGCCAGCTTGGCGCGGCGCTGCTGCGTCGCCAGATTCATACCGAAACCGAACTCGGCGTTGTCTTCGAACAGGCTGTTGCTCCAGGCAGGACCCTGGCCCTTTTCGTTCGTGGTGTAGGGGCAGGTCGGCGCGCTGCCGCCGTAGATGGAGGAACAGCCCGTCGCGTTGGCGATCATCATCCTGTCGCCGAACAGCTGGGTTACCAGCTTGACATAGGGCGTCTCGCCGCAGCCGGCGCAGGCGCCGCTGAACTCGAACAGAGGCTTGAGCGCCTGGCTGTTCTTGATGGTGCCCTTGTTTTCGATCCGGTCGGCGATTTCCGGCACGGTCATGGCATACTCCCAGTTGGCTTCTTCCTTGCGCTGGGTGTCCAGGGGCTTCAGCACGAGGGCCTTCTGGGTCGGATCGTCCTTCTTCTTGCCGAGGCAGACATCCACGCAGTTGCCGCAACCGGTACAATCCAGCGGAGACACCTGAACGCGCAGCTGCATGCCGGCGAATTCCTTGCCGATCGCTTTCTTGGTCACATAGCCTTCCGGCACCTTCGCGTCGTCCGCGGTGTAGATGGTACGGATCGCGGCGTGCGGGCAGACGATGGAGCACATGGCGCAGCCGACGCACAGATCCGGCACCCATTCCGGAACCGTCACGGCGATGCCGCGCTTCTCAAACTTGGTAGTGCCTGTGGGCACGATACCGCGGGGATCCAGCTTGCTGACGGGCAGCTTGTTGCCTTCCTGGGCAAGCACGGGAGCGATGAACTCATCGAAATAGGGGGTGGTTCCCGGAACCTTGGCGGGCACGGCGCCTTCCGTGGTGGTTGCCCAGTCATCCGGAATGTCAACCTTGACCAGGCCGGTCAGGGCGGCGTCGATGGCGGCGTAGTTCATGTTGACCACGTCCTGGCCCTTCTTGCCGTAGGAAGCCACAACCTTTTCCTTCATATACTTGTCGGCATCCTCGTAGGGGATGATGTCGGCCAGTTTGAAGAAGGCAGCCTGCATCGTGGTGTTGGTGCGTCCGCCCATGCCGACTTTGCGGGCCAGATCAATCGCGTTGATGATGTAGAACTTCGCGTGCTTGGCGGCCAGCTTGTTCTTCATGCTGGCGGGCAGGCGCTCGTCCAGTTCCTTCACGTCCCACTGACAGTTCAGCAGGAAGGTGCCGCCGTCCCGCAGCGGGGAAACCATGTCGTACATGGTCACGTAGGCGGGATTGGAGCAGCTGATGAAGTCAGCAACGTCGATCAGGTAGGGGCTCTGGATCGGCTTGTCGCCGAAGCGCAGGTGGGAAACCGTCAGGCCACCGGACTTCTTGGAATCATAGAAGAAGTACGCCTGAGCATATTTCTCGGTATGGTCGCCGATGATCTTGATGCTGTTCTTGTTGGCGCCGACGGTACCGTCGGAACCCAGGCCGTAGAACATGCAGGCGCTGGTGCCGGCGGGAGCGGCGGCGAAGGTTTCGCCCAGCTTCAGGCTGGTGCCGGTCACATCGTCTTCAATGCCCACGGTGAAGTGGTTCTTCATTTCGCCGTCCAGGTTGGCGAACACAGCTTTCACCATGGTGGGGGTGAATTCCTTGCTGCCCAGGCCGTAGCGGCCGCCGACAACCTTGATATCGCCGCGTCCGGCTTCCGCCAGGGCCGCGCACACATCCAGGTACAGGGGCTCGCCCAGGGAACCGGATTCCTTGGTGCGGTCCAGCACAGCGATCTTCTTCACGGTCTTCGGGAGCACCTTCATCAGGTATTCCACGGAGAAGGGGCGATACAGGTGGCACTTCACGACGCCGACCTTCTCGCCGTTTTCCAGCATCTTGTTCACGGTCTCGTGGGCCACGTCGCAGCTGGAACCCATGGAGATGATGACCTTGTCGGCATCCGGCGCGCCTTCGTACTGGAAGGGCTTGTAAACCCGGCCGGTCAGCTTGGCCACTTCGTCCATGCATTCTTCCACTATGGCGGGAACCGCATCGTAGAACTTGTTGCCGGCTTCACGGCCCTGGAAGTAGATGTCGCTGTTCTGCGCGGTACCGGCCTGGTGCGGATGTTCCGGATTCAGGGCGCGGGCGCGGAACTCTTCGATCTTGTCCCACGGAACGAGAGCCTTGATCTCTTCATAGTTGTTCTTCGTGTCGATCGCGTCGATCTTCTGGATTTCGTGGCTCGTGCGGAAACCGTCGAAGAAGTGCAGGAACGGCACAGAGCTCTTCAGCGTAGCCAGGTGGGCTACCAGCGCCATGTCGTGGGCTTCCTGGACGGAGTTGCTGGCCAGCATGGCAAACCCGGTCTGCCGGCAGGCCATGACGTCGCTGTGATCACCGAAGATGTTCAGCGCGTGATAGGCCAGAGCACGGGCGCTGACGTGGAAAACCGCGGGCGTCAGTTCGCCGGAGATCTTGTACATGTTGGGGATCATCAGCAGCAGGCCCTGGGAGGCGGTGAAGGTGGTGGTCAGTGCGCCGGCGGACAGGGAGCCGTGCACAGCGCCGGCGGCGCCTGCTTCAGACTGCATCTCGGCGATGCGGACCGTCTGTCCGAACAGGTTTTTCCGGTCATGAGCCGCCCATTCATCCGCGACTTCCGCCATGGGAGAGGAAGGAGTGATGGGGTAGATCGCTGCCACATCGCTGAATGCGTACGCAACGTGGCTGACAGCAGTATTGCCGTCAATTGTCAGTTTGATGGACATTTATTTACCTCCTTATTGATAACTGTTTCCTCCGTAAAAGAGCACGAAAAAAACAGTCTGCCTCATACTTAGATTATAAGCGCTTCCCCCTCCCCTGTCAATGATCCTTGCCTTTTTTAACCCTTCTGTGATAATATATATTGGTTTTTTGTAATGATATCTCCCGGAGGTAGCTGTTTCATGGATATGATGACCCGTCTGGCTGCGCTGGCAGCCGATTGTATGTCTTCCCTCTGGCCCGATGCCGAAGGCCTTCCCGCGGCCGGAGAGCTTCGCGGCCTGCTGGCGGTTCCGCCGGATCCCGCGCTGGGCGATTATGCATTCCCGTGTTTCCGCCTGGCCAAACCGCTCCGCATGGCCCCGCCGAAGATCGCGGAAGCGCTCTGCGCCGCCTGGCATCATGACGATGTCGCGTCGGTAAAGCCGGTGAACGGATATATGAATTTCTTCCTCAACCGCGTCAATTTTGCCGCCGAAACCATGGCCGCCCTGCAGGAGCAGGGGGACCGGTACGGTTCCTCCGATCTCGGCGCGGGGAAGACGATCTGCCTGGACTATTCCTCCATCAATATCGCCAAGCGCTTCCATATCGGCCATCTGTCCACGACCATGATCGGCCACAGCCTGAAGAGGATCTACGATTTTCTGGGCTACACCACTGTGGGCATCAATCACCTGGGTGACTGGGGAACCCAGTTTGGCAAGATGATCTGTGCCTATAAGAAGTGGGGCACCCGGGAGCAGGTGGAGCAGGGCGGCATCGACGCGATGACCGAGCTGTACGTCCGTTTCCACGAAGAGGCGGAAAAGGATCCCGCGCTGGAGGATGAAGGCCGCGCCTGGTTTAAGAAGATCGAGGACGGCGATCCGGAAGCCATGGAGGTTTTCACCTGGTTCAAGGAAGTCACCCTGCGGGATGCCGCTAAAGTCTACGCTCAGCTGGGTGTCACCTTCGACAGCTACGCCGGCGAAAGCTTTTATATCGATAAGATGGATCCCGTCATTCAGGAGCTGCGGGACAAAGGGCTTCTGACCCAGAGCGAAGGCGCCTGGGTGGTGGATCTCAGCGAGGATAACATGCCCCCCTGCCTGATCCTGAAGAAGGACGGCGCCACCATCTACGCCACCCGCGATATCACCGCTGCCATCTACCGGCAGAATACCTATCATTTCGACAAGTGCCTGTATGTCGTCGCCTATCAGCAGGATCTCCATTTCCGCCAGATCTTCCGCGTTCTGGAGAAGATGGGCTATCCCTGGGCGAAGGACTGTGTCCACGTTTCCTTCGGCATGGTCAGCTTCGAGGGCGAGGCGCTTTCTACCCGCAAGGGCAATGTGGTGCATCTGGAGGATCTGCTGGATCAGGCTGTCTCCAAAGCCCGGGATATCATTGAGGAGAAATCCCCCAATCTGGAGAATAAGGACGAGGTCGCCCGTCAGGTCGGCATCGGCGCCGTGGTCTACACCGATCTGTCCGCCAACCGGATCAAGGATATCGATTTCCGCTGGGATCGCGCCCTGAATTTTGACGGCGAGTCCGGCCCCTATGTCCAGTATACCCACGCCCGCTGCTGCAGCGTGCTCCGCAAGGCGGACAGCCTTTCCGGCGTCGCTCCGGACTGGTCCGCCCTTTCGGATGATGAAGCCCAGGCGCTCCTGCGGCTTCTCAGCCGCTTCCCGGATGTGATCCGGGAGGCTGCGGACAAATATGAGCCCAGCATGATCACCCGCGCGGTCACGGATATCGCCCAGGCCTTCAATAAGTATTATTATGAGCACCGGATTCTCGATGGGGAGCCTGCCCAGGCCGCTGCCCGCGTTGCCCTGACCGGCGCAACCCGTACCGTCATCAGGACAGGCCTCTGGCTGATCGGAATCGAAGCCCCCGAGCGGATGTAATCCGGGTCTGGAAAAGCTTTTGTTCCCAAAAGAAGGACTTTTACAAACCTGTGAAGAATTTCTTAAGGAAACGTAGATTTTACTTCCTGTAATCATACACGATCAATGTAATCAAAGGCAGGTGTGCAATGTGAGCAAGAAGAAAAAGAGCAAGGCCGTACCGGTTGTCCTGATCCTCACGGTTCTGGTGGCGGCGCTGGCTGCCGGCTGCTTTCTGCTGAAGCCGCTGGTCACGGATCCGATGCGCAAAGCTTCCGCTACTGAGCTGGCGAAAAAGCAGTCGGAAACCGAGGCGAAGAACCGGCAGATCCAGGCGGAATACGATGCCACCATCCTCGAGCTGCAGAATCAGGTTTCCCAGCCTGCCAGCCCTTCCTGGCCCGAGCATAAATCCGAAGGCTGGGACATTGTGGATCTGACGAATTATCCGCTGGAGAATCCCACCGCTGAGACCAGATCGCGTGCCGATCTGATGAATAACGGCATGCTTCTGGTCAATGAGTGGCATTCCCGCCCCGATGATTTTGATGACAGCAAGATCGTCAGCGTCGGCAAATATCTCGGCGGCAATAACAAGGTCCAGGTCAAAGACTATAATGTCTCCCTGTTCCCGGTCGCCGCGGACGCCCTGCTGGAGGCGGTGAACGCTGCCCGGGCCGAAGGCCTGGAGCATTACATCGTCGATGAGGGCTACCGCTCCTTTGAAACGCAGAAGGGCTTCTTCGATAAAAAGATGGAGAAGCTGTCCTCCCGCTACAGCGGGGATGCTCTGATCGCCGCCGCGAAGAAAGAGGTCAACTATCCCGGCACCAGTGAATACAATTCCGGCCTCGCCTATACGCTTCGTCTTTATTCCAAGGAGGATCCGGAAGTATCCACCCCCAAGTATTCGACCACGGATCAGGGCCGCTGGATGAATGAAAACAGCTGGAAATACGGGATCATCTTCCGCTTCCCGCAGGCCGGCTGGCCGCTGGAATCCTCCCAGGATAAGAGCGTCAAAACCGGCGTCACCATGAAGCTGAACCTTTACCGCTATGTCGGCAAGGGGAATGCCGCCATCATGCATTACCTCGATCTCTGTCTGGAGGAATATATCGAATACCTTCAGGATCATCCGCATATCGCGCTTTTTGAGGACGGCGTCCTCCGGTATGAAATCTACCGCCAGTACACCGGCGATCTTCCGTCCTTCGATGTCCAGCTGACCCGCAATGCCCGCTCCCATACCTCCTCGATGGACAATATGGGCGCCATCATTACGGTCTTTGAGTATTGACGGATTTGGGAATCATGATGAGATCGATCCTGATCACCGGTGCCTCCCGCGGGGTCGGCCGGGCATTGGCCCTGGCCTGCGCGCGCTCCGGTCAGTACAGCAAAATGATACTGAACGGCGGCTCTGATGCCGCCGCTCTGCAGGAGACCTCCCGCCTGGTTGCCTCGGCGGGGGATCTTCTTTGTTTTTCTTCCCTGGGGGATGTGGGATCCCTGGCTTATGTGGAATCCCTGCGCCGGCAGTTCGGCCCGGTGCAGGTGCTGGTGAATAACGCCGCCGTCTCCCGCACGGGCCTGCTGACTGACATGACGCCGGATGCGTGGGATGCCCTTCTGCGCACCAACCTGACTTCCCTCTATAACACCTGCCATACCTTTGTGCCGGATATGATCCGGGCAGGATCCGGCCGGATCCTGAATATCTCCTCCGTCTGGGGGATCGTCGGCGCTTCCTGTGAGGTGGCCTACAGCGCCTCCAAGGGCGCCGTCAATGCGTTCACAAAGGCGCTGGCCAAGGAGCTGGCCCCCTCGGGCATTCAGGTCAACGCTCTCGCTCCCGGCATCGTCGATACCCGTATGAACGATCATCTTTCGGATGCTGAAAAGGCGGAAATCGCTTTCCAGATTCCCGCCGGTCGTATGGTTTCTGCTGAGGAGGTGGCCGATGCGGCTCTTCGCATCCTGGATCTGCCGGATTATCTGACCGGCGAGGTTATGAAAATGGACGGCGGGTGGATCTGATTCAGAACTGATTCCCCGTCGTCCATTTCTTATTTCTTCACCCATTTGTTTTCCTGGTTCACGTACCAGTCCGTCCCGTCCGTCTCCAGCACCGTGTCTCCGAGGCTGGTCCAGATGCACGGGATTTTCTTGTTCTCGAACTGCTCCTGGGCCTTCGTGTCCTTCCTGCTCGTCACAATGCCGAGCTCGGGACTCACCGCGGTCAGAAAAGCGGAAACCATCCGCATAATCCCGTGATGCGGGGCTTTCAGGATGTCCGCTTTCAGGGCTTCCTCCCCGACGTCGGCCATAATCAGCTTCTCGGCTTCCCCGGAGATATCCCCCGTCATCAGGATGCTCGCCTTTCCGAACCGGATCATCAGCACCCCGCTCGTCGCGTTGGTGTCGCCTTTCTCCGCCCGGTACAGGGTCATCACGGTCCCGCCCAGCTGCAGCTGCTCCCCCGGAAGCATCTGCCGGAAAGGAATCCCCTTCTCCTCCAGCAGGCTGACCATTTTCCGCTGATAGTCGCCCTTCAGCTTGTAGTCCGCCGGAAAGGGGGAGATGAATTCATCCGCCGTCAGCCCGCTGTTCTTGATGTTCAGGTACAGCGCCTCGATGTGATCGTCGTGCGGGTGGCTGTTGAAGATCATTTTCACATGCAGCATATCGTGTTCCGCCAGGAACTGGTGCAGGTCATCCCCTCTCAGGGCCGATCCGCCGTCCAGCAGCATCACTTCCCCGCCGCATTCCAGCACGAACGCGTCGTTCTGGATAAAGCTCAGCGCTGTAATCCGCAGCAGATCCCGCTCTTCCCAGTCCGCGGGCTTTTCCTGGTTCAGGAAAACCTCCGCCCCGGCGCCGGGAAGGGGCGCAATCGCACCCGCCCAGATCATGACAGCCAGGATCATCGCTGATAAAATCCGCCTCCAGGTTTTTTTCATGACTTCACTGCTCCTCTGTCTTCTCTGCGGGAACGATCACATAGGGATCCTCCCGTGTTCCGCTTCCGGAATCAATCCGGTATCCGTCCGCCTTCATCCAGACCGCCGGTCGCACCCCTTCCTCGGGATTGGTGCAGTCATAGTATCCGATGGTGCCTTCCTGCTTCGTGCAGCGGCCGGCGTTTGTTTTCGTCTTGCTCTGGGTCCGCGTCCAGCAGGGGGAATGGCATCCCATCTTGATCTGGTATACAAAAGCCCCGCAGGCCCGGATGGCATATTCCGTCGCCCAGGTCTTCCGCGCCTTGTTCGTACCGAATCCCAGGCTCTTGTCATCCATTTCCTCAACGCTCAGCAGGAAGATCTTCCCGAAGGTTTCCCGGTTCATCAGCATCTCCCGCTCCGCCTCCGTCAGCGCACTTTCGGCAAACTCCCCGTTCAGCTTTCGGCAGAGCTCTGTCTGCCCGAAGTCGCTGCCGTTCTTCCGGTAGGCTTTCCGGTCCGTATCCAGCGGGGACGGAAACAGGATGTATTCCGAGCAGAGGAATACCTTTTCCTCATCCGCTGCCAGCACGCGCCAGAGGATCGGCGTCGCTTCCACCTGCGCCGGATCGATATCCTTCTCCCGCATCTCGCCCTTGGCCTTGTGGTCCTGGTAGCTCTTCCGCCACAGCTGGGCCTGCCGTCCGTCCTCCGGCGTTCCGCCGTCAATCACCTGCGGATACTTTCCAAGCAGCACATACACATACCCTGTCTCCGCGTCGTATCCCCGCAGTCCGCTTTCCGCGGCTGCGCAGCCGCCGCACAGCAGTATCATTCCCAGCAGCAGGCAGATGATCCGTTTTCTCATCTTCTGTTATCTCCCTTTCCCGCTTCATTCTCTGTCGCGGTGTAGGCAATCACGCTTCCGGCCGGCACGGAATGAGTCAGCCAGGTATTGCCGCCGATCACGCATCCGTCCCCGATCGTGGTATTTCCGCCCAGGATTGTGGCGTTCGCGTAGATGACGATGTGGTTCCCGATGTTCGGATGCCGTTTGATTCCCTTGACCGGGTTCCCTTCCTCGTCCAGCTCAAAGCTCTTTGCGCCCAGCGTCACGCCCTGGTACAGTTTCACATGGTTCCCGATCACGGTCGTCTCGCCGATGACGATGCCTGTCCCGTGGTCGATGAAGAAATATTCGCCGACTGTCGCCCCCGGGTGAATATCGATCCCGGTTTTTTCGTGGGCAAATTCCGTCATAATCCGGGGCACCAGCGGTGCCTTCAGCAGATAAAGCTCATGCGCCATCCGGTAAATGGAGATCGTGTAGAATCCCGGGTAGGAGATCATGACCTCTTCCCGGCTTTTTGCCGCGGGATCTCCTTCGTACAGCGCTTCGATGTCCAGCAGCAGCATCCGTTTGATCTCCGGCAGCTTCTCCGTAAACGCGCCGCAGATCTGCTCCGCCTGTTTCTCCGCTTCCCTTCTTTCCATGCTGTTGAAGCACAGGGAGGCGGTCAGCTGGTTCTCCAGCCGGTCCATCGTCCTTTTCAGCAGGTATTCGTCCGACATGTCCGGCACTTCCCGCCGGAAGCACAGCGGAAACAGCAGCGCCTGCAGCTCCTTCACGATCCCGACCACTTCCTTGCGGTCCGGCGGCGGGCAGGCATGCTTCCCGGTCTCCGTTTTCCCGGCGGATACCTGGTTCAGCGCTTCCACCGTTCTTCTGATCTCATCTCTCATAATAGGTACTTCCTTTATTTCCGGTACTTTTCCCGGTCGTATACGTACAGTTCCTCGCTGGTCTCCACCGGGTCAAGCCCAAACAGCTCGCTGACCGTGACCGGTTCGTATCCCGCTTCCAGTAGCATCGGGATCAGTTTTTCCAGGAAAGCTGTGTCCTTCTTCTTGGCGTGGAACAGCAGGATGCTCCCGCCCTGAACGTTCTTCATCGCCTTCTTCAGGTCTTTCGTCTCGCTGACATCCCAGTGAACATAGTGGGTGTATCCGTAATCCCGGATGGCCTTCGTCACGGCCTTGGTGGATCCGTGATCCCCAACCTCCCCGTAGGGCGGCCGCAGCCATCGGGTCTCGTAGTGGTATCCCAGCGTTTTGTCCAGCGCTTCCTGCCATCTGCCCATGCACCCGATCTTTCCCCAGTAGTCCCGGTTCCGCATGGCCTTGTGGGAGTAGGTGTGGCTGCCGATTTCGCATCCCGCGTCCAGCACCGACTGCCAGATGTCCCTGTATTGTTCCTCCAGGAAACCGGTATAAACCAGCGGGAAGAATGTCATATGGATGTTGTACTGTTTGCACAGTTCCACATCCCGCACAACGAATTCCTTCGCGCTTTTATAGCAGTCGTCCACCGTGATCGCGATCTTTTTGCTGTTCCGGTCCCCGTGGGACAGCTTGAAGTCCTGCAGGATCGTCTCCAGCGTCTCTTCTTCCCCGGCCGCGCTGATGCAGGCGCCTGTCAGGCAGATCACGCAGAGAATCCAGGCGCATACGCGCTTCCATGTCGTTTTCATCCTACTCCCCGCTCCTTTCCCCGTCAGGCGGAAAAAACCGGCCCTTATTTTACCATGATTCCCGTCGCGAATCAAACCCGCCCGGTATTGCCTTCCGCCCAGTGTTTCCGGCACAGGGCAATATAGCTCTCGTTTCCTCCGAGCAGCACCTGCTCCCCTTCCTTGATCACCCGTCCGTCGGACAGCCGCGCGTTGCAGATCGCCTTCCGGCCGCACCAGCAGACGGTCTTGATCTCCTCGATGGAGTCCGCCCACGCCAGCAGCCAGTGGCTTCCCTCAAACAGATTCCCCTGGAAGTCCGCCCGCAGTCCGTAGCAGATCACCGGAACGTTTTCCCCGTCCACGATCTCCACCAGCAGCTGCACCTGCTCCTTTGTCAGGAACTGCGCCTCGTCCACGATGATGCAGTCATGCTTCCGCGCTTCCTCCCTGGTCAGGTCTTCAATAAAGGTGCACTCCGCCTGAAGTCCGGATCGGGATGCGACAATTTTCTCCCCGTCCCGTTTTTCCAGCGCCGGTTTCACCATCAGCGCGCTTTGTCCCCTCTCCAGGTAGTTGTATTGCACCATAATTGCGTTGGCCGTCTTCGATGATCCCATCGCCCCGTACCGGAAATAGAGCTTTGCCATTTCGTCCTCCTGCGTCCTGCGTATTCATGCCGTTATTATCGTTGATTTCGCCCGTAATTTCAAGCCTCCCGTGTCATTCTGACCGCCGCGCAGGCTTATTGTGTGTTTGTGTGTTTGTGGTGAGGTCGCGTTCTGGGTTCTTCGTTTTGAGTGCAAAGAAATTTGAGTGCAATTTTGGACTTTCCCTTCCCCGGACAATTCCTTTTCTGAATACCAAGATTGACAAAAATCCCGAAAAATCATATAATCTCGCTGTTCCTGCCCATGTAGCTCAGTAGGATAGAGCGGCCGCCTCCTAAGCGGCAGGCCGGAGGTTCGAATCCTCTCATGGGTGCCATCGATAACCGGTTATCCTCCGTGGATAGCCGGTTTCTTTTCGTCATCATAGCCGGTCGCCTCCTGTCGTTCTGTGCCTGATTGGAGAAACATTTTCGAGAGGAACTTTTTTTGAGAGGAACTTTTTTCAGCTCTGCTCACTCCCGCCGGTTGTTGATCGAATCGGCAAAAGAACGCCGTCTGCTTGTTTTCAGCCGGTGTTTGCCTTTTCAGCTCGGGAACCGTCCCCCACAGTTCCGCGATTATAGTATATCATAAATCCAGATGGGATACAAGTATATTTTTTATGATTTGATAAATTGTTACGTTTTTATGATTTGTATTTTATAATGAGCTATTTATTAATGTCATCCTCATCAAACCATCAAACCGAACAGGATATTTCCACATGCTTACCACTGAAAGCTAGACCATAGCAGATCACCGGCTCGATTCCCTTTGATGACATATCTGAGTCATATCGCTTATCTGCGATTTGTTGTAACGCGGCTTTAGCCAGTTCTTTTAGATCAGAAGCAGAAGAATCATTCCCGGATTTCAGCTCAAAGATAAAGCCTGGCAATTCTTTGCTGATCGGCATCATCTGAATATCATAGCGTCCATCGCCTGATTCACGGTTTGAGGTGATATAAAAGCTTTCGCGGAAAATAGCAAGTAAACCCACCATAAGTCCGTGATAAAAAGCTTCTTTTGTGTCAAAATAACTGACTGAGTCGAGCATCAGCTTTTCGATAAGCTTTTTCAACCGTGGCGTATCTTTGTCAAAGATAGCCTCCTGAAGGGACATAACCAAAGTCGTAGGAACGAACCGTTCCAGCTTGGAGATTATTTCCTTGTTGTAGACATAAGCAATTTCTTTATTTGGCAGAGACACTTTGCAAATAAAATCTCCGGAAGGTGTAATGCCGACTTCTTCAGCATTCAGATAACCGGCCACAAGAAGAAAACTGTAAACTGAGGATGGATTATTCTGAATCTGAGGATAAATAACGCTAGTATCAACAATTGTCGTGAATGAATCTCCCTGCAGGAGAGATTGCAGTCTTTTATATGTTTCTTCATCTGCGTGTATCAACATTTCACCAATCACATCATTGCTGCCTGTGGAAACCCAGTAGCAAGCAGGTTTGCACCCATTGCTGAAATAGTTGATTACAGACCATGGGTTAAAGATTTCCGTGCCGCCAAAGCGATAGCCATCGTACCAGGCGCATATATCTTCATACTTGTCTTCCGCGCCGTAGTATGCCGCCATGTCCCGGACTTCTTCCGGTGTGAAGCCGAAATACTCGCTGTAGTGCGAATCAAGGATTGAATTGATCTTCAGATTGTTCAGGCCGCTGAAGATACTTTCCTTTACCACCCGTAAAATTCCGGTCAGAAAACCGTATTTCAGATGCTTATTATCTTTAAACGCACCGGAAAACAGATTCCTGACAAACAACACTACAGTCTCATAAAAGCCACATAAATACCCTTGCTCAATGGGAGTGTCATATTCATCAATAATTACCATAGGTTCTATACCATGGTATTCATGAAGCATTTTGGAAAGCATCATCAGGGAAAGCATATAGTCTTTTCCATCAGCAGTACCTTGGATAATTCTTTCATAGAAATCATTATCAGGATTATCACCCGACTTAAGCTCTGCATGACGTTTGTATTCCATACTGATAAGCAGCGCTGCCACAGCATTTTGTGTTCTCGTTGCAACCTTGGGCACAAGATGATAGAATATGCTTCGTGCTGCATTTGTCCAGCAGAGGTTCTGGGAGCCTCCGGAACTGGCTGGATCGAAATGCAGACGGGAAACATGGAATAAGAAAGGACAGTCTGAAAAACATGAATCAAAGAGACCTGGCAGAAATCAAAAGACGGCTTAACCCTGACAAACGCAATCCATCGCTGATCTGCGGCTGCTATGTTGATTATATCGGGAATCCGATTACGAGCTTCGAACTCCCGGTCGGATCATTATACGAACAGGAAAATGAAAAGTACATGTCCATTTTTAAGAAGGTCCTCTCCGGACAGATCGGACAGAACCTGACCCCTATCGCGTTTCCGACAGAAAGCGATGATCTTCTTCTCTGCGTCAGAGACACTGCGCTAAATGATAAGGAAGCTTTGGAAACACTTTTTACCCGCCTGATTGCCGGAATCCGTGCGGAACATCCTGACATGCAGTCGGTCGAAGATGCTCAGAACGCCGAGAACTGGTTAATTCTTTTATTGCATGACGATCTGGATGTCCGGAAGCGTGATGTGAATGGAGAAATCGACTACGAAAACTCCGATCGTGCTTTCAGTTACATCCTCTGCGCTGTCTGCCCTGTAAAGCAGGAAAAGCCTGCGCTGAGATATCTTCCCACAGATGGCATCTTCCACGAACGTGCTCCGGAATGGCTGGCAAGTGCTCCGGCGCTTGGATTCCTTTTCCCGCTTTATGAAGGCGGCGCTGCCGATGTCAACACGATCCTTTTCTACAGCAAGGATTGTTATGATGCGCATGCGGATTTCCTGAAAGCTGCTTTCAATGTTGAGGCGGAGATGCCGGCAGCAGAACAGACAGAAAACTTCCAGGCGCTGCTGGCCCAGAGCCTGGGTACTGAATGCTCTCTGGATGTAGTCCAGGAGATGCACGAAGTTGTTTCCGGTCTGATTGAAGAGCAGGGTAAAGATGATGAGCCCCTGATGCTCTCCAAACAAGATGTGGCCAGGATGCTTACTGACGGTGGTGTGTCAGAAGACCGGGTCGAAGCCTTCCAGAAGGGTTTTGACGCGACCTTTGGCACAGGTGCGGTTCTTCCAGCAGTTAATGTAGTGACTCCCAAACAGTTCAAAGTGGAAATGCCCAGCGTTTCCATCAAGGTAGACCCCAAGCAGGCTGACCTGCTTGAAACAAGGGTCATTGATGGCCGGAGCTATTTGCTGATCCCGATTGACGGTGATATTGCCGTTAACGGACAGCCTGTGTTCGCAACCAGGTGAACAGGAAAACACCGGCAGAATCGGGCGGTAGACCGTCAAAAGGCAATTATTATAAGGAAAGAGCAGAAAAGGGTTCTTTGGCATTGCTCCGTTGGAGGATCGGATGGATGCGGTTGAGAAGATGCCTCATGGGACCCACGAGGCGAAAAAATGAAAGCCCTCGCACCGCCAATGTCATTTAGATAATGACATTGGGCAAAAAGACACAGGAGACTGACTATCAAAGAAATGGTAGTCAGTTCTTCTTTTATAGAGGGCAGACAGCAATATAGGCATACGAAACAAGACAGATGATTTCATCTGTTGCAAAACCGTGTATAATATAGTTGTTAGGCTACTCTGTAGAGGAAGCTTACTGCAGCCTGGGGTTTGACTTTGCGAGGGTCTGTTCGTCCAGGTCTGACAGGGAGGAGCTCCCGACTGATGAGGGATTCCACATCAGGAGGGGCTCCTTTTCGTATGGAAAGGAAGAAACGGCAAATGTGAATTGCGCGGGTAAAGTTCAATTGATAACAATGTTTTCGTATCCGATTGCTTTGGCGCATAATGGTTTTTGTAGTGATTGCTTCGCAAAAGTTGTAGAGAATCAAACGAGCCCATATTTCCTGCCTGATATAATCTGGCTTTTTCGAATGAAAATGAGTTAATCCTATGGAATACTTCAATTCCCGAAAGGATGTTTCAATACCCCATATGCCGATACTTTAGAAATGCCGATAAAGATTTCAGGAATTTCCATGTCTGGAAGGATTTCCAGACATGGAAAAAATGGTATCGGCATTTATTTGAGACCGCATAATCTTCTGAGCATATCTTCATTACCTGCATATTTAAATGCAACATCGCCTTTAAAGACGGAATTGTCGCTTTCGCTGAGTTTATGCAAAGCTTCACGTTTCATTTCTGCTGTCACTTTCGCATAGAAATTATTACAAGCTTTACATAATCGATATTATGACAAGAAAAATGTTATGACAAGTTGACCTGACGGATCCGCAGAATTGCTGAGGAATCCGTCAGGATCACTTTCCATAATTACCGTTTCAATCCATTGAGCCAGTCGAGGAGCGAGTTGTCATTAGTCCAGTCTTTTACAGGTTTATCAGGTATAACTGTTTTCCCGGAATTCATCTTGTCGAGAGCAGCTTTTTTCATTTTAATGCTGGTTTTTGAATAGATTTCGGTCACCTTCAGATCAGTATGACCGAGGAAATCCCTAATGAATATTGGATTCACATCTGCTTCGGTAAGATGCATAGCTTTGGTATGCCTCAACTTGTGCGGAGAAACCTGCTGAATATTGCATAGATCAGCATATTTGCAGAGAATATAGGCAACGCCCTGACGAGTGAGCTTCTTTCTCTGAGAATTAAAGAATAAAGGATGCTCGAAAGAAACCGGGGTATCAATGTTATTTTCCAGAAGATATTGCCGCAAAAGAGCGACTGTTTTATCCATCAGAGGGACATAGCGGGTCTTTCTGCCTTTTCCCGTCAGTTTTACCTGGGCTGGTGTATTCAGACGCAAATCCCCGACACGCAGATCGACCAATTCCTGGACCCTTGCACCACTATCATACAAGAGCGTAAGGAGTGCCTGGTCACGACGTCCTTTTCTTGTGCTGGTATCCGGCGTGGAAAGCAGAGCTTTTGTTTCATCCTCACTCAAATAGCCAACTGGATGTTTTTCCGCTTTTTTGTAAGGAATGCCAAGTATTTGCTGGCATTGAAACAAATATTCCGGCGATTGCATCTGAATATATCGAAACAGCGAATGTATCGCGGCCAACCGCTGGTTCCGGGTATTGATACTATTGTTACAATCCTGCTCCAGCCAGTTCAGATAGTCGACAAGTCGTTCTGCTGTCAGATCCGCTACAGAAATCCTTTCTGGCTTCATCGAAAGTACATCACGGCAATATATCAGTAAACGAACATATGTATCTCTGTAGGATATAATTGTGTTGCTGCTTTGATTTCGAATGTTTGGAAGCTCTTTCAGCAAAAAGTCACTGAGCATGGAGGGAAAATCAGTCGTCTTCATATTCAGTTTTCACCTCCAGATCCGGAATAATGTCAGCATAAATCTTACTGACCTGCTCTACCAGATCAGGGAATGCTTCTGCTGTGAGTTTCAAATATCGGCCGGTCGCAGAAAGCGAAGAATGCCCCATATATGCCATGAGTAAAGGCAATGCCACCTGGTGAGGAATTCCGTTACGGAGCATTGCCTCCAGACTGTGAACACAGAAAGTGTGCCGAAGATTGTGCAAATGCGGTCCACCGTCGCTTTTATTGCCATGCATAATTCCGCAGGCAAAGAGGATATCCCTGAAATAATGATTTACCGCTGTTTTCTCGTAATGTCCAGTTCCCCGGCGGCTCTTGAAGAAATAGTCTTCAGGTGCATATACGGGATGTATCTTCCTGCTGTACCATTTCATGTATTCCATAACAGAATCACTGACCGGGATATCGCGATCTTTGTTATTCTTTGCGTTTTTAACGTGCAGAATATTGCTGTTCATATCCACATCTTTCATACGCAAGCCAAGAGTTTCTGAAATACGCAATCCGCAGCCATATTGAACACGAAGAATTGCAGGATAGAAAATGTGTGTGTCATGGGTTGAGTTAGGCTTGATTAAATCCGCAACCATAAAAATATCTGCTATCTGCGAGTGCGTAAAGATATATGGCTTGAAATCTTCGTTCATGTTGGTTACGATAGAATAGTCAACCCAGTACGCAGGGATCTCGTGCCTGATCAGGTATTCGGCAAAAGTATGTATCAGTGTAACACGAGCTTCCTGCGTTTTTTGTCGCCAGTTGGGATTCTTTTCAATGAATGCAAAGCATAATTCTTTTGACAAACCATTCGAGCAATCATACTGAAGACTTAAAACGTCAAGAACTGACAGAAGCCGCGCCTGCTCTTCGTATTTGAAACCAAGAGCCCGTTTTTCATCCAGGAAGTTTTGAATGTGTTCGGCCAGCGGACCGGTGAAAGCTTTATTCCTTGACATAATCTTTCACCTCCACATCCAAGGAGCACTTTCTCAGACCTTTCATATCCACCCTGAGATAATGTTTGGCAACTTGTGGATCCGAATGACCAAGAATATCCGATATCGTTGAGACTGACACGTCGTTCTGAAGCAAATTGGTTGCAAGAGAATGCCGAAGAGAATGCCATCCGTAATGCTTGCTTTTATCAATGGAAATTCCGGCTCTTTTCAGCGCTTTAGTAATATTATGGCGCAGCGTGCTTTGAAAAGGGACTCCTTTGTACGGTGCATTATGTGTGACGAAAATATTAGGATAATCTGTAGCCGGTCTTCCAGATTTGAGATAATCAATGATAGCCCATCCTACATCATCTGGAAGCGGCAGCGATAACGGTTCCCGTGTCTTGTTCTGTATAATGGTGATGATTTTATTTTCCCAATCAATACTATTCAGAGTAAGGGAAAGAATATCACCAATCCGTAAGCCGAGCCTGGCAGCTAAAAGCAGAATGGCATAATCTCTTTTGCCCACAGATGTAGTAATATCCATGCTGGTAATAAGCTGCTCAATCTGTTCTTCGCTCCATACGGTCGGAAGTTTGGTCCTTAATCTCTGGGGTGGATGAGGCAAATAGGTTTCGATTGGTTTATCGATATATCCATGGATAAAAGTATATCTGAGATACTGTCTGAGTGCGGACAGCCTTTCGGCTATTGTTGCCGGAGCCAATCCAACCATTGTTTCTGTAAAGCGTGAAATTAATCCAGGAGTAATCCCGGAAAGGTCGTGAACTCCAGCAGAATCCAAAAACAAAATTAAATCCTTAATGATATCTCTGCCCCGCCGGTAATAACTTTTCGAACAGCCTTGCTCAACCTCAAATCTCAGAAAATTTTCCGTTGCGTCCTTAAATGGGATCGGCCAGACAATTTCACCATGATAATCGTTGCGTCTGAAAATTGTACCGAAATTAAAATACTCCGCCAAAGAACGTATTACCCGAAAATAATACATCTCATTCTTGGAGTGTTCTCCGGAAGTTACAAACCCTCCGAGCTGATTAAACTTCCAGAGCAGGAAATCCGTTCCTTTCGACTGTGAATAATAGCAATCTCCTGTATATTCCGCGAACTCCCGAAATACCTTGCGATATCTGCGCATTGAATCCTCTGAATACTGGAGTTTTTCTAACTGCTTCTCCAGTTCATTGCACAGATCCGCCATCTTGATTTGTCGTAACATGAAAACCATCTCCTTCTTTATTGTAGCGCTTTGCGCCCAGAAGGAGTATCAGGTTTTATGGAAAGAAAATCTACTGCAATCTGTTATTTTTCAATCTCCGCGGTATTTTGCTTTCCATAAACACTTGCTTTCCATAATAGAAACGAGTTGTTTCTATGCTGGAATGACCCAACCAATCCGAAATAGTTGGTAGTGGTACGCCAGCCTGATACAGATGCATTGCCCGTGTTCGCCTAAACAGATGCGAATGCAAATGAATCAAATCTGGCTTCATCTGTTTTACCGCAAATTCGCTATCCGCCAGGATACGACTTACGTTATCACTTGACATCTTGTTTCTTCGACCATTTCTATATGAATAGAATAGCAAGTCATCAGGATTTCTTTCCGGGTGATACAATTCACAATACTTCCCGAATTGCAACCATATTTCTTTGGATAATGGGGTTATTCTGTGCTTATTTCCCTTGCCATAAAAATGAGCATCAACTTCTCCATCCGATGTAGGTTTCAGATCCAAAAGCTTCAAAGAAAGTACTTCATTAATTCGTGCTCCGCTTTCATAGAGCAAAGAAAGAAGGAAGTAATCCCTTTTTGCGTCGCGATTTTCCAAGACACTCTGTAGAATCAAAGTCATATCATTGACTGACAACCATGTGAAATCAGCGATCCGTTCATCGGCGACATCATTTATTTCCCGGATCCCTTCATATACTTCGGGTGAAATGGCTTTCTTCTTCAACAAATACTGGCAAAACCCACGAATGTCTGAAAGCCTGTGATTTATTGTTGTAGCAACATTATGCCGTTCAGCAGCAAGCCAATTCATGTAAGCAACGATGTCTTTCTGGTTAAAATCACTTGCTTGGATTGTCAGCAGAGATAATCCTCTTACTGAATTCAGATAAGACATAAACAAATTAATACTGTGCCTGTAAGATGCAATCGTATCGTCATCACGATTTCGTATGCAGGGAAGGTAGACTTTTATGAAGTCTCCTAAAAGAGATATCAAGTACGGATCTTTCGCGCTAATCCTCATCTTCCGGCGCCCCTTTCCCATAAACACGAGAGAGCAGGTTCCAGTCAATTCCTTTGGATTTGCGCAGTTCCTCAGGGAGGAGATGCACATAGTATAGAGTAGATGTAAGCTCAGAATGTCCCATGTATGCTGAAAGATGTGGAAGCAATTCCATTACACTTTTCCCACTGTCCAGCCATCTGGTTATATTGCGAGAAGCGAAGGCATGCCTGAGATCATATGGTCTTGGGGTTTCCCTCCATGTGATATTGCTCACAGAAACAAGTCTGCGCCACATCTGGTTATACCAGGACGTCTCATACGGAGATCCATCCCATTTTTGGAAGAACCATTGCCGCTTTCCGACCAGCGCATCATATTTCCTGCAAAGGTTAAGCATGTCGGCAGATATTATGATGTGACGATCCTTATGCCGCTTTGACTGTCGAATATATAAATCTCCTGATTCAAGATCCAAATCCTCAGTTCTTATTGTCGGTGGTTCTTGTGGACGCATTCCACAGCAATAAAGCATTCGTGTATATACCGGCAATACTATTTCCGGAAGATAACGTTTACCGCATTTTGCTCCTACATAAGAATCGACTGTCTCGAAGAATGCACGAAGTTCTTCATCAGTAAACAGATATGGATGAAAAGTGGTTCTCTTAATCGAGTAATCATCATCTGGGATATAATCATCATAACCGAGAAAATTCAGATACTTTGTATATTCACGGAGCAAAGAAATGAAAGCTGCTTTACTGTTTGTGGTGTACGGGTAAAATGACAACCAGTCATCTACCATACCTGCTGTTATGAAGTCTGCATCTTCATATTTTTCTACGCAATAGTTCACAAAAGGTGGTATTGAGCTTCTATAAGTTGCTGTAGCATAGCCAATAGATGACCGGTAAGCAATCATCTCTTCGAAGGCGGTATTGAGTCTTTCCTTTAACATCATGATCTACCATCCCCTTTTCGTGGAAGGGATGGATTCCCTGCCGCATAAATACCACGCGTAATAGGAACATCTGTAAAATCCATTGCTACAAATGCGGATTGATTACGGTTGTAAGTGATATATGGTTTGTCCTCGGTTATTGTTTTGTGTCCCATCATCTGAGATGCTGTTTCAATAGGGATACCTCTGGAAACCATTATTGTTTCAAAAGATCGACGTATACTGTGAAACCCACGAAACGTAATCTTCTGGACTCCGGCTCTTTCACAATACTTATCAATCATGGAGCCGAATCCTTTTGACAGTTTTCTGTACGGTGCCTTGACTGTTACAAAAGCTTCTGGTACATCACATTCTGGCCTGGCATCAAGAATATAATCAGCCATGGCATTCATGGTAGTTCCGTTTAATTCACAGATAATTGGAGTATGTGTTTTTGACTGGATTGCAGATATTTTCTGCCTCCGCCAATCAATATCAGAGAGCTTGATTTCTGTGATATCGATTCCTCGAAGCCCAGTACAGTAAGCAACAAGCAGAATAGCTCGATCTCGTTTTTCAATCTTTTTTTCCGTGTTGGTTGCGTCAACAATCTCCGTAATTTCTTCCTCTAAAAATGCTGGGACGATACGTCTGTGATCATTTTTCAGCTTTAACAGAGAATAATCTCGGAGAATGTTTTGATTCCCGCTCTTTTTCAAATACTCAGTTGTATATTTTACGCAGCGAAGCGTTCGGCCAGTACTACCGCTATTGGTGGTTGGAACTTCACTAATGAGATACCTCATAATAAGAGCGTCATCGATCTTTTCCGGCATAACGCCCTGTTCCGCTGCATACCACAGCAAGTGCCTTGTTGGTGCACGAAGGTCTTTTTTTGCTTTATCACTGATGGAATAACTGTTGAGTACTTGTTCAACAAGTTCTGCAGTTTCATTACTCACAGGATATTTGAGTAAGCTATATTTTGCACGGGAAAAATCTGCTTTTCCTGTCTCTGCCAAAGTGGAGAGCATGCGCATTACCCGGACTTGAAAACGACGATATTCTGCGCATACCGCCCCAGACGAAACGCGTTCATCAAGATATTTTGAATATGAAGTCATGAGTTCTGGCGTGTATTCGTTTTTACCAGATGTTTCAGCATATTTTAAAATAGAGTTACAAACAATTTTATACTGTTCTATGCTGATTTCCAGTATGCCGTAGCATTTCACCTCCATGATAAGTTGATTGATTAAGTGTTGTAGTTGTTTGCGTCCATCCATTGGTGGCCCTCCTTCCTACAGTAATGATTCACCACTATAGTAAGAAATGCCGACAAATAATGAAAGCAATGAATTACCAATACTTAGAAGAACCGTTTATCGGCATTTCTAAAGTATCGGCATATGGGGCATTATGCCGATATCGGCATAATGTCCCACCGCATATGATAAAGCGCTTTTATATCTTCGGGAGAGAATTCTTCTAGCGGAAGATTTGTGATTATATAAACCCACTCGTCAAATATGACGAAGACATGATTGAATTCCTTCTCTGCACGAGACAAAAAAACACTCAGAACAGAATTATTTCAATCATAATCAAATATTCAATGTATTTTTCGTCTATTATTATGTACGGAGGTGGTGATCTGTGACGCGACTCCAGGGCCCGGAGAGCGGTCAGGAAAAACGGCTGACGGACATGATTCATTTATATGAGAAGGATATCCTTCGCCTGTGTTATATGTATCTCCACGATGTGGAGCTGGCCAGGGACGCAGTGCAGGATACCTTTCTGAAAGCATACACTCACTTGAATCGTCAGCAGGAGCCGGGAAAAGAGAAAAACTGGATTGTATCCATTGCGGTAAACACATGTCGGGATTATTTGCGCAGCTCCTGGGTTCGTCATATCAACCGTTTTGTTCTGCCTGAAGATCTTCCTGTTGCTGTCAGTCCGCCAAGCGAAGATCGCATGGTACTGACCGCCGCGATCATGAATCTGCCACAGAAATACGCTGAAGTAATCATCCTGCGATATGTGCAGGGACTGGACTTACGGGAAACAGCGGAGGCGCTTCATATTACACCCTCTGCTGTATCTAGAAGATGTAAAAAAGCTTGTCAGAAACTGAAAAAGGAGCTGGAAGGAGATGAAATCAGCCATGATAGAACCAAATATTGATAAGCGTATTCATGATGCTGTATCAGATTGCCTGACCGGCCTGGATCATCTCCCTTCCCAGGAAAATGAAATCATACAAAGAGTAAGGGAGAAAAAGGCCATGGAGATATCATATCCGAAATACGGGAGCCAGTCTGCTATTCAGAACCGGCAAACTACGGCAAACCCCGGAAAGCAGATTTCTTTCAGGATTGTGTTGGCAGCTGTCTCAGTTCTTGTCTTGTTTGTCGGTGTGCTTGCGATAAACAATCCTTTGTTTCTTTCTGATTTGTTCCAGCCGATGGATACTGTTTCAACACAGCCATCAGAATCGCTGGGCTCACCGGGTGAATCCCCTGAGTCGGCTTTTGCCGGGATTGTTGATCAGAAGGCAGGAGATGCTGATTATCCTTTGGATCGGATTGATCTGGAAGTAGATCCTGATCTGCTCTGGAACGAGGAAACCGGAATTCTGACAGAAGGCGAACAGATCGAAAAGACGCCTGGGATGCTGCCGTTTAAAAATACGGTATATCGGAAAGCCTATGAAAACGGGACTAGCATCGAAGGCGAGCTGACCTATCAGAGCGACCAGGGGGCTGTTCTTTTCAGAGATAAGATCAGCCTGCGCCTGGGAGGAGATTCCTTCTCTCTGGACATGCCGCAAAAAAGCTTCCAGATTGAAGCGCTGGACGGCGCTTTTGAGTTTAGGGTGTTTGATGACCGTTCAGCTGAATCCTATCCGTCCCTTCTTTTTCGAAATTCCGGGAATGACTGCCTGTTTACCCGGGTGGCGGACGGAGTGCAGAATCGCCTGATTGAAAAGTACACCGATATCCATTTGCTGACGCTGGCGTGGAGACCGGTTCAGGTATATCTGAACGGTGAATACTGGGGAATCTATAATATTCGCGAAAGCATGGACGCTCAAACGATCTGCCGGCATGAACAGATTCCCGATAATACAGCGAACAGCATCACAATCCTGCAAATCTGTGGTTCGGCAATACAGGGGAACTCATCTGAATACAAAATGATGCTGGCTAAGATCAAAAACAGCAATCCGGCGGAGAATACGGAAGACCTGGAATATCTGGAACAGGAAATCGATATCGACAGTTTCCTGGACTGGCTAGCCGTTGAAATGTTCTTCGGAAACTCCGACATTGGAACAGGCACAATTTATAAGGTGCCGGGCGGAAAATGGAAATGCCTGATTCAGGATCTGGACTACGGACTGTATCAGTCTGATTTCAATTCTGTACAGAGCTATCTGAAACCCGAAGGGATGGGACAGAAAAAGATTGATAACACGATCTTCAGAAAAATACTGGAAGTAGAAAAATACAGGGATCTGTTCCTGACAAAGTTGGGGAAGTTGTACCAGACGCTGACCACAGAAGTTATGCAACAGGAACTGGATCTTTGTGTGGCTTGGATTGAACCAGGCATGAAGGCCCATCTGGAACGTTGGGCTCCGTACAACGACGGAACCATTATCATGGACGCACCTTCTGATCCTTCCGAGGCTTGGGATTACTGGAAACAGAGAATTGACAGAATGAGAAACGGAACAATGGTCAAAAGGCCCTGGTATGTTTATCTCTATACACAGAAATTCTTCGGCTTGTCCAATCAGGAAATGGCACAATATTTCGGACCAGAACAAAGCGAAGGAGAATAAAAGAATACTGTCCTGATCAATCTGGGAAAGTGCAAAACTCGAGCAAATGGAATGCCTAATCGAGGAATAAAACAAAGCCCTGCAACGTATAATATAATGAGCGTTGCAGGATTTTAGTATTAATTCGAGCAGCAACGTGCGATAGTAGTTGATAATGTTCGAAGAGGTGATTGTTTTGAAGAGAGCATTATCCATGATTCTCGTAATAATAATGATCTCTGCGTTTACAGCATGTATCGCAGAAGAAATCCCGGAAGAAGCATTGAATCGATTGAAAGAGCATTGCTATATTAACCCTGATGGCGGAGAAAGACTTCATACAGATCAAAGCTGCAGGAGTGTGCATGAAAAATACCTTCCGCTTACAGAAGTTGAATTCAGCGATGAACTGCTGAAGCAGTATTCTCTTTGTCCTGTATGTACACTGGCTGATGAGCCGCAGGAGGAACCAGCGGCCCCGGCAGATCCCGCACTTGTGATTTCGGAAGCCGAACTGAACAGAATTACGGCTGAATGGGAAAAACAATATGGTGATTACAGGAAATGGGATTATCAGGTGAATGCCGCTTTTGTATCAGAAGCAGGTACCTTACCGGATACTCCTTATGTGTTTGATAAATCGGTATTGCCTATTATGCCGGATGAAGATGCGATTCCAGCGGAAGAAATTGCCGGGAAAGCCATTCCGTTGGCAGCATCCTATGGCAGCCGTCTTGCAGAAGATGCCTTGAAAGATATGCAGGTGATTGTTTCCCAATACCGCAAACCTGATAATGATGTATACCTTTTTTCCACAACCGGGAGCTGGCTTATCAGTTTCTGGGATAACGACAATATTGTTGCCTGGATGTATGTTGACGCCCACACCGGTGTTCCATCCTTCCTGAACATCGTCCCGGATTGTATTTCATTTCAGGGTGAACCCGGGGTAGAAGGAATACATTATGAAGAGTAATTATATAGAACAGCGTTCTGTACGAAATGCATTTTACGGAGGGAACAATGCGTAATGATTTCACGATACGGCGATTGCTTGCGAACGCGTTGGCGATTGCCTTCTTTCTGGTTGCCGGCATCAGTGGAGTAAAAGCTGATCAGCATTTATCTGATTATCAATTGAGAAAAGACGTCGAAAGCACTTTATCAGCATTTG
>CAMVEB010000046.1 GCA_947166385.1 uncultured Clostridia bacterium | reverse complement strand
GATGACTATCTCGAGAAAGTTATCCGGAAGATTCATGCGTGAGCCGTGGGAAGGAGGGAATCGATTCTTGACATATTTGCTTTCGGGCTTTGGATTGATATGCACCCTTGACCCGCAAGAACTGTGTCATGCCCGGCACACATAAAAATGGACCGCTCTTTCGAGCGGTCCGGGAAACCGAAAGGAATTACTTACCGTTGTAGGTATCGCAGCGAGCCTGCCACTCAGGCAGCCCGGCTTCGATCAGAGCCGCAGCGGTGTTGTCTCCGCCCAGGGCCCACAACAGCTGGCTGCCCAGGACATCATTCTGGGTGCCCAGCAGCACAACGCGGTTGACCACCACATGAGCGGCTTCACGCAGCATCGCATAGGTTTCATCCACAGCGCGCTCATCGGTGAAGTTGTACTTGTTGCCGATCCAGCTGTCTTCATCATCATAGCCAGGGGTGGGATTGGTCCACATGTCATAGATGAAGGTCAGCTTCGCAACGGTTTCAGCATCGTAGCAGCTGGGGATCAGGGTGATGTTGTCGCTGTTGATGGTGATGTAGTTGCCGCCCTCCTTGGGAGTCGGGAACGCAACACAGCCCCAGTCATCAGCCATGTCAGCCATTTCGGAATTCTCGTTGAATCCGCCGTAGGTCTGATACATATAGAATCCGCAGTAGCCCTGCTTCCAGCCCTCTTTGAACCAGTCCCAGTTGGCATCTTCGGGGGTGGGAGCACTGTACTGAGACCAGGTGTCGGTCGCCCAGGTCAGAGCTTCCTTCACGGCATCGGAATCCATAGCAGGCTGGAGTTTTCCATCTGCATCCAGATCGAAGAAGGCGCCGCCGTTGGTGAACACAGCGCAGCATTCCATATCATCGCGGGAGCCGATCAGGCCAAAGATATCATTCACACCGTCGTTGTCTGTGTCGCGGGTGATGGTCTTCAGCATGTCTTCGAAAGCAGCCCAGGTCCAGGTGCCGTCTTTCTGCATATCATAGATGGTATTCCAGTCAATGTTCGCTTCGGTCAGCACGCGCTTGTTGAAATACAGGCACTGACGGGGCTCGGAAGCACCGGTGTACAGGCCGTAGGGCTTGCCATCCTTGGTGAACAGGGAGATGTCCGCCTGATTCCACTTTTCGGCGCTCAGATCGTAATCGATAGGAGCGGCCATGCCATTGCCAACCAGAGAGCCGACTTTACCGGGCTCGATGATGAAGATCGCCAGCTTGTCATCTTCAGGAGTGGAGACGAAGTTGGTCATTTCTTCAGCGCAGGTTCCCCAGTCGCCCCGCATGATTTCATGCAGTTTGACATTGTAGGTCTCCTCCAGCCAGTGACGATAGTCAACCTGAGCCTGCTGTTCATCGCTCAGATCACCGGACATTCTTTCCGTCCAGTCGGCAGAATCCCAGTAGTTGTAGATGTAGACGTCTTTGCCGCCGAAATCGATCCCTTCCTTAACTTCCGGGTATCCTTCGGGAGCATCGGCCAGTGCGCTGCAGCAAACCAGCAGCATCATAGCGGCCATAACCAGGGCGATGATTTTCTTCATGACAAGAAAACCTCCTTTTTTATTTCCTACGGATTCCTCACAGAAATCCGTTAGGTACTGTTATCAGCGATCCCTCGCCTGCATGGGTAATTATAAACCAATTACCACAAACATTCAAGTCTTTCAGCAGTATTTTCCGCCGTAAAAGCGCAAGCTTTGATTATTCCTTGGAGCCGGACATAGCCAGGCTTTCCACAAAGGTTCGCTGGGTAAAAATATACAGGATAATCAGCGGAACAGCACAGATCAGCACTGCGATAAAAATCAGCTGTTGCTGCCGGCCGTTCGGAACAATAATTGGTTTGGATGCGTCCGCGGAGAAATACCGGCCCATACGGGATACCATACCTGCCATCTGATTGGAATAGATGGAGATAGAACTGCTTGGCAGGAACAGTCGGGTATAGAAGATATCCGTCCACTGCCACACAAAGCCGAAGAGAAAACAGCTGGCAATGGTTGGCAGCGCGTCAGGCAGCATGATTTTCAGGAAAGTATGCATGGTGCCGCAGCCATCCACATAGGCGGCTTCTTCCAAACTTGTTGGGATGCCCTGGAAATACTGCCGCATCATATAAATATATAGTCCGTTCTTCAGGCCCATACAGGTTAATGCCATCAGGACATAGGCCAGGACGCTGGCACGCAGGTTGATGGTCTTCCCTGTCAGCAAGGCAATGAGGCCTGTTCCTGTTCCGTCAAAGACACTTTGAATTCGTTGGCCGAAAGATAATCCTTCCGCATTTACCCCGAAGAGTGTGAAGATCCTCAGAATATCAAAGTTGGCAAAATTCATATACAGGGCGGACTGAATCGTCTGCGGAGGGATAATAATCACTGCCAGAACACAGCCGAACCAGAATTTCTTCAGCGGGAACTCATACCTTGCAAAGCCATAAGCCACCAGGGTACAGGACACAATCTGGCACAGAGATATCACGAAAGAAACCCAGAGGGTGTTCAGCATGGACCGGGGAAGATCGTTCAGTTTGGCCACGTGCATGTAGTTTTCCAGCGTCACGTGGCGTGGAAGCAGAATGACAGTGGAATCATACAGATCCCGCTCTTCCATCAGGCTCATGGAAAACCGTGTCAGCAGCGGTTGAATAATCATAAAGCACAGACCGAACAGAAGCAAAGCCCGCGCAACAGAGATTGCAATCTGCCCGGATCTCTTCTTCAGCAGATAACCGCCGCTCCTCCGGTTTCGATCCCAGAAATTTTTGTTCTCACCGATATATACAGTATTATTCTTGCTCATTGCGCTGATTTCACCGCCCTTGAGATAATGAAGGAGCTGATCAGGATGAAGACCAGTGCTACTCCGAAGTAAATCCAGCTCATTGCTGAGGATACACCGAAGTTAAAGTCGCTGTACATCACAGTACTGATGCGTTCCATCACCCGGTTGTCGTTCTTCATGAAGAAGTCTACAATGGTGTAAATACAGTTAACCAGGAGCAGGGGGCTGACCATCGGGAATGTGATCTTCCAGAAGGATTCCCAGGCTGTACAGCCTTCCACATCTGCAGCTTCATAAAGAGACGGGGAAATAGCCTGCAGACCGGTCAGGAACACGATAATCTGGATGCCGCTGGCCATGACGATATCATAGATCGCGTCGATCATCTGGAAAATAACATCGAAAACTCCGCTGCCCACACCGGAAACCGAGAGCATATTCTGCAGCTGTGCAGAAATATTGATGCCCGATGCCCCCTCCACGGATTCCGCCACGCCGGCCATCATGTTGTAGAATTCATTCTGTTTCTCAATGCCGGGCAGGACGCCGCTGGACAGGATAACAGGCAGGAAGAAGATTGCACGCGCCAGGGTTCTGCCTTTGAAATCCTGGTTCAGGATAACAGCAATCACGAAGCTGAGCACCAGCGTTGCAATGGTATTGATAGCCATACGGCTGATTTCATCCGTCAGGTACTGGTTGAAATACGGGTCAACCGCGACGGCATTATGATAGTTGTCCATTCCCATCCAGGTCAGTTGGAAGCCCTGTCCGGGAATGATCTTGACATTGTTGAATGACATCATCAGGGACTGGATCATAGGTTTGATCATAAAGAGAACAAAACCGATAATGAAGGGCAGGATAAACCAGTAGCCTGTGCGGGCCCGCCGCTGCTGCATGGTCATCAGTTTTCTGTCTCTGCTCACTTTCCACTCCCCCTTTCCACCACATATTCCCGGGCCGGTACTTTCACAGTGCCCCGGTTGTAATCGTTTCTGCTGTAGTTGACATACACCCGGGTCCCGTCCTCATAGGTGGTGCACGTCACATCCGCTGTAAGCCGTTCATGCCCGGTCATTTTCAGTCGGTTCAGGCCCTTCATTTCCTCCTGGAACCTTTGGATCATCGGAATCAGTTCCTGCTTCCAGTAATCATAGCCAGCGGAAGTATAACAGCTGTAGAAGGAATCGTGCAGGATCCTCGTATCCTCCGCCATGAAGGTAAAATTCAGGCCGGTTCCGTACTCTGCACATTCCAGCAGAGCCGTTACATAATCACCCGCCAGGTTGACCGATTCCCCGGTAAAGTCCTTCATGCCGTGCAGGGCCATCTGATAGAACGGAATCCGCTCATCAATAATCGCATAATTCTGTCCTGTCAGGTTCATGTCCGTAATCAGATCGGCGTAGGGAATCGCGTATTCATTGCCTTCCTTGACCGTCACCTTCAGACCGGCCGCCTTCGCCTCCTTCATAGTTTCGACGTTCATCGCCTTAACCTGTTCCCTTGTAATGAGATCCCTCGGATAATAATCCGCGCTCAATAGGTTTCCGATATCCCGGAAAGCAATGCCAGCCGCTTTCTGATCTTTCAGATAATTAATCAGGTTGGTTGCATTGCTCTTTGCATAGGCGGGACGGGTTAAATAGTAATCATCCCTGTCATCGTCCTGCTGGTAAGTCACAATATTGTAAGGATAAAGATGCACCTGCTCCCGGGTCGCATAACGTGCGGCATCCCTCGACGCAAAGAATCCGTCAAAAAGGCCGCTGTTATAGGCGAATGCGGTGATCCCGTCAAAGGAAAGGTTCACATCCTTCAGCCGGGCTTCTGCGATCAGAGAATTCATTTCCCCCTGGCCGCCAAGCTCTCCCAGGACATGCACCCCGGTCAGCACTTTCTGACGCACACCGCCGTTCATCCACCCGGTCATACGGATATTCAGGCTGCGGATATCATTTTCCGCCAGTTCATCCAGAATCTTCCGGGCCTGGGCAAACGTTGTCGCAGGGACAACACTGTCCACTGGCAAACCGAACTTGACAACATTTTTATTGATGGCGCCAACAAGTTCCACGTTCACCGGCGTATCTTCGCTCGCCTGGGATTCGGCCAATTCTGGATGTCTTTCTCTCAGGTAATCCCCGTAGGCTTTCGCCATGTCTGTATATTCTTCGGTATCAACGAAACGATAGCGCTGGATAACCGTATCCTGAGGGATTTCCTTCTCATAAACGTAAACCAGCTGCGTCGTCTTGGCAGATACATTGTACTGTTCTGCATGCAGGACGGTGTACTTGGCATAGACCGTATTATAGCTGTTGTTCCGGCCGGAAATATCTGCATTGACACCGGCATAGGAGCTGGCTCCTTCCATGATGCAGATGAAGGATCCGCCGTCATGGGTCGCGCCAAAGACAGGGAAAGCATTTTCAGTTTCGCTGACGGCTTCCTTCCGTTGGACACCGTAATCCCATCCGTACAGGTTGGCATAATAGGCGCTCTGGTATATTTTCCCGTTATTGAAGCGAATCAGAGCGCCGCCACCCTCCGGAATGAACATGAAGCCTTCCTTGTCCGTTCCGGCAGCGCCGAACATCGGCAGCGGGCTGATGGAAGTAATCGGATACTCAGTACGGTAGCGAATCTCACTGTAAGGAATCTCGACGATGAAATCCTTCCCTTCCAGTCGGTAGATCATGCTGACATTGAAAACCGGCGCGTTGGTGGTGGAACTCCCGGCTACCAGTTGCTGATCGTTTTCAAAGTCCTCCTGAGTATAACCGGCTTCAGCAAAGTATTCTTCCAGCTTCTGCTTGTTTCCCGCGGAAACACCGGATTTCAGGATATACAGCGGCTGTTCCGTAACAGAAGGATACATGGCGATGACTTCATCCTTGTTATCCTTCTTATCCAGTTTATCCGGCTCATAGAGCGAATAATTGGAGGTGGTCTGTTTCTTGCTCTTCTTGGACATCGCATCCGTAAAGGCAGCAAAACGTTCTTTCGTAATCGCCAGGGGGATGGTATAGACCCGTTCGATCTGGCCGACAGAATAATCCACCCGGATGGAGCCATCCTCCTGCTGTTTGATCTCGTAAGACTGGTTCTGGATGGCGTAAGCATTGTTGTTCAGAATGATTTCACCGCTGCTTGTCGTATAGCCCACGAGCAGTGTGGCAGAAAGCATCTCTTTGTTGGCTGTCAGAGCGATCGGATCCTTTTCGGCATCCGCCGGAGTCGAGTCCCAAACACGCCCGGATGCTTTCTCTGTAATCTGAAAACGGGTGGTAGTCGGATCCATGGTGAACAGCAACGCATCATTCTCCATGGTCAGAGGTTTTTCATCGCCTTCATAGTATCCAATCACCGGAGGATTTGAATTCGTATCTTCCTTTTGGCTGTAAATGGGGACAAAGACAAAGATAATCAGGCAGGCCAGCAGCACAGCCGCGATGAGCCACGGCAGCAGCCTTCGGATGAGGGATTTTTTTCTGTACATATGCTATCTCCCTCCTTAATTCAACCGGAAAATGATTTCCCGGTACATGCTGATAAAGTAGCTCGCGGCATCTCCCAGCAGGCTGAAGAACACCAGAATCAGGAAAATGATCACCGCTGCACCCAGCACCGTGACGATCAGGAAAATGAACGTCTTACCGGGGCCGTAATCATGAACTTCCATCAGGCCGATAAATACCAGGAATACGCACCAGATCACACTGACCGACAGCAGGACGCTATAGAAACTTCCTTCCTCAAAGGTCAGCATATTGCTGACAAAGATCATCGGAAGCTGAATCAGGATATACGGCACAAGTGCATAGCACATAGCCATATAAATATCCTTGAAACGGCCTTTCCCGTCAAACAGCGTCGTCATCGCCCAGTTGGCCAGACACAGAATGATGAACGGTAATGCGAGTGAGCCCATTTCCTCAAAGACATTGATATACTGAGTCGGTGCGGAAATGAACTGGAAACTGGTCAGCATCAGTTTCATAACTCGGGTCAGCAAAAACAGGATGAGGAAAGTATGCGCTGCTGCCAGCGTTCCGCGTTTTTCGTGAATCAGATCCCAAAATCCGTCAAAAGGATGTGTCATCACATGCAGCCCGTATTTCAGGGATGCAAGGTAACGGTTCCACCACGCCTTCCGGCTTTCACTTCGGGATGAGGCACTCTTTGCCGGTTTCGCTTTTTTACTTGCGGACCTTGCTATGCTCATGCATGACCACCTCCCACTTTGTTCTCTTGACTCTTCCCAGAACCAGCGGAACAATCAGTAGCACCGCCACGATCAGGATAATCCACCAGATGTTCTGCTCCACCCAGTCTTTCCGGTATAGCTTGAAAGCTCGTCCGTAATTCTCCCTGTCATGCGCCAGCTTGAACCAGTCCATCGCTTCCTGGTATTTGTTCTGCCGCAGCACGGCACGGCCAATGCCCCGGAAAGCCAAAGGATAATTGGCATTCATCTTCAGTACATCTTGCCAGAGTTCCGCGCTTCGGTCATACTCGCCGTTCAGATAGGTTTCGATCGCATCAAAGATGGTGTTGCTGTACTCTGTCGGTTCAAACACCGTGATGTTATTCTTCTGCTGATCCAGCACCAGGAGATCGTGGCCCATATGCTCGATACTGACAGCTCCGGTAAAGGCACCGTCCACATTGCCCTTTGTGCCGAAAGCCCACAGCAGAACGCCCTGGCTGTCGTAGCCGAAAAGGCGGCCGCGGATCTTGTCCAGCGCAACATACATATCATCATTCAGTACCGTAACGTCCACCATCTTGCTTGGACCGGTTGATTCTGCGCCGGAAACCCACTGCAAATCACCGATCGGGGGGAATTTATCGTTCTTGATCAGAATATCCGCTCCGAGGCTGTTCAGCCGGCGGATCGGCTTTGCCTTATCCCACTTCAGATCGCCTTCGCTGTAAACAATCGTGGTTGCATAGATGAAACCATCGTCGTCAATATAGACGTTCTCATATTCAGTAGGAACAAAGTTTGCTGTCTGGGCCCGCTGTTCCTTTGTCTGGAAATAGCGCTTCCAGATATAATCCGCCATGGAAACGGAAACAGTGTTGGCTCCGATAAACCCGGAGAAGAAACCATCCTCCTCGAATTTTACCAGACCTTTGTTGATGTTCTGACACAGGGCATAGACCCGTCCGGCGACATCCACCACGATCTTCTTCGGCAGGAAGTTCTGGCTCTGGTCAAAGGTAGCATCCGTCGGCTTTGTATAATCGCGGATCCATTTCAGGTTTTTATCCATCATGACCACGCGTTGATGATCGTAATCCGCTACATAGATATTGCCGGCCGGATCTACAAAGACATCATACGGAGAAGCAAAAGTATTGTTCTCCGTGCCCGTCATTTCCTTAATAATCCGCTTGAGCTTAAACTCATTGTTTTTGCTCCTGGTGATTTCCAGAATCCGGTTATTCGCCGTATCACAGACATACAGAGTATTTCCCCGGACATACAGGCTCTGGGCTTTATTCATCAGAACATTCTCCAGATTTTCTCTGCCCAGGGTTGAATTGTCAATGACAGCAGCTACCCGGTAGGCATCAGGAGACTCCTGCACATCCTCCCAGTAGTCGTAACCATAAGTGTAGGATGTACTGAAGCCGTCGTCCGCCTGTGACGCAGACACTGCTGTCAGCATGACAATGCCGCACAGCACTGCCAGAATCCTTTGCATGATTTTCACTCGTCTTTCCCTCCCCATATTCTTTCCCGTCTCTCGTCCCGCGGGCCTTAATCCTTGATACCGGAGGACGCCATGGTCTCCAGAATCCGGCTCTGACTGAAGACGAAAATGAGGATTGGCACTGCGACAATAATGACATTGGCTGCTGCGACCTGACCGGTTCTGGCAATACCGCCTGCCTGGATCTGCTGCAGCGCGTAAACCAGCGTTTTCTTTGCTTCGGAGTAAATGACGGTAGCCGCGCTGGTGTTCCACAGGCCCTGCACGCTGAAGATGATCATCGTCAGCCAGGCCGGTTTCACGTTTGGCATCACAATATGCCAGAAGATGCGGAACTGGCCGGCGCCGTCGATGGTGGCAGCCTCAATCAGGGCGGTCGGAAGGCCTTCCATGAACTGTTTCATCAGGAACAGTCCGATCGGAGCCGCAAAAGCCGGTAGGATCAGAGCCCAGTAAGTATCGATCATGCCCAGTCTGCTCATGATCAGATAGTTCGGGATCCCTGTTACATAGCCGGAGAACATCAGGCAGGTAGTCACCAAGGCGAAGAACATTTTTCCGCCGGGGAATTCATATTTGGCCAGCACAAAAGCCGCCATGCTGGCAATAATCAGATGGCCGAAAGTACCCACGAAGGTAATGAAAACCGTATTAACCAGATATCGGCTGAAAGGAATCCAGCTCTGGCCCATGGTCACAAACAGATCCGAAAAGTTGTCGGAAGTGGGATGCTGAGGCCATACCGTCGGAGGAAAGCGGAACAGTTCATCCAGCGGTTTTAGGGAAGAACCCACCAGATAAACCAGCGGGAACACCATCGCTGCACCAACCAGGATCAGCATCAGATAAATTCCGATATCGCCTGCGATAGAGCGGTTCGGATGCCTGCGGGTGATCAGGTGTTTCTTCGGTACCTGAATCTTCTCACCGCGCAGTTCCGCAAGACGATGAAGCTCATCGCCGCGGGTTTTGGGCGTGACAGGCTTGTCGGCCCAGTGCTGATCCATATGATTGTATACTTTCAGACCATAGTCCAGTTCGAAAATGTACCGGCTGTCATCCTTCAGGATCACGGTAACCTGACTGCTTGTACCGCCGCGTCGGATATTATCCATCCGATGAAGTCGGGTATAATTCCACTCTACAAGCGGCGTATCATTTCCTTTTTCATAGAAAGCAGCGCCGGTTTCGGAGGCCACAAGATGACCCCTGTATTTTTTTCCGGAAATGGTTTTCAATACTCCGGCAGATTTGACTGTATTCAGTTCACTCATCTCAGGTACCCACCCTTCCCAGCAATCCGGCAATTGCTTTCTTGCAAAGAATCATGACCAGGAACAGGATGGTTGCGATGGCGCTGGCATAACCCATCTCAAACCGACTGAATCCATAGTCAAACAGGTGGGTTACCACCGTGCGGGCCGCATAATCCGTGGAAGGATATCCGCACAGGGCTCTGGGAACATCGCAGACATTGAATGCGGAGGTAATACTCATGACTGCGCCGAACAGCAGCATCGGTTTCATGCTGGGCAGAGTGATATGATACAGTTCCTGCCAGCGATTCCGGACGCCGTCCACATAGCCCGCTTCATACATGCTCTTATCAATTCCCTGGAAACCGGCCACAAAACTCAGGAAACCTGTACCCATGCTCATCCATAGAATCACGATGATCAGGATGGTCATCATATAGTTCGGATCCGTCAGCCAGAGGCGCGGTGCCTCAATCAGGCCAAACTCCAGCAGGAGCGAGTTGAGATAGCCGTAAGCGTCCCCTCGGAAAATGATGGAGAAAACAGTGAATGCATTGGCAGCGATGGAAGGTGCATAGAAAATCACAACAGCCACCGCCCGGAGCCATTTCGGTAGTTCGTTGATGAACCACGCGAACAGGAAAGAAAGGATATACCCCACAGGGCCGGTAATCACGGCGATTACGAAGGTGTTTTTAATGGCGGTCAGGAACACTTCGTCCTGCAGGATCAGGTTTACATAGTTCTGGAGACCGATGAAACGGGCCGGTTCCAGAATGTTGTAGTACGTAAAGCTGTAAAAAATGGAAGTCGCGATAGGCAGAATGAAGAAGGTGAAAAACAGAATCGCGTATGGTGCCAGGAACAGGTAGCAGATTTTGTTCCGCTTGGCCTGTGCCAGCCCGTGATGAAACTGATCACGCTTCATCGCCATGAATCTGGAACCAAAGGATTGAGACTGCATGCTTTCTGATCCTCCTTTCCTTTTCTCAGTCCAGCGGCAGGTTGAATTCCCGCCGCTTGATCCGGATTTCTTCATTAATGGTTCTGGCGTAGTTCAGCAGGGTTTCACGCGGATCCTCCTTGGTATTGATCACCCGGCGGATCGCATTGGTGATATGGCGCGTTGTGGAATAGCCGCCGGCGATTTCCGGGAATCCGCGTGTGTTGGACATCTGTTCTTCCAGGACAGCCAGCTGATCGTTGCTCCAGGCCAGCTGGCTCAGAGCTTCCCGGTTTGCTGTCTGGTACCGGGCGCTGGCGCCCAGCACGCTTTCCATCTCCCGGCCGAAGCGGACCTGCGCATCCGCGCTGACCCACCATTTCATGAACTCCCAGGCGTTGTTCTTCACCTTTTCGTCCTCTGTGGCAATCATCAGACAGCATAATCCGTCTGTCTGTACGGTACGATCGATGGACCCATCTTCTTTTTGGGTTCCGGGGAAGAGAGTAAAATCCCAGAGTCCGCGGATTTCCGGTGCGGAAACCATCAGAGTATTGTATGTCGCGTAGGAAGCCAGGCCGATCGGCATCTCACCGCTGCGGAATCGACTCACAAAGTCATACACAACCGGCAAGCCGTAGTCATTGTAAAGACTGGTGTACTGCTTGAACGCTGCGACTCCCTCTTCACTGTCAATCAGGGTATGTTTGGCATCTTCGTCATAGATGAAACCGCCGTTCTGGTAAATCATGGAGTCCAGAATCGAGATGTCCGCAACAGCGATATCCGGGAACGGAACAGCAACGGTCAGGCTGTTTCCCTGGATGGTGGGAAGTTCTGCAATGAGTTCATCCCAGGTGTTGGGAATCTTCAGTCCGAGTTCTTCCATGACATCCGTTCTGTAAAACAGGAGGTTGAAATTCTGTGTCTCAGGCAGGCCGTAAACGCCTTTCTTTGTACCGTTATCATAGGTCAGCGGAGTCAGTATGCTGGAGCAGAATGGCTTCACAACTTCCTCAAAGTCAGCAAACTGGGTCAGATCCTCTACCGCGTTCCGCATAGCGTAGTTCACAGCAAACCAGCCGCTGACACTCAGGACGATATCCGGACCGTTGCCCGCCACGACAGCCGTCAGGATTGCATCTGCCTGAACCAGCTTGACATTAACCTTAATGCCTGATTTTGCCGTAAAGGTATCATCCACCATGGTCTTCAGCACAGTACTCTGGTCGCGACCGGTAGTAATCCAGATTTCAAGGACGTCATCTGTATCCTCATACTTGTCACCGAGTGAATTGTAATCCACAAAGAAGGAACTGACGCAACTGCGCACCTCATGCGCAAAGCTTTCAAAGAAATTCTCAGTTACCTTGGGGATTTCGGCATTCTCACCGGTTACCATAATCAGGTCCACATCCAGTTTGCTTTCGGACATGTTCTGCATGGCGGTTCCCAGAGAAGTAATGTTATCCTTGAAGTTGCTGAACGATTCCGTAATCCGGTCATTGTTCTCAACAAACTGCTCTAGCTGTACAGCCAGGGTCTGTGCCACAGCTACGCGGTCGCTCTTTTCGCCGGTAGTGGCGACCACATCGTCAACAATTTTGTATAGGCGCTTGCTTTCCAGGTCCATGGCCTCAATCGCTTCCGGATAAACCTGCGCCAGATTGTAATCGCGGAAACGGTCCGGATTGACGCCGGTGAGCACCAGTAGCTTCCGATAGATCTGATTCAGCCGGAAGATGCTGTCTTCCACATCTTTCAGCACCGGGCCCATATCGCCCATCGTCACTTCCATACGCAGGGTATGAACACCCTTTTTCAGGTAAAACCGGAAAGGATTCCCGTCTTTATCCCCCAGCGTCCGCATATCCCAGCTGGTGCTGTAGGCAAATGTCACCGCTTCCATATCCGCAAAAGGAACTTCCCCGTCAATATAGACCGTACGGCCGGAAAGAGCTCCGCGCTGGTACATCTGCCGCGCTTTGACGGAAATATGATAATATCCGTCTTCGGGCACTTCAAACTCCCACTGGATCCATTCGCCGGAATGTGTCCAGGGATCACCGCCGATATAATTCATAATGGTATTGGTGACAGAATAAGGCTCCGTCTTGGGTGAACTTCTGTCATAGCGGGCATAGAGGCTGGGAGCACTCCGAAGGTGTGCGCTTTCCCCCTGAACCTTCTGGGAATACTTTTTCGCCTCATCGCTCATAGTGACTTCCGGCTGTCCCTTCAGATATTCCTCATAGCTCGGATAATGAACAGGCGGGGTCAGCGTGATTCCGCATACTACAACAGGTTCATTCACGGCTTTCAGTGTAAGCGTGTTTTCGCCCTCATTAAAATAGAAGCAATAGGGCTCAGTCTGGTATCCCATGTCATCCCTGCAGTAGGCTGTCTGCCGGTCGAAACGCTCAATCTGAGAAGGTCGGATATCGTTTCCCTGGTTGTCCTTGCGGACCTCTCCGGCATCCGTCCACAAACGGCTGAATGTCAGCGTGCTGGCGCCGGTAAAGGGGACTTCTCCGTTAATCATCAGTTCCCGCTCGATATCAATTCCCCGGCTGGCTGTGGTTAGATAATCCAGCCGTATGTTATACAAACCGGCCTGAGGCACTTCCACATGCCAGGTAACCTCTGATCCATCCGGTGTAAGGAGTCCTTCTGCCTGAGGCGTAGCTTCCCCCTCAAAGGAAAGCACGTCAATAGCAACCTCCTCCTTCACGTCCGGAAGGGAAAGATAAGAAGCCTTGTACGCATCATAAGTGTTGCTCCTGCCGATCCCGGAAACATCCGTTGACAGGTCAGTCCCCGCGTATTTGGCGCTGAAATCCTTCGGCCCCTGGCTGAGCAGGATGGCCAAAGCGACAACAGCAGCCACTGCGAGGACTCCGATGAGAACATTCCGCCATTTTCTTGACATGAGTTCATCTCCCGTTGCTCCATCGAAAAGCAAATAACCTTTTCTTGCGTTTCCTGATGGATATTCTGTTCTCAAACCCCAGGAATAAATATATAGAAATAACCTGATCTATTATACAAATTGTGCCTTATGTTGTCAATGAAAAAAAGCATCTGCACCAAAGCGGCAGACGCTTTCCTGTTCATGACGGAATCTTCATTTTTTGCTCCGTGAAGCAGCTGAATCTACCGGAAAAACTCCCACTCCAGTAAAGAGATCCCGCTTTCCGCAAACCGGAAATACAGATCATGGAGTCCCGTCAGTGCTTCGGTCAGTGAAGTCGATACTTCCAGATCTCCTTCTCCTGCAGGAATCTCTATCACTGCGGCAGGCGTATTCCCCACGTCATCCGGAATAATTTCAATCCTGGATTGTTTCTCTGACCGGACACGCATGCGTACCGAAGCCGCTCCTGTATTTCCGAAGTCAACACCGGCAACAGCGATCCATCCGCCCGTTTGCACACTCTGAACGGCCATTTTGCCTGTGCCGGCTTTCCGGTCTTCCTCGTTTGCCAGTTCTGTCGTTACACCGGCCATGGAAACCACCGTTGCCGCCGGAACCGGGTGATATGGATCAAAATGCTTCAGCTGCTCAACGCCGGCGTAAGTCCCTTTCGACGGGGCAGGCAGGCCTTCCGCATTCAGTTCCAGCCTGTCCACAAAAGTGCTCCGGTATCCGGCATTCCACCCCATAGCCTGATCAATGGTTGCCGCATGATACGTAATATACCAGTGATCCTGGAAGTTGAACATACAGTGATGATTGTTCCCGCCGACGCCGAAAAATCTGCCCGGATTCAGCAGCACCCGGCCGCCCCACGAAAAAGGGCCCATCGGATGATCTGATATCATGTATACGATCTCTCCGGCACTGAATCCCTGCTCACTGCCGGAAGCAGGCACATTGAAATTGGAGCAGTAGGAGTAAACATAGGTATTGCCGAAACGATTAATCCCGGAGTCTTCAAACAGCCAGGGGGGGCTGATCGGGACTGGATCCCCGTCCAGGCTGATCATATCCTCTTTCAGTTTAACAACGCGGGCCGTTCCGGGATCTGCCTGTTTTCCCTCCGGAATGCCGCCGCCGAAATAAAGATAAGCGCTCCCGTCCTCATCCACAAGAATCGCAGGATCGAACAGCCACGTCACTGTATCACAGGTCGGTGTTCTGCGGCTGATCAACGGTCTTTTCAGTGGGTCTGTAAAAGGTCCGGTTGGACTGTCCGCAGTCAGCACACCAATCCCACCCCCGGAATTGGCAAAATACAGGAAAAAGCGATCCTGCCCATTTATGTTTTTCCAGGCAGCACAGGGGGCCCAGGAGTTGTGGGCCCAGGTGGCGGCGCCGCTCCAGTCAGCCGCTCGCACAGATCCGTGGTCTTCCCAGTTCACCAGGTCATCTGAAGAGAGAACCCGCAGGGTCACGATATTCCCGTAATCATTCGTTTTCGGTTTTCCGTCCTTCATGGCGGCAGGTTCATCGCCGGTCATATAAAGATAGACCCGATCCCCGTATACCATCGCCCATGGGTCCGCTCCAAACCGTTGTGTCATGACCGGGTTATGATCCCCCTGCTTTTTATATGTGATCACTGTCTCTCCCTCCTGTTTTTCGTCCTGAAGGCCGGTTTTTTCCGTCGCATCCGCTCCGGTCGCGGAAAGAAGAATGATTCCTCCCGCGGCAAGCGCGGCAATTCTTTGCCATCTCTTCATATGCGTTCCCTCCCGTTTATTCAGGGAAAAGGCCGGACAAAAACTGTCCGACCTGATCGTCAGCGTATTTCCGCTCCAAGCTTGAACTTGAGATTGCCGAGAATCTTCTTGATGAAGCGATCCACATCTTCCGGTGCCAGCGCTTTGTCTCCCGGCATGAAAGTAATCTTGAACGCCATGCTCTTTTTGCCTTCGCCGATCTGCTCCCCACGGTAAAGGTCAAACAGTTCCACCTGGCTGACGCTGGGGCATGCCCGTATGATTTCATTCATCAGAGCCCCGCAGGTCGTTTCCTCCTGTACGGTCAGCGCCAGGTCACGGATCACCGGCGGATAGGCAGATACCGGTTGATACCGGACGCTCACCGCCGCATGAGCAATCATCCTTTCGTAATCAATCTCACCAAGGAAGATCTTGTGATTGGCCTTGCTGTCCTTGTGCAGTTTCAGTTCCGCCGTCACTTCGTTGGCCAGCTTGCCAAATACGCCGATCCGTTCGCCTTCGCAAAGAATATAGGCGGCAATGCCGGGATGCAGGTAGCTGACGTCTTCCGCCCGTTCTACTGCAAATCTCAGTCCCAGTACATTTCCCAGTGCCTCGACACTGCCCTTCACGGTAAAAAAATCTTCTTCGTCACCGAAAGCAGCGAAGCCCAGATGCAGCTTTTCTTCCGGCATCTGTCCATTTTCACCCGGCAGGTAAACATGGCTGATTTCAAAGATCCGCCCCTCGTGATTTCCCTTCTTCAGGTTTTCCACAACGATGTTCAGCATGCTGGGTGCCAGCAGGGTTCTCATCACGGATAAATTGACGGAAATCGGATTCCGGATCCGCAGCACATTCCTTTCCGGCGCGTTTTCGGGGATTTTCAGCAGATCCAGGTCACTCTCTGAATAGAAGGACAGGGTGCAGACCTCGTTGTATCCCTGGGCGCACATCACCCGGGCAACCCGATCCCGGCGAAGCTGTTCAGGGGTCTTTCCGCCGCTGGTGACCGTCGCGGATTTCAGGAATGTCGGAACCACGTGATGATATCCATATTCGCGGATGACTTCCTCAGCCAGGTCAGGCTCACCGACCTCGATATCCTCCCTGTATCGGGGAGCTGTTACATCCAGCCTGTCTCCGTCCCGTATCACCTCAAAGTTCAGCCTTTTTAGGATCTTGAGCACCTCTTCCGCCGGAACTTCAATTCCGAGAATCTCATTGATCCGCCGCAGGCTGGCTGTAAAACGCTTGCCCTCCCGTGGCGCTCCGGCGCTGCAGTCAAAAGCACTGGCCGTAATCTCCCCGCATTTCAGTTCCTGGATCAGGTGAAGCGCCCGGGCCATGCCAAGTTCCGTCGTATATTCGCTGATGCCTTTTTCAAACCGGGCGGAAGAATCACTGCTCTGCCCCAGCGCGCGGGATGTTCTGCGAACATTGTCCCTTGCAAACTTGGCCGCCTCGAACAGCAGCTGAGTTGTCTTTTCTGTAATCTCGCTGTTCAGGCCTCCCATAATGCCTGCCAGGGCAACCGGCCTGTTACCGTCGCAGATCACCAGATTTTCCGGATTCAGAGTAAATTCCTTTTCATCCAGCGTCTGGATCTTTTCTCCGTCCTTCGCGCGGCGCACAATAATCTTTCTCTCCTGCAGCTGATCCATGTCAAAAGCATGCATCGGCTGGCCGATCTCCAGCAGCACATAATTTGTGATATCCACCACATTGCTGATGGACCGCAGTCCGCACAGCGCAAGATTCCGGCGCATCCACCGCGGACTCTCCTGAACGGTAATATTCCGGACTGCGTGTCCCAGGTACCTGGGGCAAAGGTCAGGGGCGTCCACCCGGATCTCCAGATCGGGAACAGTCACATCCGATACCGTATAATCTGTCGCCGGCATTTTCAGTTCGCATCCAAGCACAGCCGCCACTTCTCTGGCAATGCCCAGTACGCTCTGGCAGTCCGGGCGGTTCGCTGTCACGGAAATATCAAATATGTAATCATTCAGTCCGACAACATCCCGGATGTCCGTACCGGGCACCGTTTCCGCAGGCAGATCCAGCAGCCCGTATTCTTCTGCCCCGGGATACAGGTCCTCATTCAGTCCCAGTTCCTCTCCGGAGCACATCATCCCGTTGGACGGTATACCCTTCAGTGGTTTGGCTGCAATTTTCACTCCTCCGGGAAGCGTTGCACCGTCCAGTGCGGCCGGAGTGTGCATGCCGACGTAAACATTCGGCGCGCCGGTCACGATCTGGATCTTTTCCCCATATTCTCCGCAGTTGACCTGGCAGATATACAGGTGGGTTCCTTCCACCTTTTCGCATTCCGTAACTTCTGCCACCACAACCTTGCTGATTTCTCCGCCCAGGTGAATCAGTTCCTCGACCTCAAAGCCGCAACTGAACAGTTTTTCCTGCAGTTCTTCCGCCGTTACCTGGATATCTACATATTCTTTCAGCCAGCTGAATGGTACTTTCATTTCTTCCCTCTCCTTTACGCTTCCTTGAACTGTTCCAGAAACCGAAGATCGTTCTCAAACAGCAGGCCGATATTGTTAATGCCGTATTTCAGCATGGTAATTCGCTCAATACCGATGCCGAAAGCGATGCCGGAATATACCGACGGATCAATCCCGCAGTTTTCCAGTACATGCGGATGCACAACGCCGCCGCCCAGCACTTCAATCCATCCCGTATGCTTGCACAGAGAGCATCCTTTTCCGCCGCATTCGAAGCAGCTGACATCCACTTCCACGCTCGGTTCCGTAAAGGGGAAATAACTGGGCCGCAGCCGGGTACGCACATCGGCGTCAAAAAGCTGCTGCACAAACTGATCCAGCATACCCTGCAGATCGCACAGGGTAATTCCCTTGTCCACCACCAGGCCCTCCATCTGGTGAAACATGGGAGAATGGGTTGCATCACTGTCGGACCGGAAGACCCGTCCTGGCACCAGCACCTTGATCGGGGGTTTCTGGCGGTCCATCACGCGGATCTGCCCGCCGCTTGTCTGCGTGCGGAGCAGGAGATCGTCCTCCAGATAGAAAGTGTCCTGCATATCCCGGGACGGGTGATCCTTCGGAACATTCAGGCGGGTAAAATTGTGATCATCGTCCTCGATTTCCGGTCCTTCAAACACATCAAACCCCATCCCGGAAAACACATTGATGATCTCATTTTTGACCAGCGTCAGCGGATGCAGCCCCCCGACCGGACGTCGGACAGCCGGCATCGTGATATCCACTGCTTCCCGGCGGTTCCGGGCCTGCAGTTCCAGCTGTTCCATCCTTTCGCTCAGAATATTGTACTGTTCTTCCACCTGCACTTTAAAATCATTGATGACTTTTCCCATGGCAGGGCGGTCTTCCTTTGCCACGGTCCCCAGGCCTTTCATCAGTTCGGCGATGCTTCCTTTCTTTCCCAGAAAGCTTTGCCAGAAATTCGCCATTTTTTCTTTGGAATTGACCTGTGCGATCTGCTGCTCCATCTGTTCCCGCAGCGCTTTGATCCTCTGTTCCATATTCCTTCACTCCTGCTTGGAAAGTTCAGCGGCTATTATATCACGGCTTCTTTTTGAATGCAAAGGAAAAAGCAGGACACTGCCGCATCCTGCCTGAATTCTCCTACTGGGCGTTTTTCACCATGCGTTTGATATCCTCCACCACAAGCCCCAGGTTCGCATTTTCCTCCATCGTCGCTTCCATTGCTTTGCAGCTGTGCATCACAGTCGTATGATCCCGCCCACCGAAAATATTCCCGATCTGCGGCAGGCTCATGCCGGTCATTTCCCTGGTCAGGAACATCGCAACCTGTCTGGGCACGGTGATCTCCCGTTTCCGGGTCGGTCCGGTCAGGTCGCCGATAGTCAGTCCATAATACTCGCTGACCGTTTGCATAATCAGTTCCGCAGAAATCTGCCTGTGCCTCTTCTGATCGAAAATTTCCTTCAGCGCCTGGTCACACAGTTCCTGAGTAATCGGTTTCTGCATCATCCGGGAATAAGCCGTCAGGCGGGAAAGGCATCCTTCCAGTTCACGCACATTGCTGTCGATCTTGAAGGCGATGGTTTGCAGAACCTCGTCCGGCACAGGAATCTCATCCTGCCGGGCTTTCCCCCGCAGGATCGCCAGTCGGGTATCCACATCCGGCCGCTGAATATCAGCCACCAGTCCCCATTCGAATCGGGAGCAGAGCCGTTCTTCCAGGCGTTGGATGTCTTTCGGCGGTTTGTCGCTTGTCAGCACAATCTGTTTGTTCTCATTGTGCAGCGCATTGAAAGTGTTGAAGAATTCCTGCTGCGTGCTTTCCCGTCCCGCAATGAACTGGATATCATCCACCATCAGCACATCAACCTTCCGGATTTTTTCCCGGAATTCGTATGTCTTCTTTTGTTGAATGGCGCCGATCAGTTCATTTGTAAACGTCTCACTGGTCATATACAGGATTTTTTTCTTGGGATTCGACTGATGAATAAAGTGGCCGATAGCCTGCATCAGGTGGGTTTTCCCCAATCCCACTCCGCCGTAGATAAACAGGGGATTATAGGCCTCTGCCGGGCTTTCGGCTACCGCAAGAGCTGCCGCATGGGCAAATCGATTACCGTCTCCCAGTACAAAATTTTCAAATGTGTATTTTGGGTTAAGATGGGGATCATCGTCATCTTCCGTATTGTCTGAGCTGGTCAGTTCTTCCGCGGCACGCTTTCCGAGAATTCGGACATTCATGTGTTCCCCGGCAGTTTCGCTCAGGCATTTTTCAATAAGTGGAAGGTATTTTTTCTGAATCATGTTGATCATACCTTCCATTTTAACGCTGAGTGTCAGGGTATTGCCCTCCAGAACTACGGGAGCCATGTTGTCATCGACCCAGGTAGTATAAGACACGTAATTCATATTTTGAACCAGCAGTGCGCAGGTTTGTTCCCAGAGTGTCTCCTTGTCCATGAAAACCGCTGCCTCCAGACGCTGATGAATCGGGCGTAAAAAAGCGCACGATGATCTCGTGAGCTGTACATAACCGAGCTGTGGATAACTTGTTCCACTCAGAACCGGCCGGATTATCTTATCAGAAAAACCTTTGAATTTCAACCTTCCCCAGCCTGTGGATAAGTTGATACTTTTGTAAGAAATCTTTTTTCCGGCCCATCAAGGTTTTGTGTCTTTTCCGTTCTCCTTCTACCACATTTATGATATTTCTATGCTTTCCCCTGCGTTTTTTCTTTGTATTCACCTGTTTATAACTTTTTGCGCAGAAAAATTAACAGTTTATTTACAAACCATTGTTTCCCGTTTATCCCGATCTCATCCCTGCTTTTGTTTTCCGTTTTTCCCTTTTTCATATCAGATCCTTACAAAATCCATTGTGGATCTCTTCATTAATGATACTAAATGTGGTATAATGCCGCCAGGAATGAAATCCAACGGAGGCTGAACCATGATTGAGTCCTGGCAGATACGGGAAGCGCTTCGCAGTCGCTTCGGATCCATGCTGGTGGATGAACCCGGAATTCTGGATCCCCTGGCCGCCCTTCTGAATTCCTATGCGCCCTATAAAGATTCGTTTCCTGATCTGTCAGTCAGGGTGGAGGACTGCCTTTTTAATCTGCTGTATGAGCGTCTGGGAGCCTCCATGTCTGTCCGGATGAATGACGGCACCGTCCGTCGGATCCGCACCGCTGAGCTGAAAGATGCTGCGGACGATGTGATGGGAGTTCTCTTCAGTCATCTGAAAGTCTACTCCGTCAATTATGATTCCCTCCATGCCTACTGTATGGAGTCCGGCTCTTTTTCTGCCATGAAAACACTGTATCTGAATTATGATGAATTCATGACGCCTGGAGAAAAAGAAGTCCTGGCCCGTGTGATCCGGGATTCCCGCCCCCGTTCCGAATGGGACAGCTGGCTTTCCGGTTCCCAAGTCTGATTAACGGGAGTATTGTGATGATGAAGAAATGGATCGCCTTCCTGCTTGCACTGCTGCTGATTCCCGGTGCAGCCTTTTCCGAAACAGTGCTGACAAGCTTTTATCCCGTTTGGGTTTTCACTTTGAATCTGACCCGCGGTCTGGATCATATCACCGTCAGGAATATGGCGGCTCCGACCACCGGCTGTCTGCACGATTACCAGCTGCAGACAGCTGATATGAAAGCGCTTTCTGAGGCAGATGTTTTTCTTATCAATGGGGCCGGAATGGAAGCTTTTCTTCCCGAAGTAACTGGTGCGTTCCCGGATCTTCCCGTAGTGGAAGCTTCCGCAGGAATCAGCCTTCTGGATGGCAGTGACGCAGTGGAAATCGGGGAGGCTGAAGACGCAGGCGCCGCTAATTCGCATATCTGGCTGGATGCGGCACGCGCCGCTCAGATGGTGGAAAATCTGGCGCAAGGGCTGATCCGGATTTTCCCTGATGATGCGGATGTTATTTCCGCCAATCTGACTGATTACCGTGCTCGGCTCCTGACACTGGATACCGCCTTGCGCAACGGGCTGAAAGATCTCCCGCGGAAAGATATTGTTACTTTTCATGAGGCCTTTCCCTATTTTGCGGAAGCTTACGGTCTTCATGTCGTTGCTGTTGTAAACAAGGAGCCGGGAGAAACGCTGACCCCCGCCCAGATGGCAGCCCTCGTCCGCGAAATATCAAACCTCGGCAATCCGCCGCTTTTTGTGGAGCCCCAGTTCGCCGAGCTCTCCGCCCTCACACTTTCCCGGGAAACAGGTGCCGAGGTTTTTTCCCTGGATCCAATGGTCACAGGGCCGGAGGATCATGTTCCGCTCGATTATTATGAGACCGTTATGCAGCAGAATATGGATGTTCTGTGCGCAGCTCTTTCAGCGCAGCCTGCTGAATAATCATATCAAAGCCTGTGAAGGAAGGAGGCGCGGAAGTTGCCCGTTGTATCTGCGGATCTGTATCGCGTATTGTTCACAGTTTCGCGCTATCTGTTTCCTTTCCTGGCCTGCCTGATTGTCCTGTTTTCCCTCGCCTGGATCATTACGGAAGCCCGGGTTCGCCGGGAGAATATTCGTCATCTTCCGGGCAGCGGGATGATCGGAGAGCTGATTGTTCTGTCCGGCAGTCGCGATCTGTCTGTCAACACTTGGTTCCCCGTCCCGCGGGAAGGGGTCCTGGGGGCTGTCCGATCCTGTGATCTTGTGATTCCCTGCCCCGGTGTCCAGGCAAAGCATCTTGATTTCTCCTGGCAGGATGGGAAAGGCCTGGTTCTCTATCCGCACACCGGCTGTGAAATCCAGGTCAACGGTATCCCTGTCACCTGCCGCAATTCGTCCTCCGTACCGATGATGCACGGTTCTGTCCTTCAGGTTGGCTCTGCCGTTCTCCGCCTTCATCTTTTTGCTGCGCTGGACAGTATTTCCCCTCAGGAAACGGAAGCACCGCCGGTTTTTTCGAATGCTCCTGCACCGGATTCTTCATACGTTCCTCCTGTTCCGCCTTTCTCCCTGCCGCCGCAGCAGCCGGTTCTCTCCCAGACGCCGGAAACCGTTTCTCCGCCGTCTGTGGAAGATAAAGCACCCGCCCGTCATTCGGAGCGTCCCCGCCGTTCTGACAGATGGAAGGAGGACTTCGGAGAGTGAAAAAAAGCCATTCTTCCCGCTCCAATCTGATTGTCGTTGCCTTGTTTTTGCTGGCCCTCTCCTTTTTGCTTCCTGCGCTTCAGGCCGGAAATGGTGAGTTGTATCTCCTTGCCGCAGCTGTACCGGGCGTTCTCCTGTTGTTTGTCCTGATCCCCGGCCGGATCTTCTCGCTGGATCTTCCTTCTGTGACCATTTCTCTGATCCTCTGTTCCTTTAGCGTTCTGGCCTTTGCCGCTGCGGATTCCGGGAAAGCCGTTCATCAGGGGATCATCTGTTTGATCAGTCTGTTTTTTCTCCTGGTGGGTCCCGTACTTCTGCGGGCTTTCCGCCCCTCCCTGCCGGCATCTCTTTCCCTGGCAGTCATCGCTGGCCTGTTGCTTTCCCTGCCGTTGCTGCATCCTGCTCTCTCTCTGTCACTGATGGAAAGCGCCCTGGCGTTGCTTCTGTTTTCCTTTGTCTCCGTTCTTTCCCTTAGGATGAGACTTCCGGCGTTTCTGATCTCCCTAATAGGAATCGTTCTCCTGCTCCTGCAGAAATCTCCCATCTTTGCAGTTGTCTGGGGATTCACCTGTATTCTGGTTTTCTGGGCCTGCTCCGGCAGTGCACTCTGGTCCGCTCTCACCGCGGGAACGTCCCTGGCGCTCTTTATCGGGTTTTATGCTTTCACCGGCTGGCCTTCAGATTTCTTCAGAGATCCTTCTCTGAGTTCCATACCCCGGATAGGGCTGTTCAGTCCAGTCACCCCTCCGGAGAACCCTGTCTCCCTGTCGGAAAATCCCTCAGTATTTTTGTTGCTGGGGGATCAGTACGGCCTGATCTTCCTCCTGTGCATATTGCTTCTTTTGCTGGTGCTCCTCTTTCGCTGCTCTTTTGTGGCCCGCTGTGCCAGAAGCTTCTTTCATGCTTCCATGGCGCTTGGAGTTATGCTTCTGCTGGGGCTGCGAATGCTGGCCTTTCTCCTTTCTTTGGCGGAAATCCTGTCCCCGCCGGTCACGGACCTGCCCTTCGTGACTGTTTCCCTTCCCGATCTGGCCGGGCAGATGCTCTTGTTGGGTCTGCTTTCCGGCGTCTCCGCAAAAAACCGAGAGAATCTGACGGAAGATACCCATCTGGCCATGCTGGCCCGATGAAGGAGGTGATGGCGTGAAACTGATGCGATCCCGCATACGGCTGATCTCCCTGGTGCTGTCCTGTGTCCTTGTCTTTCTGTTGATCTGGGGAACCCGCTACTTGCTCTTTCCCCTCCCGGAAGAAACCGTTACCCCGTCCTCTCCTCCGGTTTCCTCCGCTGATCCGCCTTCGGTCTCTCCCTCGCCTGACCCTGCTTTCCCGGCTGATTCTGTCTCACCCCTCCCCGCTGAAACAGTTTCACCCGATCAGGATTTGTTCAACACCTATGGTCTGTAGAAAGGAATGATGAAACCATGCGATTCGTCAAACGTACTCTCTGCTTTCTGGCCGCTCTCTGCCTGCTTTGCCCTTCCGCCATGGCAGCTTCAAAAAAGAAGCAGGCCAAGTCGACGCCTGCGCCTCCTGTTGTCCCGGAGGAAATCATTCAGGAAGTTCCGGATGTTATTCAGCAGGTTCTGGATCTGGCCTATACCGAGTGGCAAACAGTCGACGGTCAGCGCCAGCCGAATCCGAATAAATATACAAAATGGCGGAACAAATACAAATTTGGTTGGTGTGGCGGCTTTATCACCTGGTGTATGCTGCAGCTGGACATTCCCCAGAAGGAAAAGAATCTGATTCAGTCCGGAGAAGTCCCCGGTATTGTCCATGTGAAGGAAGCGGATGTCAGCAAGCTGTCCAATGGCTATACAAAAATGAATCGTGTCACGGAAATCCCCCAAAAAGGATTCCTGATCGTTTACGGTAAAAAAGGTGGCAACGGTTTCTGGCATGTAGGTCTGGTTTACGATGCGGAAAAGCTGCCGGACGGAAAATACCGTCTCACAACCATTGAAGGCAACCTGAATAACACCATTCGGATGTTTATCCATGATTATGATCCCCACGCTGAAAAAAAATCGGCAAACCTTTCCTATTTACCTGAGGAAGAGCGCACCTTGGAAGAAACTGCATCATTCTCCTACGGCCGTCAGTATAAGAAATATGATCTTTATGTCAATCAGTTTCTGATGTCCTGGCTGCCTTCGGAATATATGTCGGAAGGTGCTGCTCCATGATCTGGATTGTGGCTCTCTGCCTTGTTTGTTTCGCGGTCTGCCTTCCTCTTTTCATGTATTATAAAAAAACAATGCGTTACCATCTGGCTGCCTGCTATAAAAGTCTCGGTACGCTCTGTTCCTTCCTGCTTGCTCTGATTGCTGCAGTGCGCCTGGATCCGCGCTGCAGCATCTGTGCGGTAGCCTTGTTTCTTTACGCTGTGGCGGATTATCTCCTTGAGTTCCATCTGATGCTTGGCGCAGGGTTCTTTCTGGCAGGACATATCTGCAATATTGCATTCTTTGCAGGTTTAGCCTCCGTTTCCGGCACACATTTGATTTTTTTCCTGATTTTGTTTGGTTTTTTTGCCTTTGTTTTTTATCGCTGGAAGAAGCAGATCGGCCAGCAGCTTCCGGTTTTTGCCCTGTATGGCGTCGGTTTGTGCCTGATGTCTGCCTTCGCTGCCGGCTGTTTCTCCGCTCAGACATTGTCCGGCATCCTGATAGCTGTCGGAGGAATCCTTTTCTATTTCAGCGATACGCTGATTCTGCGACGGATTCTTTTCCCGACGGACCGCTGGATCAGTTGGATCATTATGATTTCTTATTATGCTGCTCTGCTTCTTTTCGGCATTGCATGTCTTCAGTTATAATTTTCTGTGTTTCTTCTGAGCATGAAAAAACCTCTGTCATCATGACAGAGGTTTTCTTATTGGAATCCGGCGGCGACCTACTCTCCCGGACCGTTACCAGTCAAGTACCATCGGCACTGAAGGGCTTAACTTCTGTGTTCGGTATGGGAACAGGTGGGACCCCTTCGTCATTGCCACCGGAAATGGTGAGCTTCTTTATTCCAGCCGGGAAGCGAAGCCTTCGCTTTCGCTTTTTCCCCGTTCTGGTTTTTCAGGCCTTTCGATCTTCCTTTTCTTCCTCCGTCAGGCCTGAGGTGTTTTCACACCCTGACAACTGCACAGCTTTCTCAGATTCAGTTTCTCTGACCGTTCTTACTATTGA
>CAMVEB010000045.1 GCA_947166385.1 uncultured Clostridia bacterium | reverse complement strand
ACAGAAACCCTGTGCGAATTGGAGGCTGCGCTGCCGCGGGATCTTCCATGTACGCTTAATGATCGTTAAGGTCTACGGCATTCCCGGCTCTGATCATCCTGTAACCAATACCCACATGGGTCTGAATAAAGGCCTGCCCTTCCTGTGACGTTTCCAGCTTTTTTCGCAGGGTGGCCATGAATACGCGAAGGGAAGCCACGTTGTTTTCCCAGGCTGTTCCCCATACCTGCTGCGTGATGAATTTATGGGTCAACACTTTGCCGCAGTTGCGAGCCAGGACGCACAGCAGCTTATATTCGATGGGCGTCAAATGCAGCTCCTTTTCCGAGAGGAAAGCGCAGCCTGCCGAATAGTCGATCCGAAGCGGGCCGTTGATAAATACGGACGTTTCCTGGCTGTCGCTTTGCATCTGGTTCAGCCGCCTGATCGTAACGCGAAGCCGGGCAAGCAGTTCATCCACGGAAAAGGGCTTGATCAGATAATCGTCCGCTCCGGCGTCCAGCGCTTCGATCTTGTCGCTGTCATCGCTGCGGGCGCTGATGACAATAATGGGCAGATTGGACCAGGAACGGATTTTTCGGATCACCTCCACGCCATCCAGATCGGGCAGGCCCAAATCCAACAGCATAATGTCCGGGTTATGAGAGGAAGCTTCCATGATAGCCGTTCCGCCGTTGGAAGCGGAAAGAAAACGGTAATCATGGGTTTCCAAGGCAACGGAAATCAGATTGCGGATGGGTGGATCATCCTCCACAATCAAAATCAGCGGCTTATTCATTCAGGCTCACCTCCGCTTTGGGAAAAGTCAGTTCAAAAACAGCGCCATGGGGCATGTTGTCGTGGACGGTGATGGCGCTGCTGTGCGCTTTCATAATGGATTGGCACAGCGCAAGGCCCAGGCCCAATCCTCTCCGGCTGTCGCCGGTGAGATTGTTTCCGGAATAGAACAGATCGAAAACATGCGGCTTTTGATCATCCGGGATTCCCGGGCCTTCATCCGCAATGCGAACCAATACGTTTCCGTGTTCTTCCCGCGTGTCGATTTCAATGCCTGTTCCTGCCGGAGCATACTTGATGGCATTGTCCAAAAGGTTGATGATCACTTGTACAATCAGTCGGGCATCTGCGTGAACGAACAAAAGCGATTTGGATTTGAAAACATTCAAGCGGAAGCCGTCCAATCGTCTGCCCATGTGCCGCACAGCTTCGGCGATCATATCATCTATGAGTTCTGTGTTCATGTTCAGCTTCAGGCTTCCATCTTCCATTCGGCTGGCAGATAAAAGGTTTTCCACCATACCGGTCAGCCATTGGGCGTCTGTATAAATGTCATTGTACAGTTGGCATTGGGTACTGCGATCCATGTTTTCCCCGCTGGTCAGAAGATTATCCGCGTTTCCCATGATAGAGGTCAGCGGCGTGCGCAAATCATGGGAAACAGCCCTGAGCAGATTGGCACGCAAGCGCTCGTTCTCCGCCAGTACCATGGATTCCTCTTTTTCCCGCACGTTCCGGGCGTTTTCCAGGGCCAGGGAACATTCGCCCACCACGGAGGCAAGCATGCTTTCCTCCGAAGCATCCAATGGAGAACCGTGCACCGCCACGCCTACGACGCCATATACATGCTCCTGCACACGCATACTGTAATACAAATAACTGCTCTCGGGATACCTGTCTGTGGTTGCGCCGGCGCGCTCTCGCTGGGTAAACGCCCATTTCACCGCTTTTCTTTCCTGATCCATGCGGTAGGGCGCCGTGTCCTCTGCGGCGGGATAGAATACGGGATCGCCCAAACGGCCGTCCGCCGCCGGATATACCACCAGGCTCCTTTTCAGAAGCTGTGTCAATTGCCCCGCCAACACCGAAAGGATTTCCTCTTCGGATTTTGCTTTGGAAAGCTGCCGGTCTGTTTCCAGCACGACGCTCACCCGGCGGGCCGTTTGGGCCGACTGTTTGGCGTTTCGCTTCAGGCGGATCGCCAAGGTACTGATCAGGAAAGCGGCGGCAAACATGACCAGAAAGGTAACGGGATAGCCTGTGCCGTAAGCATAGAAGGTGAAGCGCGGCGTGGTAAAAAGAAGATCGAACAGCAGCACGCTGACCACGGCCCAGACCAGGCTGAACGCCCGGTGCGCCGTGCTGATGGACACAATCAGCAGCCCCAGCAGATAAACCATGATGATGTTGGCGTCGGTAAACCCCAAATGGGAAAACAGAAAACCGATCAGCGTGCAAAGGCCCAAAGCAACCAAAGAAATCCCAGTATCTATCACAGCCCGTTTTCGATTGCTTTCCGGCGCTTTCCGGGCCACATACACCCTGGTTCCGTGGTCGGGAATGATGAAATAGTCCAGATCGGGCGCATAGTTGATCAAACGGTCTGTCAGAGACCGCTTCCTGCGGAGCAGGCCGCCCACCGTATTGGTCTGGCCGATCACGATACAGGAAACATCGGACAATCGGGCATATTCAGCAATTTGATAGGGGACATCGTCGCCAATCGCCGTTTCTATTTTGGCGCCCAGCTTTTCCGCCAGATTCATGTTGCTGCGCAGGCGCTTTTTGTCATCGTCGGATAGCTGCGCATAGCCAGGCGTTTCCACAAACAATGCGGAAAAAGTGCCCTGAAAGGCAGCGGCGATCCGGGCAGCGGCGTGGATCACTTTGGCGTTGGAGGTCGATGAAGAAAGGCAGACCAGGATGTGGCTGTTTTGCCGGTTATTTTTGCTGCTGCTCATCCGCTTCCTCCTCTTCACCCTTCACGTGTTCATTCAGAAACCGATCCACCCGATCCATGATCCAATAGCCATAGGTTCCTGTGAGCAGGAAGATCACGATCAAAAGCGCGTCCGTCATACATGGATCACTTCCTTATGGGAAGCATCTTTTATATTCGGAAACATTTTTGTATATCCTTCCATTTTCCGAGCACCAGGATCGTCTGATTCTGTTTTAATTGTGTATCGCTGGTCACTGCCATGCTGGGCGTTCCATTGTTTCGCACGGCCAGTAGATTCAGATTGTATTTTTTCCGAATGTCCAGCCCGCCCACGGTTTTCCCGACCCATTCCGCCGGAACGGATACATCGTAAATGGCGAATTCATCATCCAAAGCAATATAATCCAGAATATGATCGGATGTATATCGAATGGCCGTCCAGGCCGCCAGCTGCTCCTCCGGGTACACCACGCCGTCCGCGCCGTTGCGAAGCAGAAATTGCCGCTGCACATTCCTGGAAGCCCGGGCGATCACCTTTTTCGCGCCCAATTCCTTCAGATAGGAGGTAACGATCAGGGAGCTTTGAAAGTCATCCCCGATAGCCACAAAGCATACGTCATAGTTATCTACCCCCAGGGAACGCAGAAAGGCTTTGTTGGTCGCGTCCCCGATCTGCGCGTCGGTGACCAGCTGCAGCGCGTCGTTGATCCTTTGCTCGTTTTTGTCAACGGCCATCACCTGATGATGCAGCTCGTTCAGCTTTGCCGCGATATGGTTTCCAAAGCGTCCCAAACCAATCAGCAAAATGGATTTCATGGTTTTTCCTCCTTTAGCCTACTGTGATTTTTTCCAATGGCAGCGTGCTTTGAGTTCCTTTTTTAACTGACTGCGCGGCATAGATCAGCGTAAGCCCGCCAACCCTGCCCAGGAACATCAATACGATCAGGATCAGCCTGGAAGCAACGGAAACATGACTGGTGATCCCCAGGGTGAGCCCGACGGTTCCAATGGCAGAGGCCGTTTCAAACAGACAGCTCATGAGGGGCAGCCCTTCGATCCGGCTGATGATCAGGCCGCTTCCGAAAAAAAGCAGCAGATACATCATCAGGATGGCGATTGCCTGCTTGACCGTATCGTCTGCAATCCGTCTGCCTCCAAAGGTCACCTGCTCTTTTCTTCGAAAAACTGCAAACGCGGTGGTGAGCAGCACCGCCAGCGTGGTAGTTTTCATGCCGCCCGCCGTGGAGCCGGGCGAGCCGCCTACAAGCATGCAAACGATCATCAACGCCTGGCCCGATCTGCTGATATGGTTCAAATCCACGGTATTGAAGCCTGCCGTGCGCAGGGTGACAGATTGAAACAGGGCGGGCAGAATACGTTTCCCCGCTGGAATCTGCTCCATTTCAAAGAAGAAAAGCCACAGCGCCGGCAAAATCACCAGCCAGGCGGAGGTAAAAAGCGCGGCTTTGCTTTGCAATCGGTACTGTTTCCAATGGAAGCCATGTTCCCTCACGTCGTTCCACACCAGAAAACCGATGCCGCCCACTGTAATCAGCATCATTACTGTAACATTTACCAATCCATTTTGGCTGAATCCAGTCAGGGATGAAAAGGGCTCTTGCGCGCCCATCAGGTCAAAGCCCGCGTTGCAGAAGGCGGAAACAGAGTGAAAGACAGCGTACCAAATCCCTGTTCCAACGCCAAAGTGGGGAATCATGGAGGGGATCAGCAGCAGCGCGCCAACGGCCTCCATCCCCAGGGACGAAAGGACAATAAAGCGGGTCAACCGCACAATGCCGCCGACCTGCGGCGCGGAAATGGATTCCTGCATCACACTGCGCTGCATAAGCCCGATCTTCCTGCCGGACAAAAACGCCAGGGAAACGGCAGCCGTCACCACGCCCACACCCCCGATTTGAATGAGCGTCAGGATCACTGCCTGACCAAAGGGCGACCAGCATGCAGCCGTATCCTGCACGACCAATCCCGTAACGCAGACGGCGGAAGTAGCGGTAAACAGGCAATCCAAAAACCCCACGCTTCCCGCTTTTCTGCTGGCGAAAGGCAAGGAAAGCAGCAGCGTGCCAATCAGGATCAGCGCAATGAAGCCAAAGGCAATGATCTGAAATGTGGTCATTCGATACTTTCCAAAGAGCCGCACGCTTTTACCCCCTTTCTGATATGATGCAATTATAGGATAGATCAAATAAGAACGGTGTAAGGATATCTTCTGTGTATGTAAAGATCGTGCAAAGATTTTTGTCGGCTGTACAAGCATTGATCAACATACCATTATTGTGAGAAATCTTATTGGCAGGCATCAATGCGAGATATCTTGTTTTGTCGAATATCATATTGACAGTCATCTATGCATCGTGTATGATGCTTACATTGATATTGATCTATGTGAGGCTGTTTATGGAACTTTCTGAAGTATCCCTCATCTGCAAAGCACTGTCTGATCAGAACCGGCTTCAGATCATTTATCTCCTGACTTATGGAGAACAATGCGCATGCGAGCTGCTGGAGCAAATGAAGATCACCCAGCCAACGCTTTCCCATCACATGAAAGTGCTGGAAAACTGCAGTCTCGTTATTTCGAGAAGGAAAGGCAAATGGAGCCATTATTCCCTGAACAGGGACCAGTGGGTCGCTTTCCGTGGGTATGTCGAATCAATCCGGGATGCCGATGAAGAAAGAGATAAAAGCGGGTGTTGCTTATGAACAGCAAAGTAGAACGGAAAGAGAGGGCACTGCGGTGCTTCACTGACCATTTAACGTGCTTGTCCTGCAAGGTGCCGCTGAAAGTCTGGCTTGCATTAAAGAGCATGCGTACAGCAGGATCTGAGCGATGAATTTCAGGATATCGTGGGTTCGGTTGGTAAGGTCGGTTGGTAAGTGATTGCCAGGTTCGCTTTTCCGTACGTATAATATAAGGAGCGTAAGGCTCATATCCATTAAGACGATGAAGGGAGTAACCATCATGGAAGATCAGAAAAAGGAACTGAACACAGACACAATGGAAGAAGTCAGCGGTGGCTCTTTTGTTCATACGGAAGCCAGCATTCGGGAGGCCGGCATCGATCTGCTGCTGGATGACGGAAAAACCCCCGGGGAATTCGGCTATCTCTGGAACACCGGTGATTATTATTTCAAAGGAAAGAAACTGACAGAAAAAGAGATCAAGGCCTTGCAGAGGTACAAGGAGCACTATGGCAAGATTGCTCCTTCCCTGGATGAAGCCTGGGAATATTTCAAAGGCCACAGTACCAACCGGAACAATGAGGATGACCCAATAGGCTGCTGCCCCTTGTGTTTGATAAAGCTTCAGGTTTTGCCGGATGCCTGAACGCTGTGGTTCAGGCATGATCCGAAGAAAACCCGAATGCATGTTTTCCGCGCTGTTTTGCCTGGTACATTTCCGCATCCGCTTCTTCAAACCAGGCTGTCGTGTCTGAAAAATCCGACCCGTGTGCGATCCCGGCGCTGATCGTGACCGACGGCATCCCGTCATTCGATTCGTACAGTTCACGGCGGATATCTTCAATCTTTGAGGCGACCAGATCATGCTGCGTTTTTTCGGTATTTACCATAAAGACGACAAATTCATCCCCACCGATCCGGCAGACGTAGTCTTCTGATCTGAAGTGCTTTTTCAGCACCCGGGCCAGCCTGACAAGCACCCTGTCTCCGGTTTCGTGGCCGCAGGTATCGTTGATGGTTTTGAAATTGTCCACGTCCAGCATGATCATATAGGTGCTTTCACGGTCAAGGCTGGAAAGAAGCAGTTCATACCCGGAGCGATTCAATACACCGGTCAGTTCATCGTGCGAGGCTTTATAATCCAGGTGCGCCAGGCTGGTCTTCAGGATACCGACCTCGTCCTTTTTGCTGTAATCCGCTTTCCTCTCAGGGTTTTCGGAGTCTGCCTGCCTGACCGCCTCCGAAAGATCGCGGAGGGGCTTTGTGAGGCGGGAGGTAAAACGAAGGATGATCAGGCTGACAACGGTCAGTAAAACGAGCGATGCAAGGACAATGCGCCAGACCGTTTCCTGCCAGCTTTTGTTGATCTCGGAGATCGGCACGGACACATACAGCCTCATCCCGTTGCTGAGCGAAAGCCAGGCTGCTTTTTTGTCAGCGCCCTGAAAACGGTATTGAACAGGAGTGTTTTCACCGAGCAGGCTCTTCGGTAATGAAAACATCTTCTGCCCGGATTTGATCGCCGGATGATAAATCATATGTGAATCCGCGTCCACCAGAAACGCGTACCCGGAATCGAACAGCCTGATGTTTTCCACGACATTGTCCAGGGTTTTGCAGTCTATTTCAATGCCGATCACACCGACAAACTGATTCTTCCGGTAAACCGGCAGGTTATATGAAATGACAAGGACATCCAGGTTCTCAGTATTGTAAGGCGGAAGCCAGACGCCTTTCCCGGTTGCCTTCGGAACGGTAAACCAGACAAGCCTGGAAGTGTCGCTTGTATCAAACTGGGTGATATCTGTCACTTCATGTTCCCTGAAGCCTTGTCCGTCCAGATTGACATCCCAGAAACCCTTCACATCTTCGGAAAGAGCCGGGTCGATTCTGAAATAATAAGTGAGCACTCCGTTCGTATGGTAGGCAACCTCTCCAAAGAGACCGCGTGCGTTTTCGACCTGATTCCCCAGCTGATCGAGCGGCATATCCTCCAGGCTGTTCTGAACGAGCGACGCGACCGTCTGTGCGGAACGCTCCACACTTGTAAAATAGGATTCCAGATTCATTGCCCCGGTTTTGCACATCAGGGAAAGCATCTGGTCGGCATCGTCGTTTCCGAGTTTCCGGATCGATTTCACACCGATAAATGTGGCAATGCCCAGCGCAACAATGACCGAGAATATGGTTAACAGCGCATATTTGATACGGATTGAATGCATAGGCGATATCCTCGTTTCTGAATTTCTGCATTCCTGTGTGGAAAACAGGTGCCGCATCAGGCACGGTATCATTTAACTGCTTTTGCCCGCAGTTTTCTTCTTTACGCCGCGTCGGCCAGTTCTTCCTCCGTGTATTCATCCACAATTCTGTCCAGCGTGTCGATCTTTTCCCTGAGCAGGTCCATCAGATCCTTTTCCGCTATCAGGCCGTCTTCGTTCACTTCCACACCGGCAAACGAAATGGGCACGATCATGGGCGGCGTATCCAGGGACAAAGGCCGGATGGAGCGAAGCTGCTCCACGCTCTGATAGATCAGTTCCACCTTAAAGAAGGATTCTCCCTTCCCGTTCTCCCGACGTTCAAACACCACCTTTGTGCCGATGGGCGTGGTGGGCTCGATCGCGCCGGGCAGTTCATAATCGTTTACCCCCAGCGCCGCCAGGAAGGCCGTGATGGTGGAATCGTGCCCGCACAGGAAGGAAAACTCCCGTCCCTGCGCGTTCAGTTCCGCGTAGATCTCCTTCAGGATCGGATGGGCCAGTTCAGGTGCCAGTTTCGGCGAAGCGAACAGGATTTCTTCATAGGTGGCTAAAATGCTGCCGATGGATTTCCAGTCGTTCTCCGTGAGTTTGTGCCAAAAGGCCGCTTTCAGATCGTCCGGCTCTTCGTAATACTGGAGCACCAGGGCATCCGCGACGGAGACCGCGGTTTTGATGGGGCCGGTGAGCTTCGGTTCACTGCCTTCCTCCAGGAAAAGCCGGGTTTCATCGGTCAGCAGGTTGCCGTACTTCCCGCTTGCGTAGGCTTCACTTTCCTTCATATCCGTCACGTCCATCAGCAGAGTGATCGCGCCGCTTAACCTGTCACGATAGGCGTCCAGGCTTTCCCCACCGCTCAAGGCCACCAGTTCCTCCTCGATGTCTTTCGCGTAGTCATCGTTCATGAAGCTGATCAGCGGCAGGAACACGCCGTCCCCCTGATTATAGTCCATATGGCGTTCCACCGGAACGACGGCCACCGGCAGAAGCCCGGCGGAGAAATACCGCGCCGTCGCCTGGGTGCGCTGGAGGGCGTTGGCGTAGAAGCGAACCGCGCTGTCTTTGGGGAGGTAGTTTTCCGGGAACAGTCCCTCTTTTTCCAGCCACAGGCGGAAATACTGGCCCATGGTGGTTTCCAGCATCGCGCCGCGCAGGGAAAGCTCTGCGGTCTTTGATGTCCATTCAAACCAGTTATGGGGCGTGATATCGCCGAGCAGAGACCCTTTTTCAGACAGGGGCGAGCGGATATTGTGGCGGCTGAGCACAACCACCTGTTTCAACTGATAATCTTCCGCGCGGCAAACCGATGCCGAAGCGCAGATCAGGATCACGCACAGCATGAACGCAACCAGTTTTTTACCCACGGGTCAAAACCTCCTTAACCGGATAAACCTTATAATGATATCCTTTCTTTCTTATATTTTGCGATTCTTTTCCGCTGCTGTCAAGGGGGTGTCCGGAATGTCAAACCACGGACGTCATGTCGTCCGTTATTTGCATGCAGACTCCTTTTGCGTTAGAATAAACAATAATATTGGAGGTGACTGAAATGATGCTGTTTGCACTTGCTGCCCTGATACACGGCTCAATGCTGTTCGGGAGGGCCTTACTGGAGCATGCCGTGATATGACCAGGCCGGCCGATGAAACCGTGAAGGCAGCCGTGGACGGAAAGCCTGTTTATTCGTATGTATTGGATATTTCAGCGGATGAAAACGAATAACGATGAAAGAAACGTCATAGCAGGTGCTTGACGGGTTCATGTCATTTCCCCTTCTTCCCCCGGAAGAAGTCTGATCCGGTTTTCCAGGGAGATCACACTTATATGCCCGTCATGCGCAGACTTCTGCTTTTCCTTTGAACTGCTGATCGCTGCTGCGGCGCTCGTGGTCGCCGTATTCGGCGGAGTGCGTCCGTTTCTTGACTGTGTACAACGCCTTGTCCGCGCGGGAGATCAGCGCGAACAGGTCTGAATAGGTCATGGGAGTGTCCTGGGCGCTTCCGATGGACAGGAGCATTCTGACGCCGCAGGTGCTATGACGCAGATCATATGTTTCCGCGCCATAGTTTTCGTGAGCCGGCCTGTGAGTCAGCACCAGGAATTCGTCCCCGCCGTAGCGGTAATAATGCCCATCGGGATACAGATGCTTCAGGATTTCGCCGGTTTCCCGCAGCAGTGCGTCTCCGGCTGCATGCCCGTACTGATCGTTGACTTCCTTGAAATAGTTGATGTCAATCATATAAACGGTCAGGTTCCGGCCAAGCATTCTGCAGGCATCCGCTTCCAGCGCCATCCGGTTCAGCAGGCCGGTCAGTGCGTCGTGGCGGCTCACATCCCTCAGGGCTCTGTTATCCTCCTCCATCCGGACCGCGCCGACGGAAGCCAGGACCTGATTGCGATACAGTACGGTTCCCGAGATCAGTGCGACAATCGCTGGCGCCAGGAAATGCAGCGGTTTATCCCGTCCGATCCCGGAGAGCACAAACCAGAAAAACACAGCGGCTTCCAGGCCCAGGAGAACCAGGGATATACGCCGGAGTCGCCTCAGGCTCTGTGCATCCATGTTTTCGTTTTCGCTTGTTGTCAGGAAGGAATGAATATATCTGAAAAGTTTTCTGATCTTCATAAGGGGATCACTTCCAAACTCGGTTGGTATATCGTGCTGCCTCAATGGAAACAGCACGATATATTGTAGCATCCGCCTTTTACCGCCACAAGTGAACATGTGGCCGAAAACTGACCAGATTGTCGTATTTGGCAAGAAAGAACCGGAAACCGGTTTGACAATCCGGAACATTCCCGGACAGCAGCAGGAAACAGACACAAACTTACATCAGCTTTCCTTCAAGCAGCTTCAGGGTTTCTTCACCCATACCATAATGAATAGATAGGTTTCCGCCGCTGTCTTTAAGTCGATATCCTCCGGAGAGGTTCCATACTCCGGACCTGCCATAATGTACAGCATTTCACGGATATTTTTTCCCGCGATCATATCTATGGTAAACAGATGGAGCGGAACGGTGAAGATATGATCCCTGGTGTTCTGAGTGACTCTGATTATTCAGATTATTCCTATTCTACTGGCGATCCTTGGTTCTGTTATCATCTGGTTATCATGTGATAACAGACCATGCCGTAGATGAGGTTTAATCACAAATGAGAAAGCATACAATCCTGCGGAATATCCTGATCGACCTGGTCTGCGCCGGACTGGCCCTGGTGGTATTTGCCCTGTTTCACCATGTGCTGCCCCCGCAGCAGCAAAGCCTGGGCATCGTAATCACCAATCCGTACCTGAATGAGTCCCCGGAAGGGGACGCGGGCAGCAGCCTGCCGGAAGCCCTCGGACTGACGGCCAGCGCCGGCGTCAGCGACACGCCCGTCCTGTCCGCGAAAGGGAGCAGGAAGAACCGGAATCAGGGGGACGGCGGAAACGGACGGCTGTGAATATTGTTCATCCTGCCAACCCAAACCATGGGCTGTTCTGCCTTGAGCTGCTCAGTAATGCCTTCTTGTTTAACCATCTGCGCGATCAGTCTTTCGAGCATTGCTGTCGCTCTTCCGTCTGCATGGGCAAGATGCCTGCCCAAAGATCCGTTTAGAATGAGTCGCTGATAGAGGCTCGGGTGCTGCTCCTTCAGGTATTCCCTGTGCATCCGTCCCCATTTCCCAATGGAGCGCTGATCAGTTTTCTCAATCGCCAGGTTCGGGTAGTACATACCGTCTTTGCCCAAGGTATAAGTGCTGCCAAGCTCTTCAAACAGGGATTTCATTGTGTTTTCCTCCATAATTCAGTATTGCCAATCCTGCATTGGAGGCCATTTATTCTGAATTATGTTTTTGTTTTGCAGATTATGCTTTATGGCATGAATGCTCTCCGCATCCATGACTGTGACAGTCATGGTCTTCCCCGTGGTGATGCTCGTGATGGTCGCAGCGCGCATCAGGATCATATTCCAGGCTGCCTGCAGCCAATGCCTTCGCTGCGGCATCCGCGCTGCCGGTCACACCGGCATACAGCCTGATCCCGGCTTCCGCCAGCGCCATCTGCGCCCCTCCGCCGATCCCGCCGCAGATCAGGGCATCCGCCTGGGCTGCCTGCAGGAAACCGGCCAGTGCCCCATGGCCGCTTCCGTTGGTATCCACAATCTGTTCCCGGACAATGGTTCCGTTTTCCGCGTCATACAGCTTGAAATGTCCGGTGTGGCCAAAGTGCTGGAAGATTTCTCCCTGTTCATAAGGTATTGCGATTCTCATGTTTTGGCTTCCTTTCATCATCAGGTGTTCCGGAGGCGGAACCGGTGCGAACTCACAGCATCCGCCGGTAATCTGCAGCCGTTTCCCCTGAACCAGTGCCGTGGCGATTTTATGCCTGGCGCTTTCATAGATCGCAGTTACAGTAGTTCTTGCGACATTCATTTGCGCGGCGCAGGCTTCCTGATTCAGTCCTTCCGCATCCATCAGGCGCAGCGTCTCATACTCATCCAGCGTCAGGCAGATCACTTCGGCGTCCGGTGCGTCATCCGGCGAAAAACTGCGGAACGCAGGCATCTGTCCGATCCGCCTGCATCTGACCGGTCTTGGCATGCTGGCCCCTCCTTTGCTCATGGTATAACACCATTAATGACATATGTCAATAACAATGTACGGCATGAGAAAACCAGATGCAGGCCTTTGACTTAAGGTCAACTTTATGGTATATGATAATAAAAAAGAAAAGGAGGAAGATGATGAGATATATCTGTCAGATCTGCGGCTACGTGTACGATGAAGCAGAAAACGCACCCTGGGCAGAACTCCCGGACGACTGGAAATGTCCTTTGTGCGGTGCGTCCAAATCGGATTTCGTTCCGGAAGGATCGTCTGCCCCTGTGGCAAATGCCGTCCCGGGCCCTCACGAAGAAATGGAGCTGAAACCGCTGACTGCTCTCGAGACCAGCGCCTTGTGCACTAATCTGGCCAAAGGATGCGAAAAGCAGTATAAGCCGGAGCAGGCGGACGCTTTCAGAAAGCTGGCAGCCTGGTTTAAGACGCAAGGCGGCGGTGGAACCGGCGCATCTTTTGAATTACTGATGGAAAAAATCAATAAAGATCTGGAGAGCGGATTTCCCGCTGCAAATGCAGCCGGTCAGGAAAAGCATGACCGCGGCGCGCTGCGCAGCCTGACCTGGAGCGAAAAAGTGACGCGTATCCTGAAATCCCTCCTGGCCCGATATACCCGGGAAGGAGACGCCATGCCGGAGAACACCGGCGTCTATGTCTGTACCATCTGTGGTTTTGTTTACATCGGGGACGACTTGCCTGAAGTATGTCCCGTATGCAAGGTTCCAAACCGGAAATTTGAACGGATAGGAGGATAAGCAGATGAGCGGAAAAACGGCAGTCCGGAATGTCCGGCTTTGTGAAAAAGATTGTCTGTGTCTCTATGTCTGTCCGACAGGCGCTTCGGATACGGAAAACAGTGTTATTGATGTGGATAAATGCATCGGCTGCGGTGCGTGTGCGGAAGCATGCCCCGCCGGAGCAATCAGCCTTGTTCCCCGTCAGTATCCCCCGCAGCAGGCCAAAGAGAGTGAAGTAATCACCGTCCTTCGTCAACTGGCCGGCAGCAAGGCGGAACAGGAGGAACTGTCGTCCGCTTTGCCCGGAACGCTGGCGAAAGCGCTGGAACGTTCAAACAGGATTATGGCGGAGGATCTGCTGCGTGAAGCTGGATATATGCTGCCCCAGAGCTGTAATGTCCATGCCCTGCTGGAAGAAATGCGTTCCCATACACAGGAACCCCGTTTCCCGGCAGACGCGCTGGAATACCTGCTCTCGTCCATTGAATTCAACGAACCCACAGAAAAGAAGGAGGAAGGAACCATGGAAAAATGGAAGTGTTCAGTTTGCGGTTATGTTCATGAAGGCCCTCTGCCGGAGGATTTCAAATGCCCGGTCTGCAAACAGCCGGCGGAAAAATTTGTGAAAATGGAAGAGGATGCGCCAAAGAAAAACCCTTATGCCGGAACACAGACAGAAAAAAACCTGGAAGCCGCTTTTGCCGGTGAATCCCAGGCACGGAACAAATATACTTATTTTGCTTCCACAGCGAAAAAAGAAGGCTATGAACAAATTGCAGCTCTGTTTCTGAAGACAGCCGAAAACGAGAAGGAACACGCTAAGATCTGGTTCAAGGAACTGAATGGGATCGGCAGCACCGCAGACAATCTCAAAGCTGCGGCAGACGGTGAAAACTATGAATGGACAGATATGTATGAAGGATTCGCCGTGACCGCTGAAAAAGAGGGCTTCCCCGCGTTGGCAGCCAAATTCCGCATGGTTGCTGCGATTGAAAAACACCATGAGGAACGTTACCGGGCTTTGCTGCAGAACGTAGAGATGCAGAAAGTATTTGAGAAGAGCGAAGTCAAAGTCTGGGAATGCAGGAACTGCGGCCATATTATTGTCGGAACCAAGGCTCCGGAGGTCTGTCCTGTATGCGCGCATCCGCAAAGCTATTTTGAAATTAACGCTGAGAATTATTAATCTATTAACCATACTTTACATATAATCAGCATCGGCTTCGACACTTGTTTGAGAAGGAAAACAGGAGAACTGGAAGAAAAGGCGAAGAAAGCAGAGATGAGTTATGACACTTTCTGAGAAGCTCGACAAGATCCTGATCCAGGGCGGATCGTGGAAGACGATCCTGGGCGGCCTGTGGGTTACGATTCAGATTTCGGCGCTGGCGCTGGTGCTGGGCACCGTCCTTGGCGCTCTGATCTGCCTGCTGCGCACGCGGAAAAATCCAATAGTCCGGGGGATCGGGTCTGCCTACATTGCCATCCTGCGGGGCACTCCGGTGCTGATGCTGCTGCTCCTGCTGTATTACGGCGTATTGGCCAGAGCAGGCATTGCGCCGGTGATGGTGGCTGTGTTCACCTTTGCTCTGAACGTATCCGCCCATGTGGCGGAACTGCTTCGCTCCGCGCTGGAGGCCGCCGACAGAGGCCAGGCCGAGGCTGCCCGGACGCTGGGCTTTTCCGCGTGGGATACCTTCCGGCTGATCACGCTGCCCCAGGTGCTGCGGATCGCCAAGCCCGTCTACCAGTCCACCATCGTGAACCTGATCCAGTGGACCAGCGTGGTGGGCTATGTGACGATCACCGATCTGACCCGCGTGATTAACAACATCGCCTCCCGGACCATGCAGCCGCTGCTGACGATCATCATCGGTATGCTGATCTACCTGGCGCTGAGCTACATCGTGTTCGGACTGTTTGCGCTCTCTGACAAAATCAGAATGAGAAAGCGGGGCGCGGCGGCATGAGTCTGATAGAAGTGAAAGGGCTGAAGAAATCCTTCGGTTCTCTGGAAGTGCTCAAAGGCATAGACCTGACCGTGGAACAGGGAGAACGAATCGCGATTATCGGCGGTTCCGGCTGCGGCAAGAGCGTGTTTCTGCGTTCCCTGTGCCTGCTGGAAAAACCGGACGCGGGACAAATCGTGATCGACGGGAGGGAGATTACTGCCAAAGGCGCAAAGATTGACGAGATTCGCCGCAGCATGGGCATGGTATTTCAGAAGTTCCACCTGTTTTCCGAGATGGACGTGATGGACAACCTGTGTCTCGCGCCGACGCGAATCCTGAAAATGCCCCGTGCGGAAGCGGAGAAGAAAGCCATGGAACTGCTTTCCCAGGTGGGCCTTGCCGCCCGTGCCCACGCCTGGCCGACGGTGCTTTCCGGAGGCCAGCAGCAGCGGATTGCCATCTGCCGCTGCCTGATGATGGAGCCGAAGGTGCTGCTGTTCGATGAGCCCACCAGCGCCCTGGATCCCACGATGGTGGGTGAAGTGCTGGCAGTGATCCGGATGCTGGCGAAGCGGGACATGAGCATGCTCATTGTTACCCACGAAATGAATTTTGCGAAGGAAGTCGCGAACCGGGTGCTGTTCTTTGCGGACGGCGGGATCTATGAGCAGGGAACACCGGCGGAGATCTTTGACAGTCCCAGGCGGGAAAAGACGATTGCCTTTATTCAGAAGATCAAATACTTCACCTATGATATCGACCGGAAAGATTTTGACCTGATGATTCTGCAGGGCGGTATTCAGAATTTCGGCGAGAAATACGGCCTGGACAGCAAACGCATCAACCGGCTGCAGATCTGCTGCGAAGAGCTGATCTATGAGCTGCTGGCCCATTGCTATCCGAACCGGGATGAAGTGGAGATGAAGATGGATATCTCCTATGCGGAGGCAGACCGGACGACACAGATCAGACTTACCTGCAGCGGGGAGAAATATGATCCCTTCGCTCAGGCGGAGGACGGCCTGGGCGTGACCATTCTGAGGAATATGTCCAGGCAGCTGGATTATCAATTTATCAACAACAGAAATCAGCTAAACATCACACTTTGATCATCGCAAAGGAGGCATACCCTATGAAGAAACTGGTTTTACTGGCTGTGACGCTCGTTATGGTCCTTTCCCTCTGCCTGCCTGCAGGCGCCGAGCCTGCCGCCGAAGTCACAAAATACGGCAACATCGGCCGGCTGTCCAAGCTGAACATTACTGAAGACCAGCTGAATGATGTGCTCAAGGATATCATGGTCAACAGCATCTGCAACCGGTATGTGTTCTACGATACGATGACCGATATGCTGATGGCCCTGCAGAGGGGCGATATTGTCGTGCTTGAAACCGATCAGAACACCGTGCGGTATATCGCATCCAGGAACGACGGCATCGTGGACCGCCCGCCGTACCTCAATCCGAACAACCTGCTCTTCTGCATGCTCCTGCGGGAAGAGGACGCGGAACTGTGTGACCGGCTGTCCGCGGCCATTGCCGAGATGAAAGAGGACGGCACCTTGGAGCAGCTGAGGCAGCGTTATGTCGAGGATGTCATCACGGGCGTCGACCCCGATGCAGTGGAGCCCGAAATCTTTCCGGGTGCCCCGACAATCAGGGTGGCAGTGACGGGAGACCGTCCGCCCATGGACTATGTTTCCGCCGGAGGTGAACCCCTTGGCTTTAATACGGCATTGATTGCCGAAATCGCCAAAGGGCTGGGGATCAACGTAGAATTCGTCAACGTGAACTGCGCAGCCAGGGGTATCGCGCTCGCGACCGGCGTCTGCGACATCGTCTTCTGGATGGAAGTCGGCGATTTTGAAAACTGGGAAGGCGCCGATTTCGAGGACCAGCCGGAAAACACCCTTGTGACAGATCCCTATCTGTCTGTTTCTCTCTGGTGGGCGGTCCGCGCAGACTCCCCGGTGGTGAACGTATACCGGGATCAGTGACAGCGGCAGTAAACAGTTGGATCTATTGTCCTTGTTGTCAGTACCTACTGGTTACTTCGTAGAAATCTCGCATGGTCGCATGGCTCAGTTGGTAGAGCACATCGTTCACATCGATTGGGCGCGGAGCCGAAGCGCCGCCGATGGCGGATGAAGCGAGGCGGAAGCGTAGTGAGCAACAAGTCATGCGAGCGGCAGCGAAGCAGGACGCCGATTGCGAACTTGACCGAACGAGCGAAGCGAAGTGAGAGCGTTGGTTCGAGTCCAACTGTCACCACCAAGCGCAAGCCCTTGTAGATCAAGGGCTTGCTTCTTTTTTACCTTCACCGGGGTGCACGCTTCGAAGGCGATGCCCAGCCTTCCAGCAACTGAGCCAAGTGGACAGTCCACTTGGCTCAGTTGCTGGATTCCACTTGGCTTCGTTGCCGGTTCCACTTGGCTCGGTTGATGGAAAGCGAAAAAACCCCAGAGCCGAAACTCCAGGGTGGTAGGATTGATTTCACTGTTCATGAATAAATTTGCCTGTCCCATCACTCCTTTTATAATCCACGAATTAATTCTTGCTCAAACTCCTTAACTTCCTCAAACATCTCGTCAGCACATATCCAGATGTCATCCGGAGAAATACCGTAATAGTCTTGGCGCTTTGCCACATATGGATTCAAATACTCCGTTTTTTTATCCATTACCTGTACATCTTTTCTGAGCTCCATAATTCGTTCACAAGCGCTTTTTTGCTGTGGCGTCATGTTCGCCGGACAAATTGCAATTTGGCTAAGCGAACTTATGCATGCGAGCAAAGCGAGTCGTATTGTGTATTGCAAGAAAAAGTGACGAAATCAGGGCACGGTTTTTCCGGAAGATGCCGCAGGCGCATTATGCGGTGTTGCCTTAAGGAAACACAAATGGGCACAGGAGATAATAACCTGTACCCATTTGGGAAAGGACTGTCAGATTTCTGCCATCTGACGGGTTTCTTCCGTGGCTTTCACCGTGGTGAGGGCGTGCGTATGCAGAACTGCTGCAGTCGGATCTGACAGGAAGGGGAAGATTACTCGGCGGGGAATACCAGGATAAGCATCTCGTGCAGATAGGGAACCGTCAGAATCGTGCCATCGGGAACATCCATGGAGGGATCCCGCAGGGTCGCCGTTTGTTCGATGATGCCGTCATAGATTGTCTGGATTTCCTCTGAATCCATATCCACATCGTATTGGGAGGCATCCGGGGAACTGACCCGGGTCCAGAAGACCACGTCTGCACTGCCGCTGTACAAAGCGATCGCACGGGCGGCGGATTCAATGCTCACCAGTTCAAACTGCTTTCCGATGCGTTTGCTGATTTCCGCCAGGATGGCCGTGTTGAAGCCGGCAGGTTTTCCGCTGGCATCAATATAGTCATACGGGGGAAGATCGCCGGTTACAGCTACCCGGATGGTTTCTGCGCCGTCAATGACCGGCATTTCCACAGCAGAGATGGCTTCAGAATAGATTTGATCCGTCAATGCGCTCAGCGTGCCGTCTTCCTTCATGGCAGAGATGGCACCGTCAAACGCTTCCTTCAAGGCTGTATTTTCCGCTGTCATCAGGAAAGAGAAATCTGTACCAAACACCGAATCGTTTGCCAGATGCAGCAATAAGATATAGGGATTGGAAAAATCAGTGGCGGCCTCTATGTTCTCATTCCCATTCCGATCTGAAAAGGTGAGATAATAACTGTCCGGATTGAAATAGGCAAGCATACCGCCTACCGCGGTGGGAACAAGCATGGCGTCAATTTCCCCGGCTGACAACCCCATCTGCATGGCGTTGAGATTGTCATACTCCTTCATTTCCAATGAATCTGCATTGTCAAATAAGTTGCCGGCACCTGCTGCCGCAAGAAACGCTCTCATGTTTTCCATGAGCGCTGTACGGCTGTCATCGTCGGCGTTCAGATAGGCCAGTTCGCCGATTCTGAGAAGGTGCGCTTCTGATTCTGCCATGGCGGGAACAGACAGGCACATAAGAAGAACGGTCGTGACAAGGAAAAGAGAAATGAGTTTCTTCATAGCGGATACCCTTCTAAAATAATATTTGGATGCTATATTATTTATACATGGAGAAGGATAAACTGTCAAGATAAAACAACAAAAAGGTCCGTTTTGTACAGCTTTGGCGGTAACTTTTTAGTCCCTGGCGGGACTAGAGTGTGTTTCCAAAAAGCCGGAACCTCTGTTTTCATGGGATCCGGGTTTTATCTTGCTTTCCGGCCGGGTTTTTGCCCGGTTTTTCTCCGCTCATTTCCGGACCGTTGTTGTGACCAAAGCAAAAAAGCCGGTCACATAGCCGATCCGGGGAGCCCTGTGAATGATCTCTGCCGTTTTGCCCGGCAGTTCGCCGGCTGAACCAGGCAGAAGGGTAAAATCGTAAACAGCTTCAGCCCGCGTAATATACGCGGGCTGAAGCTGTACACAGTTATTTACCTCCTCGCCTGAAAAAGCGGAAGTCCCGTTCACTCTTTTATTTTCTGTTCCACATCCGCATACTCCGGAACGCTGGTGATCCCACCGTGCGTTTGCGTCGACAGGCTTGCGGCGGTACAGGCGAAACCGACGATCCGGCGAAGTTCCGTCTCTGTCAGATCCGCCGGTTTTTTGCCGCATCTGATAAACTGGCTCATCGCGCTGCCGCCGAATATATCGCCCGCGCCGGTCGTGTCAACAACATGGATCCCGGCCGGACTCTGCACGGTTACGCGGTTCGCGCCGTTTGTCGCGTAGCATCCTTTCGGTCCCAGCGTCGCGTATACCAGTGATGCCCGGTATTCCCTCAGCAGTTTTTCCGCGCCTTCTTCCGGGGAGATACCCCAGAGCCAGTCGATCTCCTCGTCGCTGATCTTAATGATATCCGCCTGACGCAGGCTCCACTCGATCGCTTCTCTGGCATCTTCCTCCCGCTTCCACAACGGTTTGCGCAGATTGGGATCCAGGCTGATCAGCGCGCCGTGTTTTTTCGCTAGTTCAATGGCATACCGGGTAGCCTCCGCAGCGGGCTCATCTGTCAGGGAGAGCGTGCCGAAATGGAAGATTTTCGCATCAGCGATCAGCGTCTCGTCCACTTCCTCCGGGGTCAGGCAGGTATCCGCGCCGGGCTTCCGGGCAAAACTGAAGTCCCGGTTCCCGGATGCATCCAGGGAAACAAAAGCAAGGGTCGTAAACACCTTCGGATCAGCCAGAATTCCCCGGGTATCGATTCCCGCTTCCTGAAGCGTTCCGATCAGCGCCCTGCCGAAGGAATCATCGCCCACTTTGCCGATCATGACAGTCTTGCAGCCGTACCGGGCCAGTGCCGCCAGGAAATTGCCCGGAGCGCCTCCGGGATTGGCGGACAGGATCGGATATCCCGCCTCGTTGGTGGAATAGGGAGCAAAATCGATCAGCAGTTCCCCGAGTGCAATCACATCATATTGTTTCATTTTTTATACCCCGTCAAATAATGCGTATTTTGTGATATCCATAACGGCTTTCCCATCTGTCTCAAAGGAGATTCCCCTTGCGTCAGACCCTGTCAGAATGGTCGCCGTCATAACCTGCTCACCGTCGTTGATAAACACTTCCACACTGAACCGGTCCAGAATCACATGCAGCCGGATCTCTCCGTGCCGGTCGGGAACCAGGCACCGCCGCTGATGAATATATGCCCTCCTGGACCCGGAGAATTTCCGGTCGATCTGCAGCCAGGATTCATGGGGCCGGTAGCTGAGAATGGAATGATATTTCTCATTCCGGGCAAAATACATGACAAAATTCCGGAAAGGGTTGTCCGGATCCGCGGGGCGCACCCGGATATCCAGCTCCGCAACCCGTCCTTCAATACCCTCCAGTGTCTTTTCCCCGTCCAGCAGGACATCCTGGTACGTGGTTTTTCCGCTCCTGTACTGCGCAAGTTCCCGAACCGGCTGCTGATACAGGCGCCCGTTCTTCAGGAACAGTTCACGCGGCAGGCTCATCTGGCCGAACCAGGGGCGCTCCTCATAGCCGGTTGTTTTGCAGGTATCCCAGTTCTGCATCCAGCCGATCATCACGCGCCTTCCGTCAGGGGTCAGAATCGTCTGCGGCGCGTAAAAGTCAATCCCGTAATCAATCGCCTGGTTATGCTCCTCGACAAACCGGTCCCCGTCCATTCTCCCTGTGAGGCAGACAGTACCGTTGCCGTTATGGTATTCAAAACCTTCCGGGAGCATATCCTGCGGGCTGACAAACAGCACCTGTTTTCCGTCCAGCGGGAAGAAATCCGGGCATTCCCACATGAGGCCGAACCGTCCGTCATTCTCGGCCAGTACGCCGATATACCGCCATTCAAATCCGTCCCGGCTTTCATACTGGAGCAGGACGCCGCGCTTATCCTGCCTGCGGGCTCCCACTACGCACCGGTACCCGCCGTCCTCTGTCCGCCAGATCTTCGGATCCCTGAAATCATAGGGGCTCAGGCCCTCCGGAAGCGCTCCGCTGCCCAGAACCGGGTTCTTTTCATATTTCTTATAATCCGTTCCGTCCCCGACGGCAATGCACTGGGTCTGGTACTCCTTTGCCTTGTCACCGCCTTCCTGCCGCACGCCGGTATACATCAGCAGGTGCCTTCCGTCCGGCAGTTCAGCCGCGCTGCCTGAAAAGCATCCGTAGGAATCATACGAAGCGTCCGGAGCCAGCGCGGCAGGCAGATAGATCCAGTGGAGCAGGTCGTGGCTGACCGCGTGCCCCCAGTGCATGGCGTCCCATTCCGTATCATACGGGTTGTACTGATAGAACAGATGATACTGGCCGTGGTAATAGCAGAAACCGTTGGGATCGTTCATCCATCCGGTCAAAGGAGTCAGATGGAATGCCGGACGGCTTTCCCGCGGGATTTTTCCGCCTGCAGCTCGCTCATACGCCCTGGCGAACAGCAGACTGTGATTTACCGTTTTCTTCATCGCTTTACCTCGTGTATTCTCTCAGGTCAGTCCATGTGATGGTATTATTCTCCGCAAACAGCCGGATTGCCTTCCCGCTGACACCGTACAGCCGTACCGTCAGGGACGCTTCGTCTCCCAGCCAGAAGATCCCGGCGGATCCTTCCTGGATATAGGTGAAGCTGTATTCCTTTCCGGCTTCCAGTGGTGCGTCTGTTTCAGTAATCAGGGTGCTGCCCTCGTTAAACGTGAGCTGCAGTTTCTGTTCTTTGGGATTCAGGCAGATGATTTTCGTTTTGTCATCCTGTCCGTTATAGTCGAATGCCAGCCCGAAGCTTCCTTTTCCGGTGTACGTCAGTTTTCCCTTCAGCATAAAGCTTTCATAAGCCGTAAATGCGTCTGTGTAGCTGTAGCGGGATCCGGCGCGGGTCTCAACCTGATCCTGATCGATCAGTAATTCCCGTCTTTTGTCAAACTGGGCTTCCATGGCCTTTACCGGAACCAGTGCCAGATCCCCGTTTTCTTTCTGCTTCAGCTGCTGTACCGCCAGGTTGCCCGCCCAGCCGGATACCTCCGATGTGGAGGAGGGCGATTCGCTCCGGCGTGCCCAGCCAACCATGTAGGAGCCATCCGCATTTTCCACGTGCTTCGCGGCATAGAAGAGCTTTCCGTCCAGCCGCTTTGCTTCCCCGTACGGGCCGTAGGGAGTGTCAGACATCGCGTACCAGAGGGTATCGTCCTGTGCGGAATAGGTCAGGTAATACTTGTCCCCGATCCGGAACGTGTCGCTGCACTCCAGGTTCCAGAAGTTTTCCGCCGCCGTATTCGTGAATATGATCCCGTCGTAATCGGCTTTCTGCAGATCGCCGCTCAGGGTATATTTGAGGATCCGGGCTTTTCCGTCCTGCGCGGCAGTCACCGTCATGTGGATCACGTCGTTCTCTGCGTCATAGTATGCCTGCGGATCCCGGAAATCCCGCTTCTGTCCCAGTTCAGCCGGCGGTGTGATCTCCCAGCCTTCCACCTTCTCAAACTTGTCCGGAGCGGTTCCCTTCGCAACCATGATTTTTTCCATATACTCATAGATATCGGAAGAAGCATGGCCTGTATAGAAGAAATAATAGGTATCCTTTACCTTCACAACAGACCCCGTACCTGCCCATCCGTCCTGCCCGCCGCTGCGGCTGCTCTCCAGGATGGGATCGTCGTATTCGGTATAGGTCACAAAGTCCTTTGTCGTCGCCAGATAAATGGAGTGGTTGTATGAGTCTCCGCCCTCTTTCAGGTAATAGATATACCAGGTCCCGTCCTCATAATAGGGCATCGTGTCCCCTACATAAGGCTGGTTGATTCCGTCGACGGCAGGCCTGAAAAAGGTTCTGTATTCATAGGCTTCCTCCTGGCTTCCGGGTGTCCGCAGCGCGGAAAAATCCTTGTCGTTATCAACGACGGCAAACGGTTCCCCATTCTCCGGGGCAGCGATGTCAGCAGCCGCAGGAGCCTCGGTGGCAGCGACCGACGGAACCTCGGTAGCAGTGCTTTGCGCGTTCTGGTTCTGTGTGTTCTGGCATCCCGCCAGCGTTATGCATGCCAGGAGCAGGGCCAGCAGAAGGGCCAGTCTTTTCTTGTTCATCATAAACCTCCTGAAAGAAGGACAGGGAGGATGAACGGATCCATCCTCCCTGCGGTTCGTTTACTGCTTACTGAACGGACATCTGGTAGATCGTCATGTTCTGGAATTCAATCGTGACCTCGCCCATCTTGGACAGTGCTTCAGAGCCGAACTGGAACAGCAGCTCAAAGTCCATGTCCACCACGAACGTATCCTTTGTGGAGAAGCGGAAGGTCTGGAATTCCGTCGTCAGGTCCATGCCCTCAGAGAAGCGGGGATCCCAGCCGCCCATCGGGTTCAGGAACACGCCGCAGGATACCGGCTGGGTCGCTCTGGCGGTGATCTCCACGGTGTAGTAGCTGTCGGAGGCCAGTGTCAGCGGGTTGCCGCCGAAACCGCAGATCAGCTTGTCGTGCCAGTCGACGGTACCGCCGTTGTCGATCCGGTAGAAGAAGCTGCCATTGTCCGCCCAGATGGTGCCGACACCGCGCTCGTTCTCCTCATCCGTTCCGTTGAAGGTTTGCCACGGACAGGCGGGATTTGTCGCGTTGGCCGTATTCGGGCCGAAAGGCATGAACGCATCTGTTGTCTTACGGGTTTCCTTGTCTCCCTCCACATGGCCGAAGACGACGTCGCTGATCACGATGCTGTTGCTCGTGGCGCCTTCCGGAGGATTACCGATCTGCAGGCGGATCACGGGATCATCCACGTCTGCTTCCGCGGTGAAGACGCTGGAGATGACGGCTTCCTCCCCGGCACCGGCACTGATGCCATTGAAGTTTGCCCGGTTTTCCCAGCCTTTTTCCGCACTTTCCACAAGTGCTTCGCCGCCCTGGCCGTTGGCCGCCGTCATTTTGAAGCTGTAGAAATACTTCTTGCCCTTCTCGACCTTCGTGTCGCCCAGCAGGATGTCAGCCTTGACGCTCCATACGCCGCCGTCCGCATTGGGATAGGTGTCGATGGTCACCGTCGCTTTGCCGTCAGCAAAGCCGACGCTTCCCGTCGCTTCTTCACTGGTCGTGACTGCCACGCCTTCGCCGGCGGTGAAGTCCGGGGTATAGTCCGGAACCTGAGTCTCCTCACCGGAGATTTCATACAGTTCGATCTTGTCAATGGTGACTTTGAAATCTTCCGGTGTGGTGTCTTCCGCGTTGTCCGGATTCGGGGTGATCTTGCCCAGGTTGAACAGCAGTTCCGCGCTGCCCTCGCCGGGGGAAGTGAAGTTCAGCTCCAGGGGAGCTATTTCCGGTCCGATTTCCACATTGAACGCGCCGCCGAAGGTTTCCCAGCCTTCCGCCTGCTCATTCCGGGCCAGGATATGCGCATAGGTCTTCTTGGTGGATTTTGCCCAGATCTTGATCTTGTAGTCCGCTGCTTTCAGCGGATATCCCGCCTTGGCCAGCTGCACGTCTCCGTCTCCGTTTCCGGGATTTTTGATCTCGATGATATAGGAACCTTCCTTCAGTTCCGCTGTCGCATCAGCTGTTTCGGCGTTGATCTTCGCTTCCCATCCGCGGTTGTCCGTCACGGCGGCGGTGCTGAAATCGAAGGTCCTGTACACCGTTTCTTCACTGGTCTTTTTGGTAACCGTCAGGGTGGCGTAATCCTCTGCGGTTTCGCCGTTCGCGTCGGTTACGGTATAAACCAGTTCATAGTCGCCCGGATTTTCGGGGGTCGCTTTGCCGTTTTTGAAATCCAGCGACGGAGTAGATTCGATCACAATCATATCCGTCAGATCGGCGCCTGACGCGTCAGTCGCGGTAACACCGGCCAGGGCGTCAAATTCCGTTCCGGCCATCACGCTCTGGTCATGCACGCCATCCAGCACAGGAGCGCCGTCCGCGAAAGCCAGTCCTGCCGTCGCCAGCATGCACACAGCCAGCAGCAGGGAGATAATTTTATGCAGCCTTTTTTTCATCACGGTTTCCTCCTTCATCACTTCGCAATGTAGCGATCATAGGCATCCTGATATACCTTCTGAATGCCTGCCAGGTTGACTTTGCCGTTCAGGTCATTCTGGAACGCGGCCCAGGCGTCGTCGCTCACGCCGCCCTTCATCAGCCAGCTGATCAGGTTGGTACGGATATAGTCGTTCAGGTTTGTCTCATAGTTGCTCAGCGTGTTCAGCTCTTCCAAAGTAAACTGCAGGTTCGGGAAAGGCGTTACGTTTTCGGGCACAAAGGGCTTTGCGCACTGCTGCAGGCGTTCCAGGCGCAGCTGGGCGCGGGGTTCCATATGAACCACATTGTTCCATGCGTATTCACCCAGGTAGATGATACCCAGCGGCGCGTTCTGCAGCCGCAGTTCATCCGTCGTGACGCCTTCCGGCAGCGGTTTCTGCACCAGCATGCCCTTGTCGTCCCGTTCTTCCTCATACACGATGCCGATAGGACCGTAGTTGATCTGGGCAGAGATCACAGGATCGTAATACCGGTCAAAATAAGCCAGCAGGATTTCCGGATACTTGCAGCTGGTGAACAGAATCACTTCGCCGGTGCTGACTTCCGGATTGTTGGAAACGCAGATGGTCTGGTCCCCGTTCGGTCCGATCATCGGGCTGCACACGATGTAGTTCTCGGGATTGGAAACAACGGTCTCGCTCTCCCACCAGTAGAAGGCGCCATAGGTTTCCAGGCCTTTACCGTTGGCCAGGAAGTTATCCTGGCTCTGCTCAAAGCTGACCTTGTCAATCAGGCCCGCGTCCACCCACCTGGAGATGAAGTTTGTCGCTTCCTTGAAGCGGTCGTCCTGGATGCTGTACGTCACTTTGCCGTCCACCAGCACCCGGTGCTCCAGGTTGTCGTTCAGACCGAACATGCCGTACAGGTCGCACTGGTTACCCTGCCAGTTGTTGTACACGAAGCTCAGAGGCCGTTCGTCGTCTGTCTTGCCGTTTCCATTCATATCATGATCCCGGAAATAGGTCAGGATTTCTTCCATCTGGCTGCTCTTCAGCGCCAGGCCGTCCTTCAGCTGATCCGCCGTCAGGTCGCTGACCGCGCCGGCTTCAATCGCTTCCTTCGTCCAGGCAATGTTCAGGAACAGCAGGTTCGGGCTCTGCAGCA
>CAMVEB010000044.1 GCA_947166385.1 uncultured Clostridia bacterium | reverse complement strand
CATCCAGTATGATTTCCTCAGCACGTTGATGAATACTGTTGATCCGGGAAACCCAGCCCAGCTGATCCGATGCTTTCAGCTGTTCGTTGATTCCTTCAGCTTTGGCCATCCAGGTGATTATCTGTTCCATACGATCCCGGCAGACTTGATCTGTTTCTGCCAGATGGTCATACAACTTACCGGAAAGAAGATGCCGTTCATACAGTCCGGGACGATGCTCTTCCAGATAGGCTTTCCGCATCCGGCCATAGCGGCCGATAGTCTGCCGAGGAGAATCCGGGAGATCGAGATCCGGAAAGTAGTAGTCGCCATGCAGGGTATAATGGATGCCATTTTCAATCAATTATTTCGGGAAACGGGTCATGTTGATGTCCTCCTTTTTTTGTGTTTTAGCCGCATTTTTCACTTTCGTCGGCTAAAATCTGGTTTGGGTAAATTTGCCGATATACCGCAAAATCGTCGCCTGATCGTACCCAAACCGTGAGAACACACGGTTTACTATCGTTGGTCGATACCACAAGATATTGATTATTCTTCTTTCATCGTTCTACATCATGTACTAGAATTGATCGAGGATGTATAATCTGGTCAAATTCAAGTCCTGTTTCCCGCACATAAGAAGGCCCTATAGTTTCAATAGCTACAGGGTTTTATTATGCTCAAAACTCCCTAAATAATCCCTGAAAGGAAGGAGAGTATGCTTTTTTTCGAGAGCGTGAGAGAATAGGAACTTGACAGTATTGCTGCCTTCTATGTATAATTGCGATGAAAAAAGGAACACAGTACCGATTTAATCGCATTAACGCGGAGGAACGGGATGTATATCAATCGTAATGCGGAAAAAATGATCATGGACGTTGCGGATTCTTTTCCCTGCATTGTTGTATATGGGCCGAGACAGGTGGGGAAATCCACGACGATTGATTATCTTTTCGGAGAAAAGTATCGGAAGGTTACACTGGACGATCTGGATGATAGGAATCTGGCGATTCAGAACCCGAAACTGTTTCTGGAAACCTATGGCTGGCCGGTGATTATTGACGAGATCCAGAAGGCGCCGCTTTTGCTGGATGAGATCAAGAAAGAGATCGATAGACAGCGGCTGATCTGGCTGAAGGAAAACAAACCCAGATCGCTGATGTATATCCTTACCGGCTCCAACCGCTTTGAACTGCAGGAGGGAATATCCGAATCGCTGGCGGGACGATGCGGTGTTATCGACATGGCTTCCTTGTCACAGTCGGAAAAATACGGAAAAGAGGGGAAGCTTTTCCAGCCGGAGATCAGTGCGCTGCTTGCGCGGGAAAAAGAACTGCTGCATGCTGTCAGAAGCAGAATGCATGTGTTTCGCGACATATTTCAGGGTGGAATGCCGGATATTGTAACAGGAGTTTCACAGCGGGACGCCTATTTCAAATCCTATATCAGCACATATATGGAGAAAGATGTCCGTAAGCTGATTGCCGCGTCCAGCGAGATGCAATTCCGGAATTTTCTGTCAATCCTGGCCCTCAGGACAGCTCAGGAGCTTCATTATGACCAGATCGCGACCAACGTCGGCATTGATGTTAAAACATGCAGGAGATGGATATCCATTCTGGAAACATCCGGACTTGTCTTTATTCTCCAGCCGTATATGGCCAATGTGTCCAACCGTATCATCAAAGCTCCTAAAGTATATTTCATGGATACAGGACTTTGCGCGTATCTGTGCAAATGGCCCAATGCTGAGATGCTGGAAGCCTGTGCAATGAGCGGCGCATTTTTTGAGACATATGTTGTGAGTGAACTGGTGAAGAACGCCTATGTCCATAATAAGGATCCGAAAGAATCGCTGTTTTACTACAGGGATATTGACCAGAAAGAGATCGATATTCTTTATGTGAAGGAGAATGTGATCTATCCGATTGAGATCAAGAAAAGTGATTCCCCGAAGAAGCCTGCAAAGAACTTTAATGTTCTGGCAAAATACCATATGGAAATCGGAACCGGGCTGATTATTGATACCTGTGATCAGATACGACCGCTGAATGAAAATGCCTGGTACTATCCTGTCAGTATTCTGGGCATGTGAGCAGCAGATTACAAGGCACAACCGGGGAGTTTAGCAGCGGAGTTTTTGAACGCATACTTAAACGAGGCATGATCTGCTCTGAAACCATCCTTGAAATCACAACCTGTGCCAAACAAAATTTTCATCATCCATGCTGTTGACAAATACCCCATTGGGGTATATAATCATCACACAACAAATACCCCTATAGGGTATTTATGGAGGTGATTGCATGGGTGTCATTGCGGAAGCCCATGATCATTCGGAACGGAAAAAGACCCGTGACGAGGACGAGCGACATGATCTGATGAACCGTCTGAAGCGGATCGAAGGACAGGTTCGCGGGTTGCAGCGGATGCTGGATGAGGATGCCTATTGCCCGGATATCCTGACGCAGGCATCTGCGGTTCATTCCGCGCTGAACAGTTTTTGCCGGGTACTGCTGGCCAATCATATCCGAACCTGCGTGTCTGAGGATCTCCGCGCCGGACGCGAGGAAACAGTTGATGAACTGATGGGCACACTGCAGAAGCTGATGAAGTGATTTCGAGGAGATCGGGTATGGAACAATATCAGGTAACCGGTATGAGCTGCGCTGCATGCTCCAGCAGGGTTGAAAAAGCGGTATCCGGCGTGCCGGGAGTGTCATCCTGTTCGGTGAGCCTGCTGACAAACTCCATGGGCGTGGAGGGTACGGCCTCCTCTGCCGATATCATCCGGGCCGTGGAAGCTGCCGGATACGGCGCTTCACTGAAAGGCGCGGTGAAAGCAGCCGCTTCCGGCGATTCTCCTTCCTGGGCGGACGCGGAAGCGCTGAAGGATCATGAAACGCCCAAACTAAAGAAACGGCTTCTGTTTTCCGTGCCGATTCTGCTGATCCTGATGTATTTCTCCATGGGGCACGGCATGTGGGGCTGGCCCGCGCCGGCAGTCTTTGACAATCATGTGTTTTTGGGACTGTTTGAGCTGCTGCTGGCCGTGATTGTGATGATCATCAACGGGAAGTTCTTTACGTCCGGCTTTTCTTCCCTGTTCCACGGCGCTCCCAACATGGATACTCTGGTGGCCCTTGGTTCAAGCGCTTCTTTTGTCTATTCTCTAGTTGAACTGTTTCTGATGATCCTTGCCCAGGGAGAGGGAGATCACGGCACGGTGATGAAGTATGGGATGAACCTGTACTTTGAGTCTGCCGCCATGATCCCGACGCTGATCACCATCGGCAAGATGCTGGAAGCCAAGTCGAAGGGCCGCACGACGGACGCGCTGAAGGGCCTGATGAAGCTGGCTCCGAAGACAGCCGTCCTGCTGAAGGACGGCGTGGAGACGGAAGTCGGCATCGAAGAAGTCCAGACAGGCGATGTGTTTGTTGTCCGTCCCGGCGAGCAGATTCCGGTGGACGGCGTCATCCTGAAAGGCATGACAGCGGTCAACGAATCCGCCCTGACCGGGGAAAGCATTCCGGTGGACAAAGCGGAGGGCGATCCGGTGTCCGCGGCGACGATGAACCAGCAGGGGTATATCGAGTGCCGGGCGACCCGCGTGGGGGAGGATACCACCCTGGCGCAGATCATCCGCACCGTTTCTGACGCGGCCGCGACCAAGGCGCCGCTGGCCCGCATCGCGGACAAGGTATCCGGGATCTTTGTACCGACCGTCATCGGGCTTGCCCTGCTGACGCTGGCTGGCTGGCTGATCGCCGGGAAGCCTTTCTCTTTTGCCATCGCACGCGGCATTTCCGTGCTGGTGATCAGCTGCCCCTGTGCGCTGGGGCTTGCTACGCCTGTGGCCATCATGGTAGGCAGCGGCGTCGGAGCCAAAACCGGCGTGCTCTATAAAACTGCCGCCGCACTGGAAGGCGCCGGCAGGACGCAGATGATCGCGCTGGATAAAACAGGTACCGTGACCGAAGGTCAGCCCCGTGTAACGGATGTGATCCCGCTTGACATGGACAAATACGGATTGCTTTCCCTGGCCGCGTCCCTGGAGAAAAACAGCGAACATCCGCTGGCCAAGGCCGTGACCGCCGAAGCGGAAGGCCTGACACTTTCTGAAGTCAGCGATTTTGAAGCGCTGCCCGGACACGGGCTCCGCGCCCGCCTGAACGGAAAAGAACTGCTTGGCGGGAGCCTTAAATACCTCGCGTCCAAGGGACTGGTCAGCGAATCCGTATCCGCGCAGGCTAACGCCCTAGCGGAACAGGGAAAGACACCGCTGCTGTTCGCGCTGGACGGGAAACTCCGCGGCATGATCGCGGTAGCCGATCCCATTAAGCAGGATTCCGCGCAGGCCATTCGCGAACTGCGGAACATGGGTATCCAGACCGTGATGCTGACCGGCGATAACGAACGGACAGCCAGGGCTATCAGCGGGCAGGCAGGCGTGGATCAGGTGATCGCTGGCGTTCTGCCGGAAGGCAAGGCGGATGTGATCCGCAAGCTCAAGCCGCTCGGAAAGGTCGCCATGGTCGGCGACGGCATCAACGACGCTCCCGCACTCACGGTTGCAGATAACGGAATCGCCATCGGAGCGGGGACGGATGTGGCCATCGACGCGGCGGATATCGTGGTGATGAAAAGCCGCCTGACGGATGTGACCGCGGCAATCCGGCTGAGCCGCGCCACGATCCGGAACATCCATCAGAATCTGTTCTGGGCGTTCTTCTATAACGCCATCTGCATCCCGCTGGCGATGGGCCTGTACGGCATTGAAATGAAACCCATGTACGGTGCGGCGGCCATGGCGCTCTCCAGCTTCTTCGTATGCATGAACGCGCTGCGGCTGAATCTGGTCAACCCGCATGATGCAAGGCATGACCGGAAAGAAAAGACTATTTCTGCGGAAGCGCTCGAAGAGATCGTCAAAGCAGAAACAATAAAGGAGGAAAAGACCATGAAAAAGACCCTGAAGGTAGAAGGCATGATGTGCACGCACTGCGAAGCCCGCGTGAAGAAGGCGCTGGAAGCTGTTCCCGGCGTGGAAAGCGCTGTAGCAGATCATGATGCTGGCACAGCAGTTGTGACCCTCACAGCTCCTGTTGAGGATGAAGCACTTCGGGCGGCGGTGGAAGCCCAGGATTACAAGGTGCTTGGTGTTGAATGATTCTTAAAAGATAAAAGCAATCATTTCATGACGGTAACCAGCGACGAACAGCGTCTCTTCGGAGGCGCTTTCTTTATCGTCTTCTTGACATCCTTGGCAGTTTCCGGATGTTTTTCTCTACACGATCGGAATCGAATCGTTGTGAGCGAAGAATCCCAGAAGCGCCCCGAAAAGCAGCCCTCTGCGAAGTACACGCCGATGATGCCGCCCTCCAAACAGCAGATTCCCCAGAGACAGGATTCATCATCTGCTGTTCAAACCGGAATAATTCTTACTCTTCCGCAAAATCCGTATCCATGGTCACCTGAAGCTGATAATCCGGGAATTCCTTTTGCACACTTTCTGTGACCTCCCGGCAGATAGCCTTCCGGTCCTTTGCGTCAAAACTGATCACGACATCAAAACGCATTGTCTTTTGTTCCTCAAGCAGGTAAAAGCCGTGCATCTGTTTCACATACTTATGAGACAGAACGATATCCTGCACCTTCCGGTGCGCCTGAATGATGCTCTCATCCTTCGTGTTGACAGAGTAAACCCCGATGGCCGTCAGGATCACATGATGCTCCGTAAGCACTTTCATTGTGATTTCGCGGATCAGCTGATCCAGTTTGTCTGCTGAATAGGTGTCCGGCACTTCGATGTGAATGGAACCGTTCCAGGTATCCGGGCCGTAATTGTTCAACACCAGATCGTAAGCACCCTGTACATCCGGGAAACTCTTGACGGTCTCATATATTTCTTTGGCAAGTTCCGTATCGTTCCGTTCTCCAAGGATCTGGGAAATCGTGTCCCGGAGCATTTCAATGCCGGATTTGATGATTACAAGAGAAATGATAGCGCCGAGCCAGGCTTCCAGGGAAATATGGAAGATCAGGAAGATTCCCGCCGCAACCAGCGTAGACGCTGAAATGATGGAGTCCAGCGTGGCGTCTTCCCCGGAGTTGATCAAGGAATCCGAATGAACCTTTTTGCCTACTCCTTTGACATAGCGGCCCAGCAGGATCTTGACCACCACGGCCACAGCCACAATAATCAGTGATACTGCATTATAATCCGGTGTTTCCGGGTGGATGATCTGCTTGACGGATTCCACAAAAGACGTGATACCTGCATACAGCACGATTACGGAAATAATCATGGCGCTCAGGTATTCGATCCGTCCGTAGCCAAAGGGATGCTTCTTGTCCGGTTCCCGGCCTGCCAGCTTTGTCCCGATGATCGTGATCAGGGAACTGCCTGCGTCAGAAATATTATTCACGGCGTCCAGCACGATGGCAATGGAGTTTGTCATCAAGCCAATGACAGCTTTGAAAGCTGCAAGAAAGACATTGGCAATAATTCCGATAATACTGGTCTTGACGATCGTTTTTTCGCGGGAATTCTCGCCTGTCTCTGCCAGGCTCGGGTTCAGAGATTCATTCATAGCGATCCCTCCGTCCTCAGTTGCTGCTTGGATCACAGTCCGCGTAAACCCTGTGCGCGCCTTCCCGGAATGCCTGGGCGATCACCGCGGAGAGGGCTTCGGCTGCATAGCCTTTCTGCTGATAGCGTTTGTTGACGATATAGCCGACTTCCTTTGCCGCAAAGTCCTTCTTTCCGCAGTAGATATTGCCGATCACCTTCCCGGCTTCCGTCAGCTCAATGGCGTAGAACTCCTCTGATCCGAGGCGGTATTTCAGGTGCTCTCTGCCGTTTTCATAGGTGATCCCCGGATAGCCTTCAAACTCATCGTCCTCAAGCTGGGACAAAAACTCAAACAGATTATCATAATCAGATTCTCTGAAGGGTCGAAGAAGCAGCCGCTCGGTACGTATCTCCTTCATTTTCCTTTTCCTCCAAGTCAACAACGTGATCCGGGCAGAAAGACGCTGACCTCACTTCAGATAATCATCGATAATCGCTTCCGCTTCCGGGATCAGCGCCGGAAGATCAACGGCATCTTTCACCGTGTTGAAGAGGGAAACCAACGCCTTGTCCAGGCAGCCTGGGCTTTCATGATCCGTATGGGCAAAGGGGAGCGGTTCCGATTGCTCCGGAACAGACATGACCAGTTCCAGTTCCGTCCAGTTCGCAGGGCCGGGCACGACCGGACCCGGATCTGAGACCGCAACCAGGTACAGCACTTTCTTTCCCGGGAAAGTGCAGCGGTATATTTCCAGCGGAACCAGAGAATCCATCTCCGGACGGAAAACAGAATGATAAACCGATCCGGACAGCGTAACACTTTCTGGAAGATCATCATCCGCCATTTCTTCCGCGGAGAGCAAGTTTCCCGTATTTATAAAGAGAGGATGGGCCGAGGTTCCGTCCGGATTCAGCGGAACCGGACCACCGAAGCAGGCCGGGTCCGGCCGCCAGGCCAGTTTTCGCTTAACTGTTTCAAAGCGGAGTTTTTCCATATAATTCAGAAGTTTCTGCTCCGACTCGGTCAGCTGTGTGAAGTCGAAAGCAATCAGGGCATCCAGAGAAACCGAGAGACGATCCGCAAAGGCTGTCAGCAATTCAGCATTGGGGGCGGCGTTTTCGCCGCCCTGGCGCAGGCGGGCAAAATACCCAACGCTGACGCCGCAGGAAGATTCCAGCACACCGATCTTCAGCTTATTCTTTTTCGCCAAGGCATAGACATTATTGATGAAACGGTTTTTCTCATAATTCATAGATCACACCTCCTGTTCGTCCTAAGCATTATTATATTTTGACTGCTATAAAATGTCAATCATCACAAAAATGAAATTTGAATAAGAAGTAAAAATGCCGATTATATCCATTCTGACTTTATGATGTACTATAGTCACGGAAGCGTGAGCCTATGAAAAGCCTATGAAAAGGCAAACAAGGCAAACACCGGCTGAAAAACAAGAAGCAGCGTTCTTTTTTTGCCGATGCGCTGGGAAGTATAGTACAGATCGATTTCCTGCTGATGGGCAGCCAGGAATTTCTCCCGGCGTCCCTTCCAATGAATAGCGTTCATCTCATCAATGCTGGGCGGGATACGGTGGATGTGATCGGTAAAGGTGATCATGTCATCAAGCTGCCTGATCCGGGCGGTGCTGGCCTTGGATTGGGCCACCAGATTATTCACGGCAGCGGATAATTCATCGGTCTGCCGTTCCAATTCTTCTAAGGTAAAAATCTGGTTTGCTTTCAGGAAGCCGTATGCGGCAGCCAGTTTTTCAGGTTGCCCGCTTTCGCTTTTTAACATCCAAACGCTCGGCGTGCTCCCATGCGAAGCCCGCTGAGACGGAAAACTTCGTTTTCCTCGTTTTGAGACCATGCCCCTGTCTGTTCACTGTCAGATAGGTGCTGTCAGATACTTGTAACTCAGATTCTACTCGAAAAGAAAGTCAATCAGTCTGATGATTTCAATCCCTTCCACAGAGGCTGTTGAGTTTGTGCTCATTGCAAGAATGACCTTTCTGTAATTGTCTCGAACCATCTTCAGCGGTGCAAGCTCTCGCTGCCTTGTTGATTCCGCCGTCATATCGTCTGTTACCTGAAAATAGATTTTCTCATGATCTTTCGTAGCGATGAAGTCTATTTCCTGGCTGCCAATTTTTCCGACAGCTACATCGAAGCCTCGGCGCAACAGTTCAAAATAAACCACGTTCTCAATCATATGGCCGGTATCCACATCCCGATAGCCAAGGAGGTAATTTCTCAGGCCGATATCGACGATATAGTATTTGCCGAGGGTTTTCAGTTCCTCTTTTCCCTTTATATCGAACCGCTTGATTTCATAGAACAGGTAAGCTTCTTTGAGCGCGTTCACATAGGCGGCGATCGTCTGTGTTGCCGGTTTGCCCTGCTTCGCACGATCCTCCAGCATCTTAGCGGAAACCAGCGTATTGCTGATGGACGTCAAAGAGGTATTGTTGCCGATATTGTCTGCAAGAAACAAGATGATCTTCCGCAGGAGAACAGGATCTGTGATCTGGCGCTGCCCTCTTCTCCGTTCGCGTTCCAGAATGTCACGCACAATGACTGTGGAATATACGCCATCCAGCAGAGTAAGCACTCTGTCCTGTACGAGACCGACGTCTGCGATTCCCGGCATGCCGCCGTAATGCATGAAGGCTTCAAAAAGCTCTTCCCATTCTACAGGCTCACCTTCGGCATCGTAGGCACGCTTCCTCATCTCTCCTCCAGGACTTTTTTTCTCACGGATCTCATAGCCGTGAAAGACCAGAAACTCCTTGAAGGAGAGCGGAAGCATCTTTATTTCCACATGCCGCCCGGAAAGATAGGTTGAATACTCCGATGAAAGCAGATAAGCATTAGAACCAGTGATGTAAATATCACAGTCAAAATCCACACGAAAGGAGTTGATTGCATCCTCCCAACGATCCAGCCGCTGCAGTTCATCAAAGAAAAGATACATCCTTTTGCCGGGCAGAACTTTTTCTTTTACATGATTGTAGAAGGCTTGTACATCCATATCTCGGTATTCCATGGACTCAAAGTTCATGGAAATGATCTGCCGGGCTTCGATGCCTGTTTCCAGCAGATGCTTTTGCATCAGTTTCAGAAGGCTGGATTTTCCGCAGCGTCGGATACCTGTAATCACCTTCACAGGCTCTGTGTCCTGAAATGCGATTAAACGGTTCAGATAGATGTCTCTCGGCTTTAAAGCCTCCAGTGTTTTTAGCATGGCAGTCGTCCTCCTGACATGCTGCATGATAACCCAAACTTCCGAAATTGTCAAGTTTGCGTTATTGATAACCTAAACTTATGATTTCTTGGAATTTTCGTTATACACATTCATTTCCGACTGTTGGTTAAGCGCGCTTCAGAACCAGGCTCATCTGATCGCACAGCGAAACAGCAGATAGCATATGCTCAAAATTCAAGTAATTTACATCCAGCGAGTTAGTCAATAGCCGACGAATATCTGCAAACGGTTGACGATCGCTTTTCTTGAACATAATAGGCACTTTTCAGTCACTTTTCAGTGCCTACTTTCATTTTACAGGTTCAGCGTATGTCCCTTCATGAAACTTGACCTTCTGCTGCCATTTTTTCTTCTCATTCTTCTTATCATCTTGACAATAATGAGAAGAATGATTAGTATATGAAATGAATGATCCGATCGAGGGGAGATGCCTGATGCGTTATCAGGAAAGTGAGACAGTTGAACTCAAGCAGGATTTTTCGGAAAACATTCGGAAGGAAATCATTGCTTTTGCAAATTCCCGTGGCGGAAAGATTTATATTGGCGTGTTAGATAATGGCGAAGTCATTGGCGTACCCTCTGCGGATCAGATGATTCAGCGCATTGCCAATACGGTGCGGGATTCAATTAAGCCGGATGTGACCATGTTTGTGCATTATGAACCTGTGACTGCGGATGACAAACAAATTGTCGAGGTATCTGTCAACCAAGGGACGGGTAGACCCTATTACCTGGGAGAAAAAGGAATGCGGCCTTCCGGTGTCTTTGTACGGCAGGGAACTGTCTCCGCACCTGCAACAGAGGCTGCGATTCGTCAAATGATTAGGGAAACCGACGGGGATTCTTATGAAGACAGAAGGTCGCTCAGTCAGGAATTGCGCTTTGACTATACATCATCTGTATTTGAAAAGCAGCATCTTGATCTGGGCATTCCCCAGATGAAAACACTGGGAATCATGACCGCAGATGGGATTTATACCAACCTCGGACTCCTGCTGTCTGATCAATGTCCTCATATCATCAAAGCGGCTGCATTTTCCGGAACTGATCAGGATGCCTTTCAGAACCGGCGTGAATTTGGCGGTTCGCTGCTGAAACAGGTCGATGACGCATATGCCTTTCTGGATATGCAAAATGAGAAAAGTGCCACCTTCGATGGGCTTCGCAGAACGGATCATAGAGCCTATCCTGAAGCTGCTCTGCGCGAAGCTCTGCTGAACGCGGTTGTTCACCGGGATTATTCCTATGCAGCCAGCACACTGATTAGTACATATGCGGATCGGATTGAGATCGTTTCTGTGGGTGGACTCATTACAGGTTTTTCTTTAGCGGATGTCATAGCCGGACTTTCCATTTGCCGAAATCCCAAACTGGCAAATGTTTTCTACCGGCTTGATCTGATTGAGGCATACGGCACCGGCCTGAAGAAAATCATGAGTGCTTATTCTGGCGTAGCTGCTGAAACACTATTCCAAGTGACGGAGAATGTATTCAAAGCAACATTGCCTCGCAAAGCATCCATCGGAATGAAACCACAACAACTTCAGGCAACGAATGAGGAAAAGGTACTGACTTTGTTTGCTTCATCAGAGACGATCACCAGAGCAGATGTCGAGCAGCTGACTGGCTTGAGCATAGCCTCCGCATCTCGACTCCTTCATAAGATGGTCGAAGGTGGAAAATTAGCTGTGACTGGGGCGGGAAAGAATACCCGGTATTACGTTCCATAAACAGAAGAGATGGCAAATAGGCAGACTTGCAAACACAACAGGGGATGTTCCGCGACAGCCCGGCCGACCGCCAATTTTGGCATCGTTGTCCGGTGAAATTTGCTGATATGTTGCTTGCTGTTGGCGCGGATAATCAGAAATCTAACAGAACTCACAGTATCCTGACTGATATCTTCCTTTCTGCGAACTGGCGGAAATTCTTATATAAAGCCATTTTTCAGGCGCGTTTACCTTTGTGGGGGATTCTCCAACCGTCCACCGCATATGCGGAAAGCAGAAGATGGCGATTTTTCTAACAGAAGCGGAAGGAATTTGCAGAAGCATTAGAAATCATCCTCCAAAGTTCATCCAATCATAAGAAAACGCTGGAAAGTGCTTATTTCAAGCCACTTTACAGCACCGTTATTGTTTGGGTTTCGTTAGTAAATCGTTCGCTTTTTAAGCAGAAAGCCAATAAATTGCATTCTCTATTTTTCCTTGGCTCCAATTTGTGTGTGTATCGTCATAGTACATGGCTTCCACTGTTCTGGAAAGGGTAAAAGAAAAATCCGCCAGGTTTTCAACGTTTTGTTGCTCCTGACGGATCTTCCGCACACCCGGCGGGATTCGAAACCGTTCGCTCAATGGTCGCCTGAAGCCCTTGGAGCGGGCTTCACGCTCCCTTTCGCGCCAACAAACTCAGGTCGCTTCGGCTTCGCCGACAGCCTACCGGGCTGACGCTTCCTTCGTTTGCCACGGCCGCTGTGGGTTCTGATCTGCAAGGCATATCAATCAGAAAACCGGCTACCCATGAAGGGTAACCGGCTTTCTGATGCACACCCGGCGGGATTCGAACCCACGGCCTGCCGCTTAGGAGACCAAAAAGGCGGTATGCCGCGAAGTTCCGCCGAAGTCTGTCAACATCCCGGAAGGCTTGATTTCTAAGGAATGCAGCCGATTGAAAATTCCGCGAAGCTCTCTCAAAATCCCTCGAAATCCGTCAAATTCCACCCCAAAATTAGAACGCGATTAGAACTTTCTAATTTTGGCGGGTGGCGCGCCGCGTCACCGACCGCCTTTATTAGAATTTTTGGCTACAAAACAGGATTACAACCTGTTCTAATTCATCCTACCGCCAATCTTGGCGATAGGACGAAAATGTATGTTCTTTTCTTGAACAACCACAGCAAATTGTGTTTTTCATCCCTGATATACACAGCAGTATACTTTGCCACCAGGAAACTGTATGATTCGTTAGAAAAAATCCTATTTAGCCATGAGCGTGGGTTGGCTCGTGACCGTCGAATGAGCCAACCCAATAGCTGTCATAGGGATACCAACTCCTTACACTGTGGATGTTCGGGCTGATGACAAGAGCAGCAATGCGGGAAAATGATTGATGGGGACTTTGCCAATTTGCAGAGTCCCCCTTGTCTTTTGTTATCGGATAAAATTGACAAACTGCTTGTGCTTTACGTCCGGTTTGCCATATTGATCCTTCCCAGCCTGGATCGACTTGATCATAAATGCTATATTGGTGGCCATATTCCGGACAGTCTCGACAGCCTCAGGATCGGCCAGCACATCTTCGCCCTTGTAGCCATGAACGTCATTCCAGTAGGTGCTGGGCACGGTGGGCATACCGCTGATGCCGTAGAATTGATTCAAGGTCTCAAAGGTGGCGCTGTTTCCGCCACGGCGGCAGGAGACAATGGATGCGCCAACTTTCATACCTCTTGTAAATTTGACGGGACGTCACTCAGTTCATTCCGGAAGTGTTTTCCCGAAATGATCTTCTTCTGTCGCGGTCGTTCTGTCGGTAATAGTTTGCCTTGTCTTCATACATCCGGCTGTCGGACACTCTGATCACGTCCTCCGGATTGCCACCGGAATCCCTCATAGCATGGCCGGAAGAAATGCTGTAACCCTCTCTGGATACACTTTCCTTGATCTGTTCTTCCACCTGGCAGACCTTTTCCTCATGATCATGGAAAAACAGAATGAGAAATTCATCCCCGCCGATCCGGTATGCAAGGGTGTCATGATTCGTCACTTCACTGATGCATTTGCCAATTGCCATCAGGGCTTCGTCCCCTGCTTTGTGCCCCTGAGAATCATTCAGCCTTTTCAGGCCGTTCATGTCCAGTGAAACAACAGCTCTGACGCTTCTGCCCTCAGCTTTGAAATCATCATAGAAAGCCTTACGGTTCAGGAGTCCGGTCAACGGATCCAGCCGGTTGTCATGCGAGAACAAAGTAAGAAATAAACAGACACTGCTGAATATGATCGCCTCGTTCAGCCGGACACCTCCATAAACAACATCAACACCGGTAGCTGCCAGGCAAAAAACGCCGCATATCAGAATAATGTATCTTCCTGAACTGTTTCTTCGCGTATAGTGCTTCAGAAACACCCACAGGATCAGAATCAAATAGAAAACCGGCACAACAAAAGGTACTAATCCGAGCGGACCGCGATAGAAATGATAATCCTTGTCGAAACCGAAGGCGATGTCCGTGAAAAATGCCGTACTGCAGATAATCAGCGTGATCAGACTCGGAATCCACAGGACAAAGCTCCTTTTCTCCTTTGGTATGATTACAAGCAGCAGACCGAGTACCGCCGTGGAGCGATAAGTATAACCGATAACAGAGAACAGAATCCTCCAAATGCGTAGCGCCGGATTCTCGGCAGTCATTGTCTCGAGAAGATCTTCCACCACAAGCAAAAAACAGCTGATAATCGTAAGCCAGAAGTATCTTGCTTCCAGATTCCGGAATGACTTTCGGAAATGCAGCACGATACTGAAAATCAGAATCATGAACAAGGCAACCAGATGACGGGAGATCAGATTCTCAACCATATCGTTCTCCTTTACGCATCATTTAGACTCAAAACCACACCATATGCCGAACTCTTTCACATGGGTATAACACTTTGCACAGGGAAATCGAGCACAAGAATTTCAGCATTAACGCAAAGATCACAAAACTGTCTCATGCTTTCAATTGGCTTTAAGAAGTCAAAATTCATGCTCAGCAAATCCTTTCTCGTGTTGGAATCCGTTTTCATACCTGGCGATTATTCCGGCGCCGCGGAGCGGCCTGTCTGGTGTTCATTGAGCATCGCTCACATCGATGGGGTCGTTGGTTCGAGTCCAACTGTCACCACTAGCCCTAAGAGAAGGCATTATCACGCGTCTATCGTCGAGATTGTCAGCGTGGTTTCTTCGAGCACCTCGAGTAATACCCTGACTGTATCCAGTGAGGTGAAGGTTGTCACTCCGTTTTCGATGGCGGTTCTGCGGATTGCAGCACCATCCTCATAGTGGACACCGGACAGGATCGCGCGGGTATTAATCAGATAACTGACGTATCCCGCACGAAGGGCGTCGAGGAGCTGGTTGCTGCCTTCGCTGAGCTTCCTGAGCATTCTGGTTCTGATGCCATGCTCACGCATGGTTCTGGCAGTCATATCGGTCGCCTCGATGTTGAAACCAAGGTTATAGAAGCGACGGATCAGCGGAACAGCTTCTTCTTTATCCTCGTCGGCGAGCGTAACGATCACGGTGCCGTAGTTCTGTACCTTGATACCTGCGGCGACCAACGCTTTATACATTGCTCTCGGCAAGCTCCTGTCATAGCCGATCGCTTCACCGGTGGATTTCATCTCTGGGCTGAGATAAGCATCAAGTCCCTTGATCTTCTGGAATGAGAAGACCGGCACCTTAACATAGTATTTTTCTTTCTCCTCCGGATAGAGATCGAAGATCCCCTGATCTTTCAGGCTCCTGCCCAGGATGACTTCCGTTGCGATATCCGCGAGGCTCCACCCGGTAGCCTTGCTAAGGAATGGAACGGTTCTGCTTGATCTTGGATTGACCTCGATGATATAAACTTTTTCATCGGGGGCAACGATGAACTGGATATTATATAGGCCAATGATGCCGATTGCTTTGCCAAGCTTCCTGGCATACTGCAGTATGATTCCCTTGACCTTGTTGCTGATACTGTAGGACGGATAGACGCTGATACTGTCGCCCGAGTGGATGCCGGTGCGTTCAACCAATTCCATGATGCCGGGGATAAAAACGTCAGTTCCGTCACAGATCGCGTCAACCTCAACCTCCTTACCAACGATATATTTATCGACCAGAACCGGCTTATCGGCGTCAATCTCGACAGCGGTCTTAAGGTAATGCCGCAGGTCAGCCTCCTTGCTGACAATCTGCATCGCCCTGCCTCCGAGAACAAAGGATGGGCGGACGAGCACAGGATATCCGATCTCCTCGGCTGCCCTGACGCCCTCCTGAATGGAAGTAACAGCATGGCCTGCAGGCTGCGGGATGCCCAATTCCCTGATAATTGCGTTGAAGCTGTCCCGATTCTCAGCCCGCTCAATTGCTGCGCAGTCGGTGCCGATGATCTTTACACCGCGTTCCATGAGGGGCTGTGCCAGGTTGACTGCTGTCTGGCCGCCGAGAGATGCGATAACCCCCTCCGGCTGTTCAAAGTCCACGATTGCCATGACGTCCTCTGGAGTCAGCGGTTCAAAGTAGAGCTTGTCCGACGTCGTATAATCGGTGGAAACCGTTTCGGGATTGTTATTGATGATGATCGCTTCATAGCCCGCGCGGCGGATGGTTTGAACTGCGTGAACCGTGCTGTAGTCAAACTCCACACCCTGGCCTATTCTGATCGGCCCGGCACCAAGTACAATGACCTTTTTCTTATCCGTGCGGACAGATTCATTCTCTTCCTCATAGGTCATATAGAAATACGGCACATAGCTCTCGAACTCTGAGGCGCAGGTATCGATCATCTTGAACACAGGGATTATGCCAGCGTTTTTTCTCAACTGATATATTTCGGTTTCACCCATGTTCCATAGCCTGGCAATTTCTCTATCGGCAAAACCCATGCGCTTGGCCCGGTACAGTGTATCCACATCGCCGGTATACTCCTGCAGTTTACATTCCATTTCAACTATGTTGCGGATCTTACGTAAGAATAACGGGTCAATGGCTGTTTCCTGATATATTTCCCGGATAGATCCTCCTTTTCTCAGCAGTTCAGCAAGGGCGAATATCCTGTCGTCTGTGTCCTTTGTGATATACTCACTAAGCTCTTTGGCGTTCATGCTGTCAAAACGCGGATTGTGCAGGTGAAAAACGCCGATTTCCAGGGAACGGACAGCCTTCAGGAGGCTTTCCTCTATCGTTCTGCCAACGCTCATCACTTCGCCGGTCGCCTTCATCTGGGTGCCTAAAGTGTTCTTCGCTTCCACGAATTTGTCGAAGGGAAAGCGGGGCATCTTGGTGACCACATAATCCAGTGCGGGTTCGAATGAAGCAAGCGTATTGGCAAGCGGTATCTCATCCAGCCGCAAACCAACACCGATCTTCGCGCTGACGCGGGCGATCGGATAACCGGAGGCTTTACTGGCAAGTGCCGATGATCTTGAAACCCTCGGATTCACCTCGATGATGTAGTACTGCAATGAATGCGGATCAAGCGCAAACTGCACATTGCATCCGCCTTCGACCTTCAGTGCACGGATCAGCTTTAAAGCGCTGTCCCGGAGCATCTGATACTCCTTATTTGTCAGCGTTTGGGACGGACAGAAGACAATGCTGTCGCCGGTGTGAATGCCGACAGGATCGAAATTTTCCATGTTACAGACGGTAATCGCTGTATCGTTATGATCACGGATGACCTCGTATTCGATTTCCTTGTAGCCCTTGACGGATTTTTCAATCAGCACCTGATGAACAGGGCTGAGAGCAAAGCCGTTCCTGCCGATCTCGATGAGTTCAGCCTCGTCGTTTGCAAATCCGCCTCCTGTACCGCCGAGGGTGAAAGCAGGACGCAGGACAACCGGATACCCGATCTGTTCAGCCGCTGCTTTCGCTTCTTCCAGATCATAGGTGATCCTTGAGGGAATAACCGGTTCGCCGATGCTCTCGCACAGTTCCTTGAACAGTTCCCTGTCCTCCGCGCGTTCTATGCTCTCAGATGAGGTGCCGAGCAGTTCCACATGGCATTCTTTCAGAACACCTTTCCGTTCCAATGCCATAGCCAGGTTCAGTCCGGTCTGGCCACCAATCCCGGGCAGAATGGCATCAGGACGTTCCTTGCGGATTATCTTGGCGATATATTCCAGCGTCAGCGGCTCCATATATACCTTGTCGGCAATAGAGGGGTCCGTCATGATGGTGGCCGGATTGCTGTTGCACAGGATGACTTCGTAGCCTTCTTCTTTCAGTGCCAGACAGGCCTGTGTGCCTGCATAGTCAAATTCCGCTGCCTGACCGATGACAATGGGGCCGGAGCCAATTACCATGATGCGGTGGATATCCATTCTCTTAGGCATGGCGTTTAGCCTCCTCCATCAGCGTGATAAAGCGGTCGAACAGGTATCCGCTGTCCTGCGGCCCCGGAGCACTTTCGGGGTGATACTGCACACCGAATGCGCGGTCGTGCACGCACTCTACCCCCTCAACAGTGTTATCCAGCAGGTTGATATGCGTTGCAGTGAGCGGTGTGTTTTGCAGGCTGTTCAGATTCACCGCGTAGGAGTGGTTTTGCGCGGTGATTTCTATTTTGTCCGTAGAAAGGTTTTTTATGGGATGGTTGCCGCCGCGGTGACCGAATTTCAGTTTGTAGGTCTTTGCGCCATACGACAGGGAGAGTATCTGATGCCCCAGGCAGATGCCGAAGATCGGCAGCCTGCCGTGCAGTTCTTTGACAGTATTGATTACCTCGGGTACGTCTTCCGGATCGCCCGGACCGTTGCTAAGGAACAACCCGTCCGGATTCAGTTCGAGGATATCCTGTACATCTGCGTTCCATGGCAGCACGGTCACGTCACATCCCCGTTTAACCAGTGAGCGGATAATATTCTCCTTCATCCCGCAGTCGATCGCCACAACGTGGAAACGTCCTGCTTCGTTTCTGTATTTTTCCGCTTTTTTGCGGCTAACACGGCTGACGGCATCGGTTGGCAGTTTGTATGATTTCAGCCGTGCCACCGCCTCAGCGATATCTGAAGAAATATCGGTGATCATCGCACGGCAGGAGCCGTGGTCACGGATGTGCTGTATCAGCCTGCGGGTGTCGATCCCGCTTAAGCCCACGACGCGGTACCGCTTCATGACTTCTTCAAGTGGCATGATACTGCGCCAGTTTGATGGTTCCGGGCAGTACTCTCGCACGATCATAGCGCTGATGCTTGGAGTTTTGCTCTCAAAATCCTCTGCGGCGATGCCATAGTTGCCGATCAGCGGATATGCCATCACAACACCCTGATCGGTATAGGACGGATCGGACAGAATTTCCTGATAGCCGACAGGCGAGGTGTTGAATACGATTTCAAAGAAACGTTCTTCATCACAGCCGAAGCCTGTTCCGTAATAAAAAGATCCGTCCTCCAGAATCAGTTTTTTGTCATATTGATGGAGAACCATGCTTACACCTGCTTTTTCTTATTTGTTTTCATTTCGAATCGAGTCATCCGTGGTATCGGGCTGTATTGCAGATATTTCTGAGTCGATGTTCCTGTCATGCAGAAACCAATAATATGGGCACCAGTAGCTGTTATCTTTGCTGCAGTTTAAACGATGTTCATTCATCTTTTGTTCGGGGTAAACCGACATACATAGTTTTTTATACAGACAGTTGGTTTCTTTCTCCATTGTCGGCATCACTCCTGTCCTGCATTCACATTATGTCACAGAAGGCACTCCAAGAGTTGCCTGGACAAACGCACGGAAAATCTGACGACTGTTCTCGTCTGTCCGGAATGAGAATTCGGGATGCCACTGTACTGCCCACAGGAATTTCAGCCCGGGATGGTACAGCGCTTCCACAATTCCGTCAGGAGATTCAGCCATTATTTCGAGTCCCGGGGCAACGGAATGAACCGCCTGATGATGGTAGCTGTTTACTGCGATCCTGGCTTGATGCAAAAGGGCATACAGGGGTGTCTCTTTCCTTATTATGACTGCATGTACCGCAGTGTTATAAGGCGCGGTCTGATGATGCTCCACTCCGGATGGATGCTGGACAGGCAGATCCTGGTATAAAGTACCTCCAAAGGCAGCATTGATAAACTGTATTCCCCGGCAAATGCCAAGTACCGGCTTATCCAGCAGAACAGTCTCCTGCAGCAGCAGCGATTCCATACGGTCACGCTTCGGACAGCAGATCACAGAATCATTCAGGGGCGTTTCTCCATATACCGAAGGCGAAACATCATGCCCGCCGGTAAACAGGAAGCCATCACACAGTGAGGCCAACTGTGCTGTTTCATGCTGATCATCGGTCAGCGGAAGCATCAAGGGAAGGCCTCCGGCCTGTTGTATACCATCAAAATACCCTGGCAGCATCCACAGGCTCTCTTTATCATCATCCCAAAGCGGAACGACTCCGATAAGCGGTTTTCTGCTCATGCTTTTTCCTCCATCATCTATTGGCTGCGTTCCTTTGTGTGGCGTTTTCTTATGACTTTTCACGAATCAACTTTAATACGGCAGTATTCTCGTATGTCATGGGTTCATCACCGACAAAGGAGATGACACCATGAACAGGTGCGGTCAGTTCTGACCGGATATATCCCTCATAGGGATCTAAAATGTGTGCGAGCAATTGACCTTTTTCCACCATTTGGCCTGGATTGACATAGGTTTTCAGGAATCCGGAACAGTCTGCGCGTACACTGATGAAATCAGTGGAATGAACGATTTCCGAATGATATCCTCCTTTTGCGCGAGTTTTTATCAGCTGGCGTCTGGACATAAAGTTCAGCACGGCTTTTTCTGCCTGCAGGGCACTTTCCTCATCCACACGGGCCGTATTGGTCGTATACAGAGAAAACGCCTGTGTTCCCCAGATCTGCCAGTTATAGTTGAGCGTCGCAGTATCAAACGGACGCGGCTTGTGCACCACGACATACGGCATACCAAACTCACAGGCCAGTTCCGTATCCTGATACCCGGTTTCCATCATGCGGACATGCGGCACAAACGCTCCGGGCATATAGAAGGATGCGAACTGAATACCGTACTGCCATCCCTTTACCGCCTCAAAGATACCCGCTGCGATCCGCTGCGTGGTTTCACCCAAAGCATAGCCGGGGAACATCCGGTTAATGTCCGTGTTGTCCGTACACCAGAATCGTTTTTTGGTGTTTATGGAATATGGATTCGCACAGGGAATCACAAGAATCTGTTTACCCGGAACCAAAGCATTTTCTTCCTCCAGACGCTTCAGCCGGGCGACAAGGCGTGAACAGCAGAACAACTGCTGGTTCTCATTTCCGCGCATGCTGCCGATAATGCACAGTGCTTTCTCGCCCTCACCAAAGGTATATCCTGTCACGCGAAAATCATCACGGTATATTGCCTTGATTTCATACAGCGTTTCCTTTTTCACTGAATCACGCCTCCCTTCAGGCGGGCCTCGTCCATGTGTCCCTTCAGGATCCGTGCCATCAGTGACCCCTGATCAACCAGCGGGTACTCCCGTACCGTGAAGAGCCAGCCTTCGCATGGGGAAACAACACGATCCAGCACAGTGCCCTGAAGCGGGTCAATAATCAAGCCGATTTCATCTCTGGCACGGAGTAAGGCGCCATGGTTCCGCGTTTTCACAAATACACCGGAAACCTGTGCGTTCAGAAATTCAACCTCGTCCGGATCAACACATACAATAGGAATATGATCTGTATGAACATCACCGCTCCAGATGCCCTTTTCCTTCATCAGACAGAAAATACCATCGGTCAACTGTTCCCCATATTCTTTTGTGATGCGCATGCCGACGCCCATCTCCACCACAAGCGTATCAACGCTGCGGCTGTTCAGCGCGTATGCCAGTGTGGATTCCAGCACAGTGGAAGCATCATGAACCCATACAAAGTCAACATTCGCTTTTTTTGCCAGCGGAATCAGCCTGTCTGCCGTAATCTTATTGATGCGGATTTGCGGGATTTCTGTCAGATAAATATTGCTGGCATGGATATCCACAGCCACATCGCTGCCGGTAATGTCTTCCACGATCCGGGCGGCAATATACTCATTCATATCTCCGTCAGTATCGCCGGGAAAGATCCGGTTCATATCCAGGTCAAAAGCCGGAATGCCGCGGGTAACAGAATCGATGCCAAAGGGATTCATCGCGGGATATATATCCACTGTCCCTTTCAGACATTCGGGATGCTTCTGAATACGCTGCTGCACCAGCCAGCATACATACTGGCCCTCCAGTTCATCCCCGTGAATGCCTGTGATTACGCTGATCCGGCGACCGTTTCCGCCATCGTCCGGAATAAGCCTGTTCTTTTTGATGCACAACTGTTCATCTACAGGAAGACCGATCTGTGTTACTGTTTCAATCATAACGATTCCTCTTCAGTCATTGATATGCCAAACAGATACACTGCTCTGACTTTGTTGTTCTGCCGCTCCGGAAAAGACGCCGCGGTTTACAGGACAATCATTTGCATCACGCCCTGCGGATATGACGATGTATTCATCATTTACGGTCCTGTGATTTGTCGGATCCAGCCCGATCCACGTCTCACCCTGCAAAACCTCCACCCATGCATGGGTGGAGCCTTCTCCGAGCATATAGCCAACGATATACCGGCATGGAATCCCTTTCATACGCAGCAGGGACAACATGATATGGGCTTCATCCTGGCATACTCCCTGCATTTGGGCAGCAGCTTCTTCCGCTGTTGTTTTCGCATGCGTTTTCCCGGGTGCATAGACAAAACGATCGGAGAGCAGGGACATGACAGCAGCGGGCACATTATGTTCCGGCAATTCTGCCGCCATTCCTTTCAGGACAAAACCCGGGGCTGTCAGGAAGGTTTCCTGCCGGTAAGGGCCCAGTTTCCAATTGCTGTCAGCTTTTTCACACATACCAGGCAAAATGTCCACAATTCCTTCCGCCTGAACTGAAAACCCCGCATGCAACGTTATCATAGAACCCAATTGTTTCAGACCGAAGTGATCATCTGACATGATTGTTTTACATTCCGGAAGTACCCGGAAGGATGATTGAACAACCTGTTGCCTGACGCTGCTCTTTGGCAGGCAGCGCAGCTGAAAAGCGTGATGGTTTACCGGCTCTGAAAAAGTCAGCTGCAATTGAAACAGAAACCCCAGTCTTCCCATGTCCTGTTACCACCTTTGGATTCAGATAATGACAAGACCATCCACGATCTGCAAAATGGAATAGTAATCCGTTGTGGCTGAATCTGCCAGTTGTTTCAGCCTGCTGATATCCTCACTGCTGTACTTCAGGTTGGTGCGGCTGATCCGTACAGACAGCCTGCTGACTTCGCGCAGGATATCCGTACGGGGTCGTTTCAGTCTGGCATACAGATCCAGACGCTCCACACGCTTGCCGGTTTTAATGATATTACGGATGTTTTCATCGGGAATCATATCATCCGCCAGTCCCCAGAAAGCAAGAATATCGTCCAGGATCTGCTGCAGGCCGATCATCGGGCTCTGACTGCCCTGATGCCTGTTCATCACATAAATGGCCAGCTGGATATAGCTGATGCATTCACTGCCGATCTCTTCACGCAGGGTCATGGCATTATCGTAAGCCCTGGTCAGGTTGGAATATACAGAATCAGGATTCTGCGGATCAAACAGATACCGTTCCACATAATCCTCTGTGGAACTGTAGATATTGGGAATATCCAGGGAACGGCAGAACAGTTCGATGTATTCGGCATTCCCGTCAATGATTTTGTCAAAGCTTTCTCCAAACAGACGGATCGTTGTATAGACCCTCTCGCTGTAGCGGCCCAGCCAGAAAAGCTTATCGGTGTTGATCAGTGAGACAATACCCATGTGTCTTTGAACCCTCCTCCCTGTGAACTGTTGACAATGAAGGAATCCGGATTCCGGGAGAAGCGGGTCAGGCCGCTTTTCCATACTATAGGTTCTTCGCCCATCAGAATATATGCACGCAGATCCGCCTTCCTTGCGACAGGTTTTCCATTGTCCATGATATCCAGATCAAGGAAATCAATGACTTCCTGCGCAATAAACCTGCGGGGATTTTTCTTCAGGAGCGCGATAAAGTCCGTCTTCTGCTGCGAGGTCATTTTGCTGCCGAATACAACACCGTAACCGCCGGCTTCTGCCACATCCTTTAATACCAGATTGTCAAAGTGGTCCAGCACATACTTCATGTCATCCTTATAGAAGGGCAGATAGGTCGGCGCGTTATTCAGAATGGGTTCTTCTCCCAGATAATACCTGATCATTTTCGGAACAAAATAGTAGATACCCTTGTCGTCTGCCACACCGTTTCCGGGAGCATTCATCAGTGCTACATGTCCCTGCCGGAAGACGTCATAAAGATGCGGGATACCAATTAGTGAATCAGCACGGAAGTTCAACGGATCCAGGTAATCATCAGAAATACGCCGGTAGACGGTGCCCACTTTTTCTTTTTGGCCGTCATAGCCGTTAAACCACAGATATCCATCCTCAACGGTCAGTTCGCTGCCGCTGACAAGATGAGCCCCGGTCTTTTCTGCCAGATAGGAATGTTCAAAATAAGCGGAATTGTACCGGCCGGGTGTGAGCACTACAGTACATCCGCCGGTATTGACATAATCCATTGCACTGCGAAGCAAGCTAGCGTAATCTCTGTTGTCTACCACCCCGTTGGTCTGGAAAGTCTTCGGACTGGCACGGCGGCACAGTTCCCGGGCAATCATCGGATAACTGGCGCCGGAGGGAACACGCAGGTTGTCCTCCAGGATAAACCAGCTTTTATCCAGTGCCTGAACCAGATCAATTCCCGAAATATGCGACCAGATACCCCTAGGCGGCTTTTGTCCTTCACATTGATGCAGATAACCGGGGCTGTCAAACACAAACTCCTCAGGCACCACCTGATCCCGGATAATCTTCTTATCACCGTAAATATCACTGATAAAGCAATTCAGCGCTGTTACTCGCTGCTTCAGGCCATGATCCAGATAGCTGAAATCATCAGCTGAAATGATGCGCGGAATGGCATCAAACGGAAAAAGCTGCTCCTTGAAGGTTCCGTTTTTATATAGCCCGAATTTTACACCATATCTGGCCAGCAGTTCGTTAATCGCTTCGGTATGCTGAACCAGTTCTCTCGTGTCCGTCATAGTACCCCCTCCTTCAGCTTTTACATTCTACTGATGTGCGGCATGGCCTCCTCTGAAAAAGATAGCGCCGGTGCTGAGCAGCAACGGCGCCTTTGCCCGGTCTTGTTATGGTAAATATGGTAAAACGAAAGCCGACGCCCTCTGTTCGGGACATCGGCACCTTTGCCATATTTCCAGTTCTTTCGAACTGTATGGGAAAAGTAACATGGATTGCCAGAAATTGCAAGAGAGATTTGGCTATAATGCATTATATGTGCTGTTTTTCTCATGTATCGTTACTGGTTTTAACCTATCCGGCCTGTCATAAACCAGATGCTGCATTCGTGCTGAATAAAATGTTTTGACATTTTCGCAATATACTGTATACTGTATTCCGTTCAAAGGTGAATGGTCTGCAAAGCCGTTCACCTTTTTTCATTACCAGAGGAAGGGAGGTCTTTCCCACGAACGTTGCTGGAAAGCTGGTTGACTGTCTTGTCGCGGAGGGTGTCGAATATGTGTTCGGTATCCCCGGGGAGGAAAACCTGGAGGTCATAGAAGCACTTGCGGCTTCATCAATCCGTTTTATAACGACACGACATGAACAGGGAGCCGCTTTCATGGCCGATATTTACGGACGTCTGACCGGTAAAGCCGGTGTTTGCCTGGCAACCCTTGGCCCGGGTGCAACGAACCTGATCACAGGTGTGGCGGATGCCAATTCTGACGGAGCACCCCTGGTTGCAATTACCGGACAGGTATCATCGGAACGGATGCATATCACCAGTCACCAGTATCTGGATCTGGCAAAACTGTTCGAGCCTATCACAAAGCGGACCAAACTGGTGATGCGCCCAGAAAGCATTACGGAGATTGTCCGTCTTGCTTTCAAATATGCCCAGCAGGAAGGCAAGATGGGTGCGACGCATATCGATCTGCCTGTTGATGTTGCCCGAATGAATGTCCCGGACGGAATTGAACCGATGGTTCCACAAAAAGTCAGACCGGAATATGCCGATCTGGAGACAATTGCCCAGGCAGCCAAACTGCTGGCTCATGCCAAGTTCCCGGTAATGCTCGTCGGCGCTGATGCAGCGAGAGCGGATATCACAGCGGAAATTACAGAATTAGCGCATAGTGCACATTTGCCGGTCATAAATACCATGATGGCAAAAGGCATTATCCGCAGTGACGACCCCTATGCCATGGGCACTATCGGGATTCCGCAAAAAGACTATCAGGATCTGTTACTGGCCCGGGCTGATCTACTGCTGTGCGTAGGTTATGATATTGTGGAGCTTGCGCCTTCCCGTCTGGATCCCGAACTGACTAAAAAAATTATTCATGTCAGCACGGCCGCTGCGCATGTAAATCGCTGTTATCCTCCGACGATCGAAGTTGTCGGGGATATGGCGGAGACATTATGTCATCTTGCCCAGCTGACTGTTCGGATTCAGGAACCTGATTACGCTTTTTCACTCCGGGAAGAAATGCTGAAGGAATATTTGCCATACGAAACAGATGAAGCTTATCCGCTCAAACCGCAGCGGATTCTCAGTGATATCCGCCAGGTAATGCAGACGGGAGATATCCTGCTGAGCGATGTCGGTGCCCATAAAATGTGGATAGCCCGTCATTATCTGTGCGATGAGCCCAATTCCTGCCTAATATCCAACGGTTTTGCTACAATGGGTATTGCTGTTCCCGGTGCTCTGGCCGCTAAACTTCTTCGTCCTCAGAATCGTATCCTTGCGGTCACTGGTGACGGAGGGTTCATGATGAATTGTCAGGAGCTGGAAACAGCCAGACGTGAGCATTTACCTTTTGTTACCTTGATTTTCAACGACAGTGCTTATGGCCTGATCCAGTGGAAGCAGAACGACCGTTATGGCCATGCGAATATGACATCTTTCACAAATCCCGATTTTGTCATGCTGGCAGAGAGTATGGGATGCAAGGGATATCGTGTTGAACATACAGATGACCTTCGTACGATTCTGGAAGATGCTTTCCGGCAGGATGTTCCGGTTATCATTGACTGTCCTGTTGACTATCGCGAAAACACGATGCTGACAAAACGTCTGCAGGAGTTGATCAGGAATCACTGAAAGCCCTGATCAGCTGGTATTATAATTCGTTGTCTTATCATGCTTCCTTAGAAGTTCATGATGACAAATATATTGAAAAGGAGATCTGAACTATGAAAAAACTGATTGCTGTACTGTTAACTATCCTGATGCTCACCGGTGCTGCCTCTGCGTTTGCTGAGGATTACGCTTTCGGAACGGATACCGCTTTCCGTCCCTTCGAGTACACCGATGAAACCGGTACTCTGGTCGGTATCGATGTTGAGATTCTGGCGGCCATTGCGGAAGACCAGGGCTTCACATACACCATTGAGCCGCTCGGCTGGGATGCTTCCATTGCGGCCTGCCAGGCAGGCCAGAAAGATGCCCTCATTGCCGGAGCTTCCATCACAGAAAAGCGGAAGGCGGAAGGCTGGATCTTCTCTGACGGATACTATAACGCAAACCAGAGCATGGCTGTTGCTGTGGGATCGGATATAACGGGATTTGATGGTCTGAAAGGCCAGAGTGTTGCTGTGAAAACCGGTACTGAAAGCAAGAGCTATGCGGACAGTCTGGCAGAAACCTACGGCTTTACTGTAATGACATTTGAAAGCTCTCCGGATATCTATCAGGCTGTTATCAGCGGTCAGTGCGTTGCCTGCTTTGATGATACGCCCATTATGGCTGACTACATCAAATCCAATGGTGTCCCGCTGCAGCTGGTTCCCGGAACGGAAAGCGAAGGCGCGGACTACGGTATGGCCATCTTTGATCCGGATAAAATGGAAATTGTCGAAAAATTCAACGCCGGTTTGGCTAACATCAAAGAAAACGGGAAGTATGATGAGATTCTGGCCAAGTATCTGGGCAACTGATACTTTTATGCTTTGGAACCGGTAAAGAGGAAGAACCCTCAGGGAGGGTCTTCCTCCTTTTCGGTTCATTCTATTGTATTTTTATACGAAAGGAGCTTGTTTCTCCTTGATTGATCTTTTCAGCCGATACGGACGGGTACTTGTCACCGCCATGGGACAGACGCTGCTGCTCGCACTGTACGGACTTTTCTTTGCCTGCATCATAGGCCTGATTGTCGGTATAATGAGTGTGGTGAAAAATAAGTTCTGTCGTGGATTTGCACTGGTATTTGTCAACCTGATCCGCGGTGTTCCGATGATCGTACTGGCCTATTTTATCTTCTTTGGTGTTCCGTTTCTGTTTAACAATGTACTTCATGTACAGAACAGGGTCACTCTGACGGCATTACAGGCGGGCTCCATCTGTCTGGCCCTGAATTGCGGCGCATATATGGCAGAAATCATCCGCGCCGGTATTCAGTCTGTGGATATTGGACAAATGGAAGCAGCCCGTTCTGTGGGTTTGCCATACTGGCGTGCCATGCAGCGGGTGGTGCTGCCCCAGGCAATCCGAACAATGATCCCCAGTATCATCAACCAGTTTATCATTACACTGAAGGACACATCCATTCTTTCAGTGATTGGTTTCCCAGAGCTTGTAAATACAGCCAAGAATGTAGTGGCCGAAACCTTCCTGTCTTTCCAGACATGGGGAATCGTTGCGATTATGTATCTGATCGTTATCCTGCTGCTACAATGGCTGGCTAAAGTGCTGGAGAGGAGGCTGAAGTATGAATCGAAATAGAATAAAGATTCAGGTGGAAAACCTGATAAAAGACTTCGGTAGCCTGCATGTTCTCCAGGGGGTCACCACAGCCATTTATGAAGGAGAGGTCGTGGTTGTCATCGGTCCTTCCGGCAGCGGCAAATCCACTTTTCTCCGGTGCCTGAACAAATTGGAAGAAACCACGTCCGGTCGTATCATGATTGACGGGAAGGAACTGACTGATCCAAAGACTGACATCAACCATCTGCGCGAACGGGTCGGTATGGTTTTTCAGCATTTCAACCTGTTCAATAATATGCCTGTTCTTCGCAATTTGATGTTGGCTCCTGTTGATTTGAAAAAATGCAGTAAAACGGAAGCGAAGGCGAGAGCTGTGGCTATGCTGAAAAGGGTCGGACTGGAAGAGAAAGCCAATTCTTATCCCCGCGAACTTTCCGGCGGTCAGAAGCAGCGAGTCGCTATTGCCCGGTCTCTGTGCATGAAGCCGGATATTATGCTCTTTGATGAGCCAACTTCCGCGCTGGATCCCGAAATGGTGGGCGAAGTGTTGGATGTTATGAAGGAACTGGCCCGGGACGGAATGACAATGGTAGTGGTGACTCATGAGATGGGATTTGCCCGGGAAGTGGCCAATCGTGTACTGTTTATGGCAGACGGACAGATCCTGGAGGAAGGAACTCCGGAGCAGATCTTCCGCAATCCGCAGAATCCACGCACCAAGGATTTTCTAAATAAGGTGCTTTAAAACACGGCAAAAATCAACTATTGAGCTCAATCAATGGTATCGAAAACCAGTGAGCAGGACCTGCTTTTTCATATTTCTCCTTTTTTACGCCCGGATTGTATCAGCTTTCCGGGCACAATCAATTCAAGACTTATGTACAGGACTGGACCTGGTTCGTAACGAATTATTTTATTGTATGTTTCCAGAAAACGAATCATTTGTCTGTGCCGCCATGCCCGATGAAGGGCAGCTTCAGTTCCGCCATTTTCATTCCTCCCCCCCCCGCGATGGCTTCATTCTCCCCCAGCCGACTCAGCTTGCGGTATCGTCCGGGGGA
>CAMVEB010000043.1 GCA_947166385.1 uncultured Clostridia bacterium | reverse complement strand
ACGACGATGACTATCTCGAGAAAGTTATCCGGAAGATTCATGCGTGAGCCGTGGAACACCCCGGGCTTTGTCTTTCCTGCAAAAGGAATTCCAGCAGGCAAAACGGGCCTGCGGCCAGGGGGACGCGCTTTGGGAACACATGGAAAATGACGATACCTGGCGCATGTTCGTCAAGTCAATCTGGAAATACCAGTATACCCAACACCAGGTTGCACTGACGGACGAAATGGTCAACGTACTGTTTCAGGAAGCAATCGGCATTCCCTTCCTCGCTGTCAACATCTACAAGCTTGTCCAGGAGTATGCCATCTGCTCCGGCGAGGAAACTTTCACTCCTCAGTCTTTCCATACCATTGCTTCCCAGAAAATGCGGCTTACCCTGAAAATGCGCAAGGCTCTTCTCTCAGGAAAGGATATCAATCTCCAGCAATATCTGGATATGACGCCTTTCAGGATCAAAGATTTCAGGCAGTCCCTTCAGGATGTCAACCCGCCGGAACCGCCGGCGCCTGAAGCCGTCTCAAAACCTGACATCCGTGAACTGGCTGTTCTGGCGCTCCTGGGCTTTGGCATCAGTCGCCCTGCCGCCATGCGGCACGTGAAGCGTGCGCTGGCCCGCAACCCCGGCTGTACTCATTCGGCCATCCTCGCGCGCGAGGCTTACGCCGACTTCCTGCAGGCTTCCACCACAAAACTGGATTCCGCGCTTCCATCCATTGAAAAATCCCTTTCCTGTGGTTATTCCGAAAATCTGGCCAACGGTCTTGTCGGTTTGTAATTCCTCCCGTCCTGTTTGCTGTGAAGGGGGTTCTGTTCATGAAACTGCCGGTCAGTTTTCCTGCTCCGCATCCGGATGAGACGCTTTACAGTCTCCTGTGCAGTTATCATGTCCGCAGCTGTAACCAATCTGACGGCGCTACCCTTCATCAATTATTTGACAAGAAACGTTCGCTCCACACGACTGTCCTCTCTCCTTTTCCGTTAAGGTTCGCCAGTCAGTGGACGGATTCGTTTCATGGCATCTCCCGTGAATCCCTTCTTCTGGATCACACTGCCTTCCCGTTCTACCGCGCTTTCTACTCCTGCTCTAGCAATTCACGTTCTTCCTATGCGGCAGATCGCTTCTTCATGGCCATGTACAACAACTGCTGTACACCTTCCAAGAAAATACGTTACTGCCCCAAATGTGCCCAGGCTCAGCGGGAGCATCTTGGTGTATCATATTGGCAGATACTGCCTCAGATCAACGGCTTTGAAATCTGTCCCATTCATCTGGATCCAATCCGGGAAACGCATATTACTCACTGGGATATCCGCTATAACTTCTATCCTGCTTCCAATGAGCTCGCTAATCCAACATTCTGCGATGACATCCCCCATCTGGAATGGATTGAACAGTACTGGAATGATTTCCTGCAAATGGCATTGGATATCAGCTACCTGTTTCGTTTCTCGTATTACGGTTTCCATCTGGGATTGCGTATTCGCAAAGCGCTGCAGCTTGATCTGCTCCCTGTCCATCGTAATTGGATTCGTACCTTTTAAATGACCCTGTTGTTTATGAATGTTGTGATCTATCGTGCAAGGATTCTCTCGCCGCTATGGTTCATGATCCATATCTTTTGATATCTCAGATCCAATCTCTCCATGTCTGCCTACAGCTTCGCCTTTGTCGGGCAATGTTCGGGGATCTTGAAGAATTCTGCAATGCAAGAATCTGATTGAGCTCTGAAATAATATCTGTTACTTTGCGTTTTGAAAAATTATCAGTTTCAATTAGAAATTATGCCGGAAAAATTATCTATAACTTTTACGGCTTGTCAATAATCAAAAATAAATTCCTTTAGAATTACCTTTATATCCGTAATACTTCATGAGAGCTTTATCCTTCTCTTGTCCTTTAAGATTTCCAAGGTGAAGAGATTCGGATTTTATCTTTTCAAGATACTCATCTGTAGACTTGATAACTCTAGCAGGAATACCTACGGCTACAGAATTATCTGGAATATCGTGTGTTACAATTGCTCCAGCTCCAATTATCACTTCATTCCCAATCGATACTCCGGGCATAAGAATCACATCATTTCCGATGTAAACCTTTTTGCCTATTTTTATAGGTTTTGTTATTTCTAAATCAGGAAACTTATCTCGAAAAATAAGCGTCCCTCCATCATGAGTGATAAATTTAACGCCATTGGTGATATGCGATTCTTCACCAATCTCGATTAACCAAGGCTCACTTCCCCAATGGATAGAACCATATAAATGTACATCGCCTAGAAAGTTTACACCTATTTTTTTAGCATACTTCACAGGAGAAACTTTGCCGATTATGCACTTATACAAATACCTTTTCATTTTCTGTAGCATTTAATGCGAGATCCTCCTTTTTAAACCTTTTATCAAAATATCAATCATACCGCAGAGAGATTCTCTCATAAGCAACACAGAAGCGCCAATCCAAGTGAGAATATATAAAGAAAACCCAATATAAGATTTAAAGATAAATCCACAAACAATAAATGAAACGATTAAGATAATCGAGTAAAGTAATTCAATTAAAGAATTCTTGTTTTCGGGAAAATCTTTGGCGCAAAGGAATAGCCAAACAACTCCTGCTAACATAGTACCAATTGAGAAACTAATCATGTCATTATATAGCAAATAAAGAAGTATATTAAAAGCAACACCAGATATTGCAACAATAATTATTCCCCTCATATACTTATTCTGCTGTTTGGATGCTTTATAAAGGTTAACATAATAGCATTTAATAAACCCATATAAAACCTGCCCGGAAAAAAGAATAAATATCACTTTCTGAGCAAAATAATACTTTTCAAGATAGTGCTCGAGAATAAACTTCACAGGGAAAGCGCCGGCAATAATTATAGTCACAAACAACAGTATCATCTGTCTAATTTTTTTATAGTTTATGTTCTCATGATCTTTACAAAAATAATTATATAAAGTGATAGCGATAGGCGAAATCGCATAAGCCAAAAAACCCACGACACTGGCGGCAAACGAATATAATGCAAAGGCATAGGTATCCATTGTCAGTTTAACACACCATCTGTCCAACCCCGTCATAAAAGTTGAAACAAATGTCCCAATCATCAAAGACCAGCCTGAATTAATTGAGGTCTTACATTCTATAATGGAAAAATAAGTCGGATTCCCTTTCACTCCACCTCTGTTTAAACGTATTTCCAAGAATAGCCAAACAATATAATATATAAAAACATATGATACAATATAAGGAACAGATTTTTCTATCTTTAAGATAAACAACAATACTAAACTTACAACGAATAATGATACTGACGAAATGTTCATAATCCGTGAATATAAAGAAAACTCGCCAGTCGCCTGAAACAAGCATTTATAATAATCTGCCATATTCAAAGCCACGATTGACAATGACATAGCACAAAATATATAGTCTTTCTTAATTACTCCCACCAAAAACAGTACAAATGAAATCAACAGTTGAAATATTCTAAAAGTTGACACATTGCGGTTGAGCTCTTTACGATCTATATCTAAAAGAGATTTACCGCCATATTTCAAATACATACCATCGATATAACCCAGAGCTGCAAATCCAGCATAGGATATATAGAGTTGATACAGTTTAATATCGGCATACGTTTCTACTGACAGATATTTTGGCAGCAAAAAACTCCTTAATAAACTGACAACTAAATTAACAATGTTTGCAATTAGAACAACTACAATCCCCTTTTTTAGGCTCTTTGCAGTCTTGGATTCCATACTAGATCCTCTTTTACGATTTTATTAGCCATTGGTCATATTTCTGAACAGCTTGCCCCATTGTTATTATCGGATTAACCTGACCATTACTTGGAAAACGAAAGCATCCATATTTAAATGGCATCATTGGAAGGATATCTTTTTTTGCACGCAATACTTTATTTATTGTAATTGTTTCATCTACTTCAATATCTAAAACTTCTATGTACCAGTCTTTTATTCCGTAGCCTTTATTGTATCTATAATTGTTGCTTTTGTTATTCATTTCATCGGTTTGGTTTTCAACAGTTGTGGAAACTATAAGATGATTATCAATTGTGTAACCATAGATTACACTACCATTAAGTTCTGCAATGCTCTCATTTGCACCTTCAACTGATCTATAGATATGATTTGTCTCTGTTGGCGAATCTGTTGCATATACCAGAACATTTCCTATGGAAATACCGCAACAGCCTCTATATTGTTGACTCCCTCCAAGATACAAATTGACTGACTTAAAGAAATCATCCGTATAATAAATTGCTGCTGATTTATCAAAATCTCCGACAAGTATCCATATACGCCCGCTATTTCTGTCTTCTATAAGGTTGTGTATATGGTTAATCTTTCCACTTTCAAATGTATATACCTTCTTAATTGTATTATCATTAGGGTCAAAGTGAAAAATTGACATCACTGTCTTCAAAGGATTGTATCCATAATCACCAAATATCACCCCATGCGATGTATCAGATAAATACAATGTAGATCCGTTTGCTCCATCACATTCAGCTAATTCCCTAAGAATAAACTTATCCAAGTCCAATATGTAAAACCTTTTATGATAATTCAATAAAGCCTTGTTCTTCGAGAATTTGACTCCTTTTATTTCGTTAATTCCATATCTTCTTGCAAGAGGTCTCGAGTACGAAAACAACTTCCTCATAATATCTTTTTCGATACTACACACTCTATGCATCTTTTTAGTATCTATTTCTACTATAACAAGATTGCCATGGTTTAAGCCTAATAACACATTGTCGTCGAGCATTAGAATCGGCATCACATTTTTCTTAATTCTTTCTACCATATCAACTCTCCAATTCTGGATGCTTTTTTCTTATAAAATCAAGAATCTTCTTTGCCTGCATTCTTGAGTTTTTCTGATTTGCAATAAAATCGAAATTTCGTTTTCCTATTTCATTCAGCTCATCCAGTGAATAACCCATAATCTGTGCGATCTTACCTTCAAGTGTATTATTTGAGTCGCCTTCATTGCTAAAGTAGATAAGGTAATCATCATATTCACTAGGAATCCCTTCGAGTTGTTGGCATAAGACCGGTCTTCCAGCCAACATATAATCTATTGTTTTACTCGGAAAAGAATAAAGTGTAAATCCTTTTCCTTTTTTCCTTGGATTCACTAATAGTGATGCCTTACAATATAAATCAGCTAACTCTTCTTGATTCATTATTCCCAAGTATTTAATTCTATTGTCTCTTTTTTCTGCCTCTCTTATTTCGTTGACAGCATCGCCGTCACCGCATATTTGTAATCTTGCTCTTGGGTCATCAACCTTCTGAAAAGCATATACCAAATCCAAGATGTCATACTGTTTGGCAAGCGTCCCTGCATAAACTATGTTAAACTCTTGATTGCTCACAATTGGCGTGAAAGCTTTATCTCCCAATGATGCAAAGCCCTCGACTACCAAACATTTATCCAAATCCACACACAACTGTTCAGCTTGATGCTGAGTAATCAGCACATTAATATCTGAAATTTTTAAAGTATTCTTTACCTTATTTGAAAGGAAATGCCTGTGCATCTTTACGAATGCACTCTGTCTTACACTGAGCATGACATACTGTGGTAAATCTGGAATGTAAAAAGCAACGATACTTTCAGGTGATTTTCGTTTAATGTACTCTGCAATTCTCAGATTTCTGTTTCCTATTGAGTAAAAGAAAAAAATATTCTTTCTATCTGATTTAAGAAACTTTCTGATGAACTTTTTCTCATGAAATGGAGGAATAATATTACGCAAAACTGAAATATTGACAAATCCTAAGTCTATGTCATCTGCTCCTTTGGTATGAGAAAAAAATCTGCCCCGAATGATCATGTCTTTGTAGCTTTTAGGGAAGGAACCTATGTATTTTCGATTTAAAATTGTTACTGGTTCTGATAAATTTCTATCCAGGCCATCAATTAGGCACCATTGATAATTATTGGCGGCCATCTGTGGTCTTCTCTTACTTTTTCTTAGTATTTCCTTTTCCTCATCTTTAGGAAACACTCCGCCAACAAAAATGAAGTTTAGCTTATTTATCATTTTCTTCCGCCCCTGTAGAATTATACTATTTCAAAATAATTCTCCTAAGTATTTCATAAAGTTCTGTTTATTCTCAAGAGCCGTGGTTGTCGGACGGCCAAGATCCTCCCTTGCACCGATAGAGCATTTCACTTCTATCAAGCTCAGTTCATTCCGTCCTTTTGCCGCTTCCAGTTCTTTTTCCAAGTCATCAACGTTATCCACGCACACAGCATTCGGATATCCACAAGCAAGTGCTATTTTCACCAGATCAATACTGCCAGCAACTGTGGGCATACCACCAACCGTTTCATGAGCACCATTGTTGATGACTACATGGATGAGGTTCTTAGGTTTGTTCGCACCCATTACAGCCATAGAGCCCATATGCATTAGAACTGCACCGTCGCCATCCACGCACCAGATTCTCTGCTCTGGCTTATTGATGGCAACGCCAAGAGCGATAGAACTGCTGTGACCCATAGAACCTACTGTCAGGAAATCATACTTATGACTCTGTCCGTTAGCTACACGAGTTTCGAACAATTCTCTCGAAGCCTTCCCCGTTGTGCTTATGATTGGGTCTTCGCCACTAGCCTTCACAATGTGCTGGATGATCTCCTCGCGCACCATGGTGTTATCATTCTTGTACTCAACCTTCGGAGCATCAGTCAGCGCACCTTTGCGGATTACAAATGCGACATCTTTCCCCGCCGCAAGTATCGTACGGAACTCAGCCATCTTCGCTTCGACTTCTTCGTCCGTTGTATCCTTACCGATGGCAAAGTTTGCAATATCCATGTCATCAAGGAGACGTGTGGTCACTTCGCCCTGGTAGATATGCTGTGGCTCATCATGGATGCCAGGTTCTCCGCGCCAGCCAACGATAAATACGACGGGTATGGCATATACCTTATCGTTCAGAAGGCTTGCCACGGGATTAATGATATTTCCCTCGCCACTGTTCTGCATGTAGACAACGGGAACTTTTCCAGTTGCGAGATGATAGCCTGCAGCCAGAGCTGTGCAATTGCCCTCATTCGCAGCAATGATATGGTGTTTAGGATCGATACCATAGGTCGCCATCAGGTAGTTGCACAGAGCCTTGAGTTGGCTATCAGGCACACCTGTATAGAAATCAGATCCAATAATCTCAACAAGTTTTTCAACCTTCATAATGTCATTACCTCAGAATTTCATGATAGAGTTTATCGATGGTTTCCACATCTAGAGCTATCGGATGATTCTTCAACCGCACAGGATTCACGCTAGTCTTCAGTTCTTCGTACTGCTCCTCTGTGGCTGTTGGAACTTCAAGCTTCAGCTTATTGAAGATCTCGACAAGCTTCGCAGCTCCAACAGCGCCATTCTCGCATCCCATGGCTAAGCCAATCTCATCCAGAGTCTTCTTCAGATACTCTTCGCCTCTCGGATCAATACACTTATCCGTATTCTTGACCATCCAAGGGAACAGCACTCGATCACAGAGAATAGCTGCATGACCGTGGGCAGATTTGAACAGGCTAGTGATCTTATAGCACATGGCATGCCCAGCCGTGGTTTGGGTTATGTTAATAGCTTTACCCGCAGTATTCGCAGCTCGGAGCATTCCAGTTCGGCCTTCTTCCGTGTTCGCCAGATAGCCGTCCATATGCTCCATGACACCCTGGATAGCCGATCGACTATACTCTTTGCTCTCCTCCGTGCTATTGACAGACCAGTAGCTTTCAATGGCATGACATAGTGCGTCGCACATCGTAGCCTTCTTCTGGTACGGAGGAAGCGTAATGAGTGTGTTTGGGTCCATCAGAACGGTTTCAGGAATGAAACTCTCACTGGTTACGCTCTGTTTCTTGCCATCAAGATAGATGACTGCATAGCGAGTGGCTTCTGAGCCTGTTCCGGCTGTTGTCGGCATGGCAAGGAAAGGTATGTTATTCCCTACATACTCCGCATGCAGCCAGCTACCGTTTTCCCCATCACCCGGCAGATTTGAATACAGCTTGATACACTTTGCCACATCCATGGCAGAGCCGCCACCCACAGCGATTATCGCATCACAGCCTTCTTCCCTGAAAACCTTCACGCCCGCTTGAACATTTTCATACAGCGGATTCGGCTGGAAATCCCGAAAACCGATCATCTCAACACCGGTCTTCTCTATCTCTTCCAAGTGTGCATTAAACTCTTTCTGATACCAGATAGAACCATCGCAGACCATTAGTATTTTTTCAATATGTGATTGTACTATCCAACGATCAAATTCCTCATAGTCATTCTTTCCTGTTATCACTAATTGTTTCATAAGAATAATCCTTTTATATAATCCAGTTATTTGTCAAAATTGGTATAATAATGTCATCTATATGTTCAATCAGCATAATCGTCACAAAATTGAAAACAATATATACAATATACAAGCATATGGCGAATGTTTTTGCATTCGATTTATTTCCTTTGCACAGACTAACAGTAGAGCAGAAGGCTATATGAGATAGAACCGTTATGTTTTGCATGATTCGTGAAAACTGGCCATTTATTCTATATAGTGGGCAAAACAAAAAACCATATATATTCAGAAAATAAACAATTTTAATTATGTCCTTTTGATTTGCAATCTGTATCGAATCATTATCATTTATATATTTTATCTTATCAATCGCTTTAACTTCATAATAACTAACAATATAGCCTATAAGCTGCTTCGCAAAAAACAGAAGAAATCCAAATCGTGTTTGAACTGATTCTGCATAACTAGATCTTGTCTCGATAACTCCAAGTGAAGATAGTCTCGCCAAGAAAACATTGATTATTGAGAGAACAGCACTTGGGGTCAGCATTATCAATACTGACACAACAACAGTGATACGGAGAATCCATTTCTTTCCTTTTTCATTATCTATTCTATCAATGAAAAGTAAAGGAAGAAAAACAATAAAAATGTTATGAAAGAGTGCAGCCGTAACTACAAGTACTACATATATTGCTTTATCTTTCAACCCTTCCTTGCGAAGAAATGGAATAGCAGAAACAAGTAAAGTCAGACCTATAAAGTTTCTTATCTCAATTACATCTAAGAAAAAAGGATAGAGAAAGTATAGAAAATAAAAGCAAAAAGTGTTCTTTATATATTTTTTAACCGACACTCTTATGATAATCATACAGAGTATCGAAATTAAAAATTTGAATTGTTGAAATGATAATCCTAGTTTATTTCCTATCCCTTGTATTGTGAAATATCCAACCTCTGACCCTTTCATGTGATTTAACAGATTATATGTCAATTCATAATTTTTATAGTCAAGGTTGTTGCTATTTCCACCCATTATAATTATCAATGCAACAAATATCGCAAATCCAAGAACATCTGATATCCGAATTACAAATCTTCGATTATTACTCATTTTATATTCCTACTTTTACACAGATCATTTCAAAATGAAATCAAATACTCTTTTCCCCTGAAATGCTGGGCACTTATTATTTTGGACAAATTCAATTTGTCTTTTGGATATGAGCTGATATTCCTTCGCATTTAACAGAACGGTACTGTTAATACATTCTTTTATACTTGTGAAATCATAATCATTTATTGTTTCCACATATTGATAATACTCATGAGGAACACCATCGAGTTTACTAACAGCAACCCTTGTTCCAGATGCCAAATACTCTAAGACTTTAGAAGGAAAAGAGTACATAGTAAGTGGATTCTTATTATCTCGCACACAAACAAGTAAGAATGCTTCTCTTTCCAATCGTCTGACTTCATCAACTGAAACCATGCCTAAGTATTTAATTCTGCTATCATTCTGTGCTTCTGTCCTTACATATTCTTCGAGAGGTCCTCCTCCACATACCCATAGCTCATCTGCATTTGACGATTTAAATCCATCTATAATATGTTTGATGCCATTATCCTCGCTAAGACCACCGGCATACATTACTGCTTTAGTCTGCGGGAAACTATCCTTAATGGATAATGTCCCGCTATATATCCCTTCCATCACCATATATGGTTTTCTTTTTATTGGTATTACATCCTTCATTTTTTCTGTCAGCAGTATGTACTTATCAAATCTTCGGTTTAAGAAAGCTTGAATTCCATGTTTTATTCTATTTTTCAGTTTTTCTTTCCATCTCCTGTATTGTGGCAACTCAGAACATATCGTGCAGATTACAAACTTTTTTCTTCGTCTTAACAATAATGCAGGAATCACAAACATTGGGTTTACTGCATACATTAAGATTTTGGCACCGTTCTCTTTTTTTTCTAATATGTGAAAAATAGATAACGCTCCTTTAATGACGCCAGACAAATTATCTTCCACACAGATATTTTTGATTCTAATCTGATCCAAAATTGTTTCTGCTGGACAAGACATAGTTGCCGAATAAGGTACATAGGAAATAGCATCAATTTCACCTTGTTCTTTTATGCCCTCTAAGAGGCTGTATTCAAGATTCTGTCTTGCTTGAGAATATCTTTTTTTGTCTTTTTCAATCAAATGAGAAAAATACGACTGCTCGCAGTAGTATCCTATGTAAACAATCTTATTCGACACTGTTTTTCTCGCTTTCTTATTTTTAAACCTCCGCAGGTATCAACCGAATAATGTCTTTGAACGGCATCAGCATTGCATCACATTCCTCAGCCCTGTGATTTTCAAGAATGGTCTCTGCAGCTTTCTGCATTGCCGGCACCTCGGCTCTCATGAGCTGGTTAGCGTAGATGATGATGTTCGCACCGCGTTCTTTCCACTCTTCTTCAGTTACGGAATTGAAGCTGGTCGGAACAAGCACAATTGGCGTGGTCTTGTCATTTGTACGAAACTTTTCAATAAATCCCTGAATCTCACTCGGATCCTTCTTCCGACTGTGAATCATTATTGCGTCAGCGCCTGCTTCTACAAATGCAAACGCACGAGTAAGGGCATCTTCCATGCCCTGTTCAAGGATCAGTGATTCAATTCTCGCGCAAATCATGAACTCCTTGGTACGCTGCGCCTTCTTCCCTGCTCGGATCTTTGCACTGAAGTTTTCAATGCTGTCCTGAGTCTGTACTACCTCTGTGCCGAACAGTGAGTTCTTCTTCAGACCAGTCTTATCCTCAATTATGACCATGGAAACACCGAGACGCTCAAGGCTCCGCACAGTATATACGAAGTGTTCCGTCTTTCCACCAGTGTCACCGTCAAAGATGATAGGTTTCGTGGTAACCTCAGTGATATCCTCGATGGTACGGAATCGACTCGTCATATCTACCAGTTCGATGTCAGGTTTTCCCTTCGCAGTAGAATCGCACAGAGAACTCACCCACATCGCATCGAACTGATGTGCGCCGCCGTCCTGTTGGACAATCGTGTTCTCGACGATCAGACCCGTCAGACCATCATGAGCTTCCATGGCGGTGATAAGACCCTTCATCTCGAGGACCCTCTTTAACCGGCCACGGCGAATATCTGGCATGGCAAGATCAGAGCGTGTTCTGGCTTCAATATCCCTATATTTATCATCGGAGCTATAGGGGAATTCTACCAACTTACCACCATAGGAAGCGAGAATAGATACAACTTCATCACGAATAGGTTTCTGAAAACCTGTGCACCAATCATCACCATGGACAACAATGGAAGGCTTGAGAGCTTCAAGGTTTGCTCTGTAACTGAGCGTATTCTGGTCAACAACCTTGTACACTTCAGCCACATTTTCAAAAAGGCGTTTTCTTTCCGAAGCCGGAACAAGGGGAAGACGCTTATAAGATGCCACTGCCTCATCAGACAGAACACCGATTATCAATCTACCCAGCTTCTGGGCTTTCTTGATAATAGCGATGTGACCGCCATGAATGATGTCCGTGGAGAAGCACATATAGACTGTTCTGGATTCGATCTCTTTGAGCTTACCGCTTACTACTGCCAGATCTTCCGGATTGTCAATCTCAGCGCAGAGAAGGTTCTCTACATCAAGAGCATGGATGTTCACAGCACCATTCAGCTCATTCAGAGCGTTTTCAGCGTAGACCTTTCGTTTATCACTCTCGCAGAACTCAATAATCTTATCCAGCCAGACCTTCCAATCATCCTTCTTGAGATGGTACAATGCCTGGGCTTCCATCGCTTCATTGAAGATGTCCACGCCTACAGCCATTACCATCCCGTCTACTACTTTTGCTTTGAAATCCTTCTCGGGAAGAGGAAGCGTGGATGATACGGTCATGCAGGAGACAGGTGATGCTACGACACGGTCAAAGACATCATTCTCGAAAACTAAATCTCCGTGCATGAGGATGATATCATCATCGAGATAATCCTTTGCGCAGTAAATCGAATAGATATAGTTGGTCTGATCATAGATAGGGTTATTGACGAAGGTGAAGTGAATAGGGACTTCAAGACTCTGGCAATATTTCACCAAAACTCCATCATAGTAGCCTGTTGTCATTACTACTTCATCAATACCGGCATCTGCAATCATTTTCAGCTGACGGGATAAGATAGTTTCTTTTGAACTGATCTCCGTCATGCATTTGGGATGCTCAGATGTTAGAACTCCCATACGAGAACCAAGGCCAGAATTCAGAATTAGAGCTTTCATTACTGTTGATTCCTTTCAAAACACAATATACTAAACTTTTGCTTTCAAACTATACCTTAGAATCACAATTCCAAGGCTTCCTTCACAGAACAGGAAATAGAAGACAGTCACATAGTCGTAAATCTTAAATAGCTGGCAAAGAATAACCAAGATCATAAACATGCCTGACAGTCCAATTTCTTTTCCGATCCTGCGTCTCAAACTTTGAAAACTGAACTTTTCTTGTTCTTCTTTATGAACCTCATCTTCTCCACCGTTAACCTTTATCTGCGCCACCGTGAATTTCTGGTGAATCAAACGAGACAAGATATTTGCTATAGATGACACCCCGCCAAGTGCAAGAAGAAGTATGCTATAGTCTGTGTATTTAGTCGTATAATATGCGGCAACTCCTAACCCAAAATAGCAAAAGGCGCTAATAATATACCCACTCTGAGCATCTATAAATTCTCCCATCGGCCCAGTTGTCTTTTTCACTCTAGCAATATTCCCATCAACACAGTCACAAATCATCCAGAAATGTATAAGAATGACACCTGCCCATCTTGCAATGTCGCTATTTATGCAGAAGGCAAAACAGGCAAGGAAAGCTACTGCAATCGAAAGAACAGATACTGCCCAAGCTGAAAAGCCAAGGTTTATGAAAAGATATGTGAAAGGATAAGAAAGATTCCTCGCTACATACTGTACCCACAGGGAGTCACCTTTGTTCTTTTTCTTTGGCAGTGAATCCTTTATCTGCTGCATTGTGTATTTCATGCTTTATTAACCTCTTCAACATATTTTTCAACGACAATCTGTCGGTCGAATTCTTGTTCTACCTTTAATCTTGCAGCCTGTCCCATGGACTTCTTTTCTTTCCAGGATAACTTCAAGAATTTCTCAACCGCTTGAATCAGTCCTTCGCTACTCTGACAGGGAATCATATACCCATTCACGCCATCATCCACGACTTCCCGGCAGCCGCTCCGATCGGTGGTTATAATAGGCCGACCAGTTGCGCAAGCCTCCAGCAGCACATTGCTCAAACCTTCCGGATAATAAGTCGGATGGATTATACAGTGCATTTGTCCCATAAAACCTGCAACATCACGTATCATCCCATGATACTTTACTATTTTCTTCTTATCTTCCTCTTGCAACCGACCATCGTATTCTGGTTCACAAAAGCCACAAACATGGAACTCAACGTTCCTCCCTTTCAAAGCTTCAGCTGCGTCTAGATATTGATCTATACCTTTTTCCTTCATTATGCGAGAGATAAATGCAAACTTTATTGTTCCGTCCTCAGGATATTTCCTGTAAGGATATCTTTCTAGGTTTACTCCAGACCCAGGGATAATCATACCTTTCCCCTTCTCAATCCCATGGTCTACAAAGAACCGCCTATTCTCCTCGTTTTGGTAGAAAATGCGTTGAATATCCTTGAAAGCATATTTATATAGCGCCACCATTATTTTCTGACTCAAGCCGGGATTCTCTACCGCTGTTCCAAGGCCAGTTATGTTAGCAACAAAGGGTATCCCGAGCTTTCTTGCCGCTATTGCTCCATAGATATTTGGCTTAATAGTGAATCCTAAGCAGATATCTGGTTTAACATCCTTTACCAGTTTCTTATAATACTGTAGAATCCTTAGCTCATCCTTTGGATTTAAGCCATGACGGTCAAACTTTACTTCATGGTATATGGCTCCTAGGGCTTTTAAATCGTCAATCCGCTCTCCATAAGGTGAGCTTATATGTACTTCGTGTCCGTCATTTATAAATCTTTCTACAATCTCCAAGCGGAAGTTATATATAACTACATCATGGTTAACCAAAAATAAAATCCGTTTCATTTTTTATTCACCTGATATTCATCCTCTTTATATACTCTCTTCCCATCATTTGGAGCAATGGGAGTTGTTTGATGAACACCTTTTGTTCCGCCTTCCACCACACTTTTATCGCCGACAAATACGCCAAGAGATCCTAAGAAACATTTAATGTCGAAATAGAGTGAGAGATGAGATGCATACTCCCCATCAAGCTTTGCTTTTACTGGAATCTCAAGTTCATCTCTTCCGTTAATCTGTGCCCATCCGGTAAGACCTGGCTTTATATCGTTAGCCTTATACTTATCTCGCTCTGCCGTCAACAGATCTTGATTCCAGAGCCCTGGACGTGGCCCGACTACCGACATATTCCCAATGAATATGTCCCATATCTGTGGAAGCTCATCCAAACTATGTGCTCTTATGAACTTTCCAGCTTTTGTTATGTATTGCTCAGGATTTTCCAGCATATGTGTTGGAACATTATGAGGGGTAGACATCTTCATGGATCTGAACTTATGAAGCTTGAAGTACTGCTTGTCTCGTCCTATCCTCTTCTGTGTAAATAGAACAGGCCCTGGATCGTCTATCACAATCCATAGACTCAATGCAGCAAACACAGGAGACAGGAGAACAAGGCCAAAGAAAGATAAAACAATATCTATACAACGCTTGACTACCTTCTCATAAAATGATGGGGTGTGTAATGATGGACCTATTGCTTCAAGATGTCCTCTAACACCATCTGCGTTATTCTTTTCGTTCTCATTCTCAACAAACCGAACCATTTTCCCCTGCATGGGGTTCTGTTCCTCTGGCTTATCCTTGTAAACAGAAGATGGTTTCTTAAGAACAGCTACAATAGCCAAAGTGACAATAATTCCTAAAAGAACATATAGCAAAACCATCTCTCCATCCCTCTCCACTTTTCCTTTGATGTGTTACTCGTGCAACTGTACCGGCCAGCCATCAGGATCTGCTACAAAGCAAAATTTTACGCCTACCCAGTCATTGATTATCGGTCCTGCTTCAACTTCGAGCTCTTTCACTGTTTCCTCGATCTTATCTACACGTAGGCTGAGATGACGCAAGCCAAGTGGTTCTGGAGTTGATCTTGGTGGATGGGTGGGATCGATATACATCTCCAGCCCAATCCCATGACCATTCATAAGGACTACTGTATCGTTTCGACGCTCAACTCGTTTATACTCCTTAAAGCCTAGTTTGGAGTAAAACACTACACTCTCTTCTGAACTAGCGATGATCGATAAATGATGTAAACCAACAATCATTTTGAACCTCCCTGGAGCGGTTCATCTCCCATCACTGCTGCATATGCTGCCTTAAGAGTATCCTGTGTGGATATCTTCTGATGATCTGCCAGTTTAACCTTGATTTCCCCTTCAATCTTCTTAACGTCATATTGCTTTGTGAAAGACTGAATTGCTTCTTCCCCGGAGGAGAAGCATCTCTCTACTCCGTTGATATCAATAGTTACCGGACCAGAGATAACAGATAGAAGTTCGGTGACGGAAAGCCTGCCTCCAAGATTTGAGAAATATCCGGTATAATCCTGAATCTCTATCTTATTACCACATTTCTCCCTAATTCTATTTCTCTCTTCTATTGACAGAAGAGGATCAGCAATGAACACTGCATCTACATCGTCCCAATTAACCTTATCAATCGAAGTAATCGGAACGCCATCCATGGTTCCGCTTCCATTGCCAACAACAGCTACAGGTCTATAAACGTTTTCTTCTTCAAGATGTTTTAGGATTTTCCGTCCGTTCTCTCCGGCTCCAACCACAATGCAGTTTGGGATATTTCCCCTTCTTGATCTAATCTTCCGCTTTTCAACAAGAACTGCTCGATATGAGAAGCGTATGATAACTACAAATATGAATTGAAAAATTGCTCCGAGAATGTAGTATGTTATTGGCATCCGTGTGAAAAACAGGCATGTCCCAACGATATGGATGCCTGAAGTTGTTAAAGTGGCAAGAATGATTCGGTTCATATCATTGATGCCCGCATATCGCCACAAACCACCGTACAATTTGAACAGCACAAACACTATTATAGCTATGACAGTATACCAAGGCGTGAAATGCTCCCATGCAGGGAAGTACTTCTCAGCCGCTACAGGACGAAGATTGAAGTTCACAAAGAAGCGAAGGAGAAGTGCGCCAAGATACGATATATTTACCGCCACGATATCCAAGAGGACTACCCAGAAGTCCTTCTTTATAGCATCCCAGTATTTCTTCATACTCTCCTTCTCCCTTTTGTTTACGCTTCCGTCCGCTTAATCGACTCTTCTAAACCTACTACCTGATAATCAAAATCATATCTGCTCATTCTCTGGTCATAACTCATATTTCCAAAAGCCTTGTTAGCTAATCCGCTAACCTTCCCTGGGCACTTGCTGGCCAAGCCTACGGCCCAGTTCCAAGCTTTACTCACTCGAACCTTATGACCACAGACATCTCCTATCATCCTGACCATGTCACTTGTTCTTGTATACTCTGCATTCTGCGGCCAGAAGATTCCGCCTTCTCCTCTAATCATGACCTGACATAGGAATTCACAAAGATTCTCAATATAGAGCATTGACCGTTCATTCTCAACATTCGGGAAGATGGGAAGTTTCTTCGCCATAGATGCGAGCGTTGGATAGTTTCCCTTGCTTCCCTTCCCGTAGATCATTGGAGGGCGAAGGACTGTAGTGGTGAAAGAACTGCTTTCGAGCTCTCTGATTCCTTTATCAGCCTGCCATTTTGAGTCTCCGTAGAAGTTAGCAGGAGAAGGTTCTGTATCTTTCGTTATCCGCTTCTTCACACCATATGGAGCACTATCACCGTATACGATAGCGGATGACATAAACACAAACTGCTTAATGCCCTCCGCTTTCGCTTTCTTCGCCGTTTCTATCGCCAGATCTGTGTTTATCGCGTAGTACTTCTTCTTCGTCTCCTCTGACACATTTCCCACATCAGCATGGGCAATACCAGCGACGTGAAAGACGATATCGTAGGGAGAAAAGTTTGTCTTTCTCCAGCTGCCGTCAATCATATCTATTGTGTCGACGGTAAGCTCAGAAGCGTAATGGGCCTGTGCGTACTTTTCAAAACTCATCCCGATATATGAATTCGCGCCGGTGATCAAAACCTTCTTCATGACTTCTGCTTCCTTCGTATTATTTTCTCCGTCAACACGAACGCACCAATTCCAATCAAGAGCCCTACTCCGTTATCCATCACATCGTCCAATTCAACGATTCCCCTTCTGCTGATATACTGACCAATCTCTGTGATCATCGATAATCCCAAACCAATCAGCATCGGCCATAGAATTGGATGCTTTGTCTCTCTAAAGATCGCGACAAGAACCATTCCGAGAGGAATGAACAACAATATGTTCTGTAGGATTTCCCGTGCATAAAACCTATTCTTGATGCTAAAACCGTCAAATGCAATTCTGTAACTCCAGAACAAGTCGAGGTGGAGTTGTGGCAAGCTATACTGTCTCCGCCCAAAATACACAAGGAAGGAGTACAAGATCAGATAAGCAACCAGCATCAGGTATAAGACCGTTTTCTTTTTCCGAAAGACTATCGTCAAAATCCAAACCAAAACGATGGCCGCGATATCCACATAAAGCGAGGTTTGTGTTGCCAGCTTAATCTCTCTCAGGTTCTTGTCCTCCGTTCACCTATTTCAGTATGTCTCTGTCTTGGGATTTACGATCCACCCCGAGCCAAATACTCCCCATACGCAGCCGCAGGGCTCGATCCAGTAGCTTCAGCCTCCCCCATCTTTCCAGCGTGCACACCGCAAACATTAAGTTTGCCTTTAGCTTTTCCGCACTTCCAAGAGCCGCATACTCTTTATTCGTCACGTTCAACGTGACTTTTCCTTTCAAAACGATTTTCTCATCCGGCTCAAACACAGTACATGTCGATGCATCGCCATACACAACCAAAACGCCTGGAATTGCAGTGATTTTCTTTCGTTGATAGTCCCGTTATTTGACCTGTCTATATCAAAACTACTAAGTGCGGAGGCAAGTTACATAGATCTATAAGTTCGGTTTTATGCGCAACTTCAAGCACGATGAAAAATCACAACCGGATTTTCCATCATACATTGTCGTCCAAACTTAAAGAGCTGAAATTAACCTGTCTGACAGGAAAAATACACGAAATTTGTGCTTTATGGATGCGGCGTTTATTCCTATCTGGTTTATTTTCGCGCCATATTATGCAAAATTGAAGGCTTTTTTCATTGAGCAGAACTTATAGACTACAAAGCGGATCAGCAAAGCCAGGAAATAGCTTGCTTCACTCCGCCTTGACCGTCTTATTGACCTCATCCGGATCCTTATAAGTCGGAACGACCGATTTCAGCGCCGCTTTGGCTTCCCGGTTGCTCTTCGTGGCCAGAGCCGTCCTCAGCGCGGTCAGTTTCTCTTCAATCTGGGCCGCGGATAACGGCTTGTCTTCCTCGATGAAAATCTTTTCATTCTCCGTTTTTCCGAGATTCTCATTCTTGATGAGCAGTTCTTCGTACAGTTTTTCCCCGGGGCGCAAACCTGTTTCCACAATCTCGATATCTTTCCCCGGTTCCAGTCCGGCCATCCGGATCATGTTTTCCGCCAGATCCAGAATTTTGACCGGCTCGCCCATGTCCAGAACATACAGCTGCCCGTTCTTCGCCATGGCGCCGGAAGTCATCACCAGCTGGGCGGCCTCCGGGATCGTCATGAAGTAGCGGATAATTCTTTTATCCGTGATCGTCACGGGCCCGCCGTTCTCGATCTGCTTTTCAAACAGCGGAATCACGGATCCGTTGGATCCAAGCACATTGCCGAAACGGGTCGCGGAATATTTTGTCTTGCTGCCCTGCTGATGCGCCCGGGAGAGCACGATCATTTCGCACATCCGCTTGGTGGCGCCCATGACGTTGGTGGGATTGACGGCTTTATCCGTGCTGATCATGATAAACCGGCTGACGCCGAACTTCTCACAGGCGTCCACCACATTTTTCGTCCCGAAAACATTGTTCCGGATGGCCTCGATACAGTTCCGCTCCATGAGCGGGACATGCTTATGGGCCGCGGCGTGAAGAACAATATCCGGCGTATGGTCGGAAAAGATTTTCTCCACCGCTTCCCTGTCGCAGATGTTGGCAATCTCGACCCGGAGATTCAGATCGGGATGCTTTCTCACCAGCTCCTGCTGGATGTCGTACGCGCAGTTTTCATACACATCCAGGATGACCAGCCGGGAGGGGCGGCAGCCCGCGATCTGCCTGGCCAGCTCGGATCCGATGCTTCCGCCGCCGCCGGTAATCAGGACATGTTTCTCCCGGTAGTAAGCCCTGGTTTCCTCCGTCAGGAAATCCGCTTCCTTCCGGAACAGCAGGTCTTCAATCCGGAAATCATGCAGCTTGCCCCGCTCCCCGAGCGTCGGCGCGTCATAGGCTTTGATCTTGTAGCCCATCTCCCGGTAGGTTTTATACAGTTCTTCCCGGCGTTCCGATGGGATATTGGAGATTGCGAAAACGACCTCCTGGACTTTATACTCCCGCAGCTGATGCTGCAAAGCATCGGAAGAACTGATCACCGGGATCCCGTAGACCATTCTTCCGGCCTTCTGTTTATCCACATCCACAAAGCAGACAGGTTCATAGGTGGCTTTGGGATTCTGAATCAGTTCCTCCGCCAGCATGGCGCCCACGGAGCCAGCGCCGACAATGGCGATTCTGATCCGGTTTTCACTGAGTTTTTCATCCGCGAAGGTGACGCCGGTTCCCCACTTCAGCAGCTTCAGCATCGCCTTCTCGAATTTTGTTGATTTGGACCGGTTCTGATAAATGTTCTGATAAATCATCCGGACGATGATGCAGCCGAGCAGGTTCAGGGCCACCAGGGAAAAAGCCCGGATGAACGTGACATTCTTCGGCACCAGTTCGCGAAGAATGAGAACCGAGGCCATCGCAAACAGGTCGGAAATAATCAGGCCGATGTAGTCGGAAGGCCCCGCGTAGCGCCAGATTTTCTGATAGACCTGGAAGACTGTACGCATCCCGGTAATACAGAACCAGGCCACGAAAGCATACAGGGCAATCTCATTCATTGCCAGGCGGGTAATCGTGCTGGGATAAATAACAAAGATCATCAAAGCGCTGACCAGATAGATCAGCGAATCAAAGATGATTAACTCCCAGCGGATCGATCGCTTCAACTCAAAACCACATCCTCACTCATCTTGGGACATTTGGGACAGTCCCAACTGTCCCAGTCACGTTTGTGTACGCTCCCTGTGTTATCATGGGACATCCGGGACAGTCCCAACTGTCCCGCGGGACTGTCACGTTTATGTACGCTCGGCATGTTATCATGTCATCAGACATAGCTTCGCCATCCATCGGGCCGGATCTTTCCGACTCGGAACACCGAAACCATATGTCCCTCACCCGCTCTGCCCGCGCAAGCCACGCAGGGCCTCCGGAAGTAAGGTCATGCCCCGCCAAACAGAAACTCATCATCTGAAAGAGCGCAGATGACTAGTTATTTTATCATATTCATTCCCGTTTGGACAACAGATCGCACACACTTTTGCTGTGTTTGTACTATAAATTTAGTTTTCTCATGAACTGCGTCATGCAGACTTCCGCCGGCACCTCCAACTTTAATGCTTCCGTTTTGGCCGCGAACAAATCAAAGAATTCCTGCCCGGGAAGAAACAGCTCCCTGTATTTCTCCAGTTCGGAATTGTATTTCGTCTGACTCGGATAAATCAGCAGGCCCCGGTGATCATAGGCTTCCATGCAGAAATCCCATGCCTTCCGATCCCGGATGACCATCGTCACATTCTTCTTATGCGAAAATTCCTCCAGCGCCCTGATGATCGCGATCCGCTCCTCCATCGTATAGGGTCTGACCGCGTAAAAATTGTCCCCGGTGCTGCCGGTGCGCATAAACTCCTCCATCGCTTCCTGAACAAAAACAATGGTGACCGGCGTTTCGCGCTGATAAAACAAATTGATTCTCTTTCGTAAAAGCAGCCGCAGAGACCCCAGCGAAGCAAAGACGGGATCGCGATTCTGTGACTGGTATTCCGCCAGCGCCCGGTCTGTAATTTCCTCCGGGATCATCTGAATCCCCGGCGACTTTTTGGCAATCACCGCCGCTCCGCCGCTCTCCAGCTGATACGCGTCCTCCATGAACGCGATATAATCGCTTCCGTTCTGAAGCCTGCTGTAACGATAAAGGGGGATCCCGCCGTCGGGGACCACGGATAAATCGCATTCCGAAGCGAACCATTTCCCGTTCGCGAACAGCTGACCGGCATCCGTGATCATCAGATCCCAGATGCCAAACGGTTTCTCCCCGATCATCACGGCCTCATAGCGCAGGCTGAGCACATGCAATAAAAGCCCGCGCAGTAATTCCGCGTTGCTCAGGATCTGTTTTCTGTCGATGTAATGCCTGACCCGGAAGCCTTTCTGAAGCAGACCGTCGATGATCAGAAAAGTTGCCGGCCAGGGATAGCCCAGCACATAAACGGTTTCACCGCCGGAGGGCAGCAGCGATTCATCGCAGATTTCATCCTGGACGGCTGCGCCGTTGATGCTTTCATCCATCGCGTCAAACAGCATCTGCGTCTCCAGTCCGTTCTTCTCCACGCGGAGCGCCTTCTCAAACCGGGCGATCCACGCGTTATCAAGATGAGAAGAAAGAGATTTGACAAAAGCCGCCCCGGTCTGCTCATTGCACTGGTTCTTCAGCAGCCGGAAAACAGAGGTCTTGCTCCTGTAGCCGACCATCTGCGCCAGCTCCGCTACCGAGACTTTCTGCTCCCCCATCCAGGCCGAAAGGCACTCGCTCAACCGCTCCGGCCGGGACACCTGGGACAGTCCCATCTGTCCCACTCCTTTCTTATCGGGACACTTGGGACAGTCCCATCTGTCCCACTTACTTTAACTTATTCTCATAATCTTCAGGGACACTTGGGACAGTCCCAATTGTCCCATGTCGCTGAAGGTTGTCTGATTTATATACTCAACCCTTTGATTTTTCTTGCTCCGTGACACTTTTATTATGCCATATATGGGTTGATATACTATCTGAAATGTTGATTAAATCAGCGTTTCCTTAATTCAATAAACCGTTGTCTTGTCGTTTCCTCAGGATATAACTGTTAATCTCATCAAAATCTTCTTTACACCTCATAAGTGTCCATTTCGACTTAAGAATATCCATTTCTGTTTCAGATATGTATGGTTTAATTTGGATTGTGCTGACTTCAAAACTATTCCATAGCATTACAGGAAATACCATCATTATGCACATTATTAATAAATAAAGAACCATAAAAACTATCCCGATAATCCGAAGGATTCTACGCCATTTGACCCTTTTCTTTGTTGGATTTAGCAGATTATGTATTAAGGCTGCTTTTTCATCGACATTTCTTTTCGAAAACATTTCATCTTTTGCTAATTCTTCAATTTGGGTTTGTATGGATTCTAACTTTTTGCCAGAAACTTTTAATCTCCAAAGTCTTATTGCAAAAAACAATATCATTCCAAGAAGCAATCCCAATAGTAATATCAGAAGCAAAAGTGAAGAGCTTCCCGAATTCTGAAATGCTGCCCTCATATATATTAAATTGACTAGGGTACGAAAAATGGCATTTCCTGCTATTGGTAGCCCTTGCCTTATATATTGCCATATCGAGAAGATGATACTGCATATTATCGTTGTTATAATTCCGGTAAGTATTTCATTTTTATGATTTTTAAACCAGTCTTTCATATGTTCTCTCTTTTTCTGATATCCAAATCCCTTCTGGCCTTCGTCTTCTTATTCAACCAATTCTGTTGATTCGTTGAAAAGATCTACGATCATTGGATATATTGCTTTCAGCTGTACCATCGGTTGTAATATAACTATTCCCATTTTTTTCGAGCTACCCGGGACAGTCCCAACTGTCTCGAACTTGACTTGGCGCACTATAACTCATTTATAAATTGTTAACTTACGCTATTGAACAGATCTGAGTTTTCTGTTCAGAAAAAACAGCAACACTCCAGCAAATTCATCTTTAACAGGTGCCTCATTCATTTCTTCAATTTTCTTTCGAACTGCCTGAGGGATCGGTTTTCCGGTTTTTGACAGTCCTTTGATAAAACCATAGTACTTCTCGTACGCCTGTTTACGGCCATAGACCAGTCTTGTGGAAGTATCATGCAGAAACTGACCTTGCGCATTCTGCTCCCCGTTGAGTTTCAATACCTCATTTATATCCCTTTCCAAATCACTGTCTTCAGGTGAAATATGGAGAAATCCATGCCGATCATATCGGATTCTTTTCATTTGCTCTCGATTGTAAGGGCTGATCCCGATCTCCTGTTCTTTCTTGGATGCATCACAGCAGAGTACTCTGTTCGTAGCCTGACTTCTTCGTCCGCCATCGCAGCATGCCATCATATTCTCATAGTTTAGAGCCTGTTTTCCATCTTTGGAGATTGGTATCAGATGCTCAATCGTAGTATTTTCATTATCTTTTATACGTCGCATGCAATAAGCGCAGAGTCCTCGCTGTTCCCTGATCAGTTGTTGCCGTATGGTTTTCTTGTCCAAAGCATCAAAAATCGCTCGTATCTGGTGGGTGTCTGTATAGTCCAGGCTTTCCCAGCTATTATCTCGTTTTATTCTGCTCAGTTCCTGTGCAACAGGTGATGTTACAGGTTCCTTTTCTATATAAAGCATCGGCTTATGCTTCCTCCACCCAGCGATTGACTTCAATATAATCACGCAGATATTTCAGAACCTGCGGGTTTTCTCTGAATTCTTCCTCAGCACGCTTCATCAGCTGATTCAGATCATTTTCAGTACCAGTAGCAAATAACCTGTCCGCTTCATCGATATACCCGGTCACCGCTTCCGGCTGATACCTGCTCCCCTGTAGATAAGTCAGGATATCATTAATCTGATATCCATAAGCATTCTCCGCCTTTATTACATCATTCGGCGTTTTCATCAGATAAATCGTTGCATCGTCCGCCGAAGAAAGAATAATAGGCGAATGGGTGGAAATAAAAAACTGGACATGCGGAAATGTTTCTTTCAGTGCTTTCAGGATTGTCCACTGCCAGGCAGGATGAAGATGCATCTCAATTTCATCAATCATCACAATCCCACTGGCCCTGGAAGCCGGATCTTCATCAGCGGGGTTGAGTACTACTGCCCGATAAGCAAGCTCGACAATCAGACAGAATAATGCCTGATATCCGGCGCTCAGCTGATAGACCGATTTTTCACTTTCCCCGTCATTCCGGACAAGAGAACCCATTACAGAGGAATAGTAAACCTGATTGTTTTGCATTTGGGGATCAATCCGCCCGAAAAACTGCTGAATGATCTGCTTAAAAACCGTATACTCCCTGATCTGATGCTTTTGCTGATATTCCCCGAAATCCATCTGCAGACACCATTTCTGTATGTCCTGAAGATTCATTTGGTCGCTGAACGCATCCTTATATCCGTCGGTTCGTTGTGTCGCTTTGTTTGCAAGATTGACCGTGTTTGCAGCTGGTTTCACGGCCTGTTCTCTTCCGGCCTGAACAAAGCATAATAATGGATATTTCACATCGACCTCTGAAAAATCATTTTTGATTTGTCGAGCCAGCTCAAAATGATCCGTTTCAGTTGCAGCCATATCGCTTTTCTTTTCCTGTTTGCATGTATAATCTTTTCCCTGATAATTGATGTTTCCCTGAATTCGAACAGGATAATGATAAGTATGCTGAACTACCGCGTCTCCTGCAATTTCTGTAGTCATATAGGCATCATTCCGGATCTCCATTTTGCTAATGCCGACAATCAGATAGATCGCCTGAGAAGCAAGGATTCCGATGGCATTAAGCAGCGACGTTTTTCCCGCTCCATTGTTCCCAATCAGCAGGTTAATACCTTCCTGAAAATCCAGTTCAAGTTTTTCGATGCCCCGGTAATTCTGTATCTCTATATGGCTTACAAACATAACTCTTTTCCTCCTCCTTTGGGACACTTGGGACAGTCCCAACTGTCCCACGCTTACGCTCGCTGCACAATACTCTTGCCGATCCCCGTCAACCGTTCGATCTTCCGGACTGACAGCCCGCGCTCCTTCAGAATCCGCAGTGCTCCGTCGCGCTTCGCCTTTTCCCATTTCTGCAGCTCAAAACCGTTGCTGACGCCCAGGCACTCCCGGATCAGCTCAAGCGCCTTTGCGTCCGCATTCTCCGTCTGATCATATTCCAGGCATTCGTCCTTATTTTCCCGGCCGATATACTCCCTGTACGCGTCATCCGTCCTGAGCCATTCCTTCACAAAGCCCAGATCCAGTGGCGCCTTCTCCCGGAAAAATGCCTTATAGCTGCTCCAGCGATACTGCGCCGTCGGGCAGATCCCCGCCTTCTGCGGATTATTCAGAATATACCGGAATACAGTCAGCAGATACACATCGCTGTCGATCGGCTCGCTCAGATAACGTCCCTGGAAAACATGCCCGCTCCGATCATATTTCCTGTTGAAATACTGCGCGTAGCTGGTTCCCAGCCGGCTCATCATCGTTCCGACAACATCGTGCGGATCGTTGATCAGCATATGCACATGATTTTCCATCAGACAATAGGCGCTGATCCGTATCTCCGCGTCCCTGCAGCATTTTCCCATCCGTTTGATGAAAAACTTGTAATCCTCTTCCTCTTCAAACAGAATCTGCTTGCTGTTTCCGCGCACGATCAGATGCAGATATCCTGTCTCACTCTTTCTTCTCTCTCTCCTCGGCATGGGACACTTGGGACAGTCCCATCTGTCCCACTCCTTCCTACTTCGCCACAGCCCAGTCTGTCAGTTTCCTGGATTCGGAATCAAACGATACGCCGATCTTATAAAGCTTCCTGGAATCCGCGACAAACGGCAGCGCATAATCCTTGCTGTCAATCTGCGCCAGCGCCGCCGCGGCGCTCTCATCCCGTTTGAACTCGAACAGATAAATAAAGTCATTCGTTTGAACCCTGCAGTCAATGCGTCCGGTGTAAGTATGCATCTCGCACTGGCAAAACTTCCCCAGCAACGTGAACACCAGATAAATCACCGCCTGGAAGTAATGCTCAAAAGGATCTGATGCTACAGTATACGTGATATGGGCAAACAATCCGGCCAGCACATTCCTGATCTGTTCCAGATTCCCTTTTTCAATGGCTTCATCCAGTGTAAAAATATCCAGTTTGTTTCCGGCTGTAGCCATCGGCACATAGGATGGAATCATGCTCTGAAGAAATCCGTATTTGACCTCTTCATTCGGAAAGCCCAGCGTATACCTTCTGCGCTTGTTGTCATAATCTGCAATTGTCAGATAGCCCGTCTGATACAGAAGCGGGATCGGATCCAAACCATCCCCGGTATAATCCTTTAATGCTGCTTCATTCGCGTACAGCGTTTTATCTGTAAAGCTGCGCACATCAAAATGATTCTCCCGGAGTTTCCTGACCAGAAAGGTCGGCGTGCCCGTTTCAAACCAATAGGAGCCAAATTCCTTATCCAGAAAAGCCCCCAGCAAGCTGTACGGGTTATATACGGCTCTGCCGTTTGGGTGGAAACGGTAACCGTCATACTGTTTTTTCAGGGCAAAGCGGCATCCCTCTTCGGTTATTTCCTGTTTTATCGCGAGTGCAGCCACACAGTCCGAAAAGTTTTCTTCAATCTCCTCTTCTGTGATTCCGCAAAGGCTTGCATAATCCTCGCTCATGGAAATATCGCGAAGTTGATTCAAGTCACTGAAAATGCTGACCTTATGGAACTTCGTTACGCCCGTGATAAAAATGAACTCAATATATTCATCAAAGCTCTTCAGCGTACTGAAAAAGCCTTTAAACACTTCCTTGTTGTGCTGCTGCAGTTCCTGATTTTCGATCACATCGAGCAGCGGCTTATCGTATTCGTCAACCAGAATGACACAGCGGAGTGATGTATCCTGATGAGCTTTCAGCAGAAGATTCTGAAAGCGTTCAGCCAGCGTTTCATGATTGGAGGCAATCCCATACTGTTTTTCCCAGCGTTTCAGCTGAATATGCAGCGATTCCTCCAGCGCGCCTGCTTCCTGATAATTGACTCCGTTAAAATCAAAGCTGAACACCGGGTACTGCTGCCAGGCTCCGGGATTGCCTTCCTCCAGTTTCTCGATCGCCAGACCTGAGAAAAGCTCCTTTTTCCCTTCCCAGTACGCTTTCAGCGTCGAGATCAGCAGGCTTTTCCCGAATCTTCTGGGTCTGCTCAGGAAATAGGGCTTCCCTTCATGAACCAGGCGATGGATGTACGCTGTTTTGTCCACATAAACATATCCGTCTTTTCTGAGACCTTCAAATCCCTGAATTCCGATCGGAAGTTTTCTGGCTGTCAAACAAAACTCTCCTTCCGGGATACTGGGACACTTGGGACAGTCCCATCTGTCCCAGTCTGTTGGGACAGATGGGACTGTCCCAAGTGTCCCACTCCTTTCTTACTGAACGCCTGTCTGCTGGGTCAGCTTGCCGTTTTCGTCATAAGTGTATTCGATCGCGATGAACCCATCGATGTTTGCCTTTTCCTGGCCGTTCTCATCGAAATAGCGTTCCCGGATCAGCCGGCCGTTTTCGTCATAATCATAGGCCGTCTGATAAACGCCCTTCGCATTGGGCATCAGCTGGCTTTCGTGATCCATATAGGTCTCGTAAGTGACCTTCTTCGCGTCGTTAAAGCGCCTCCAGACCATCTCATACCCGTCCCGGCAGACGGTCGGATTCCCCTCTCCGTCATAGAAGCGCAGCACATTGGCCAGCCCGTTTTCATCATACTCCCGCTCGACGGCGCAGTAGAGATCCTTCTGAATCGGCATGGGCTGTTCCTGCTCATCGAACCAGGCCTCATAGATCACCCGTTTCTTATCATCGTACCGCTTCCGGATCGCGCCGTATCCCTGCGCACGGAGCGTCGGCTCATGAGCTTCGTTCAGATAACGCTCATAGGACACGTTGCCCGCGTCGTCGTATTCCCGCTCCACCGCAGCATACCCGTCCTTCAGCAGCACAGGCTTGCCGTCCGCATAGTACTCAATCCGGCTGGCCTGGTTTTTGTCGTTGAATTCCTGCCGGAGTTCATCATATCCCGCGTTCCGCGTGATCTTCTGATGATCCGCGTCATATGTGATGACCACAACGGCATTTTTCCGATCGTCAAACTCCCGCTCAATGCGGACGTAGGTATCCCCCAACGTCATCGGCTGATCGTTCTCCTCGAACCATGCTTCGCTGGTGAAGTGTTTGTCATCCAAATAGGTCCGGTCGATCCGGTGATATTTGACGCTGGTGTTGATCACCGGCTCGTCGTTTACGCCGAAATAGGCAATCGTCGCGGGATATTTGTCCTCCCCGTTCACCTGCCTGAAGCAGTGATACCCGGCCGGCAGCAGCGTCTTCTCTCCTTTTTCATCGAAATAGCTTTCCTGAATCAGGAGATTGTTTTCATCATACGCCCGCTCGAGCGCCGCATAACCCTCCTGCAGCAGGAACAGCTGATCCTGCAGGTAATACTCCATCCGCGTTACTTTGTTCGCTTCATTATATATACGACGAACCTCATCATACCCGGCTTTCCGCGGCGTCTTCTTTCCTTCCGCGTCAAAAGTGACCTCCCGGACCGGGTTCTTCTGTTCGTCAAACTCCCGCTCGATCCGAACATAGGTATCACTGATGGCCATCGGCTGATCGTTCTCATCGAACCACGCTTCGCTGAGGACATGATCCTTGTCCAGATAAACCTTTGCCACTTTGTGATATTTATTCTTCTCATGCAGAACCGGCTCTTCGTTAACGCCGAAATAGGCTTCGGACGATACCAAGCCATTCTCGTCATACGTCCGCTCGACCACAGCCGCGCCGTTCAGCGCAAACGGCTCCCCGTTCAGGAAATACCGAATCCGGATGACCTGGTTCTTCTCATTGAACTCCTGCCGGAGTTCATCATACCCGTCCTTCCGGGCAATCTTCTGTCCGTCCGGTCCGTAGTATTCCACTTTAATGGTGTTTTTCTTCTCGTCAAACTCCCGTTCGATCCGGACATAGGTATCACTGATGGTCATGGGTTTCCCATTCCCATCGAACCACGCTTCGCTGATCACATG